>NZ_JBDZDP010000025.1:0-45300 GCF_040044995.1 Xanthobacter pollutisoli
CACGGGGGCCGAGATAGGCCGCCATAGCCTTGCCGCCCTCCTCCACCATCTGGGCAAGGTTGCGCGAGAAGACCTCGATGTCGATCCCGGCGCGCGCGCCCTCGCCGCTCCCGGCGCCGCCCCCCCCGCCAGCCGGCTTGGTGGCGGGCTTGGCTGCGGGTTGGGCCTCCGGTTTGGCCTCGGACTTGGAGGACGACGGACCCTTGGTGGCGGGATTGGCGCTTTCCGGGCTCGCAGCCGCGGTCTCGCGGGGCGACGGGGCCACGGGTTCGGGCGGTACGACGCTGAGATGCGGCGGCTTGTCCGCCGGCAGGATCTGCGCGCTCCCCGCCATGTTCGACGTCTCCTCAGCACGGGACATTCGTCATTTCCTTCTCGCGGGGCATACGAACGTTAGCCCATCTTTATCGCTGCCTGCGCTTTCGTCATACTCTAGAATGCGAAAATGACAGGATCGCGCCGTCCCGGACGGGCGAAGACATCCGACGCGCCGCATGCGCCACCGCTCCGCCTCCCGAAGCCACCGCTCCGGCGGCCGGCGTACACGGCCGAGGCCACGCAACCCCATCGAGGCTCATGACCCGTCATTTCTCAAAGCCGCGTTTCCGCTCCATCCCGTGTGTCGCAGTCGGATGGCGATTCGCCCGGGCCGCAGGTGCCGCGGCGGCCCTCACCTTGCTCGCCGCCTGCGCGGGCGGCGAGAGCGTGCCCGGCCTGACGCCGCCCAACCCGCCCGTGCCGCAGGTGCCGGAAAATGCCTTCCCCACCCTCGGCGCCCCCCCAGCGGACCGGCGGGAACCGCTGACGCCTGAAGGTCAGGCAAAGCTTCAGCGCGACCTGGAGCGCCTTGCGCGGACCCAGTCCAAATAGGCCCGCGCTCCCGCCAAAGGTGATTGTGCGGCGCCGCATTCGCGGCTTCGCCCCACTCCTATCGCATTCGTTGCTTTTTCATTCACCGAACAATGCTACAAAGCCCGACTGCCGCGCCGGGAGAAACAGCACGCGCGGCCTCTGGAGCCATTGAGATGACGACCGATTTCCACCGCATTCGCCGGCTGCCGCCCTACGTGTTCGAGCAAGTGAACCGTGTGAAGGCCGCCGCCCGCAATGCCGGGGTGGACATCATCGACCTCGGCATGGGCAATCCCGACCTCGATGCGCCGGCGCATGTCATCGAGAAGCTGAAGGAAACCATCGGCAAGCCGCGCACCGACCGCTATTCCGCCTCCAAGGGCATCCCCGGCCTGCGCAAGGCGCAGGCGGGCTATTACGAGCGGCGATTCGGCGTGAAGCTCGATCCCGAGCGGCACATCGTGGCGACGCTGGGCTCGAAGGAAGGCTTCGCCAACATGGCGCAGGCCATCACCGCCCCGGGCGACGTGATCCTGACGCCCAACCCGTCCTACCCCATTCACGCCTTCGGCTTCCTCATGGCGGGCGGCGTCATCCGCTCGGTGCCGGTGGAGCCGGGGCCGGAATTCTTCCACGCCATGGAGCGGGCGGTCCAGCACTCCATCCCGAAGCCCATCGCCGTGGTGCTGTGCTATCCCTCGAACCCCACGGCCTGCGTGGCGGATCTCGAGTTCTACAAGGACGTGGTGGCCTTCGCGAAGAAGAACGACATCATCGTTCTCTCCGACCTCGCCTATGCCGAGCTCTACTTCGACGGCAACCCGCCCCCCTCGGTGCTGCAGGTGCCGGGCGCCATGGACGTGACGGTGGAATTCACCTCCATGTCCAAGACCTATTCCATGGCCGGCTGGCGCATGGGCTTCGCGGTGGGCAACGAGCGCCTCATCGCCGCCCTGTCGCGGGTGAAGTCCTATCTCGACTACGGCGCCTACACCCCCATCCAGGTGGCGGCCACCGCGGCGCTCAACGGCCCGCAGGAGTGCATCGCCGAGATGCGCGAGACCTACAAGAAGCGCCGCGACGCGCTGGTGGACAGCTTCGGCCGCGCCGGCTTCCCGGTGCCCACGCCGCGCGCCTCCATGTTCGCCTGGGCCCCGATCCCGGAGCCCTTCCGGGCCATGGGCTCGGTGGAATTCTCCAAGCTTCTCATCGAGAAGGCCGAGGTGGCGGTGGCGCCTGGCGTCGGCTTCGGCGAGCACGGCGACGATTATGTCCGCATCGCCGTGGTGGAGAACGAGCAGCGCATCCGCCAGGCGGCCCGCAACATCCGCCGCTTCTTCGAGCAGGCAGGCACCACGCTCCATAACGTGGTACCCCTCAGCGCCGCGCGCTGAACGCCGAGAGCCGAAGAAAGACACCGGACCAGACCATGAGTGAACTGAAAGTGGGCCTCGCCGGCCTCGGCACCGTCGGGGCCGCCGTCTTCCGCATGCTCGCCCGCCGCGCCGAGGACCTCGAGGCGCGTACCGGCCGCATGCTGAAGGTGACGGCCGTCGCAGCCCGCGACCGCAGCCGGGACCGCGGTCTCGACCTCGCCGGCGTTGCCTGGTTCGACGATCCGGTCGCGCTCGCACGCGAGGGCGACATCGACGTGTTCGTGGAGCTGATGGGCGGCGACGGCGACCCGGCCAAGGCATCGGTCGCCGCCGCGCTCGAGCGCGGCATTCCCGTCGTCACCGCCAACAAGGCGCTGCTGGCGAAATGCGGCGTGGACCTCGCAGGACGCGCCGAGGCTTCCGGCGCGGGCCTCCATTTCGAGGCGGCGGTGGCGGGTGGCATCCCCATCGTGAAGACGCTGCGCGAGGCGCTGGCCGGCAACGTCATCGACCGCGTGTCGGGCATCCTCAACGGCACGTGCAACTACATCCTCACCCGCATGGCGGAGGAGAAGCTCTCCTTCCACGTCTGCCTCACCGAGGCGCAGCGGCTCGGCTATGCGGAGGCGGACCCGACCTTCGACATCGACGGCTTCGACACCGCCCACAAGCTCTCCATCCTCACCTCCCTCGCCTTCGGGACACAGGTGGACGCCGAATCCATCTATGTGGAGGGCATCCGCCAGCTGACCCTCGCCGATCTGGAAGCCGCCGACGACCTCGGCTACCGGGTGAAGCTGCTCGGCGTGGCGGTGAAGACCGACACCGGCATCGAGCAGCGCGTGCATCCCACCATGGTGCCGAAGCACTGGCCCATCGCCCAGGTGTCCGGCGTCACCAATGCGGTGGCGGTGGATGGCGATGCGGTGACGCTCACTCTGGTCGGCCCGGGCGCCGGCGGCGACGCCACCGCCTCCGCCGTGGTAGGCGACCTCGCCGACGTGGCCCGCGGCGCGAAGGGCTTCGCCTTCGGCCTGCCGGTGGCGCAGCTCCAGAAGGCGGAGCGCGCGCCCATGCAGCGCCACGAGGGCGGCTACTACATCCGCCTTGCCGCCGTGAACAAGCCGGGCACCGCTGCCACCATCGCCCGGCGCATGGCGGACGAGCAGATCTCGCTGGAATCCATCGTCCAGCGCCGGCCGGGGGGCGCCGCGCCCGCCGAGACCGCCCATGTGATTCTCATCACCTATGCGACGACGGAGGCCGCGGTCCGCCGCGCCATTGCCGCCATCCAGGCGGACGGCGTGGTCGCCTCATTGCCCCAGGTCATCCGGATCGAGAAGGACTGATCCGGCTGAGTACGGTTTGACGGCGCGGGAATCGACGGGAGAAGGATCGACGTCATGGCCGCTGCGCGGATGCCCCAGGTGCTCGACCGCCGCCTCGCCCTCGACATGGCGCAGGCCATGGAGCGCTGCGCGGTGGCCGCCGCCCGGCTGCGGGGACGGGGCGACGAGCAGGCCGCCGACCTCGCCGCCATGGCCGTCTGCCACCGCGAGATCAACCAGATCCCCGTCTCGGGCACGCTGGTGATCGGCGAGGGCCTGGAGGGCGAGTGCGAGCATCTGTTCGTCGGCGAGGCGCTGGGCTCCGGCGGCGTCGCGGTCGATCTCGCCGTGGATGCGCTGGAAGGCTCGACCCTCTGCGCCAAGAACATGGAGGGTTCCCTCTGCGTCCTGGTGCTGGCGGAGGCGGGCACCCTGCTCAAGGTCCCGGGCTGCTACATGGACAAGATCGCCATCGGCCCGGGCTATCCCGAGGGCATCGTCTCCCTGTCCCAGAGTCCGCAGGACAATATCCGCGCGCTGGCCGAGGCCAAGGGCGTGCCGCCCACCGAGGTTTCGGTTCTGATCCTCGACCGTCCGCGCCACGCCGGGCTGATCGACGCGGTGCGCAAGACCGGGGCGGCCATCAAGCTCATCACCGACGGCGACGTGGCCGGCGTGGTCCACACCACGACCCCCGAAAAGAGCGGCATCGACATCTATCTCGGCCTCGGCGGCGCGGCCGAGGGGGTTCTGGCGGCCGCGGCCATGCGCTGCATCGGCGGCCAGATGGAGGGGCGCCTCGTCCTCGACAGCGACAAGAAGCGCGCCCAGGCCAAGGCGCTGGGCATCCGCGACCCGTCCAAGATCTACAAGCTGGAAGACATGGTGCGGGGCGACTGCCTGTTCGCCGCCACGGGCGTCACCGACGGCGCCCTGCTCAGCGGCGTGCGATTCGGCCGCGAGGTGATCGTCACCGACACCATCGTCATGCGCGCCGCCACCGGCACGGTGCGCCGCATCGCCACCGAGCACCGGGACTTCTCCAAGTTCCGCCTGGATTCCTGAGCGCACGCGCGCCTTCGTCCCAGGCCCGGCGAGGTCTGCTGCCGCGCCCAAGTCTGCTATATCTTGAGCCAACTTAAGCTCAGGTGTCCCAGACTCAGGCTGTGTCATGGAGCATGCCGTGGACGAGCTCATGTTCCGCCTTGCGGTGGCTCTCGCCATCGGCCTCGTGGTCGGGGTGGAACGCGGCTGGCGCGAGCGCACCGATCCACCCGGCAGCCGCACCGCGGGCGTGCGCACCTACGCCCTGTGCGGCCTGCTCGGCGGCGTTTCGGCCGCCCTCGCCCAGGCGCTCCAGAGCCCGGCGGTGCTGATTGCCGCCAGCCTCGGCTTCACTGCGGTGTTCTCGGTCTTCAAGTATCGTGAGATGGTGAAGGACCGCGACTTCGGCATCACCGGCCTCGTCGCGGCTCTGCTCGTTTTCGCGCTCGGCGCCCTCGCCGTGGTGGGGGATGCGGCGGCGGCAAGCGCCGCGGCCATCGCGGCAACCGGCCTGCTTGCTGCCCGCGAGCGGCTGCACGGCCTGCTCGCCCGCCTCACCTGGGTGGAATTGCGCTCGGCGCTGGTGCTGCTCTCCATGACGGTCATTGTCCTGCCGCTGCTCCCCGACCGGACCATCGACCCGTTCGACAGCATCAATCCGCGCCAGATCTGGCTGTTCATGGTGCTCACCGCGACCATCTCGTTCGCCGGATATGTGGCGGTGAAGGTGGCGGGGCCGGAGAAGGGCATTCTCATCAGCGCGCTGGGCGGCGCCCTCGTCTCCTCCACCGCCGTCACGGTCGCCTTCGCCCGGCGCGCGGCGGCGGGCGAGCCGGCGGCGCTGCTGGCGGGGGGTGCGGCGCTGGCGGCCATGGTCTCGCTGCTACGGGTGATGGTGATCTGCATGGTGGTGGCGCCGGGCCTTCTGGCGACTCTCGCCCCGCCGGCGCTGGCCGCCGCCCTCGCCTTCGCCGTCGCCGGGGGCGTGATGGTGCGAAACTCAGGCGGCACGGCGGGAGAGACGGAGCCGGGCAATCCATTTGATCTCGGGCCGCTCGCCGCCTTTGCTCTGATGTTCGGCGTGGTTTCCGGCATCAGCGGCCTGTTGCTCGACAAGGTGGGGCCGCAGAGCCTCTATCTGGTGAGCGCGGTGGCCGGAATCATGGATGTGGACGTGCCGTCGCTGAATGCCGCCCGCCTCGCCGGCGGGGCGCTGACCTTCCAGGGCGCGGCGCTCGCCATTCTCATCGCCATCGGCATGAATGCCCTTGGGCGCGTGGGCTTTGCCGCCGCAGCCGGTTCCGCCGGCTTCACCTGGCGCCTCGGCGCCGCCACCGCGGCTGCGGTCGGAGCCGCCGCTGCGGTGCTCGCGGTGGCAGGGCTGTGAGCCTTGCGCTCGACGCGGAGCGCCGGGTCTGGCTTCATGCCGGCGTGAACATCGCTCTGCCGAATCGCCTCTTCCTCGACGTCGCCCGCTCGGTTACCGGCCGATCCTGGCGCGAGCGGCTCGACGCGCGCGGCGCGCAGACCGCCCTCGCCATGGCCCAGCGCACCGGCATCAGCGAGCTGCTCGCCCGCGTGCTCGCCGGCCGCAACGTGCCGCTGGACGAGGTGGAGCGCTATCTCGACCCCTCCATCCGCACCCTTCTGCCCGATCCCGACACCCTGACGGACATGCCCGCCGCCGTCGGCCGCCTCGCCCGCGCGGTCACGACCGGCGAACAGGTGGCGGTGTTCGGCGACTATGACGTGGATGGCGCCTGCTCGACCGCGCTGATGGTGGGCGTGCTGCGGGCGGGAGGGCTCGACCCCTTCTTCCACATCCCCGACCGCATCTTCGAGGGCTACGGCCCCAACGTGCCGGCCATCGAGCAGCTCGCGGCGCGGGGCGTGACCCTGCTGGTGACGGTGGATTGCGGCACCACCTCGCTGGAGCCTTTGGCCGCTGCGCAACGGCTTGGCATGGACGTGGTCGTCATCGACCATCACCAGGCCGGCGAGACGCCTCCTCCCGCTACCGCCATCGTGAATCCGAACCGGGAGGACGACCTCTCCGGCCTCGGCCATGTCTGCGCCGCCGGGCTCGCCTTCGTGGTCGCCGTGGGCCTCGTGCGCGCGCTGCGCCAAAGCGGGCATTTCAATGCCGACCGCCCTGCCCCGGACCTGCTGGACGCCCTCGACATCGTGGCGCTGGCGACGGTGGCGGACGTGGTGCCGCTCATCGGCCTCAACCGCGCTTTTGTCGCCAAGGGGCTCATCGCCATGCGCAGGCGCGGCCGCATCGGCCTCACCGCCTTGATGGACGCGGCGCGGCTCGACGGGCCGCCCCGGCCCTTCCACCTCGGCTTCCTCATCGGCCCGCGCATCAATGCCGGCGGGCGCATCGGCGAGGCGACCCTGGGCGCGCGCCTGCTATTGACCGACGATCCCGCCGAGGCGCGGGGCATCGCCGCCGAGCTGGACCGGCTGAATGGCGAGCGGCAGGAGGTGGAGCGCGCCATCCTCGCCGCCGCCGAGGCCGAGGCGCAGGCGGCGCTGGGCGTCTCGGACGACGGCGCCGTCGTGGTGGTGAGCGGCGAGGGCTGGCACCCCGGCGTGGTCGGCCTCGTGGCCGCGCGGCTGAAGGAGCGCTTCCAGCGCCCGGCCTTCGCCATCGCCTTCAACGGCGAGACGGGCACCGGGTCGGGCCGCTCCCTTCCCGGCGTCGACATCGGCCGCGCGGTGCGCGCCGCGGTGGAAAGCGGGCTCCTCGCCAAGGGCGGCGGGCACGCTATGGCGGCGGGACTCACGGTGGAGCGCAGTAAGCTCGGCGCGCTGCGCGCCGAATTCGAGCAGCGGCTCGCTCCCGACGTGGCGCGGGCGCGGGCGGAGGGGACGCTGTCCATCGACGGCGCCCTCACGGCGCGTGGCGCCACCGTGGACCTCGTGGAGACTGTGGCCCGCGCCGGTCCCTTCGGCGCCGGCAATCCCGAGCCGGTGTTCGCCTTTCCCGGCCACCGCATCAGCTTCGTGGAGAGCTTCGGCGCCGGCCATGTGCGCGCCCGCATCGCCTCTCCCGACGGCACGACGCTGAAGGCCACCGCCTTCCGCAGCGCCGAGGAGCCCCTCGGCCGCGCCCTCCTCGCCGCCCGCGGCCGGCCGCTCCACGTGGCCGGATGCCTGGAGCTCGATACCTGGCAGGGCGAGACTCGCGTCGCCCTGCGCATCCGCGACGTGGCGGAGGTGGGATGAGCCGGAAGGCCGCGTTTTCGCTTTCCGCTCCGGGAGCTTCCATGTCGTGAAGCGCTGGCTTGCGATCCTGCTCTGCTTCAACGCCGGCTTCGTCGACGCGGCCGGATTCGTGGCGCTCGGCGGCCTGTTCGCCGCGCACGTCACCGGCAACATCGTGACCATCGCGGCATCCCTCGCCCACGGTCACGCGCCGGCGCTCGCCAAGGTCATCGCCATGCCGGTCTTTGCCGTCGTGGTCATCATCGCCCGCCAGGTGAGCCGGGCGGCGGCGGAGCGCGGCAAGGACGATTTCCGTCTGCTCATGGCCTGCAAGCTTGTGCTGCTCGCCCATGCGGGGCTGGTGGCCGTCCAGGCCGGTCCCTTTCCCGACGCCGATGCGCCCGGCGCGATCATGATGGGGATGACGCTGGTGAGCGCCATGGCGCTGCAGAACGCGCTCCACCGCACACACCTGACCGACAGCCCGCCCTCCACCATGATGACCGGCACCTTCACCCAGATGCTGGTGGATCTCAGCAGCCTGTGGCGCCCGCCCGAGGGCGCCGACATGACGGCGACCCGCAGCCGCCTCGGCCGGATGAGCGCCAACCTTGCCGCCTTCGCCGCCGGATGCGCCGCCGCCGCCCTGCTCTATCTGACCGTGGGCATGTGGTGCCTGCTGATTCCGGCCTTCGTGGCGGTGGCGGAGATCTTCGCCCTCGGCCCGGACCCGCAGACCCAGTCCACCGCCTGAGCCCTCGCCTCAGCGCTCCTCGGACACCCGCAGCGCCGTGCGGCCGGTGATCCGGCGCTTGCGTGGCGCCGGCGCGACTTCGGGCGGTGCGACCTCGGGCGAGGGGGCGACCTCGGGCGACGGGGTGGCGGCCGGCTCTCTCGCCGCCGCTGCCTTTCGCCCACCAGCCTTGCGCGCCGGCTTCGCAACAGGCGCGGCAGGGGCGCAGCTGCCGTCGGCGAGGGCGAGCAGAGCCTTGATGCGATCGGCAGGCTGGGCAAGAGCCGGGGCATGCGGATCGACGCGGACGAGCAACTGCTTCGCCTTGGGCGCCGCGACCCCGTCCAGCGCCTCGGCGAAGCCGGCGGCACCAAGCAGGCTGCGCATGGCCTGAAGGGCGTCGAGCCCGGTCGTGTCCGCGGCGAGCTGGGCGCGGACGATCTCGTTCACCGCCTTGCGCGCGAGGTTGCCGGCGGCGGCGAACATCTCGCCGCGGCTGCCGATGGCCGCGAGCAGCCGAAAGAAATCCGTCTCCTCAGCCATCGAGCCGTCTCCGTGTCTCGCTCACCAGGTCGCGCACCGCATCGACCGCCCTGTACCATTTCTGTTCGAACGAGGGGGCATAGGGAAAGTTCTCGGGGTCCATGGCCCGCTCGATGGCCGCGAGGTTGTTCACCACCACGTCGTACATCTCGAACAGGGCGTTCTCCTCGGCCGCCTCCTCGCGCAGCGCGAGAAGGGTCTCGCGATGCTGGATCTTGTGGGCGTTCACCCGGCTCGCCAGCACCAGCGGCCGCCGCCGCGGCTGCGGCAGGGCCGAGCGCGTGACGTGGGCATTCTCCCACACCGAGGCGCGGAACGCATCGAAGCCGAGGGTGGAGAGATAGTCGGGAATGGTGGGCACGATCACCATGTCGGCGAGGCGGATGGCGACCTCGGTGAAGGCGGAGATGCCCGGCGCGCAGTCGAACAGCACCACGTCGTAGCGCGCCCGCAGGACGCCGAGCGCCTCCTGCAGCACCTTGAGCGACTGGCCCTCCAGCGAGCGGATGCCGTAGTTGCTCTCCGCGAGGCGCAGCACGATCTCGCGCTCCAAAAGGCGCAGGCGGGGGCTCGCCACCACCATGTCGATGGCCAGTTCCTCGCCCGCCTTCATCACATGGCAGATGCCGGGAGAAATATAGTCGGCGATGGACGTGCGATCGCCATAGAGCAGGCGGTCCGCGAGGAACGACGTGATGGAGCGGCGCTGGTCGAGGATCGCCCGCAGCTCCTCGTCGGGGGCGAAGCAGTAGGAGGCGTTGGCCTGGGCGTCGAGGTCGACCACCGCAACCTTCGACCCCGCCTCGGCGAAGCCTTCCGCCAGCATCACCACCGTCGTGGTCTTGCCCACGCCGCCCTTCATGTTGGCGACCGCGATCACCCGCCCCCCGGCGTCGGCCATGGTCCGTCTTCCCCCGAAAGCCCGTCCGTTCCGCCCGCCGAGGCGCCCCGCGCGGCGGTGTGGTCCGGCTCAATACAACCCGGTCAGGTAATAGAAGGCGATCACGAAGAACACTGCCATGGTCTTGATCAAGGTGATGGCGAAGATGTCCCCGTAGGATTGCCGGTGCGTCAGGCCCGTCACCGCGAGGAGGGTGATGACCGCCCCGTTGTGGGGCAGCGTATCCATGCCGCCGGAAGCCATGGCGGCGACGCGGTGCATCACCTCCAGCGGAATGCCGTGGGCCTGGGCCTGGGCGATGAACTGCTCCGACATGGCGGCGAGCGCGATGGAAAGGCCGCCGGAGGCCGAGCCGGTGATGCCGGCGAGCGTCGTCACCGTGATGGCCTCGTTGACCAGCGGATTGGGAATGGCGGTGAGGGCCGCCTTGATGACGAGGAAGCCCGGGAGCGCCGCGATCACCGCGCCGAAGCCGTATTCCGTCGCCGTGTTGAGTCCGGCGAGGAGCGCGCCGCCGACCGCGTCCTTGGAGCCGGCGGCGAAGCGCCCGGCGATCGCCCTGAAGCCGAACACCGCGACGGTGAGGATGCCGAGGAGCAGCGCCGCCTCCACCGCCCAGATGGCGGCCCACGTGTTGGTGGGGACGCTCACCGCCGGGGCGCCCTCCACCAGGGTGGCGCTGGCGGTGGGCCCGAACCAGCCCGGGATCAGCTGGGCGAAGATGAGGTTGGCGACGCCCACCACCACCAGCGGCAAAAGGGCGAGCAGCGGCGACACCAGCGGCACGCTCTCGTCCAGCTCCACCTCGTTGCTGTGGCCGGTGCCGTAGCCCTCCCCGGCCCGGCGCGCCTGCCGGCGGCGAAACTCGAGGTAGGAGATGCCGCAGACGAGGATGAACAGCGTGCCGACGACGCCGAGGATGGGCGCCGCATAAGCGGTGGTGTGGAAGAAGGTGGTGGGGATGATGTTCTGGATCTGCGGGGTACCCGGCAGGGTATCCATGGTGAAGGAGAAGGCGCCGAGCGCCACCACCGCCGGCAGCAGGCGCTTGGGGATGCCCACCTGGCGGAACATCTCCGCGCCGAACGGATAGACGGCGAACACCACCACGAACAAGGACACGCCGCCGTAGGTGAGCAGCGCGCCCACGAGGACGATGGAGATGATCGCCCGCGCCGGCCCGAGCAGCTTCACCACCGCCGAGACGATGGAGCGCGAGAAGCCCGACAGCTCGATGAGCTTGCCGAACACTGCGCCGAGCAGGAACACCGGGAAGTAGAGCTTGATGAAGCCCACCATCTTTTCCATGAACAGGCCGGAAAAGATGACGGGGACCGCCGCCGGATCAGTGAGAAGCACGGCGCCAATGGCCGCAACCGGGGCGAACAGGATGACGCTGAAGCCCCTATAGGCCACGAACATCAGGAAGAAGAGCGCGGCGAGGCAGACGAGGAAGCTCATGGGCGGTGATCCGGCGGAGGGAAGAATCCCCTCAAGAGACAGGGAAGCTATTCTGTCCTATCCGCACCCGCCAGCATACGTGAGTAGGGGGCACCGACTTGTGACAGCGCCCCGCGCACCATCATCCCCCACAGCCGGATGACGCGCCGGAGCGGTGCTCCGGCGCCAGCTTCCTTCAGGGCATCAAGGCGATCTGGTCGAGCCCCAGAGTCTCGGGGAAGCCCATGAGAAGGTTCATGTTCTGCACCGCCTGCCCGGACGCCCCCTTCACCAGATTGTCGAGCGTCGAGATGACGACGGCCCGGCCCGGCAGGCGGTCGGCGACCACCCCGAGGAACACCATGTTGGAACCGCGCACGTGCCGCGACTGGGGCACCTGCCCGAACGGCAGCACGTGGACGAAGGCCTCGCCCTTGTAGAAATCGGCAAGGATGCGATGCAGGTCCTCGGCGGTGGCGCCGGCGGTGCGCACGTAGATGGTGGCGTAGATGCCGCGATTCATGGGCGCCAGCACCGGCACGAACATGGGGCTCACCGGCCGGCCGGCGGCCTTGGAGAATTCCTGGTCGAGCTCGCCCATGTGCCGATGGCCGGAGACGGCATAGGCGTGGATGCCCTCCGACACCTCGGAGAAGAGCATCGCCTCCTTGGCCGAGCGCCCGGCGCCGGACATGCCGGTCTTGGAATCGATGACGATGCTCTCCGGCTCCAGCGCGCCGGCCTCCAGCAGCGGCACCAGCGGCAGGATGGCGGTGGAGGAATGGCAGCCCGGATTGGCGACCAGCCGCGCCTTGCGGATCTCGTCGCGATAGATCTCGACGAGGCCGAACACCGCCTCCTGCTGCAGTTCCAGCGCCTGGTGGGGATGGCCGTACCAGGTCTCGTAGGCGCCGGGATCCTTCAGGCGGAAGTCGGCGGAGAGGTCTACCACCTTCACGTTCGGCGCCGCGTCGAACACCTTCTTGATGACGAGCTGGGTCGTGGCGTGGGGCAGCGCGCAGAACACCACGTCCACGGCGGTGAAATCCACCTCGTCGATGGTCACCAGCTTCGGCAGGGCGAAAGGCGCGAACTGCGGGAACACCTCGGCCATGCTCTGGCCGGCCTTCCTATCCGCGGTGAGCGCAACGATCTCGACGCGGGGATGGCGCAGCAGCAGGCGCACCAGTTCGGAGCCGGTATAGCCCGAGGCGCCGAGAACCGCGATCCTAGCCTTTGCGTCAGCCATCTTGATCTCCCGCGAGGTCATCCGCCGTCAATCCCGGCGCACCGGGCCCGAGGGCAGGGCCACGGTCCTTACACCCTTTCTCCTGTCAGGGAAAAGACGCCGGCCCTGCGGGAGCAGCAGGGCTGCCCTTCCGCTGGGACGCAGGACGGCAGGCAGTGGGCCGCCGAAAATGTTGCCATTCCGTTCCCCTGCCCCGCCGGCTCTGCCACACTGGGGGCAACCCGGGCCGCGGCCGTGCCGTGAGTCGCGTCGCCCGTTCCCTTCTGCTATCGAGCGCCCATGTCCGACACCGACGACGATCTCTTCGGCTCCGCCTCCCGCCCCCGCCCGTCCGCCAAGGCAAATGCGAAGGCCAAGCCGCCCGCCGTGCCCACCATGGCGAACGATTATACCGCCGCACATATCGAGGTGCTGGAAGGGCTGGAGCCGGTGCGGCGCCGGCCGGGCATGTACATCGGCGGCACGGATTCCAAGGCGCTGCATCACCTCTTCGCGGAGGTGATCGACAATTGCATGGACGAGGCGGTGGCAGGCCACGCCACCTTCATCGAGGTCCAGCTCGGCGCCGACGGCTATCTCACGGTCTCCGACAACGGCCGCGGCATTCCGGTGGAGGACCATCCGAAATTTCCCGGCAAGTCGGCGCTCGAGGTCATCATGACCACGCTGCATGCCGGCGGAAAGTTCGACAGCAAGGTCTACGAGACCTCCGGCGGCCTGCACGGCGTCGGCGTCTCGGTGGTGAACGCCCTCTCCGATGATCTGGAGGTGGAGGTCGCCCGCAACCAGACGCTCTATCGCCAGAGCTTCTCCAAAGGCGTGCCGCAGGGTCCGCTGAAGGAAGTGGGGCGCATCACCAACCGCCGCGGCACCCGCGTGCGCTTCCATCCCGACCCGGAGATCTTCGGTCCCGCCGCCCATTTCGAGCCGGCCCGCGTGTTCCGCATGGCCCGCTCGAAGGCCTATCTGTTTGGCGGCGTGGAGATCCGCTGGTCCTGCGACCCGGACCTGCTGAAGGCCGGCGACGGCATTCCCGAGAAGACCGTCTTCCGCTTCCCGGGCGGCCTCAAGGATTATCTGGCCGCCGACCTCGAAGGCCAGACGCTGGTGCATCCGGACATCTTCTCCGGCCGCATCCAGAAGACCGGCGGGCATGGCTCGGTGGAATGGGCGGTGGCGTGGGTGGCGGACGCCGACGGCTCCATCTCCTCCTATTGCAACACCATCCCGACCCCCGACGGCGGCACCCATGAGAACGGCCTGCGCACGGTGCTGCTCAAGGGCCTGAAGGACCATGCGGAGCGCTCCGGACAGGGCAAGCGCGGCTCGGTCATCACCGGCGACGACGTCATCACCGGCTGCGCCGCCATGCTCTCCGTGTTCGTCCGCGAGCCGGAGTTCCAGGGCCAGACCAAGGACCGCCTCGCCACCGCCGAGGCCGCGCGCATCGTCGAGCAGGCGCTGCGCGATCCGTTCGACCACTGGCTCGCCGCCAATCCGGTGCAGGCGAGCCGCCTGCTCGACCACGTCATCGACCGCGCCGAGGAGCGGCTGCGCCGCAAGCAGGAGAAGGAGGTCTCCCGCAAGACCGCCGTGCGCAAGCTGCGCCTGCCGGGCAAGCTCGCCGACTGCTCCAACACCGAGGCGGCGGGATCGGAGATCTTCATCGTCGAGGGCGACTCGGCCGGCGGCTCGGCCAAGCAGGCGCGGGACCGCAAGACCCAGGCGGTGCTGCCCCTGCGCGGCAAGATCCTGAACGTCGCAAGCGCCACCCGCGACAAGCTCGCGGCCAACCAGCAGCTGGCCGATCTCGGCCAGGCGCTCGGCTGCGGCATGCTCTCTCACTATCGCGAGGCCGATCTTCGGTACGAGAAGGTCATCATCATGACCGATGCCGACGTGGACGGGGCGCACATCGCCTCGCTCCTCGTCACCTTCTTCTTCCGCCAGATGCCGAAGCTGATCGAGGAGGGCCATCTCTTCCTCGCCGTGCCGCCGCTCTACCGCATCACCCAGGGGGCGAAGACCCTCTATGCGCGGGACGACGCCCACAAGGACCAGCTGCTCAAGAAGGAATTCTCGGCCAAGGGCAAGGTGGACGTCGGTCGCTTCAAGGGCCTCGGCGAGATGATGCCGGCGCAGTTGAAGGAGACCACCATGGACCCACGCACGCGCTCGCTGCTGCGCGTCACCATCGAGGACGCCGAGCGCGCCGGCACCACCGACCTCGTCGAGCGGCTGATGGGCAACAAGCCGGAGGCCCGCTTCGCCTTCATCTCCGAGCGCGCCGCCTTCGCGGGCGAGGAAATGCTGGACATCTGAGCCGGCGCGGGGGCGCCGGGCTTGGATCGAAAGCATGAGTGCCGCCATTGCGGCACCGGTGGCGGCCAGCCTTGCTCTGGCGACGCTGCTGCCGGGGACGGCGCAGGCCCACTCGTTCGGCAATGACGAGCAGTCCTGCGTCTACTACGGCGACTGGGCGGTCTGCGTCATCGATCTGGCGGCGAGCCAGGGCTGCGACGTGAAGCGCGCCAAGGACGTACTTGTGCCGGGCCCCCACGCCCAATGGTGCATGCGCCAGTCCGCCGCCTCCGTGGCCAGGGCGACGCAGGTCCACCGCACGGGCGTGGTCGACCGCTGTGCCAAGCAGGGCGCTTCGGTGAAGATCAACATCTGACTGGCCGAGCCCGCCTCACTCCGGGGCGGGCTCCGCCTGCACGAAATCCACGAACGCGCGTAGCCGCGCTGGCGCGGGACGCGGTCCTAGACTTCGGAATGCGGGTGCGGCTCCGGTGTCACCCGTGCCTTGCGTGGGATGAGCAAGCCGGCGGGCGCGGCGAGCGCGATGAGCCCGACCCCGGCGGCGATGAACATGGGCACCACGCCGACGACGCCCGCCACCTGCGCCAGCACCAGCGCGCCGGACGCCTGTCCCACGAAGAAGGACGAGGCGAACAGCGCCATGCCGGAGCCGCGCGCTTCCGGCGCCAGCTCCGTGGCAAGGATCTGCATGACGTTGTGGATCATGTAGAAGGTGAAGCCGGAGAAGCCGAACAGCGCCGCCACCACGAAGATGTCCTCGACCCGCGCGACGGCGACGAACAGTCCGCCGGTCAAGGCGGCCCCGATGCCCACCATGCCGCCGAGGCCGAGGTGACGCACCAGATGCGGCACGGCGAAGGTATACAGCGCCCCGCCCACCGCGAAGGCACCGAGGGCGATGCCCGCCTCCTTCGCGTTGCCGATGCCGTGCGCCACCATCAGCGGCGCCACCAGCGGGAAGACGCCCAAGGTGAGCGCGCCCTCGATGGCGACCAGCCCATAGACCCTGACGGAAAGCGGATTGCGCAGCACCAGCGCGTAGCGGGCAAGGGAGTCGCGGAACGACAGGGGCTTGCGCGCGCTTTCCTCGGACAGGCCGAACGTCGCCGCCAGCGTCGCCAGCGCGGTGACGGCGAAGGCGCACCAGAACACCTCGCGCCATCCGGCAAGCTCGGCGATGAAGCCCGCGAGGGCGGAGCCAATGAGCTGGCCCAGCACCAGAGCCAGCAGCACGCGGCTGAGCGCCACCGGCCGCCGGTCGAAGGGCACGCGGTCGCCCACTGTCGCCAGCACGACGGGAATGATGCCCCCGGCGAAGGCGCCGGAGAAGACGCGCGAGGCGAGCAGCATCTCATGGCTCGTCGCCAGCGCCGACACCACAAGTCCGATGGAGAGCATGGCGAGGTTGAAGCGGATGAGGCGCACCTTGCCCACGGCATCGCCGATGGGGCCGAAGATCAGCTGCATGAGCGCGTAGGGCAGCGTGAAGGCGCTCGCCAGCAACGCCACCTGCTGGAGCGTGACCTTGAGGTCGGCGGCCAGGATGTTCAGCATCGGATCGACGACGCGCATGGAAAATGCGCTCGCGAAAGCGGCGAGGCCGAGGACGATGAGAAACGGCATGGAGACCCGCAGGTTGCGCGCCATCCGTGTAGCGCCCTCGCCAGATGGTCAACCCGACGCACGTGCATGGCTGCAGCGCTACACCATTCCCTGAGCGCATAGCGCGCCTCTGCGGAAAGAGAGATTGCCCACTTTTTGGCGCTCAACCCTGCCTTCATCCGGCCGAACCGTGCGGGAGAGCCGGAAAACATTGACACGGCGCACAATTTTCTTATGTTGCTCTGCGTCGTCCGAGATATGTCGAATCCAAGCGCGCCGACCGACGACCACTCGTCTGACCCCGTACGGCACGGGACGTTCGATCAGCGGCGCGCCGCCGCATCCAAAAGATGCAATGTCATTTTCCGAACTCGGCCTGAGCGAAAAGGTCCTCGCTGCGGTCGCCGCCACTGGCTACACGCAGCCGACGCCGATCCAGGCCCAGGCCATCCCCCATGTTCTGGCGCGCCGAGATGTGCTCGGCCTCGCGCAGACCGGCACCGGCAAGACCGCCGCCTTCACCCTCCCCATGCTGACGCTGCTGGAGCAGGGGCGCGCCCGCGCTCGCATGCCCCGCACGCTCATCCTGGAGCCGACCCGCGAACTCGCGGCCCAGGTGGAAGAGAATTTCACCCGCTACGGCAAGAACCACAAACTGAACGTCGCCCTGCTTATTGGCGGCGTCTCCTTCGGTGACCAGGACACCAAGCTGCTGCGCGGCGTGGACGTGCTGATCGCCACCCCCGGCCGCCTGCTCGACCATGTGGAGCGCGGCCGCCTGCTCCTGTCCGGCATCGAGGTGCTCGTCATCGACGAGGCCGACCGCATGCTGGACATGGGCTTCATCCCCGACATCGAGCGCATCTGCAAGCTCGTGCCCTTCACCCGCCAGACGCTGTTCTTCTCGGCCACCATGCCGCCGGAGATCCAGCGCCTCGTCTCGCAATTCCTCTCCAATCCGGTGCGCGTCGAGGTCTCCAAGCCCGCCTCCACCGCCACCACCGTGACGCAGCTTCTGGTTGCATCCGGCCGGGAGGATTTCGAGAAGCGCGAGGTGCTGCGCGAGCTGATCCGCAATTGCGAGGGGCTGCAGAACGGCATCATCTTCTGCAACCGCAAGCGCGACGTGGCGGTGCTCCACCGCTCGCTGCAGAAGCACGGCTTCAACGCCGTCGCCCTGCACGGCGACATGGACCAGCATGCCCGCATCAAGGCCCTCGACCAGTTCCGCGCCGGCGAGGCGACCCTGCTCGTCGCGTCTGACGTGGCCGCCCGCGGCCTCGACATCCCGGCGGTGAGCCACGTCTTCAATTATGACGTGCCCCACCATTCGGAGGACTACGTCCACCGCATCGGCCGCACCGGCCGCGCCGGGCGCTCCGGCACCGCGCTGACCATGGTCACGCATGTCGACGGCAAGTCGCTGGCTGCCATCGAGAAGCTCATCGGCAATCCCATCCCGTGGCAGGGCCCGCCCCTGGGCGAGGCTGCGCCGGGCGCGGAACGGCGCGAGCGGCGGGACGACGGCCGCCTGCGCGGCAAGCGCCGGGTGGAGCGGGAACCGCGTGAGGGCCGTCCCGAGCGCGAGCCGCGCCGCGAGCGCGAGCCGCGTCCTGAGCGCGAACCCAGGGCAGAGCGCGAACCCAGGGCGGAGCGCGAGCCGCGCGCGGAGCGGGAGCCCAGGCCGGAGCGCGAGCCCCGCGTCGCCGGCGAAGGGCGTTCGCCCCGTCCCGAGCGCACGGAGCGGGCGGAACGTCCCGAGCGCGCCGAGCCGGTGGAACGTGCGGCCCGGAGCGAGCGTCCCGAGCGGACAGACCGCGCCGAGCGTCCCGAGCGCAACCGCCGTCCCAGTCGCGAAGAGGCGGCTGAGGGCCGTCCCCCGCGCCGCGAGCGCACCCCGGCGAGCGAGCCGGCGGACATGTCCCACCTGCCGGCCTTCCTGCTGCGGCCGGTGCGGGTGAAGGCGGGCTGAGGCTCGCCGCATCGTCGCGCCGGCCATGGGCCCGGCGCGATCTCAGACCGGCGGGCGCATCTGCGGCGCCCGCGCGTTCGGCGCACTCACCCGGATTAGAGGCCGCGGCCGGCCTTGCGCCGTGATGCCGACCGGCCGGGCTGGGCCTTCACAGCTTCCGTGCCACGCGCGGGGGTTTTTGCGCCCGTTTTGCCAGCCGTCTTGGACTTGGCAGGTTTTTCGGCCTTGGAGGCTTGCGCCGAGCGGGCCACCGCGAGAGCGCGCCGCGCCAGGGTGGCGAGGTCGTCGCTGTCGTCCAGCGCCGCTTCCGGCACGGACCAGAAGCCGTTCATGGTGCGCACCGCACCCTTGGCCTCGTAGCTGAAGGGCGCCGATCCGCGCGCCGCCAGTTCCGCCGCCAGCGCCGCATCGGCCTTCAGATAGATGATGTCGCGCACCGCGACGGCGAACATCAGCCCGTCGGCATAGAGCCCCGCGCCGCCGAACATTCGCTTCACGCTTACCGGGCCGAAGGCGGCGAAGAGATCGGCGACCAGATCCGCGTCCATCGCCCCTCCTCCGCCGCTCAGGCGATCAGCGCGAGGAGGCGTGCGGCGGCCTCCATCTCCGTCCAACGGGCGGCGCGGCGGGCGCTGGCGATCTCGTCCTCGCCCCATTGCTCGCGGTTGAAATCCTCGTCCACATGGGCGGCGCTCCACGCGTCCTCGGCGCTCAGCGTGCCCTGCGCCACCGCCAGCGCCAGCAGCGCCGATCCGGTGAGCGTGGTCATGGAATGCACCGCCGCCAGCGCCAGTGCCGCGCGCGGCACCAGGGCTTCCACCTGGGCCAGTGCCTCGGCCGGCTGGGTCACGTGCCGCACCCCTTCGGCGAGGAAGAAACGCGCGCCGTGCTGCGCATGCATCCAGTCGAGCACCGGATCCCAGCGCGCGGCCTGCCGATCCAGCAGCTTCTGCGGCCCCTCGGCGCGGTAGAAGAGCATGTCGGTGCCGGCGTAGCGCGCCACCTCCGCCGCCACCGCATCCATCTCCGGCGCGACACGGTCGAGGGCGACGTTGACGAGCCGCGTCAGCGGCATGAGGAAGGGGTTGATCTCCTTCTCCTGCGCCGCCCATTCGGCGGCCAGGGCCTCCGCCAGCGCGCGCGTCGGTGCCAGCAGCAGACCGCGCGCCGGGGTGCGCACGGGCCGGCCGTCCAGAAGGATGGTGAAGCCGCCCTCGGCCTCCCCCACGCTCACCGCGCTGTAGAAGCGCTTGGGCAGCGAGATCTTCTGCGCGGCGCGCACGCGGGCGACCGGGTCTTCCCCCGGTTCGCCGGTGTCGATCTCCTCCAGGAAGTCACGCATGGCGGATCCTCACCCGATGACGACGCGCCGGCGCGCCAGAACGTCGGCGATGGCCGCGGGAACTTCCTCGAACCGGTGGACCACCTGGTCCGCGCCGGCCCGCTCCAGCGCCGAAGCCTCATGATAACCCCAGGAGACCCCAAGCGCCGAGGCCCCGGCCTGCAGCGCCATGGATACGTCGTAGGTGGTGTCGCCCACCACCACCGTCGCGTCCGGCCGTGCGCCGATCTCCCCCATGGCCTGGAACACCATGGCCGGATGCGGCTTGGAGGGCGCGTCGTCCGCCGTCTGGATGGTGGCGAACCAGCCCTCCATGGCATGGGCCGCCAGGACCCGGTCGACGCCGCGGCGCGACTTGCCCGTGACGATGCCGAGCACGATGTCCTCGCGCTGGCGCAGAGCGTCCAGCACCGCTCGGGCGCCGTCGAACATGGGCTCCGGCGGCTCGCCGTTGCGCAGGCGGTTGAAGGCGTTCTTGTAGGCGTCCACCATCGCTTCCACGGGATAGGACAGGTCGCCCTGGGAAAGCACGGCGAAGGCCTCCGGCAGGGACAGCCCGACCACCGAGAGCAACCGCTCGCGGTCCGGCAGGGGCACGCCGTGGGCGGCGTGGGCATCGCGCATGGCACCGACGATCATGTGCTGGCTGTCCACCAGCGTGCCGTCGCAATCGAACAGCACCAGGACCGGGCCATCTGGCGGGGAAGCGGGATCTGCGGCGCCGGGCGGTGAGGTCATCGCTGGGTCATCTGCTGGGTTGCCACATCATAGACCCATGTGATGCCCGATGGATCCACGAACAGCACCTGGCGGAAGCCGCGCTGCTCGCACTGCCGCGGGAACGGGCCGGCGACGATGAGCTCGGCCGCGGTCTTGGCCGGGAAATTGAACTTGATGGTGAGGGTGGTGGCATCTTCGCCCGACGTGGTGACCGTGAGGTCGAGGCCGTTCTGGGCGAAGCTGTCCTGCTTGCTCTTGGCGAAGGCGCGCCGCGCCTCGGCGTCCGCCGTGGGGACCGGCGGCGGGTTGGTCACGGTGGGCAGCGGCAAGCTCGCCTCCTGGCCAGCGCCGGGAGCGGTCGCGGCGGGCGCCGATGGCGTGCCGGGCTGGGCCTGGCCGCTCTGCATCTGGCCGGCCGGAGGCTGGGTGGGCTGGGGCGCGGGTGCCGCCGCCGGCGCAGCCGGCTGGGGTGCCGGCGCGGTGGCCACCACCGGCGGGCTGCCTTCGGGCGCGTCGTCGGGGGGTGCGGACATCACCCACCAGACGAGACCGCCCGAGATCAGTGCCACGGCCGTGCCGCCGACACCGACGAGGAAGGGCATCATCATGCTGGTGTGGAGCTTGCGGCCGCAGAAGGGGCAGTTCGCCTCTTCCGGATAGACCTGCGCCCCGCAGCCGGGACAGAAGTCGGGCCTGGGGTTCATTGCGATCACCTCCGCACGCGGCCCGGCCGAGGAAGCCGCGCCGCAAATCCTGTCCGTTGCCGCCGCGCGCACATGGACGCGTCGCGAATCGCCGGAGCCATTCCGCACCAGAAAGGCACGACGGGGCGGCGGACCCAAGCCCGCCGCAGCGCCCGCCGGCCGGTCCGCCACCCCGTCATGTCTTATCCGAATGCGCCCTTAGCAGGGCAGGCGCTGGCCTATCTGGAGGGTCCGAAGTCCAGCGGCGGCGGGGGCGGCGCCTCCAGCCCCGGCGAAAGGTTCTCGAACTGCTGCTGGATCTGCTGCTGATCGAGCTGCACGCCGCCGCTCTTGTAGTGGGTCACCATGCCGGGGAAGAGGATGATGAGCGCCACCATCACGAGCTGGATGCACACGAACGGCACCGCGCCCCAATAGATCTGGCCGGTGGTGACCGGCTCCATCATCTTTCCGGTGACACGGTCCACATAAGGCACCTTGGCCGCCACCGAGCGCAGGAAGAACAAGGCGAAGCCGAAGGGCGGATGCATGAAAGACGTCTGCATGTTCACCGCCAGCATCACCCCGAACCAGATGAGGTC
Source organism: Xanthobacter pollutisoli (assembly GCF_040044995.1). Lineage (NCBI taxonomy): Bacteria > Pseudomonadati > Pseudomonadota > Alphaproteobacteria > Hyphomicrobiales > Xanthobacteraceae > Xanthobacter > Xanthobacter pollutisoli. The sequence goes on from NZ_JBDZDP010000025.1 coordinate 21,920, forward strand.
GATGCCGAGCTTGTCGGCGGCCGGCCCGAGCAGCGGGATGATGATGAAGGCGAGCTCGAAATAATCGAGGAAGAAGGCCAGCACAAAGACGAGGGCATTCACCGCGATGAGGAAGCCCATCTGCCCGCCGGGCAGGGAGACCAGCAGTTCCTCAACCCATTTGTGCCCGTCCACGCCGTAGAAGGTGAGCGAGAACACGCGGGCGCCGAGCAGGATGAACAGGACGAAGGCGGAGAGCTTGGCGGTGGAATAGGTCGCCTGCCGCATCAGGTCGAACTTCAGCCGGCCGCGGGCAAAGGCGAGGATGACCGCGCCGAGCGACCCCATGGCGCCGCCCTCGGTGGGCGTCGCGACGCCGATGAAGATGGTGCCGAGCACGAGGAAGATCAGCGCCAGCGGCGGCACCATCACGAACACCACCTGCTCGGCCAGCTTGGAGAGCAGGCCCAGCCGGAACACGCGGTTGATCGCTGCCACCACGAAGGCGAGGCCCACCGTGGCCGACATGGTCAGCACCACGTAATCGGCGCCGAACTTCACGCCCGTCTCAGTCATCAGCAGGATGCCGCCGAAGATGGAGAGCGCGAGCACGATGAACAGCGAGGGGGTCAGCAGCTTCGCCGTGCCGGACATCACGAAGAACAGCAGCACGAAGGCCACAACGCCCCACAGCGCCATGTTGGCGACGCCGGGGATCAGCCCCGCCGTCAGCTGGGGGAGCGAGCCGGTGGCGATGAGATAGGCAAAGCCCGCCGCGGCGACGGCACCGAGGACCTGCGAGGGCACCGTCTTCTGATCCGGGTCGCGCAGGGTCTGCGCCTCCAGCGGCAGCCCGGGCGCGGCGGAGGGGAAGATGGTGGAGATGAAGAAGATGTACAGCGCATACAGGCCGGCGAGCAGCAGGCCGGGCACGAACGCGCCCTCGTACATGTCGCCCACCGAGCGGTTCAGCTGGTCGGCCATGACGATGAGCACGAGGGAGGGCGGGATGATCTGCGCCAGCGTGCCGGACGCCGCGATCACGCCCGATGCGACGCGCCGGTCGTAGCCGTAGCGCAGCATGATGGGCAGCGAGATGAGGCCCATGGAAATCACCGAGGCGGCCACCACGCCCGTCGTCGCCGCCAGCAGCGCCCCGACGAAGATCACCGCATAGGCGAGGCCGCCGCGGATGGAGCCGAACACCTGACCGATGGTGTCCAAGAGATCCTCGGCCATGCCGGACCGCTCGAGGATGAGGCCCATGAAGGTGAAGAACGGCACCGCGAGGAGCACCTCGTTGTTCATCGTGCCGTAGACGCGCTCAGGCAGCGCCTGCAGGAACTTCGGCTCGAACAGGCCGAGGCCGATGCCCACGAGGCCGAAGATGAGGCCGTTGGCCGCCAGCGAGAAGGCCACCGGGTAGCCGAGCAGCAGGAACAGCACCAGCGCGCCGAACATGATCGGCGCCATGTTGTGGATGAACCAGCCGCGGAAGCCGGGCTCGGCGGCAAGGGCCACGTCGGGAAGGGCAATGAGCAAAGCCGCCAGGAGCGCCACGGCGAGCGCGGCGCCGGGACGACGCTGAAGGAGCGTGCGGACGAACGACATGGGCGCGCTCCTACTTCTTGGCGGCAGGGGCGACGGACGCGCCCTCGGGAAGATCGGCATCGGCGAGCAGGCGCTCAGCCTCGGCTGCCAGCGCCGCATGGCTGCCGCCCGAGCCCTCGTGGGGGTCCTCCATCTTCCCTCTGAAGATGGCGATGCGTTTGATCAGCTCGGAGAAGCCCTGCAGCGTCAGGAAGAAGAAGCCCACCGGAACGAGCAGCTTCGCCGGCCACTGGGGCAGGCCGCCGGCGTTCAGCGACTGCTCGTTGATCTCGAAGGAGGCGAGGAAGAAGGGCCAGGACGTCCACAAGAGCAGGATCGAGAACGGCAGAAGGAAGAAGATGTGGCCGAAGATGTCGATGCCGTCGCGGGTGCGCTTGGGCAGTCGGGAGTTCACGATGTCGATGCGGATGTGCTCGTTGTCGATGAGGGTCCAGGACGCGCACAGCAGGAACACCGCGGCGAACAGCACCCATTGCAGCTCCAGCCACGAATTGGAGCTCATGTCGAACGCCTTGCGGATGATCGCATTGAGGGCCGACACAAGGATGGAGACGAGAATCAGCCACGCGGCGGCCTTGCCGATCCGGGTGTTGACGGCATCGATCCCCCGCGAGAGGGCGAGAAGGGCTGACATTGGGATCATTTCCCTCGGGCTCGGCCGGAGATCGCTCCGGACTGCTTCTTCTTTGGCCTTCAGGCCTTGGCGCGCACCATAGGGGAAGATGCTGTGACTTCAAGCCGGAGGGAGATACCAGATTACCGAATGCGGCAGCGGTGAGACCAAAGTTGAAGACGCCGGCTTCAGCGCGGCGCGGGCGCATCCGGCCAGGGTGGCGGGCCGGGGAGACGCTGCCCTTCCGTGAAGCGTGCCGTGGCCCGGTCCCACGCCAGAGCCCGGCCTGTTCCCGCGACGGGGCTGGGCACGACGCACCACACCGCAAGGTCGGTGCCCTGGCGCGGCAGCAGCGTGATGGCCCGGCCGAGGCCCTCGAACGCTGCCGTGCTCTCCTCAACCTCCTGCGCCTCGGTGCGGCAGAGGCTTTCATCCTGCGGGGGCATCACCCTGTCGGTAACCAGCGTCCACTGCCCGGACGCATGGGAATAGAAGCGCACCCGCCCGCCGAACGGCACGCCGCCGCGCAGTGCGCGCTCGCTGAGGCCGAGCAGCGGGAATCCCTCCCGGTCGAGCCACACGGCGACTTCAGTGACGAAGTGCGCCGCCCCGTCCCCATCGCCCCGGTCGTCGATGCGCAGGTAACCCTGCGCGACATCAAGGGTGAGCGTCACCCGCGCCAGCGGGCCGTAGAGCCGACCTCCGAAAGCCGTGGCGCCGACGCCCTGTCCCCGGATCTCATAGTCAGGGAACCCGTCCGACTGTGCGATCTGGAGGTCGCGGAACAGGTCGAGCACGTTGGCCCGTGCGGCACCGGCCGCAGCCACCGGCGCAACAACCAGCGCCGCAGCAACAAGCCACCGCCGGGCGGCGCGCCTCATGCCTCGGGCGCCTCGAGGATGGGATCGTACTGGGAGGCGTCGAAGCCGAGCACCGCAAAGGACTGGGCCATGTGTGGCGGCAGCGGCGCCGAGACGTCGATCACCCCCTGCCCGCGCGGATGCGGAATGACGAGCCGCCGCGCCAGCAGATGCAGACGGTTCTGCAGGCCACCCGGCAGCTCCCAGTTCTCGATGTCGAAATATTTGGGGTCGCCGACGATGGGGTGGCCGATATGGGCGAGGTGGGCGCGCAATTGATGGGTTCGGCCGGTGACCGGCTTCAGCGACAGCCAGCTCATCTTCTGGGCCGCCTGATCCACCACGGCATAATAAGTGATGGCGTGACTCGCCTCATCCTCCCCATGGCGAGCGACGCGCATCTTCTCCTCGTCCTCGTCGCGGGCGAGATAGGTGGAGATGCGCCCCTGGCGCGGCTTCGGCACGCCGGGCACCAGAGCCCAGTAGATCTTGCGCGCCTCCCGCGAGCGGAAGTTCTTGGCCAGAACCGAGGCGGCAAGGCGCGACTTGGCGATGAGCAGGCAACCGGAGGTATCCTTGTCGATGCGATGGACGAGGCGTGGCTTCTGCCCGTCTTTGTCCTTCAGCGCCTCCAGCAGGCCGTCCACATGGCGGTAGGTGCCCGAGCCGCCCTGCACCGCGAGGCCGAACGGCTTGTTCAGGACCATCACGTCCCTGTCCTCGAACAGGGTGATGGATTTGATGAAGGCCCGGTCCTCCTCCAGCTTGCGGACTGCTGGGTCTTTCGAGGCGCGGGACTTGGCCGGCGGATGGGCACCGGGCTCGGCGGAGGCCGTGCGGGCGCCGTCCTTGCCGGCCTCGCCGCTGCGCGCGCCATTCGCCGGGGCGGGCGACGCGTCAGGGTCTTCCATCCCAAGCGGGGGAATGCGCACGCTCTGGCCCGGCTCGACGCGGGAAGAGGTCTTCACCCGGCCGCCGTCCACCCGCACCTGTCCGGTGCGCACCAGCTTCTGCAGGTGCCCGAAGGAGAGGTCGGGATAGTGAACCTTGAACCAGCGATCGAGGCGCATGCCCGCCTCGTCCTCGGCCACGGTCTTGGTCACGACGGCCATGGTCGCAGCGCCTCACGGGTTTCCAGTGGAGGCAGACACATAGTCCATGCAGCCGGCCACGTCACGCCACCCGAGCCCACGAGCTAGCCGGCAGCGCTCACGCCAGGCTGCGCACCAGCATCATGCCCGCATAGACCCCGGCAAAGCCGAGCGCCACCGAACCTGCGGCATAGCCCAAGGCCAGGCCGTAGTCCCCCCGCTCCATCAGGTAGAGGAAGTCGAGGGAGAATGTGGAAAAGGTGGTGTAGCCGCCTAGCACGCCGGTGGTGAGGAAGAGCCGCGCCGTCTGGCTCCACGCCTCGCCATCGCGGAAGGCGAAATAGCCGGCGATCAGCCCCATGAGGAAGCTGCCCGACACGTTGATGACGAAGGTGGCGGCGGGAAAACCCGTGCCCAGGAGCTTCGGGACCATCAGGTTCATGGCATGCCGGATCATGCCGCCGAGGCCGGCGCCGATAAACACGACAAGGGCGGGGGGAAGGGAGAGAGCCATCGAACCGATCAAGCCTTTCTGTCCCGCGCCATGTGGATCACGGCGACGACTTCCACGTCGCCCGACGCCAGGACGCGATAGGTGACGATGTATCGTGTCCCCGGGACGACGGTCGCCCGAATACCCGCGCGCGACGTCAGGTGGCCCGAGTAGGGAAAGGTCGAAAGGCGCTCGAACGTGACGAGCAGCTGGCGAGCGGTGCCTGCGGCCGCAGCCGGGCTCTGCGCTCTCAAATAAGCATCGATTCTCTCGATGTTCTTACGGGCCGTCGCGCGGAGGCGGAAGCTCACGCGCCAAGACCACGCAGAAATCGACGGGCCTCGTCCTCCTCAAGCCCCGGTTCATCGTCCTCCAGCGCCTTGCGGACCTCCTCCTCCTGCTCGGGGGTCAGAACGAAGACTTCGCCGCCGTCGAGCACGTGAAGGAACTCGCGCGCCAGGGCATCCTGCTCCGCATCGGGCAGGGCCTCGAGCTTCTCGATCAGTTCGCGCATCAGCCTGGTCATGGTCGCCTTCGCCGGTGACGGACCCGTCAACCCAAGCATAGCGGAAGGCAGCCGCCGCCGCTATTTCCCGCCGCGCTCGGTGCGCAGCCGCGACCAGTATTCGAGGCGCTTCCTGATCTCGCGCTCGAAGCCGCGCTCCACCGGGTGGTAGAAGCTCTGCCGGCCCAGCGCCTCGGGGAAATAATCCTGGCCCGAAAAGGCGTCGGGCTCATCGTGGTCGTAACGGTATCCGGCGCCGTAGCCCTCGCCCTTCATGAGCTTGGTGGGGGCATTGAGGATGTGCTTCGGCGGCACCAGCGAGCCGCCCTCCTTGGCCGCGCGCTTCGCCGCCGAGAAGGCCTTGTAGACGGCGTTCGACTTGGGGGCGGTCGCCACGTAGACGATGGCCTGGGCCAGCGCGAGCTCGCCCTCCGGGGAGCCGAGGAAGTCGTAGGCCTCCTTCGCCGCATTGGCGACCACAAGGGCCTGCGGATCGGCATTGCCGATGTCCTCGCTCGCCATGCGCACGATGCGCCGGGCGAGGAACAGGGGGCTTTCCCCCGCATCCAGCATGCGCGCCAGATAATAGAGCGCCGCGTCCGGGTCCGAGCCGCGCACCGCCTTGTGCAAAGCGGAGATGAGGTTGTAGTGGCCGTCCTCGCTCTTGTCGTAGATGGGCGCCCGCCGCTGCACCACCTCCGCAAGGCCCGCCACGTCGAATACCTCGCCCGGCCTCGCGGCGCGCCAGACCTCCTCGGCCAGGGTCAAAGCGGCGCGGCCGTCGCCGTCGGCCATGTTGACGAGGGCGATGCGCGCTTCGTCCGTGAGCGGCAGCGCCCTGCCCTCCACCTCCTCCGCCCGCGCGAGCAGGCGCGCGACAGCCTCGGCGTCCAGCGACTTGAACACCAGCACCCGCGCGCGGGAGAGCAGCGCCGCGTTCAGCTCGAACGACGGATTTTCCGTGGTGGCTCCGACCAGCGTGACGGTGCCGTCCTCCATCACCGGCAGGAAGGAGTCCTGCTGGGCGCGGTTGAAGCGGTGAATCTCGTCCACGAACAAGAGCGTCGCCGTGCCGGTGAGGCGGCGCCCCCGGGCCTGCTCGAACACCTTCTTCAGATCGGCGACGCCGGAGAAGATGGCCGAGATCTGCTCGAAATGCAGATCCGTCGCGGAAGCCAGCAGCCGCGCCACCGTCGTCTTGCCGGTGCCCGGCGGCCCCCACAAGATCAAAGAGCCGAGGGAGCGGGTCTCCAGCATGCGGGAGAGCACGCCGTCCGGCCCCACCAGATGCTCCTGCCCCACCACCTCGGACAGATGCTGGGGGCGCAGCCGGTCGGCCAGCGGCCGTGGCACCCCCTCCCCCAGTCCCGCCGCCTCGAACAGGTCGCCCATCGCCCCCTCAGCCGCGCAGCACCGCGGTGATGTTGCGCCCGCCGCGCGCCACGGTCACGCGCCACATGCGCTGGGGGGTGGCGGTGAGCCCGCTGAGGTCGCGGGTGCGGGTAACCTTCTCGTTGTTCACCTCCACGATCACGTCGCCGGGGCGGAAGCCCGCGGCGGCCGCGGGGGAATTCTCCTCCACGTCATAGATCACGACGCCGCTGGCGTTGCCGTCCACCTTCAGCTCCTCGGCGACGGCGGGCGACAGATTGACGATGGTGGCGCCGGCGAAGGGCGAGCGGCCGCGCAGCTGCACCTCCTCGCGCGGCACCGTCTCCGGCGCGACTTCCAGCACCACCAGCAGGCTCTTCTCCTTGCCGCCGCGGCTGACCGCGAGGGCCGCCTTGCCGCCGATGGGGCGCGTGGCGAGCCGGTAGTTCAGGGATTCGGGATCATCGATGGCCTGGCCCTCCACCGCCACGATGAGGTCGCCAGTGGCAAGGCCGGCCTTGGCGGCGGGACTGTCCGCCGCCACGCTCTGCACCAGCACACCGGTGGGCCGGGGCAGGCCGAGGCTCTCCGCGATGTCCGGCGTCACTCGCTGGAGGCGGGCACCGAGCCAGGGCCGGCGCACCGACTTCGATCCGCTTTTCGCCTGCTCGATCACCACCCGCGCCATGTTGACCGGGATGGCGAAGCCAATGCCGTGGGAGCCGCCGGAGCGCGAATAGATGGCGGTGTTGATGCCCACGAGGCGCCCCGCCATGTCCACCAGCGCGCCGCCGGAATTGCCGGGATTGATGGCGGCGTCGGTCTGGACGAAGAATTGGTAGTCGGAGACGCCAACCTGCGTGCGCGCCAGCGCCGATACGATGCCCTGCGTCACCGTCTGGCCGACGCCGAAGGGGTCGCCGATGGCGAGCACGAGGTCGCCCACCGCCAGGGCATCGGAATTGCCGAGTTCCAGCGAGGCGAATGCTTCCTTCGCCTGGGTCTTGATGCGCAGCACCGCAAGGTCCGTGCGCTGCTCGCGCAGCAGCACCTCGGCCTCGAATTCGCGCTTGTCGTTGAGGGCGATGCGGATCTCGTCCGCCCCCTCGATGACGTGGAAATTGGTGACCACGAGACCCGCCGGATCGACGATGACCCCCGAGCCGAGGGAGCGCTGCACCCGCTCAGGCGCGCGCAGGCCGGGGCCACCCTGGGGATCGGGCATGCCGAAGAAGCGGCGGAAGAAGGGATCGTCGAAGAAGGGATTGGTCCGCTGCTGGGCCGTCTTCAGCGCATAGACGTTCACCACCGCCGCCGCGGTCTTCGCCACCACCGGCGCGAAGGACAGCGTCACCTCCGCCTGGGATGCCGGCACGCGCGGCTGGACGGCGGGCTGAGCGGAGGCGCGGCCCGGCGCGATCAGGACCGAGGCGGCGAGAGCCGCCGAGACCAAGAGACGTATGACCATTCCGCCACCCTTGAAACCTTGCCCGGCCCGAGGCTCAAACCATCACTCCTGCCGCACGTCGCAAGCCGCGTGCGGCACGGCCCGAATCGCCCCTCAGGCAAACCACCCCTGAACGCAAAAAAGGGCGGCCCGAGGACCGCCCCTTCACATCCCGTGCGGGAGAAGCCTCACGCGGCCTCGGCGGCCGCCGCGGTGCGGGCGTGGTCGGCGGCGCCCTTGGCGTCCACGTCGCGATCGACGAACTCGATCACCGCCACCGCGGTGTTGTCGCCATAGCGGAAGCCGGCCTTGACGATGCGGGTGTAGCCACCCGGACGCTCGGCATAGCGGGGCGCCAGCACGTCGAACAGCTTCTTGACCACGGCCTGGTCCTTCAGCTCGGCGATGGCCTGGCGGCGGGCGTGCAGGTCGCCGCGACGGGCGAGGGTGACGAGCTTCTCCACCACCGGGCGAAGATCCTTCGCCTTGGGCAGGGTGGTGACGATCTGCTCATGGGTGATGAGCGCGCCCGCGAGGTTGGAGAACATCGCCTTGCGGTGCTCCCAGGTGCGGTTGAACTTGCGATGTACCTTGCCGTGACGCATGACGGCGAACTCCTGAAGATAGCGACGGACGAGCCGGTCGATCGGGTTACGCGGCTCGGGCCGCTCGAATGGGGATCGGGGCGGCTGGCCGCCCCAGGCTCAAGATCAGTAGTGCTCCTCGAAGCGCTTGGCCAGCTCCTCGATATTCTCCGGCGGCCAGCCGGGCACTTCCATGCCCAGGTGCAGGCCGAGGGAGGCGAGCACTTCCTTGATCTCGTTGAGCGACTTGCGTCCGAAGTTCGGCGTGCGGAGCATCTCCGTCTCGCTCTTCTGGATCAGGTCGCCGATGTAGACGATGTTGTCGTTCTTCAGGCAGTTCGCCGAACGCACCGACAGCTCGAGCTCGTCCACCTTCTTCAGCAGCGCCGGGGAGAACGGCAGCGTCTGGATGGCGGTCGCCTCGCTCTCGCGCTTGGGCTCCTCGAAGTTGACGAAGATCTCCAGCTGGTCCTGCAGGATGCGGGCGGCATAGGCCAGCGCGTCCTCGGCCGTGATCGAGCCGTTGGTCTCGATCTGCATGGTGAGCTTGTCATAGTCGAGGATCTGGCCCTCGCGGGTGTTCTCGACCTTGTAGGAGACCTTGCGCACCGGCGAGTAGAGGCTGTCGATCGGGATCAGGCCGATCGGCGCGTCCTCGGGGCGGTTGCGGTCGGCGGCCACGTATCCCTTGCCGGTGTCCACGGTGAACTCGATGCGCAGCTCCGCGCCCTCGTCGAGGGTGCAGATGGGCAGGTTCGGGTTCAGCACCTGGATGTCGCCGACGGTCTGGATGTCGCCCGCATGCAGCACGCCGGGACCGGTCTTCTTGGCCACCATGCGCTTGGGGCCATCGCCCTGCATCTTGATGGCCACATCCTTCACGTTGAGGATGATGTCGGTCACGTCCTCACGCACGCCGGGGATGGACGAGAACTCGTGCAGCACGCCGTCGATGTGGATCGAGGTGACGGCGGCGCCCTGGAGCGACGACAACAGGATGCGGCGCAGGGCATTGCCGAGGGTCATGCCGAAGCCACGCTCCAGCGGCTCGGCGACGACGGTCGCGAAGCGCTTGGGATCGTGGCCGGGATTGACCTGAAGCTTCTCGGGCTTGATCAGCTCTTGCCAGTTCTTCTGAATCACTTGCTTCACCTTGCTTTCTCGCCGGGCCGCGGCAGCTGCCGGGGTATTCGACCTCGTCCGGAGGCCTGGCCCGTCCCGATCGGGGGAGGAGAAACCGGGCAGACGATCCGCGGAGCCTTCTCCGCGGGGATCGAAGAGCAGATCAGACGCGGCGGCGCTTGCGCGGACGGCAGCCGTTGTGCGGGATCGGCGTCACGTCGCGGATCGAGGTGACGAGGAAGCCCGCCGCCTGCAGCGCGCGCAGCGCCGATTCGCGGCCCGAACCGGGACCGGAAACTTCCACTTCCAGCGTGCGCATGCCGTGCTCGGACGCCTTGCGGGCCGCGTCCTCGGCGGCCACCTGCGCCGCATAGGGGGTGGACTTGCGCGAGCCCTTGAAGCCCATGGCACCGGCCGAGGACCAGGAGATGGTGTTGCCCTGGGCGTCGGTGATGGTGATCATGGTGTTGTTGAACGAGGCGTTCACATGCGCCACGCCGGAGGCGATGTTCTTGCGTTCGCGGCGCTTTACGCGGGTAGCTTCTTTTGCCATTTCGTCCTTGATCCTTCAGGCGCGCCCGTAACTCCAGGCGCTCGGGATGGCCCGTTGGGGCCGCTTTTGGGACGGACCGGCAGCAAAGCCGCCCGCCGTCCACGTCAACCAGCCTTGCGGCCGCTCACTTCTTCTTGCCGGCGATGGGTTTCGCCGGACCCTTGCGGGTGCGGGCATTGGTGTGGGTGCGCTGGCCGCGCACCGGCAGGCCGCGGCGATGGCGCAGGCCGCGGTAGCAGCCGAGGTCCATCAGGCGCTTGATGTTCATCGCCACTTCGCGGCGCAGGTCGCCTTCGACGATATAGTCGCGGTCGATGGTCTCGCGGATCTGCAGCACTTCCTGGTCGGTCAGCTGGTTCACGCGGCGCTCGGCGGGAATGCCCACCTTTTCCACGATCTCCTCGGCCTTCCTGGCGCCGATGCCGTGGATGTACTGGAGCGCGATGACGACGCGCTTGTTGGTCGGGATGTTGACGCCTGCAATACGAGCCACTGCTCTCTCCATGTGCCGCCATCCGCGCCCTGGGGCGCCCTGGCGGTGGGTGAACCCCGCGTCCGGTGGAGGCCGGCCCATGCGGGGAGAAAACGAAACGCGCACCGGATACGACAAAGCGGCCGCCCTGCCCGACCCTTTCGGGTGGACCGAACGGCACCTGTTCCGAAGCGAGGGAGTGCCCATAGCGGGCTTTCGACAAAAGGTCAAGGGGGGCTTCCGCACCCCTTGACATTGAGCAGCCTCAGGCCGCCTCGGCGAGCACCCCGTCGATGGCGGCGGTCACCTGGTCGATGGGCGCCATGCCATCGATCTGCTTCAACTGGCCGCGCGCCTTGTAATAGGGCGCCACCACCGCGGTGTCGCGGTTGTAGGCCTCGAGGCGGGTCTGGAAGACCACCGGATCGTCGTCCTTGCGCACCGGCTCGCCGCGCGCCTGTGCCTCGGCGGCGCGGTTGAGGATGCGGCTGACCAGCTTCTCCTGGTCCACCACCAGCTCGATGACCGCGTCGAGCTTCATGGCCGTGTCGGCCAGCAGCTTGTCCAGGGCCTCGGCCTGCGCGACCGTGCGCGGGAAGCCGTCGAGGATGAAGCCGTTGGCAGCGTCCGGCTGGGCGAGTCGCTCGGCGATGATGCCGATGACGATCTCGTCCGACACCAGCCCGCCGGCTTCCATCACCGCCTTCGCCTTCAGCCCCACCGGCGTGCCGGCCGCCACCGCCGCGCGAAGCATGTCACCCGTGGACAGCTGGACGATGCCGTGACGGGCGACCAGCCGTTGCGCCTGTGTTCCCTTGCCTGCCCCGGGCGGGCCCAGCAGCACCAGCCTCATCTTATCTCCTCCTCCCCCCGCGCAGCTTGGCCTTCTTGACCAGTCCTTCGTACTGGTGGGCCAACAGATGTCCCTGGATCTGGGACACCGTGTCCATGGTCACGCTGACCACGATCAGAAGCGACGTCCCTCCGAAATAGAACGGAAGCGATGCATAGGAAATCAGCAGTTCGGGGAAGAGGCAAACGGCCGCAATGTAGGCAGCGCCCACGACCGTGATGCGGGTGAGGACATAGTCGATATATTCGGCGGTCCGCTCGCCGGGGCGGATGCCCGGAATGAAGCCGCCGTGCTTCTTGAGATTGTCCGCCGTCTCCACCGGATTGAACACGATCGCGGTGTAGAAGAAGCAGAAAAACACGATCAGAAGCACGTAGAACACCATGTACAGCGGGCGCCCGTGCCCGAGGTGCGTGGTGATGACCTGCAGCCAGTCCGGCCCCGATCCCTGCATGAAGCTGGCGATGGTGGTGGGAATGAGCAGCAGCGAGGAGGCGAAGATCGGCGGGATCACGCCCGAGGTGTTGAGCTTCAGCGGCAGATGCGAGGACTGGCCCTCGTAGATTCGGTTGCCGACCTGGCGCTTGGGATACTGGATCAGCAGCCGGCGCTGGGCCCGCTCCATGAACACGATGAAGGCGATGACCACCACCGCCATCACCAGAGCGGCAAGAATCACCACCGTGGAGATGGCGCCCTCGCGGCCGAGCTCCAGCGTGCGCACGAAGGCGCCCGGCAGCTCGGCGACGATGCCGCCGAAGATGATGAGCGAGGTGCCGTTGCCGATGCCGCGCGAGGTGATCTGCTCGCCCAGCCACATCAGGAACATGGTGCCGCCGGTCAGGGTGATGACAGTGGTGATGCGGAAGAACCAGCCGGGATCGGCCACCACGCTGCCCGAGCCCTCGAGGCCCACGGAGATGCCGTAGGCCTGGAACACCGCCAGCACAACGGTGAGGTAGCGCGTGTACTGGTTCAGCTGCTTGCGGCCGGCCTCACCCTCCTTCTTCAGCGCTTCCAGCGTCGGCGAGACGCTGGTGAGCAGCTGGATGATGATGGAGGCGGAGATGTACGGCATGATGTTCAGGGCGAAGATGGCCATGCGCTCCACGGCGCCGCCCGAGAACATGTTGAAGAGGCCGATGATGCCCTGCTGGGCGTTCTTGAACACATCCGCCAGCGCATCCGGATTGATGCCGGGCATGGGGATGTAGGTGCCGAGCCGATAGACGATGAGCGCGCCGAGGGTGAACCAGATGCGCTTCTTCAGCTCCTCGGCCTTGCCGAGGGCACCGAAATTGAGGTTCGCCGCGAGTTGTTCCGCCGCCGAGACCATGCCTTGCTCCGCTGGACGCCGCCCTTGCCGGGCAGCCCTTATATGAGGGCGCAACGCTGGGTGCCAAGGGACGCACCGACCAGTGACGCACCGGTGGGCGTACCGGCGGAAGCGTGCGGCCGAGCCGGCATCCGAACGAGACGGACCGGCGCACGCAATGTTCCGGCAGGAACGGGATCGGTCCGCGGCGAACCGGGGCGAGCCCCATCCGCGGGCGTTTGCCCGTCACGCGTCCGGCGGCACCAGAGCATCGCCCGGAAAATGACATACCCGGCCTCGGGCCGGGTTTCCAGAGCGGATGGCCGGACGGGACGAACCGCCACGGCCACCGGGACTGAGAAAAGCGCGGTGGGAGCGACCCGCCGCGCTTCGTTTCACTCCGCCTCGGCCGGGGCCGGGGCAGCCAGCATGGTAATCGAACCGCCGGCCTTCTCCACCGCGGCGACGGCGGACTTGGTGGCGTAGGCCACCTCCAGCGTCACCTTGGCGGACAGTTCGCCGGAACCGAGCACGCGCACGCCGGCCTTGGGGCGGCGCAGCACGCCGGCCGCCACGAGAGCCGCCTCGTCCACCTTCTGGCCGGCATCGAGCTTGCCCGCGTCCACCGCGGTCTGGATGCGACCGAGGGTCACCTCGTTGTAGTCGAGGCGGAAGATGTTATGGAAGCCGCGCTTCGGCAGGCGCCGATGCAACGGCATCTGGCCGCCCTCGAAGCCCTTGATGGCGACGCCGGTGCGGGCCTTCTGGCCCTTCACGCCGCGCCCGGCGGTCTTGCCCTTGCCGGAGCCGATGCCGCGGCCGACGCGCATGCGCTTCTTGCGCGCGCCGGGATTGTCCCTGATTTCGTCGAGCTTCATGTCCCGCTCCTCACTCGACCACGCGGACGAGATGGGCGACCTTGGCGATCATGCCGCGCACGGCCGGGGTGTCCTTGAGGGTGGAGCGGCGATGCCGCTTGTTCAGCCCGAGGCCGACGAGGGTGGCCTCCTGGTCGAACGGGCGGCGGATCGGCGAGCCGATCTGCTCCACGGTGATGGTCTTGTCGCTCATGTTGCGCGCTCCTGTCCTTCGGTTCGCGCCGCTCAGTCCGTCGCTTCCGCGTCTTCGACGCGGCGGCGGGACTGGAGCTGCGACACCTTGATGCCGCGACGCGCCGCGACCGAGCGCGGAGAGTCCTGGTTCTTCAGCGCGTCGAACGTGGCACGCACCATGTTGTAGGGGTTGGAAGACCCGAAGGACTTCGCCACCACGTCGTGCATGCCGAGCGTCTCGAACACCGCGCGCATCGGGCCGCCGGCGATGATGCCGGTACCCGCCGGGGCGGCGCGGAGCACCACCTTGCCGGCGCCGTGGTGGCCGTGCACGTCGTGATGCAGGGTGCGGCCCTCGCGCAGCGGCACACGGATGAGGGCGCGCTTGGCGCTCTCGGTGGCCTTGCGGATCGCCTCAGGCACCTCGCGGGCCTTGCCGTGGCCGAAGCCGACGCGGCCCTTCTGGTCACCCACCACCACCAGGGCGGCGAAGCCGAAGCGCCGGCCGCCCTTCACCACCTTGGCGACGCGGTTGATGTGGACCAGCTTGTCCACGAACGTGTTGTCGCGGTCCTCGCGCTCGTGGCGCTGTTCCCGTTCACGGGCCATTTTCGCTCGTCCTTGCGTCAGAACTGAAGGCCGCCTTCGCGGGCGCCCTCAGCGAGCGCCTTGACGCGCCCATGATAGATGTATGCGCCACGATCGAAGACGACCGAGGTCACGCCCTTCGCCAGAGCCCGCTCGGCCACCAGCTTGCCAATGGTCTTGGCCGCATCGGTGTCCGCCCCGGTCTTCAGCGCGGCGCGCAGGTCCTTTTCAAGGCTCGACGCGGCGGCCAGGGTCTCCCCCTTCGCATCGTCGATGACCTGCGCATAGATATGCTGCGAGGTGCGGTGCACCGACAGGCGCGGACGCCCGTTCGCAGCGACGCGGATCGCACGGCGCACCTTGGCCTTGCGGCGCGCCAGCGCCTCCAAATCCTTAGCCATGGTTCGCCTCCGTTACTTCTTCTTACCTTCCTTGCGGAAGATGAATTCGCCGGCATACTTGACGCCCTTGCCCTTGTAGGGCTCGGGGCCGCGGAACTCGCGGATCTCCGCCGCCACCTGGCCGACCTTCTGGCGGTCGATGCCGGTGATGACCACTTCCGTGGGCTTCGGCGTCACGATCTGGATCCCCTCCGGGATCGGGTAGATCACGTCGTGGCTGTAGCCCAGCGACAGGTTCAGGTTCTTGCCCTGGACCGCCGCCTTGTAGCCGACGCCGGTGATCTCGAGCTTCTTCTCGAAGCCCTTGGTCACGCCTTCCACCAGGTTCGCCACCAGGGTGCGGGACATGCCCCACATGGCCTTGTGACGGGTGGTCTCGCCGGTCATGGAGACCTGGAGCTCGGAGCCCTCGATCTTGGCGGCGATCTCTTCCACCAGGGTCAGCTCGAGAGCGCCCTTGGGACCCTTCACCTTCACCGTCTGTCCGTCCAGGCTGGCGGTGACGCCGGCCGGAATGGCGACGGGCAGCTTGCCGATCTTCGACATCTTGTCCTCCGTCGTCAGAACACGGTGCAGAGCACTTCGCCGCCGACGTTCTTGTCGCGGGCTTCGTGGTCGGCCATCACGCCCTGGGGCGTGGAGACAACCGCGATGCCGAGACCGTTGGCGACTCGGGGCAGGTTCTTGACCGACGCATAGACGCGCCGGCCGGGCTTCGACACGCGGGCGATCTCGCGGATCACCGGGGTGCCATCGAAATACTTCAGCTCGATCTCGAACTCGGTGCGGCCGTTGCCGTGGTCGGTCGAGGTGTAGCCGCGGATGTAGCCCTCGTCGCGCAGCACGTCGAGGACGCTGGCGCGCAGGCGCGAGCCCGGCGTCGAGGTCTTGTCCTTGCGGCGCATCTGGGCGTTGCGGATGCGGGTGATCAGATCGCCGATGGGATCAGTGACAGCCATCGTTCCCTCCTCACCAGCTCGACTTCACGAGGCCGGGGACCATTCCCTGGTTCCCCATCTCGCGCAGCGCGATACGGCTCATCTTGAGCTTGCGGTAGAACGCACGGGGACGGCCGGTCACCTCGCAGCGGTTGCGGATGCGGATCTTCGCGCCGTTGCGCGGCATCTCTGCCAGCTTGAGGGTCGCCTGGAAGCGCTCCTCGATGGGCAGGGTCTTGTCGTTCACGATCGCCTTCAGACGCGCGCGC
Source organism: Xanthobacter pollutisoli (assembly GCF_040044995.1). Classification (NCBI taxonomy): domain Bacteria; kingdom Pseudomonadati; phylum Pseudomonadota; class Alphaproteobacteria; order Hyphomicrobiales; family Xanthobacteraceae; genus Xanthobacter; species Xanthobacter pollutisoli. The sequence continues at coordinate 38,037 of NZ_JBDZDP010000025.1, forward strand.
TTCGCCGCCTGGCCCAGGGCCAGCTTGCGACGGCGCTCGTTCGTCTCGATCGCGCTCTTCTTCGCCATCTCTTGCTCCTGTTCTCCGCGTCTGAGGCGGCTAGACGCCCCTCACGGCCGGAAAATCAAACGGTCACTCGTCTCGTCCTTGGGTCACGGCGCAGGCCGGAACCCGAAAGGGCGCCTCGAGCGAAGCGCCCCTCATAGCCGCTCACTGGCGGAAGGGGAAGTTGAAGGCCTTGAGAAGCGCACGCGCCTCGTCGTCGGTCTTCGCCGTGGTGCACACGATGATGTCCATGCCCCAGATCTGCTCGACGCGGTCGTAGTTGATCTCGGGGAACACGATGTGCTCCTTGATGCCCATGGCGTAGTTGCCGCGGCCATCGAAGCTCTTCGGGTTCAGGCCGCGGAAGTCCCGCACGCGCGGCAGGGCCATGGTCACGAGCCGGTCGAGGAACTCGTACATGCGCACCTTGCGGAGCGTGACCTTGGCGCCGACCGGCTGGTTCTCGCGCAGCTTGAAGTTCGAGATCGCCTTGCGGGCCCGCGTCAGGACCGGCTTCTGGCCAGCGATCTGCGCGAGGTCGGCGGCGGCGGTCGTCGCCTTCTTGGTGTCGGCGGTGGCTTCGCCCACGCCCATGTTGATGACGATCTTCTCGATGACCGGCACTTCCATGGGGTTCTTGTAGCCGAACTGCTCGATCATCTTCGGCCGCACCACCTCGTCATAATAGGCGCGCAGCTTCGGAGTGTAGGTCGCCTCAGCCATCGATCTTCTCCCCGGAGCGCTTGGCCACGCGGACCTTGCGCCCGTCCGCCAGCACCTCGAAGCCGACGCGGGTCGGCTTGCCGTCCTTGGGATCGGCGAAGGCGACGTTCGACAGGTGGATGGGAGCCTCCTTGGAGATGATCCCGCCCTCCTGGTTCGCCGACTGGCGCTGGTGGCGCTTGACGATATTGACGCCGCGGACGAGCGCACGCTCCTCCTTCGGCATCACCTGAATGACCTCGCCGGTGCGGCCCTTGTCGCGGCCGGCGAGGACGACGACCTTGTCGCCCTTCTTGATCTTCGCGGCCATCACAGCACCTCCGGCGCCAGCGAGATGATCTTCATGTGGTTCTTGGAGCGCAGCTCGCGCGGAACCGGTCCGAAGATACGGGTCCCCACCGGCTCCTTGTTGTTGTTGATCAGCACGGCCGCGTTGCGGTCGAAGCGGATCACCGAGCCGTCCACGCGGCGGATGTCCTTGGCGGTGCGAACCACCACGGCCTTCATCACGTCGCCCTTCTTCACGCGGCCGCGCGGAATGGCCTCCTTGACCGACACCACGATGATGTCGCCCACGTGGGCATACTTCCGCTTGGAGCCGCCAAGCACCTTGATGCACATGACGCGACGCGCACCGGAATTGTCCGCCACGTCGAGATTGGTCTGCATCTGGATCATGACGCACCTGTTCTCGTCATCCGGCGCCGCCGGCGCGCCGGCATTGCCTCAACCCTTGTTCGCCGTGCCCGCTCATCGGAACACGGTGTTGCCGCGGTGCGGTCTCCACTCGGCCTCTCGGCTGAAAGCCGACGGACCCGGCACCGGAGCCCTCTTCCGGCCGGACGATCCATCCGGACGAAAAACCTTGAAATCAGACCTCGGCGCGCTTCTCGCCCTGGACCACGATCCAGTTCTTCAGCTTCGAGATCGGACGGTGCTCCTCGATCCACACCGTATCCCCCACCTTCCAGGCATTGGCCTCGTCGTGGGCGTGATACTTCTTGGACCGGCGCACGGTCTTCTTCAGCAGCGGATGGGTGAAGCGACGCTCCACCCGGACCACCACGGTCTTGTCGGTCTTGTCGCTCACCACGACGCCCTGGAGCACGCGCTTCGGCATCGCTTCCTCACTTCGCCTTCTGCACCGGCGAACCGGTGCGCTTCGCAGTCTGCACGGTCTTGATCCGCGCGATGTCGCGGCGGATCTGCTTCGACCGCGCGGTGTTCTCCAGCTGGCCGGTCGCCTTCTGGAAGCGCAGGTTGAACTGCTCCTTCTTCAGCTTCAGCAGCTCATCGGCGAGCTGATCGGGGCTGAGGGCCCGAACGTCCTCGGCTTTCATGAGCCTCTCCTCACTCGGCGATGCGCTGGATGAAGCGCGTCTTGATGGGCAGCTTGGCCGCCGCGAGGGTCAGCGCCTCGCGAGCGATCTCGACGCTCACCCCGTCAATCTCGAACATGATGCGGCCGGGCTTGACCCGGGCCGCCCAGTATTCCGGCGCGCCCTTGCCCTTGCCCATGCGGACTTCGGTGGGCTTGGCCGAGACCGGCACGTCGGGGAACACGCGGATCCACACGCGGCCGGCGCGCTTCATGTGGCGGGTGAGCGCGCGGCGGGCCGCCTCGATCTGGCGGGCGGTGACGCGCTCCGGCTCCACGGCCTTGAGGCCGAACTCGCCGAAGTTCAATTCCGTGCCGCCCTTGGCGACGCCGTGGATGCGTCCCTTGAACTGCTTGCGGAACTTGGTGCGCTTGGGTTGCAGCATGGCTTGATCGCCTTCTCTCTAGCCAGCCGTCACGCGCGGTCGCGGTCGCCGTGACCACGGTCACGGTCGCGATCGCCACGCTCGCGGTCGCCGCGCTCGCGCCGCGGGGGACGCGACGAGGGACCGGCTTCCTGCTCGGCCTGGCGCTTGTCCTGCGCCATGGGATCGTGCTCGAGGATCTCGCCCTTGAAGATCCACACCTTCACGCCGCACGTGCCGTACGTGGTGAAGGCGGTGGCGGTGCCGTAGTCCACGTCCGCCCGCAGGGTGTGCAGCGGAACGCGGCCTTCGCGGTACCATTCGAGGCGCGCGATCTCAGCGCCGCCAAGGCGGCCCGAGCAATTGATGCGGATGCCTTCGGCGCCGAGACGCATGGCCGACTGCACCGCGCGCTTCATCGCCCGGCGGAACGCCACGCGGCGCTCCAGCTGCTGGGCGATGGACTCGGCGACGAGGCGCGCGTCGATCTCGGGCTTGCGGATCTCGACGATGTTGATGAAGACCTCCGAGGAGGTCATCTCAGCCACCTTCTTGCGCAGCTTGTCGATGTCCGCGCCCTTCTTGCCGATGACCACGCCCGGACGCGCCGAGTAGATGGTCACGCGGCACTTCTTGTGCGGACGCTCGATCACCACCTTGGACACCGCCGCCTGCTTGAGCTGCTTCATCAGCATCTCGCGGATCTTGATGTCCTCGTGCAGCAGCTTGCCGTATTCGCCCTTGTTGGCGAACCAGCGGCTGTCCCACGTGCGGTTGATGCCGAGCCGAAGCCCGACCGGATTGACCTTCTGACCCATCAGGCCCGCTCCTCGACTTCCCGCACCACGATGGTGATGTGGGCGAAGGGCTTCTCGATGCGCGAGGCGCGACCGCGCGCCCGCGGCGAAAACCGCTTCATGACCAGACCCTTGCCCACGTGCGCCTCGGCGACGATGAGATCGTCGACATCGAGCTCGTGGTTGTTCTCGGCATTGGCGATCGCGCTCTCGAGGCACTTCCGCACGTCGCGGGCGATCCGCTTGTGGGAGAACTCGAGGTCGGCGAGCGCCGTCGCCACCTTCTTGCCGCGGATCAGGCCCGCGACCAGGTTCAGCTTCTGCGGGGAGACGCGCAGATTGCGCGCGACCGCCTTGGCTTCGTTGTCCGCGAGCGCGCGGGGACGTGCCTGCTTACCCATGACCGATCACCGCCGCTTCGACTTCTTGTCGGCCGCGTGCCCGTAGTAAGTGCGCGTCGGAGCGAACTCACCGAACTTGTGGCCGATCATTTCCTCGGAGACGTTCACGGGCACATGCTTCTGCCCGTTGTAGACGCCGAAGGTTAAGCCCACGAACTGGGGCAGAATGGTGGAGCGCCGGCTCCAGATCTTGATGACGTCGCGACGACCCGTGCCCGAAGCGGCCTCCGCCTTCTTGAGCAGGTAGCCGTCGACGAACGGGCCTTTCCAAACAGAGCGAGACATGGCTCAGGCCCTCACTTCTTGCGCTTGTGGCGGCTGGACACGATGAACTTGTCCGTCGCCTTGTTGCTGCGGGTCTTCTTGCCCTTGGTGGGAATGCCCCAGGGCGTCACGGGATGACGGCCGCCCGAGGTGCGGCCTTCGCCGCCGCCGTGCGGATGGTCCACCGGGTTCATGACGACGCCGCGGTTGTGCGGGCGCTGGCCGAGCCACCGGTTGCGCCCGGCCTTGCCGAGCGAGATGTTCATGTGGTCCGGGTTGGAGACCGCACCCACGGTGGCGTAGCACGCCCCGTGCACGAGGCGCTGCTCGCCCGAATTGAGGCGCACGATCACGTAGCCCTCGTCGCGGCCGACGATCTGGGCGTAGGTGCCCGCGGACCGGGCGATCTGGCCGCCCTTGCCGATCTTCAGCTCGACGTTGTGCACGATGGTGCCCACCGGCAGGGAGGACAGCGGACCGGCATTGCCGGGCTTCACGTCCACCTGGTCGCCGGCGATCACCTGGTCGCCCACCGCGAGGCGCTGCGGCGCCAGGATGTAAGCGAGCTCGCCGTCCTCATACTTGATGAGGGCGATGAAGGAGGTGCGGTTCGGATCGTACTCGAGCCGCTCCACCACGCCGGGGACGCCGCGCTTGGAGCGCTTGAAGTCCACGAGGCGGTAGGTCTGCTTGTGACCGCCGCCGCGGAAGCGGACGGTGATGCGGCCGTTGTTGTTGCGCCCGCCCGAGGAGCTCTTGCCCTCGGTGAGCGTCTTCACCGGCTTGCCCTTGTAGAGGCCGGAGCGGTCCACGATCACGAGCTGGCGAAGGCTCGGCGTGACCGGCTTGAAGTGCTTCAGCGCCATGGTCTTGTCCCGTTTCCCTCGGCTCTCACAGGCCCGTGGTGATGTCGATCTTCTGGCCCTCTTCGAGGGTCACGACCGCCTTCTTGACGTCGCTCTGGACGCCACGGCGGCCCTTGAAGATCTTCACCTTGCCCTTGCGGACCAGCGTGTTCACGCTCTTCACCTTCACGTCGAAAAGCTTCTCCACGGCCTCCTTGATGGCAGGCTTGGTGGCGGTCTTGGCGACGTTGAAGACGACCTTGTTCTGATCGCTCGCCGTCGTCGCCTTCTCGGTGATGACGGGGGAGACGATCACGTCGTAATGACGCGGTTCGATGTTGCGCGTGCTCATTTGAAGCGCGCCTCCAGCGCGTCCACGGCGGCCTTGGTCAGGACCAGGGTGTCGCGGCGCAGGATGTCGTAGACGTTGATGCCCTGGATGGGCAGCACGTCCACGTAGGGCAGGTTGCGCGCCGCGAGCGCGATGTTCTGCTCCACCTGGGCGCCGTCCACGAAGAGAACGGACGAGATGCCGAGCTTCTCAAGCCGCTCCTTGAGCGCCTTGGTCTTGGGATCGGCAAGGCTGGCGGCGTCGAGCACGATGATCTGCTCGGCCTTGGCCTTCGAGGACAGCGCATGCTTCAGGGCGAGGGCGCGGACCTTCTTCGGCAGGTCGATGGCGTGCGAGCGCACCACCGGTCCGAAGGCGCGACCGCCGCCGCGGAACTGCGGCGCCGAGGCCGCGCCGTGGCGGGCATTGCCGGTGCCCTTCTGCTTGTACATCTTCTTGGACGTGCGGTTGATCTCCGAACGGCCCTTGGTGCGGTGCGTGCCGGCCTGGCGGCGCGACAGCTGCCAGGTCACGCAGCGGTGCAGGATGTCCGCGCGCGGCTCGAGACCGAAGATCTCGTCCGACAGGGTCACGGAGCCGGCTTCGGAGCCGTCGAGCGTCTTGACGGTGAGTTCCATCACACGCCCTCCTCAATGGCGGCTTCGGCGGGGGCTTCCGAACCGTTGCCGAGCTTGAACGCGCCGGGCTTCGGAGCCGCCTCAGGCAGCTTCTTCTTCACCGCGTCGCGCACGGTGATCCAGCCGCCCGCATGGCCGGGAACGGCGCCTTCGACGGCGATGAGGCCGCGCTCGACGTCGGTCATCACGACCTTCAGGTTCTGGGTGGTGACGGTGACGTCACCCATGTGGCCGGGCATCTTCTTGTTCTTGAAGGTCTTGCCGGGGTCCTGGCGGCCGCCGGTCGAACCGATCGAACGATGCGAGATGGACACGCCGTGGGTGGCGCGAAGACCACCGAAATTGTGGCGCTTCATGCCGCCGGCGAAGCCCTTGCCGATGGTGGTCCCGGTCACGTCCACATACTGGCCCACGACGAAGTGGTCAGCGGTGATCTCGGCGCCGACGGGGATCAGCGCCTCTTCCGGGACGCGGAACTCGGCCATCTTGCGCTTGGGCTCGACCTGAGCCACGGCGAAGTGGCCGCGCTCGGCGCGGGTCACGTTCTTGGGCTTGCGGCGGCCGGCACCGAGCTGGACCGCGACATATCCGTTCTTGTCGAGCGTGCGGTGGGCGACCACCTGGCAGCTCTCAACCTTCAGCACAGTGACCGGCACGTGCTCGCCAGCATCGGTGAAGATGCGGGTCATGCCGACCTTCTGTGCGATGACGCCTGACCGCATGGTCGTGTCTCCTCGCACCACGTCAGAGCTTGATTTCGACGTCAACGCCAGCGGCGAGGTCGAGCTTCATCAGCGCGTCCACCGTCTGGGGAGTCGGATCGACGATATCGAGCAACCTTTTGTGCGTGCGCATCTCAAACTGCTCGCGCGACTTCTTGTCGATGTGCGGAGACCGGTTGACGGTGAACTTCTCGATCCGCGTGGGCAGCGGAATCGGGCCGCGCACCTGCGCACCCGTGCGCTTGGCCGTGGCGACGATCTCGCGCGTCGACGCATCGAGGATGCGGTGATCGAACGCCTTCAGGCGAATTCGAATGTTCTGGCCGTTCATGGCTCAAAGGCTCCGGGAATGAAGGACGCGCGCGGATCGCGGCGCGTCCCCGTTTCTTCTTGTCTAGATCACTCGATGATGGCGGCGACGACGCCGGCGCCGACGGTACGACCGCCCTCGCGGATGGCGAAGCGCAGCTTCTCTTCCATGGCGATCGGCACGATCAGCGCCACGTCCATGGACACGTTGTCCCCCGGCATCACCATCTCGGTGCCCTCGGGCAGCGTGCACACGCCGGTCACGTCCGTCGTGCGGAAGTAGAACTGCGGGCGGTAGTTGGTGAAGAACGGCGTGTGACGGCCGCCCTCTTCCTTCGTCAGGATGTAGGCCTCGGCCTTGAACTTGGTGTGCGGCTTCACCGAACCCGGCTTGCACACAACCTGGCCACGCTCCACGTCCTCGCGCTTGGTGCCGCGCAGCAGGA
>NZ_JBDZDP010000026.1:0-40417 GCF_040044995.1 Xanthobacter pollutisoli
AGCCCGCAAAAGAAGTCCATCACCCGCCTCCTGCGTTGCGTAACGCGGGAGATTTTACCGGGCGGCGAAGCTGTTGGTGGCGCGCTCTTCGGCGGGGAACCGTCCTGCCGATTACGGGCGGCAATCGGACGGTTGTGTCCTGCGTCTCCCATCCCGCCCCTCGCCTGAACACGAGAGGCCCCGCCAATCTGCGAATGAGCCCGGTCGTGGTCATTGCACGCCTCCAGAGCCGCCACGGGCGACGAACAGGCCAGCAGACTGCGGAACGATGGCCGAGATATCGCGCACGTCAGGTGTCGGCTGAGCATGATCCGTTGACATTGGATCTGCCGCTGACGTGCGCACTGGCTGCACGGCGAAGATCGGAGCTTGAGCCCAGGAGGGTGTCTCGACCGCCGGCGGAGAGGGTGATTTCGGCGCGGAAGGTTCGGCTTCGCCGCGCGCGATGTCCGGCGCCAACTTGTCGACGTAAGCGCGCGTCTCCGGGGGCAGCGGGCGTCCCTTCCGAGAGGCCTCGTAGCGGCCCGGCCCCGCATTGTAGGCGGCGAGGAAGCCAGGATTGCCGTAGCGATCGAACAACTCCCGCAGGTAGGCCGCACCCGCCATGATGTTGTCGTGCGGGTCGTAGGGGTCGTCGCCGAGGCCATAGTGGACACGCAGTTCAGCCCAGGTCTGCGGCATGATCTGCATCAGCCCCATGGCGCCTTTTGGCGAGGTAGAGCGCGCGTCGCCGTCGCTTTCGGCGCGCATGACGGCCCGGATCCAGGCTGCGGGAATGTCGAAACGCTCCACCGCTTCCGCGATGAAGTCGGCGTAGCGATCGCTTGACGACGGCGGGTTTTGTGGCCCTCGTGTTTCCGCCGCCATGGCTGTCATTGACCAGCCGCAGAGCACTCCGGAAAGGAGAAGAAGGACCAGCGCACGAGGGCAAATGAGCACGCGCATCGGTCCGCACGCGCCATCACAGGCGCGCAAAAACAGTCTCGTCCGCGGCATGACGGCCTCTCGACGTGTGATGAAGGTGAAGATGGTCGGTCGCCCTCAGCGCGTCGGCGCACGCCAGACGAAGTGCCCATCGCCGGCCTCATCGGTGTAGAGCGGCACGGCGCGGCCGATCACGGTGCTGGCGGGCAGTGGCCCGAAATACCGCCCATCGAGACTGTCGGGCACATCGAAGTTCATGAGGAAGAGCTCGCCGTGGGCGATGCGACGGCATCCGCGCCAGACCGGCAGGGGACGTCCCATGCGGTCGCGCTCCAGCGCCTCACCGTAAGCCACGCCATCGACGGTGATGGTGCCGTCTTTGCGGCAGACCTCCTGCCCGGGAAGCGCCGCCACGCGCTTCATCAATGGGACGCCGGCGCCCACATAGGCGCGCTCCACCAGGAAGCGGGCGAGCGCTGCCGGCGGCGTGATGGCGAGGAGGTCCATGACATCGAGCCTGCGCGCGGGCTCGATTTCGTAGAGCCCGACGGGCGCGCTGGCGGAGACGTTCCACACCAGCTTGAGCGGTGTCGGAACAAAGGCGGCCGCCGCCGCCCCCATCACCGAGAAATACGTCACCATGACATAGCCGAAGCGGGTCATTCTTCGCACTCCCGCCGCTTGAGCCACGCGTGATGGCGCTCAGTCGTGTAGGCGCGGGGCATGTGGCCGGCGATCAGGCGGTTGTGGACGTGCCGCCAGTGGTCGGGGGCGACATCCGCGCCGTTGACGCCGATGGCCTCGACGGCATCCACGTGCTGGAGCACTTTCTCGACCTTCGGCCAGCCGTCGGCGCGCAGCAGGATCTCTCCGCCGGGACGCACGAAGGGCAGCGTCTGGTAGGCCTCGCCGGGTGCGACGGCGCGCACGATGTCGATGCGCGACACCACGGTGCCGAAGTCGTTTGCAGCCCAGCGGACGAAGGCGAAGATGGAGTTCGGCGCAAACGATACGATGCGGCGGCTACGGTCGAGAGTTTGTGCCTGCGCAGGCCGGCCGAAGCGGATCCAGTTCTCGATCCGCTTCTCGATCCAGGTCAGCTCCACATGGGTGAGCGGGTCTGGGGTCGGCGCCGCGGGTGATGGGGCGATGGGTTTGGGAACAGAGGATGGCACCGGCGGGCTCATCATGAGGCCTCTCCTGATGTCGGGGGAAATTCTCGGGCGAGGAGATCGCGGAGCATGTCCGCGACGGTCTGGCCGCGACCGAAGGCGGCGATCTTGATGCGCCCGCGCAGGTCGGGCGTGACGTCGATGGTGAGCCGCGCGGTAAAGCCGCCGGTGACGTCATTTGACGTCTTCGCCTCCGCAGCCTTGATCCACTGCTCCGGATCAGCCGGCCGCGCGGCGAAGCCCTTGCGGGTCGGCGGTGCGCTCATGGTAGGCGTCCATAACCGGCGAGACCGACGATCTCCGCCGCCAGCGCCGTGATCTCGCGCGCAGCCGGGCCACGTTCGTCCAGCTCGCTGACGAGCCGCCCGGACTGTGCCGACATGGCGAAGGCGACGCGCTGGCCAATGGTGGTCGCGAGCACGGGCGGATCGTGATCCGCCAGCGTCTCGGCCGTCTCACGGGCGAGCACGGTGCGGGCACCGCAGCGGTTCAGCACGAACCGCGCAGCAAGCGCCGGTCGGTAAATGCGCGCCTCATTGAGGAGCGCGAGCATCTCCGCGGAGGCCCAGCCATCGAGCGGCGATGGCTGCGCCGGGATCAGCACGAGGTCGGCGGCGAGGAGCGCCGAGCGCATGAGGCCGGCGACGCGGGGCGGCCCGTCGATGACCACATGGTCGGCATCCCGCGCCAGTTCGGGGGCCTCCCGGTGCAGCGTGTCACGGGCGAGGCCGACGACGCCGAACAGGCGCGGCAAGCCCTCGCGGCTGCGCTGCTGCGACCAGTCGAGGGCCGAGCCCTGAGGGTCCGCATCGATGAGGGTCACGCGCCGGCCGCGGCTCGCCCAGGCGCCGGCAAGGTGCAGGGCAAGCGTCGTCTTGCCGACTCCGCCCTTCTGATTGAGCAGCGCGACGATCATCGACGGCCTCCCGATGCGTTCGCGGGAGGCAGATCGGCTACGGGAAGAGGTTCTGGCGCCTGAAATCCGTCTTTACGGAAAGACGGAAGACCCTCATCCTTAGAGGTGCGCAGATGGGCAGCTTTTTGGGCCGGCTGAGCGCGGTTATCCACATCGCCCGCGCGCCTTTTAAAGTTAGACTCTATGTTAGAGTCTAAGTTAAGAGCGCGATTTTGCGTTTTCGGGCTTAGGGTTAACCCCTGTTTCGGTTCCTGAAAGCACGAGGGGCCGGTTCCTGATGGCACGTGGCACCGGGTTCCCGATGGCACGAAGGGATTCACAGGTTGTCCACAGGCCGGCTCGAAGGCGAGCAGCGTGCGCGCACCCGCGTCACACTCCAGAAACAGGGTGTAGCCGGGCAGCGGCTGGCGGCGGATGATGTCCCGCAGCTCGAAGGCGAAGCGCTTGAACGGCGAGAGGCTACCGGACTTGAGGTGCAGGTGGCGGAAGTCGAAGCGCCAGCCGTTGTGCTGGCGGCCGCCGTGCTTGCGCACCAGCCGGTAGAGCCAGCGGTCGAGCCCGCCCGTCAGGTCGAAATAGGCCCGGTCGATGGTGAGAACGAGGGCATCTTCGAGAATGGCGCAATAGAACCAGTCAGGAACGATGAGCTCGATTCCCGCGGGTCTGCCATCCCGGTCGGTGCGCTCCTTCCACTCGTTGATCCAGGAGAAGCGATGGCGCCGTCCCTCGGCCCGCTGGCGGATCGAGGTGGACACGGTTGTGGATTGCAGCCGGTCGAGCGCCGCCTTCAGGCGCTGGTAGTCCCGCAGCGAGGTGCCGCGCCCCACGAACCTGAGGATCTCATAGGGGGTGGCGACCATGAAGCGCGACGTGCGCAGGCCAGCGTCGCGGGCCTCCACGATCTGGCTCGCCGCCCAGATCAGGATGTCGGCGTCCCAGATGGTCGCCATGCCGTGGTCAGGCACGGCCTCGACCCGGATGGAGACATCGCCGGCGGCAAAATCGATGGGCGCGATACGATGGGTCTTGGAGAGGGAGAAGAAGGGATAGGCCATGAGATCCTGCGCATCCCGTGGCGCGAACGCGCCGGGAAGCGCGCGGAACAGATCGAGCTGTCCGCGCTCCGGCTGGGAGCGATGCCGCGCCGCCATGGAGAAGGGTTCCGATCAGCGTGCGAAACGGTGGGGCTCGACAACGCCGGGCAGGGCGTGGCGCTTGGCCGGCAGCACGCAGCCGCGCGGATCGGAGGTGGAGGTGACGGCGCCACGGGCGACCCAGGCCTGCAGGTCCTCGATGGCATAGACGACGCGTCCGCCGAGCTTGCGATAGCCGGGTCCGGTTCCGTAGGTGCGGTGCTTCTCGAGCGTGCGGGGCGAGAGGCTGAGGAAGACGGCGGCTTCCTTGGTGCGCAAGTAGCGTGGCGGCAGCGGGACAGCGTCGGGTCGCATGGATCGAACCTCCGTGGGCGATCTCGGGCCGCTGGTCATCAGCGGCGGATGGCGATCACGGTGGCGAAGGGCAGCCGTCGAGGGGGATGGGGAAGTTGAGGGGGGCGAAAATCCCCACCCTCAGGATGCCGACGATGCGGCTATGGTCTTCTGCGATGACGCAGGAGCCTGAGATAGCCGCCGCCGATCATGGCGAGGCCGCCTTTGACGAGGCCGATGACCTTGTCGCGCAGCGCCGAGGTTTTCCAGGGCTCGGATGCCACGCGCTTGTGGCTGTAAAGGAAGATGGCGATGTCGCGATAGCTGGCGCCGTTCGCCCGACCATCGGCCGCCAGCATCATGGTGCGCAGCCGGCCACGCTGCTGCGCGGTGATGCGGGTGTCGGGGATCGCCGGCCGACCCTCGACAGCGCGCCAGAAGCGGGTCAAGGCCTCCACCCGTCCAATGGTGTCCGCGTCCAGCGGGATCAATGCCGCCAGCGGCGCGTCGGGGCGAGTCCCGGTCAGCAGCAGCACCTGCGCGGCATGAGGTGCCGGACGATGGACCCAGTATCGTCCCTCGGTGCTATCGCGCGGCGCAACCATGCCGCCGAACGACACGCTGGGCGCGCCCGGAAGAAACGCGGGCTGTTGGGCGAGAAGCACGATGGCCGGATCGACAACCGGCGACCACGGGACGTTCTGTTCCACAGCGGAGAGAGATGGCCGCGCGGCGAAATCGCAGCCCCCAGCGTTGCTCCACCTCCCGGGGGAGCGGGTCGGCGTCCGAGCCGGCCTTCACGAGGGACTGGTAGTGTTCCTGGTAGGTCTCGTCCCGGCGCAGGCATTCCCAGGCGAGGCCCTCCACCGACAGCGTGTCGAAATAGACGTAGCTGGCATCCTCTCGCCAGCGCGATGTATCGGGCTTCATCACTCGTCTCCGCATCCAGCGTGCGTGTCGAGTGAGGACAATCTGGGATTGAGAATACTGGGGGAAGTCTGCCAGGGAGCATCGCGTGATGCCGCAGCCGCATCACCCCTGCAAACGGGCTGCAACGTCAGACAGGGCGGTGGAGGAGGTCCTTGTAGCCGCTGGAGGCCACCCATCGGGCCCGGGCCAGATGGCTGTCATGGACATGACGGGCACGTTCGGACTCCCGAGCCGCGTCGATGCCGAACAGCACCGAGGCGATCTCCTCCCAGCCGGCGCCATCCGCCGTGGCGTCCAAAAGGCGCGCATAGAGCTTGATGTGCGCTCGGTCGTAGTCGGTGAGCTCGGAAGCGGACGGAGCGGTGTCTGCAAACGCGTCGGTCATGTCACCCCCCGTTTCCATGCCTGGCGCAGCCTTCGTCCCTTCTAGACGACGGCGGATGGTGAAGCGAGCCCGCGAGCCGGGAGCATCCCCGGGCCGCTCGGTGATCGATCGGCATCGGCATTGCCGCCGTCTAACCCGCTAGGGCCGCTTGATTACATATTATAGTTGATAAGCTCAAAGTGTGTAAATTGCGATCCGTCTGCGCATGGATATGCGCAAGCTGGTCGGCCGGAACTTCGCTCGCCTGCGTCAGGAAAAAGGCCTGACGCAGGAGGATGTCGAGGCGCGCTCCGGTTTCAGCCAGCAGTATATCAGCGGCCTCGAGCGTGGCCGGCGCAATCCGACGGTCATCACCCTCTACGAGCTGGCTCAGGCGCTGGGGGTCAGCCACGTCGAACTGGTGCGGCCGGACGGCAACGACTGACCGGTGAACCCGGTGGCGGGAAGGCCCCGGCCGGAACCGGCCGGGGCCTTGTGCGGCTCACTCGCCGCGGCGCCCGCTGGGGCGGGACCAGATCAGCGAGAAGGTGTCGGCGTCCTCGTCGTCGAAGAGGTTGGCGTAGATCGGGGCGTTGAAGCTCGGGTCGTCGAGCTTGAGGCCCAGATAGTCGCGGCCTTCGCTGGAGCGCTTGGACCAGGCGGCGCCGATCTCGATCTTATGTGGAGCTCCACATAACGTCGATTATGCGGAGAGCGGGATTATGCGGAGCGCTGGCCTGTGAGGTCTGTGTTGCCGCCGGTTTCGGCGGGGGTTCTGCTCCGCATAATTGCGAGGGTGGAAGGCGGGCGCCCCGCGGGAAGCGGAGCGCCCGTGGCCGGTCATCGCGACCAGATGAGCTTGTGCTCGCCCTTGTCGCCCTGGACCAGGGAGGCGTAGACCGGCGCCGTGAAGGACGGATCGTCGAGCTTGAGCGAGAGGTATTCGGTGCCCGTCTCGCGGGCGGTCCGGCTCCAGCCGGCGCCGAACTCGACGCCGTTGGCGGTGACGCGATAGTCGGGCGCCTTGTCGGTGTCGCGGTCGCAGGGCTTGATGGTGGCCTTGACGTTGAGGGTGAGGGTCTTGATCGTCCCGGCATAGGCGCCGTTCTCGTCGCGGGTGAAGGTGCCGATCTGAGCCATTGTCATATCTCCTGAGAGTTGCCCGAAGCCGCCCGATGAGGCCTCGATGGCGGTCGAGAGGCGACGGACCGGACGGCTGCACCCCTTGTGGGCCGCAGCGGCAGCGGAGGACGGTGGCAGCCGAGCTTGTTGTCCCGCGAGGAATGACCGCTTGCGGTCAGGGGAAGAAGGTCGGCGGAGCCGTTGCAGGCCAAGGCCGAACCGGCGCCAGACCAGCCCGGAAGAGAGGCCGCCTGGGGGCTTCGCCGCATGATCGGCAGAGATCGACGCAGGCGGTCGGCACCTCATCAGCACGTCGGCGACGCCAGCGCGTCATCCTCCCGCGGTCACCGACGCCAGGCTCCGAGCCAACGACACATGCCCCGCCCGATACGGCACAGACCGTGGCCGCGTTCGGACCGGCCATCCTGCTCCTGGCCCGACTGGGCCTCAGGGCCAGCGAAGTCGCCAACCTCGACTTCGATGAGATCGACTGGGTGACAGGCCGCATAACCCTTGCTGGCAAGGCGCGGCGTGAGGAGCGCCTGCCGCTGACCCAGGAGATCGGGGACGCCATCCTCGCCTATATCGAGCGGGCGCGGCCACGGATCGCGACGACGCGGGTGTTCCTGACGGACACGGCGCCTGTCCGCCAGCTGAGCCGGATCGCCGTGAAGTGCATCGTGCGCCGCGCCCTCGACCGGGCCGGCGTCAAAAGTGTCCATCGCGGCGCCCACGTTCTGCGCCACTCCGCCGCGACGTCCATGCTGCGCAGCGGCCGAGACCTGCTCATCGCTGCGTGGTCGGAGCGTCTCGCCACATCAGCTCCGGCACAGCTGCGCGGTCGTCATGCTGCAGGCCACCCACGACATCCGGAAGGTTGCCCTGTGGCTTGGTCATGCCGACATCCGCACGACGGAGGCCTATCTCCGCATGGACCCCTCTGAAAAGCTGGAAGCGATCGAGGCGGTCATCCCGCCGGAGCTCAGGCGCGGCCGGTTCAAGGCACCGGATGCGCTGATCGCTTCCTTGCTCTCGGACCTGGAGGCACCGGCCGGATCGGAACGGGTCCGCACCTGAAGCGGCTCTCTCGCCCAATCGCCCCGGTCCTGCACCGGCATCGTGTTCGACACGGTCTGTGCCGTATCGGGCGGGGCATGTGTCGTTGGCTCGGAGGCTGGCGTCGGTGACCGCGGGAGGATGACGCGCTGGCGTCGCCGACGTGCTGATGAGGTGCCGACCGCCTGCGTCGATCTCTGCCGATCATGCGGCGAAGCCCCCAGGCGGCCTCTCTTCCGGGCTGGTCTGGCGCCGGTTCGGCCTTGGCCTGCAACGGCTCCGCCGACCTTCTTCCCCTGACCGCAAGCGGTCATTCCTCGCGGGACAACAAGCTCGGCTGCCACCGTCCTCCGCTGCCGCTGCGGCCCACAAGGGGTGCAGCCGTCCGGTCCGTCGCCTCTCGACCGCCATCGAGGCCTCATCGGGCGGCTTCGGGCAACTCTCAGGAGATATGACAATGGCTCAGATCGGCACCTTCACCCGCGACGAGAACGGCGCCTATGCCGGGACGATCAAGACCCTCACCCTCAACGTCAAGGCCACCATCAAGCCCTGCGACCGCGACACCGACAAGGCGCCCGACTATCGCGTCACCGCCAACGGCGTCGAGTTCGGCGCCGGCTGGAGCCGGACCGCCCGCGAGACGGGCACCGAATACCTCTCGCTCAAGCTCGACGATCCGTCCTTCACGGCGCCGGTCTACGCCTCCCTGGTCCAGGGCGACAAGGGCGAGCACAAGCTCATCTGGTCGCGATGACCGGCCACGGGCGCTCCGCTTCCCGCGGGGCGCCCGCCTTCCACCCTCGCAATTATGCGGAGCAGAACCCCCGCCGACCGAGCCCGACAGATTGACCTATACGATCAGTGCCGTATCGATCGGCGTCTTCTTGCCCGAATCCTGCGCCGCTGCACGATCCGCCGCGACCAGAGCCAAGCCGAAGGCAGAAAATCGAAGCAAGGAAGATCTCTCTGGAACCGAGATGCTATCATCCATTTGCGCGGAATAGTCCGCGCATTCAACGTGATAATGCGGCGACGCGCCCTTTCCAGTAAGCCTAAATAAATCCAGGCGCCGGGAGCGACCCATGAGGATGCAATGCGCCCGAAACCGTGTCAGAGCGAACCGATCACGCTCTTGAGCTTCGCCTGGACGTGTTCGGCCGCCTGCTTGAGCCGCGGATTGTCGATCGCTTGCATTGAGGCGACGGGATCGATCGCCGCCACTTCGGTGTTGCCGTCCCCCTTGTCCTGCACGATGACGTTGCACGGCAGCATCGTGCCTACCTTGTCCTCAATCTCAAGCGCCTCGTGGGCAAGCGCCGGGTTGCAGGCGCCGAGAATGCGGTAGGGACGGAAATCGACATTGATCTTCTTCTTGAGAGTGTCCCTGACGTCGATCTCGGTGATGATGCCGAAACCCTCGCGCTTGAGCGCCTCAGTCGTCAGCCGCACGGCGTCATCGAAGCCGAGCGCAAGCGTTTTGGCGAAATAATAGCTCATGGTTCACTCCCAAGGCGTTCTTGCAAGACGCGAATATAGGAAAGTTCAACGCAGGCCGGAGAGATATTCGGCCACGGCCCTCTTATCGGCTTCGCTCAGCGCCGCCGCGATACGGCCCATCATTGTCGACGACGGACGCGCGCCACTCGCGAAGCGATCCAATTGATCGACGATATATGCCGCATGCTGTCCATTCAGATAGGGAGCGTCGGCCATCATGCCCATCATCGGCATCCGCTCCATCATGCCGCCTCCCATCATGCCCGTCACGGGCATGCCGCGTTGGCCGGACGCACGGTGACACATGGCGCAAGCGGGCATTCCCGCGAAGAAGATGCGCTCTCCAATCGCCGCCAAGCGTTGGTCCTTGACCGCGTCCGCCTTGCGCGACTGCTTGCCATAAAAGCTCGACGCATTCGCCATGTCGGCGTCGCCGAGGTCTGCCGCGATTGGCGCCATGATGTCCGACCTGCGAGTCCCATTCCTGAAGGCCCAGAGTTGGCGATAAAGGTAAGCCGGACTTTGACCCGCCAGTTTCGGAAATTGCGATTCGCTGCTATTGCAATCCGCGCCGTGGCACTCGGCGCATTTGGCATCGGCCACATGGCTTCCTAGCGCCGGGTCGCCTGCGCGCGCGCCATCCGATTGTCCCCGTGAGGCTCCCGTCATGGCGAGTAAACCTGCTCCAGCGATGAGAATGATCGCACCCGCTAATGAGATCGCCATCTTGCTCATTGTCATGGCTCCGCGACGTCACCCGGTCCGGATCAGGCGCTGAGGTCGCGCTTTTCCTGGAGGTATTCGTCGCGCTGGATTTCTCCCTTCGCGCAGTACTCACCGAGAATGTCGAGGCCTCGCGAAAGGCTTCGATCGTTACCGATCCGCACGGCGCCTCCAAAGAAGGAGAGGACAAGCGCAACGATCCCAACTGTCAGAAGCACCAGCAACAAAAAGGAGAGGATGCCGTCGGCATCCATCCCCAGCTATGTCTATCAGCCCGAGGGCCGTTCCACCACATCGGGGTCATTGCGCAGATTGCCAAAAGCCCGTCCGCCCCGATGTCCGCGGCCGGTTCCGCAAGTTCCCGTATTTGGCCCTGCCGCCGAGCGAAAGGAACGATTTATATAGGGTACCCCCCTATATTATAAACCCGTGATGGCACACACGATCAAGCACAAGACCAAGCTTCTCGCCCGCATCCGCCGAATCAAGGGGCAGGCCGAAGCCGTGGAGCGCGCGCTGGAAGCCGAGATCGGCTGCACCGACGTGTTGATGCTGGTCGCCTCCATGCGCGGCGCCATCAACGGACTGACGGCGGAGCTGATGGAGGACCACATCCGCCATCACGTGGTGAACCCGGACGCCGAGCCGGACCCCGAGCGTGCCAAAGGCGCCGCCGACCTGATCGAGGTCGTCCGCACCTACCTCAAGTGATCTGAGAGCAAGATGACTGCGTTTACAGACCTGCTCCAGCAGGGGGCCGCGCACGCCTGGCTGTTCATCCCCTCGGCCATCCTGCTCGGTGCCCTGCACGGGCTTGAGCCGGGCCATTCCAAGACGATGATGGCCGCCTTCATCATCGCCATCCGCGGCACGCTCACCCAGGCCGTCCTGCTGGGCCTCGCCGCAACGGCCTCGCACACGGCGGTGGTCTGGCTCATTGCCCTCGGGGGGCTGTATTTCGGGCAGCAATGGGGTGGCGAGGCCAGCGAACCCTATTTTCAGCTCGCTTCAGCCGTGGCGATCATCACCATCGCCGCCTGGATGGCCTGGCGGACGTGGCGCGAGCAGAGCGACGCGCATCACCACCATGAGGACAAGACCCGTCTCCTCTCGACCGCAGAAGGGGAACTGGCGCTCGACATCTTCGAGGATGGCGTGCCGCCGCGGTGGCGCATCTCCAGCCCCGGCGGGCGCATGCTTCCTGACGCCGAGCGCGTCTTTCTCGAAACCCTGCGGCCCGGCGGCGGCCGTCAGGTCTTCCCGTTCGTGCACCGGGGTGAATTCCTCGAGAGCACGCACGATATTCCCGAGCCCCATGCCTTTTCAGTGGAGCTTCGCATGCGCCTCGCCGACGGCGGGGAGGAGGTCCATGCCCTCGTGTTCGAGGAGCATGACCATGCCCACATGAATCTCGGCGACGAGGACGACGCCCACGCCCGCGCCCACGCCGCCGATATCCGCAATCGCTTTGCCGGCCGCCCGGTGACCACCTGGCAGATCATCGTCTTCGGACTGACGGGCGGGTTGATCCCGTGCCCGGCGGCGATCACCGTGCTGCTGATCTGCATGCAGCTGAAGGTCTTCAGCCTCGGCTTCGTGCTGGTCCTGTGCTTCAGCATCGGCCTGGCGCTCACGCTGGTGTCGGCCGGCGTGCTCGCGGCCCTCAGCGTCCGGCACGTCTCGCAACGTTGGTCGGGCTTCAGCGCCTTCGCCCGGCGCGCGCCCTATGCCTCGGCCGCGCTGATCCTGATGGTCGGCCTCTACACCGGCTGGCTCGGCTGGCATGGTCTTTCACGGGAGCACGCTCCGTCGGCCGGCATCAGCGCGGGCGCGGTGCAAGGCGATTTCTTGCCTGCGCCAACTTCGTATGGCGAAGCACGCCGGCTGGGATAAAAGGGCTTGTCCGCAGAGCAGCCGTCGCGCCCGCAGGACGGCCTCGCAGGAGTGCGTCACCCCGTGTCTCCCGAATGCCATATCCTGATCGTCGATGATGACGCCGAGATCCGACGCCTCGCCGGCAAGTTCCTGCGCGAGCACGGGCACAAGGTCACCGCGGCACAGGATGCGCGCGAGATGCGCGAGGCAATGAAGGCGGGGGCGGTGGATCTCATCATCCTCGACATCATGCTGCCCGGCACGAGCGGGCTCGACCTATGCCGGGACATCCGCCGCACGTCGGACGTGCCCATCATCATGCTCACCGCGCGCGGCAGCGACGTGGACCGGATCGTGGGGCTGGAGCTCGGTGCGGACGACTATCTGTCGAAGCCCTTCAATCCGCGCGAGCTGCTCGCGCGCATCCATGCGGTGCTGCGGCGCATGCGGCCTTCGGGCGACGCCACGGCTTCCGGGGGCCACCCTGCTCGCCTTTTCCGGCTGGACCCTCGACACCCGCCGGCGCGAGCTGACCAATCCCGAAGCCGTGGTGGTGGATCTGTCGACTGGCGAATATGACCTGCTCCTGACCTTCCTCGAACATCCCCAAAGGGTGCTGACGCGCGACCAGCTGATGGACGCTGCCAAGAACCGCACCGCCACAGGCTTCGACCGCGCCATCGACATCCAGGTCAGCCGGCTGCGCAAGAAGCTTGAGTCCCATGGCGGACCGGAGATGGTGAAGACCGTGCGCGGCGCCGGCTATTTCTTCGTCCCGGAGGTGGAACGCTCGTGATCCGCGCCCTGATCCGCGCATCGGACAGCCTCGCCGTCCGCACCGCCGTGGTGGCGGTGCTGGGCATCGTCGTCGTGCATGTGCTGAGCCTGTGGACCTACGAGCACGCCATGGAGCGCGAGCGCCATGCGGCCCATGCCATCCGCCTCGCCGACCAGATCGTCGCGCTGCGCCGGTCGCTGGCAGCAGCGCCGCCGGAAAGCCGCGAGGATGTGGCCCATGACTTGTCCGGCGGCGCCATCGACGCGCACTGGAGCCGGGAAGCCATGGCCGCACCCGGCCCCCATGCCGCGGAGGGATGGCAGCGCCTCGCCGACGACGTGCGCACGCTGGCGCCTGACCTCGGACCGCAGGATGTGCTGGTGGGCGCGGGCACCGATCCGCACCTCAGCCTGGTCGCCGTGCGCCTTCCGGACGGCAGCTGGCTGAACGCCCGCCTGTTCGCCTCCATGCCGCAGGCGGCCGGGACGCACGGATCGGTGCTCTCCACGACCCTCATGGCGACGGGCGTGCTGCTGCTGTCGCTCGCCATCGCCGCCTGGCTGACGCGGCCGCTCAGGGCCATGGCGCGGACCGTCGCGGCCCTGCCTCCGGACGCCCCTCTGGTGCGGCTCCCGGAGACCGGCCCGACGGAGGTGCGGGAGCTGGCCCACGCCTTCAACGGCATGCAGGCTCGCATCGCGGAGCTGATGGAGCGGCGCACCCAGGCCCTCGCCGCCGTCTCCCACGATCTGCGCACGCCCATGACACGCCTGCGCTTCCGCATGGAGGACGTGGGCGACCCCGCCCTGCGCGAGGCCATGGCGGCGGACGTGGCGGAGATGGAGCAGATGGTGGACGCCACCCTGTCCTACCTGCGCGGCGAGGCCAGCGAGGAGCCGGTACGCCCGCTCGACCTCGTGGCGCTGGTGGAGACGCTGGTGGACAATGCCCGCGACCGGGGCCTTGCCGCCGATCTTGCAGCCCCGCCGCGCCTGGTGGTGGCAGGCCGCCTCGTCAGCCTGAAGCGGATGGTGTCGAACCTGCTGGAGAACGCGCTTCTCTATGGCGGCGCCGCGCATGTCGTGCTCGCGGAGGAGGGCGCCGAGGCGGTGCTGACGGTGAAGGACGAAGGCCCAGGCATTCCGCAGGACCAGTTCGCCGCCGTGCTCGAACCCTTCGTCCGGCTCGACACCTCGCGCAGCCGGTCCACCGGCGGGGTGGGGCTCGGCCTTCCCATCGCCCGTGCGGTGGCCGAGGCCCATGGCGGCACGCTGACCCTCGCCAACGGCGCCGGCGGCGGCCTCGTCGCGACAGTGCGCCTGCCCAAGCTCCAGACTGAAACAAACTGATACAGAAGCGATACGCGGCGTGACAGCCCGTGCGCTATCTGGCTCCCGTACCGGATTGAGGATCGGACGGGTTGAAGGATGGTGCGTCATTTCATGCGGAGAGTTGGCCTTGGGTCGTGGGCCCTTCTCGCCGGCCTGGTGCTGGCGACGGGCGCGATGGCGCACGAAGGCCACGACCACGGCGCGCCTGCCGCGCCTCAGGTAACGTCTCTCGCCCCCCGTGCCGAGGCCGCCTCCGCCGATTTCGAGCTGGTGGCAGTGCTGCGCGACGGCATCCTCGCCATCCACCTCGACCGCTTCACCGACAACGCGCCGGTGGACCGCGCGACCATCGAAATGGACACGCCCGAAGGCGCGCAGACCGCAAAGCCCGAGGAGCCCGGCACCTATGTGGTTGCCGCTCCGTTCGCCGCGAAGCCGGGCACGCACGACCTCGCTTTCACGGTCACGGCCGGCGGCACGGTGGACGTGCTCGCAACCACTCTCACGGTGCCTGCGGCTTCGGTGACGGCCGACCCCAGAGCCACTGCGCCGGCGGCGCTGGCGCTGCTGGGCGGATCGCAATTGGGCTTGGGTGCCGGCGTCGTTATCGGCTTTCTCGCGGCCGTGCTCTTGATGTCGCTGCGGCGGCGCACGGCGGCACTCGTTCTCGCTGCCGGTCTGGGGCTTGCCTCCGCCGCGCTCCCGCCGGATGCGCAGGCCGCGGATACGCCGAAGCCTTCCGCACGCGATGCGGCCCAGCGCCTGCCCGACGGCTCGGTGATCGTGCCGAAGCCCAGCCAGCGCATCCTCGGCGTGCGCACCATCGTCACGGCTTCCGCCAGCCATGCCCGCGCGGTGGAACTGCCGGGGCGGGTGGTGCCGGATGCCAATGCCAGCGGGCTCGTGCAGACGGCGGTGGGTGGGCGGCTGGCACCGCCGCAGGGCGGCTTCAAGCCGCTCGGCACCAAGGTCGCGGCGGGCGACATCCTCGCGTTCGTGCACCCGCCCATCGGCGCCTCGGACCTCAAGGACCTGGAGCAGCAGGGCTTTGAGCTGGACCAGCAGATCGCCATCGTGAAGCGCCGCTATGAGCGCCTGTCGGCTATCCAGAACGCGGTCACCCGCCGCGAGGTGGAGGAGACGGAGATTGAGCTGAAGGGTCTACAGACTCGCCGCGCCACGCTGGAGCGGGTGCAGCGCGAGCCGGAGGCGCTGCGCGCGCCCGTTGCCGGCATCATCGCCACCTCGGACGCGGTGGCGGGACAGATGGCGGACCCGAACACTGTGGTGTTCCGCATCATCGATCCGGATCGGCTGTGGGTGGAGGCGCTGGGTTTCTCGCCGGACATGGGCCGCTCCGGGGCTTCCGGGCGATTGCCCGATGGCCGCTCCGTCGCGCTCACCTTTCTGGGCGCGGGGATGTCCGACCGCAGCCAGGCCGTTCCGCTGCAGTTTTCCGTCACCGCGGGTGCCGAGGGGCTGCGTCCAGGCCAGTTTCTCACGGTCCTCGCGGAGGCCGGCGCCCCGCGCATGGGCATCGCCATCCCCCGCACGGCGGTGGTGCGCGGGGCGAACGGTCAGGCCATCGTCTATGAACATGTCGCAGCCGAGCGCTTCGTTGCGCGCGAGGTAAAGACGGAGCCCCTCGATGCCGGCCGCGTGCTGGTGGTGGCCGGCCTGCCGCCCGATCGCCGCGTGGTTACCGAGGGCGCCGAACTCATCGACCAGATCCGCTGAGGCCGGCCGATGTTCAGCTTCCTCGTCACCCAGTCCCTCAAAAACCGCCTGCTGGTGCTGGCGCTGTCCCTCGTGCTGGTGGTCACCGGCGCCTTTGCGGTCACCCGCCTGCCGGTGGATGTGCTGCCCGACCTCAACCGGCCCACCGTCACCATCATGACCGAGGCGGAGGGCCTTGCCCCGGCCGAGGTGGAACAGCTTGTCACCTTCCCGTTGGAGACGGCGATGAACGGCCTGCCGGGCCTCATCCGCCTGCGTTCGGTCTCGGGGGTGGGGCTCTCCGTCCTCTATGTGGAGTTCGATTTCGGCACCGACATCTTCCGCGACCGCCAGCAGATCGCCGAGCGCATCGCTTTGGTGCGGGACCGGCTGCCGGCGAACGTTGCCCCGCAGATGGGGCCCATCAGCTCCATCATGGGGCAGATCCTGATGTTCGCGGTGACGAGCGACACTGCGTCCCCCATGGCGGTGCGCGAGGCGGCGGACTTCATCATCCGCCCGCGCCTGCTCGCCATTCCCGGCATCGCGCAGGTCATCCCCATGGGCGGGGAAGTGCGGCAGTTCCGCGTTTCGCCGGACCCTGCGGCCATGCGCGCCCATGGCATCTCCCTCGATGCGCTGGAAAAGGCGGTGGCGCAGTTCGGCACCAATTCGGGCGGTGGCTTTGCTGACCATGGCGGGCGCGAGTTCCTGATCCGCAACATCGGCCGCACCCTCAGCCTCGACGACCTGAAGGGGCTGGTGCTGCCCCGCCCCGCCGGCGGCACCGTCTTCCTGCACCAGGTGGCGCAGGTGGATTACGCGGCCCGCATGAAGCGGGGCGATGCCGGCTACATGGGCCGGCCGGCGGTGATCGTCTCGGTGGAGAAGCAGCCGGAGGTGGACACGATCGCCCTCACCCGCGCGGTGGAGGACGCGGTCAACGACCTGAACCGCACGCTGCCCAACGGCATCCGCATTTCGCCGCCGGTGTTCCGGCAGGCCGACTTCATCGCCGCCTCCATCGGCAACGTGGAAAAGGTGCTGATGGAGGCCATGGCGGTGGTGGCCGTGGTGCTGTTCCTTTTCCTCGTCAACTGGCGCACCACCTTCATCTCGCTCACCGCTATACCCGTGTCGATCCTCGCCACGGCCATCGTGTTCCACGCCTTCGGCCTCTCCATCAACACCATGACGCTGGGCGGCCTCGCCATCGCCATCGGCGAGCTGGTGGATGACGCGGTGGTGGACGTGGAGAACATCTTCCGCCGCCTGCGCGAGAATGCCGCCGCCGCGGCGCCGCGGCCGGTATTCGACGTGGTGGTGGCGGCGAGCCGGGAGGTGCGCTCCGGCATCGTCTACGCCACGCTCATCATCGTGCTGGTGTTCGTGCCCTTGTTCGCGCTGCCGGGCATCGAGGGGCGACTGTTCGCGCCGCTGGGGCAGGCCTATATCGTCTCGATCCTCGCGAGCCTTGTCACCTCCGTCACGCTCACGCCGGTGCTCGCCTTTTACCTGCTCCCCGCACTCAGCCGCCATGTGGAGCGGGAGAGCGTGCTGGTGCGGGGTCTGAAGCGCGGATACGCCGGCCTGCTCGCCGCCGCCTTCCGCCACCAGCGCCTCGTGATGTGCGCAGCCGCGCTTCTCTTTCCTCGCGGCGGTGGCGGCCGCCGTGGGCCTGCCGCGCGCCTTCCTGCCGCCGTTCAACGAGGGCTCGCTCACCATCTCCATGTCCTTCCGGCCGGGCCTTTCCCTCGCCGAGAGCCATCGCATGGGCCTTGTCGCCGAAAAGCTCATCCTGGACGTGCCGGAGGTGAAGGCGGTGGGTCGGCGCACCGGCCGGGCCGAGCTCGACGAACACGCCGAGGGCGTCCATGCCTCCGAGATCGAGGTGGATCTAGGACCCTCCGCCCGCAGCCGCGCCGAGATCACCGCCGACATCCGCGACCGCCTCGCGGTGCTGCCGGCCGCCTTCAACCTGGGCCAGCCCATCTCCCACCGGCTGGACCACATGCTCTCCGGCGTGCGGGCCGAGATCGCCCTGAAGCTGTTCGGCGACGACCTCGATACCCTGCGAACTACGGCGGAAGACCTGCGGGGGCGCCTCGCCGGCATTCCCGGCCTTGCGGACCTGCAGGTGGAGCGGCAGGTGCGCGTGCCGGAAGTGACGGTGCGCGTGGATTATGGCCGCGCCGCCCTCTACGGCCTCCAGCCCGCGCAGGTGACGGACGCGCTGGAGCGGCTTTCCAACGGCCGCGTGGTCTCCCGCCTCGTGGACGGCGCGCGGCGCTTCGACGTGGTGGTCCGCCTGCCCGATGCGGCGCGCACCACGGAGGGACTTTCGGGCCTGCTGATCGAGACGCCCTCTGGCTGGGTGCCGCTCTCGCAGGTCGCCGAGGTGACGGAGACGGACGGGCCGAACCAGATCCTGCGCGAGGGCGGGCGCCGGCGCATCGTCGTGCTGGCCAACACCTCCGGCGGGCGCGACGTGGCGGTGGTGGTGGCCGACATGCGTGAAGTGATCGCGGCGACCGCACTGCCGGCCGGCATCTCCGCGAGCCTTGAGGGCACCTTCGCCGCGCAGGAGCAATCCATGCGCACCATCGGCGGCCTGTCCGCAGTGTCGGCGCTACTCGTTTTCGCGCTCCTCTACAGCCGCTACCGCTCGGCGCTGTTCGCCGCCATCATCATGGGGAGCGTGCCGCTGGCGCTCATCGGCGCGGTGGTGGCGCTGTGGATCGCCGGGCAGCCCCTGTCGGTGGCGAGCATGATCGGCTTCGTGACGCTCACCGGCATCGCCGCGCGCAACGGCATCCTGAAGATCAGTCACATCATCAATCTCGCCATCGCCGAGGGCATGGCGTTCGGCCCCGCTCTGGTGATGCGCGGCAGCCTGGAGCGGCTGACGCCGGTGCTGATGACCGCCGCGTCCGCCGGCATCGCTTTGCTGCCGCTCATGAGCGGGGCCGAGGTTCCGGGCAAGGAGATCCTCCACCCCGTCGCCATCACCATTTTCGGCGGCCTGGTCAGTGCCACGCTGCTCGACGCCGTTCTCACCCCCGTCCTCGTCCTGCGCCATGGCCGACGCCCGCTGGAGCGGCTGGTGGCAGCGGCGTGGGAGACCGCCCCCTCCACCGCCGCCGCCCGCGCGGACGCCTTCTGACCGGAGCCTGTCATGATCTTTCGCCGCCTTTTGCCGGCCGTCCTCAGTCTCCCGCTGGTCGCCTTGCCCGTCCTGGCCCACGAGCCCGGCGCGGGGGCGAACGGCGGGGTGCGGGTGGATGCCGGCCATTACCACGCGGAGCTGGTGGCCGACGGCACGCCCAATGTCGCGCTTTATCTGAGCGACGGCGCCGACAAGCCGGTGGCGGCCGAGGGCTTCAAGGCCAACGCCATCCTCGTGGTGGACGGCAAGGCCCAGCGCTTTCCCCTCTCGCCCGCCGGCGGCAACCGGCTCGCCGGGACGGCGGCGGTTGCCATCCCAAAGGGCGTGAAGGGCGTGGTCCAGATCTCCGCGCCCGACGGCGCCTCCGCTCAGGCCAAATATTGAAGACCGCCCGAAACCCCTTCGCTTCGCCTCGTCTGCCCGGCGACGAGCCAAAGAGGCCGATCATGACCCGACCCGTGTTCCAATCCGCCCTCTCCCGCCGCGCCGTCCTGACCGGTGGCGCGGCGCTCGGCGCCCTCGCCTTCTCCAGCGGCTGGCAGCGCGCCCTTGCGGCTCCGCTTCTCACGGTGGAAAGCCTCACCCTCGACGTGAACGGCAAGGCGGCGAAGGTGTTCGCCGTTAAGGGCCCTTCCGGCGAGGGCCTCTTCGCCAAGGAGGGAGACCGGCTCACCGGCGCGGTGCTCAACGCCTCGCAGAGCCCTGCGGTGATGCACTGGCACGGCCAGATCTTCGCCCCGCCGGACCAGGACCTCGCCCGTCCCAATGGCGGCGAACTTGCCCCCGGGGGCATCGATCAGGTGGATTTCCGCCTTACCCCGGGCACCCACTGGATGCACTCCCACACCTTGAGCGAGCAGCAATTGCTCGCCGCGCCCCTCGTCACCCGGGAGGCGGACGCGGGCGATGTCCAGGACGTGGTGGTGATGCTGCACGACTTCTCCTTCCGCAGCCCGGAGGAGATCCTGGCCGAACTCGGCGGAGCGAACGCACACGGCGGCCACGGTGGTCACGGCATGGGCCAGCAGATGCAAGGCATGCCGGGAATGGCGATGCCGGGAATGGACCACTCCGGCCACGGCATGGGGGGAATGGGTGCCGGGCCGGGCGCTGGAATGGGCGCCGCGATGCAGGGGGGAGGTATGCAAGGCGGCGGCATGATGGTGCACGCCAACGATGTTGCCTACGACGCCTTCCTTGCCAACCGCCGCACCCTCGCCGATCCCGAGGTGGTGCAGGTGGAGAAGGGCGGTCGGGTGCGGCTCCGCATCATCAATGGCGGCACCGCCACCGCCTTCTTCATAACCGTGCCGGGCCTGAAGGCGACCTGCATCGCGGTCGATGGCACGCCTTGCGCCCCGCTGGTGGCGGATGCCTTTCCGCTCGCCCAGGGACAGCGCATCGACCTCCTCGTGGAGATCCCGGCAGGGGGCGGTGCCTTTCCGGTGCTGGCGCAGGTGGAGGCCTCGCCCCGTCGCACCGGCTTCGTGCTGGCGACGGCCGGTGCTGCCATCGCCCGCCTCGGGGAGACGGCCGACAGACCGCAGGGGCTTCTCGACCTCGCCTTCGAGGGGCGGCTTTCCGCCTTAAATCCTCTCCCGGCGCGGCGGGCGGACAAGGTCTTCCCCATCATGCTGGGCGAGGAGCCGGGCTATCGCTGGACCATCAACGGCCGCATCCACGGGGAGGACGTGCCCTTCAGCGTGCAGCAGGGCGAGCGGGTGGAGATGACCTTCCTGAACCCCACCGGCATGAGCCATCCCATGCACCTGCACGGCCACCATTTCCAGGTGGTGGGCATCGGCGGGCGCCGCTTTGCAGGCGCCCTGCGCGACACGGTGATGGTGCCGCCGCACACGCCCGTGACCATCGCCTTCGATGCCGGGCAGAGGGGCGAGTGGTTCCTGCACTGCCACCACCTCTATCACATGGCCACCGGGATGATGGCGGTGGTGAAGGTGGCTTGACGATCGAGGTGGACAGGAAGCAGCAGGAAGCCTGGCGGGAGGCTGCAGGTCCGCGCCCCGCCATCCCGAGGACCGTCTGGGCCCTCGGCTTCGTCAGCATGTTCATGGAAATCTCGTCCGAGATGATCCACGCGCTGCTGCCGCTCTTCCTCGCCGGCACCCTCGGTGCGAGCGTCGCCATGATGGGCATGATCGAGGGCGTGGGGGAATCCAGCGCGCAGATCGCGAAGGTCTTCTCGGGCTATTTGTCGGACCACTTCGGTCGGCGCAAGCCGCTGATCCTGCTCGGCTACGGGTTCGGCGCCGCATCCAAGCCGTTCTTTGCCCTGGCCGGCGCTCCGGCGATGGTGTTCGCCGCGCGCTTCGCCGACCGCGTCGGCAAGGGCATCCGGGGCGCGCCCTGCGATGCGCTTGCGGCCGACGTCACCCCGCCCGAGATCCGCGGACGCGCCTATGGCCTGCGCCAGGCCCTCGACACGGTGGGCGCCTTCGTCGGGCCGCTGCTTGCCGTCGCGCTGATGGCGCTGTTCGCCGACGACATGCGGGCCGTCTTCTGGGTCGCCCTCGTTCCCGGCGCTCTTGCCGTGCTCTGCGTCGTCCTCGGCGTCGAGGACAGGTCCGTGGGCACGGTTGGAACAGGCCGGCCTCCACCGGTGCGGATCGCGGATCTCAGGCGCCTCGAACGTCCCTTCCTTGTCGTCGTGGCCATCGGTGTCGTCTTCACGCTCGCGCGCTTCAGCGAGGCCTTCCTCGTCCTGAATGCCTACGACGAGGGACTGCCGCTGGCGCTCGCTCCGTTCGTGCTCGTCGCGATGAATGTCGTCTATTCCCTCGGCGCCTAACCCGCCGGCGCCTGGTCGGATCAGGCGCCGCCGGAGCGGCTTTTGCTCAGCGGCCTTGCCGTGCTGGTGGCGGCCGACCTCTCCCTCGCCTTCGTCCCGGGCCTGTGGGGGGCGTTCCTCGGCATCGGCTTGTGGGGCGCGCTCATGGCGCTCACCCAGGGCCTTCTCGCCAAGCTCGTGGCCCAGAACGCCCCGGCGGCGCTGCGCGGATCAGCCTTCGGCCTGTTCAACCTCGCCACTGGCCTCGCGACGCTGGCGGCGAGCCTTGCCGCCGGGCTGCTGTGGGACATCAGTGGCGCCCGGGCGACGTTCATCGTCGGCGCCGTCTTCGCCCTCCTCGCATCCGCGCTCGTGATCACCTTCGATCCCAGCCGGAAGTCCTGAGGCGGTCCCGCCGACCATCGTCGCGGGAGGCGCGCTGGTCCTGTCCGACAGGGGGCGGTGGACAGGCTTGGCCTGCCCACCCCTTTCGTCCCCGGGACGCACTCTCATCGGCCGAGATACTTGAGGAGCGCCGCGATCCCGAGGACGACCAGGACCAGGATCAGGAGGCCGAACAGCCACATCCCCCACATGCCGGAGCCCATCATTCCGTCGAAATTCAGCATGGTTCCCTCCCTGGAGCCGGATCCGTCTCTGCAGTCCAAGAACGAGGACGCCTTAGCCAAGCGGCGTGCGCCGCAGGCGCAGGGCATTGGCGATGACGCTGACCGATGACAGCGCCATGGCCGCGGCGGCGATGATGGGCGACAGCAGAAGCCCGAACAGGGGATAGAGCACGCCCGCCGCCACCGGTATGCCGGCCGCATTGTAGATGAAAGCGAAGAACAGGTTCTGGCGGATGTTGCTCATGGTGGCGTGGCTCAGCTGCCGGGCGCGGGCGATGCCCTGGAGATCGCCCTTCAGCAGCGTCACGCCGGCGCTCTCGATGGCGACGTCCGTCCCGGTACCCATGGCGACGCCGACGTCCGCCGCGGCGAGGGCGGGCGCATCGTTCACGCCGTCGCCGGCCATGGCGACGATCCGCCCTTCCTGGCGCAGCCGCGTCACCACCTGCGCCTTGTTCTCCGGCAGCACCTCTGCTTCCACCTCGTCGATGCCCAGGCGCCGGGCCACCGCCTCGGCGGTCGTCCGATTGTCGCCGGTGAGCATGACGACGCGGACCCCGGCGGCCCGGAGCGCCGCCAAGGCCACGGGGGTGGTCGCCTTGACCGGGTCGGCGATGGCGATGAGGCCGCCGATGCGCCCGTCCATTGCAACGAAGATCACGGTGGCACCATCGGCGCGTAGCGCCTCGGCCTCGGCCGACAGGGGGGAGAGGTCCACGCCTTCCTCGCCCATGATGCGGTGGCTGCCGATGACGAGCTTTTGGCCGTCCACCGTGCCAGTCACGCCCTTGCCCACCGGGCTGTCGAAATCCTGGGCCTCGCCGAGAGGCAGGGCGCGCTCCTCCGCCGCGGCGACGATGGCCGCCGCGAGCGGGTGCTCGCTCGCCCGCTCGAGCGTCGCCGCAAGCCGCAGGAGCGCGTCCTCTTCCAAGGCGCCGGCCGTCTTCAGCGCGACCACCTTCGGCTTGCCTTCCGTCAGGGTGCCGGTCTTGTCCACCACCAGCGTGTCCACCTTCTCGAACCGCTCCAGCGCCTCGGCATTCTTGATGAGCACGCCCATGGATGCGCCGCGACCGACGCCCACCATGATGGACATGGGCGTCGCCAGCCCGAGCGCACAGGGGCAGGCGATGATGAGCACCGCCACGGCGGCGATCAGCCCGTGGGCGAAGCGCGGCTCCGGCCCAAAGATGCCCCACGCCGCAAAGGCAAGGACCGCGATGGCGATCACCACCGGCACGAACCAGCCGGATACCTCGTCGGCGAGGCGCTGGATCGGCGCGCGCGAGCGTTGCGCCTCGGCCACCATGTGGACGATCTGCGCCAGCATGGTGTCCCGCCCCACCTTGCCGGCGCGCATGACGAAGCCGCCGCTCTGGTTGAGCGTGCCGCCGATGACCTTCGCGCCGACGTCCTTGGTGACTGGCATGGATTCGCCGGTGATCATGGATTCGTCCACCGAGGAGCGGCCCTCGACCAGCTTGCCATCCACCGGCACCTTCTCGCCTGGCCGCACGCGCAGGCGGTCGCCCACCACGACCGCCTCCAGCGCCACGTCCTCGTCGCTGCCGTCGTCACGCACGCGCCGGGCGCTCTTGGGGGCGAGGTCGAGCAAGGCGCGGATGGCGCCGCCGGTCTGCTCGCGGGCGCGCAGCTCCAGCACCTGGCCGAGCAGGACCAGCACTGTGATGACGGCAGCGGCCTCGAAATAGATGGCAACCGATCCGTCGGCGGCGCGGAAGGTCGCGGGGAAGATCTGCGGCGCGAAGGTCGCCACCACGCTGTAGGCCCACGCCACGCCCGTGCCCATGGCGATCAGCGTGAACATGTTGAGGCGGCGGGTGACCAGCGACTGCCAGGCGCGGGTGAAGAACGGCCATCCCGCCCACAGCACCACCGGTGTTGCCAACACGAGCTGGGTCCAGTTGGACGCTTGCGCGCCGAGCAGCATGTGGAGATTGGTGAGGTGCCCGCCCATCTCCAGGGCCAGCACCGGCAGCGCCAGCGCAAGGCCGATCCAGAAGCGGCGCGTCATGTCCACGAGCTCGGCGCTGGGACCGGTTTTGCCTGTCGCCACCTCGGGCTCCAGCGTCATGCCGCAGATGGGGCAGTTGCCCGGTCCCAGCTGACGGATCTGCGGGTGCATGGGGCAGGTGTAGATCACGCCTTGAGGCTGACCCTTCGCTGCGGGCGGCGTTTCCGCCGCACCGGCGGTATAGGCAGAAGGGTTTGCGTCGAATTTGTCGTGGCATTTTGCCGAGCAGAAGAAATAGCTCTTGCCGCCGTAGTCCGACCGGAACCCGGCGGTGGCCGGGTTCACCTCCATGCCGCAGACGGGATCCTTGACCATTTCCGTGGGCGCGATCCCGGCGCCTTCGGGCGGGTGAACTGCATGGTCGTGGTGGTGATGGTGGCCGGCGTGCGTGTCGTGCTCAGTCATGAGGGCGGTCTCCGGAGCGAGGGGCTGTCGCGGATGAAATTCCGATACGGGGAAAAAGGCGGGGACGCGGCTGGCATAATCATCCCACGTCGGCCCGAACTCAGTGCGGGCTGCGGCTTCTTCCTGCCGTGCGAGCCGCACATAGACCGAGACGAGAATGGGGAACATGGCGAGCGTGACCAGCGTCGGCCATTGCAGCAGGAAGCCGAACATGATGACGACGAAAGCGGCGTACTGGGGATGCCGCACGCGGGAATAGGGACCTTCGGTCGCGAGGCGGTGATCGCGCTGGGCCGCATAAAGCACGTTCCAGCTCGCGACGAGCAGCCAGAAGCCGCCGAAGATCAGAATATTGCTGAAGATGTGGAACGGCCCGAAATGGGGGTTCACGCGCCATCCGAACAGGGTCTCCAGCAGATGGCCGGCGTCGTGGGACCAGAAATCGACACCGGGAAACTGCCGGCCGAGCCATCCCGACAGGAGATAGATGGTCAGCGGAAAGCCGTACATCTCGGTGAACAGGGCAAGGATGAAGGCCGAGAACGCCCCGAGCGTGCGCCAGTCCCGCGGTGTCTGCAGCCGGGTGAAGCTTGCCGCAAACAGGATGAAGACCGCCGAGTTGATGATCACGAGGCCCCACAGGCCATAAGCGGAGGTCTCGGTCATCGGTTGCCCCCATCGGGACCCGGCGGCCGTTCGCCTGGCTGGTGTCCCGCATGATGGCCGTGGCCGTGATGCATGAACATGTGCATCAGCGGGCAGGCGAGCAGCAGGAGGAAGGGCAGATACCCCAGCGCATGGACGCGGTGCTCCGAGAACAAAAGAAAGGCCACCGCGAGAAGAAAGCCGATGGCGACGATGCCGCCGGGCGAGCGCCAGAAGCTTCGGTGCGGGGCGCGCGTGCCGGTGTCATTGCCGGGCCGCGGCATATGGCCGGTGTCGTCATGCAAGGACATTTGGTCCTCCTCCACCTGAGCGAAGCAGGCCGGCTGCGATCGCCGACCCGCCAGCGAGGTTCGACGCTCACATGGGGCCCATTCCACCCGGCATCATGAGCTGGTCCGCCGTGCGCTTCTGCGCTTCGTCGAACGACGCGTAGAGCGGCCCGAGCGCGGCCTTGAGGCGGCGCACCGCTTCGAGGCGGGCGACGAGCATGCGCTCGTGACCGTCGATCCGCTGCGGCAGGGTCGGCGCCGAGCCGCCCTGCGCGGCCATCATCATCTCCTGCATGTCACCCATCATGGCGCGATTGGCCTTGAGCGCTTCCGTGAATGCGCTCCACAGGGGCTGCTGCGCCTCAGTGATCTTCAGTTCGGCCTTCAGGAAGGCGATGCGCCCTGCGATGCGGTCGGGGTCCATCATCTGGCTCATCCCCATGCCGGCCCCTGCGTTTCCGCCGCCCATCATGCCCATGCCACCCTGGCCCATCATCCCCATCATGCCCGGCCCCATCATGCCTTGAGGGCCACCTGGCGTCGGCGTGGCCTGAGATGGCTGCGGTGCCGGCGCGGCAGCCTGGGGCGCAGCAGGCTGGGCCTCCGGCGGATGGTGCGCGTCCTCGGCGAAGCCCGGCGTCGAGAGCAGCAGCGCGCCGGCGAGCATCAGATTGCGAAACGTCGTCATAGTCAGTTCTCTCCTATCGCTGCGGTCCGGCTGATGCCGGCCGCCTGGAAATCCAAACCGCTCCGTGTATCCTGTGGCCCTGTGCCCTCACTCCTGTGCTGTGGGTCCGCACCGGCTGGGTGGGCACTGCCCACGCCGTCATAGAGACTGTCGAAGAGGCGCTCCCACAGGGCGTCCCGCAGGCGCCGGCCCTGCTCGATCCCCTCGGCGACGCGCGAGACGACGTGCTCCTCCTCGACCTTGAAGGGGTTGTCCGCTGCGGCCGGATGCCGGTCGGCGGCGACCTGCTCCGCGAGCCATCGGACATCGCGCATCCAGGGCATAAAGCCTTCCGACAACAGGTAGCGGCTGGTGCGCATTGGGTGCAGCGTCTCAAGCATCGCCGCCGACCAGGGCGTCGTCAGCGCCCGTACCCAGGGGCTGACGAACGTGCGGTAGAAGGCTTCGTTGCGCTCCGACAGGTCGCGCACGCGCTCGAAGGCAGGGTCCTGCCGGGCGAAGCGGATGTCGGACACCTCGCGCGCCTCGAAGCGGACCTGATAGGCGCCCTCACGGCAATCGGGATCGCCGGACGGATTGTCGATCTTCATCTCGTAGAGGCCGGGCGGGAGCGTCTCGATCCGCGGCAGGCTCTCGAGGATGGCCCGATGCTCCAGCCGCGCAACCTTTGCGGAAACGAAGATGCCGAGGTGACCCACATGGCGGTTGATGAGATAGACGATGCGCTGGCCCGCCGCCTTGAGATCTTCCGTATCCTGGTACACGATCGGTAACCAGCCGAGCGCCTGATGGGGCGGCGTGATGTTGTCGCCATAGGATGCGAAGATCACGAGCGGGTTGCGGATGCGCCTGAGATCCGCATGGCACCCTTCGCAGATCCGGACGCGGCCCTGCTCCAGCCTGTTGCCGACGAAGAAGTTCTCCACGATGGCGAGGATCTCCTCGCGGCTCAGGAAGTAATAGCCGCCCCACCAGCGCTCGAAGGCGAGGAACCGCTCCCGCTCAGTATCCATGTGGGCATAGAGGTTCGCGTACTTCTCCCATACCGCCTCGGGCTTCAGCCCCTCGAAGTTCTGCACCAGAAAGGCGCCGTCGAAGCGTCCGTCCCCGAGGTCGGCGAGAAGGTGTGTCAACCACGCCCCGCCCTCGAAGCCGGCGGCGATGCGCATGGGGTTGATGCCGGTCTCGCCGGCCCAGTAGGACAGAGGGGTCCCGTTCAGCACGGCCGGTCCGGCCAGCCCCGCGCAGTTCGCGGCGAGCAGCGTCACCGCCCAGCCGGCCTGGCAGTTCCCATAGAGCACAGGCGCGGCGCCGGAATGTCGCCATGACACCTCCTCGACGAACCGCCGCAGCACGTGAAGCACGTCGGCGAGCGTCTGCCCCGCGGCGGGCTCTGGATAGAAGGTGACGAAATAGACGGGGTGCCCCTGGTGCAGGGCGATGCCGACCTCGGAGTCCTGCTTGAAGCCACCGATGCCGGGGCCGTGGCCGGCGCGCGGGTCGAGGATCACCACGGGCGGCTTGGCCGCGTCCAGACAATCTTCCAGGCACTCGTCCCCCACGCGGGTCACGCGCAGGAGGGCATAGTTTGCCGGACGCTCGAGCCGGCGGGCATCGAGCAGGACCTCATAGTCGAAGTCGAGCAGAGCCGGCTTACCGGCGCGCTCGTGCGCCAGCATGTTGTCGGCCCGCTGGCGCAGCGTGTCCCAGAACAGGATCCAGCGCTCGGCCACGTCCCTGCCATAGGACAAGAAATCGCGAGCGAACGTTCCGGGATCGCTGGAGAAGGCGCTCCCTTGGGCATTTCGGGTTTGCCGCGGGGTTCCGGTGCCAGTCGGTCCGGATTGTCCAAGCGCAGCCGTGCCGGCCATAGGCTCGGCAAGCGTGTCGCGACCATACATGGAAAGGTCCTCGTTTCGCCATCGGCACGAGGCCGACGCTGATTTCGGGGGCATCTTGCGGCACGTCGACGCGCCGGCGCCCTGAACGGGCGCTGCTTCGCGCGTCCGCCTCACGCCTGAAATGCGTTGAGACCGGTATCAGCTCTGGAAACGCGGGGGATCGAGGCCGGGCAAGACCGCCAAGCCGTCCGCGGCCTGGTTGGCGAGATCAAAGGGCTCTCGAACAAAGGTCAGATCCAGAACGTGCAGGCTCGCGCCGTCGGCCACGGGCACATAGACACTGCAGGAGACGCTGCAGCACTTTCCGTGTTCAGCGGGTTGGGTCGGCTCGTCCGGATGATGATCTGCGGGATCAAGCGAGGCGATCTGGTACGGATGATCCGCCGCAGCTGCGTATGCCGAATCCTCGTCATGGCACGGCGCGGAATAGGCGCTCGCGATGGGTCCGAACAGCATGGCCATTGCCACCAGGATCGCTGGCAGCACCTTCACCCACCCCGCTGCCGACCTGAGCCTGATCATATGCCTCATCGCCTCACCGGCGAACTATGCCTCATCATAGGTGCGCATGAAAGGACCGCCTTGAGCAGGATCAACGCGGGCGCCGACGAGGTCACCTGTTGCACGTGCTGTTCGGCGAGATCATCACGCTGAACACGCTGGGACTGGGCCTGGAGGTGCCGATGTTGGCGTCGATCCGGCCAGCGTCCCTGATCCTCACCCTTGCCGCGCTCAACGCCGTGTTCCGCTTCCACCTCGGCGTGATGACGATTTTGGCAGGCTGTTCAGTGCTCGGACTGCTCTATGG
Organism: Xanthobacter pollutisoli; assembly: GCF_040044995.1. Taxonomy (NCBI): domain Bacteria; kingdom Pseudomonadati; phylum Pseudomonadota; class Alphaproteobacteria; order Hyphomicrobiales; family Xanthobacteraceae; genus Xanthobacter; species Xanthobacter pollutisoli. Next base: position 29,190 of record NZ_JBDZDP010000026.1, read on the forward strand.
GCTTGCGGGCGGTATCGGGTGAGCCATGAATAATGGCTCTGTTCGACTTGGCGCGTCGACGGACGGATGCCGAACGGGGATGATGGCGGCCTCCGCAACCTCACAGAAGACCGGCCCGATCCTCTTCGGCTTCACGTCCCCCGTTCCGGGCCGGCTCCGTGCACTTCCGCCGCGACGGGTAGGACCAGATAAGATAGCTCCCATCATGCGCTGGTCCGCGACCGACCACGTGGCGTCGTCTCGTCTCAAGTAATCGCGATCGACCGCCGCTTGGGCCTCTGCCACAATCCGGACGGCGCCACCGATCCGCATCCTCGGACAGCATGGATGGCAAGGCTCTTTCGGCTCCGGCCCTGCCGAATGACATGGAGCGTGCTCAGATCTGCGCAAGGTCCCAACTGGACGCGCTGGCCGCGACCCGCAACAGCGTCGTGACGCCGATGGCAATAGCGCCGATGATCGAGAAGACGATCTGCCACGTCTCGGACGGCATGGCGAGCTTCGCGATGCCATGCGTGGCGTGATAGCCGACGATGACGGCCGGGATGACGAAGGCGAGCGCAAAGAGGAGCCGCGCCCACATCGGACGAACGACCGCGAACAGAACCTGGCCGATGCCGAGCGTGATGCCCCCGGCGATCAGGCCAACGACGATCGCACCGAGCCAGCCCGCGCCGGTTTGGTGTGCCCAAGTGCCGGCGCTGACAGCGGCGAAGAACGGCAGCGCGAAGACCGCGAGCGTAAACAGCAGCCAGCAGAATAACGCGATGGCGGCGAGACCAAGCAGGATGCCGAGGAAAATCATGGTGGTATCTCCATAAGGAAAGCTCTGACGGTTGCGCCTTCCACCACCACCACCGCGGCGCGATCACCAGCATAGCAAGGGAAAAAGCCGCCGGAATCCCTGCAATGGGGATGCTCGGGACTTCCGCGCTCCCTCCGCTATCTGGCGAAGGGATCAATCTCCCAGACGATCTGGGAGGCATCGCCGTCGAATTCGTCGGCCGGCACGACCGAGAGGCTGCCGTCGCCGGCGCGAAAGATCACGATGACGACCATCAGGGTCTTGGCAAGGCTGAGGGCGAAGGCCTGCGCATCGGTAGAGGACATGGGGTCCGGCTCCTGCTCGAAGCGGAGGACCATCCCCCGCTGACAGGCGCCCGATTGGTCCGGCCGATGGCCGCAATCACCGCGACGGCGAAGCGGAGCGGCGGCACGCGGTGCGTAGCCGACCCCTTGCGGGTTGATGGCGTCAGGCCCTCGGCCGGACCAAGGATCAGCGCAAAAAAAGCGGGGGTGGATGGTCGCTCGAAGATCGGCAGGTGCGGCCGTCTCCCTGCATAAGCTGACTCTGGAGGCTTTGTTCAGCTACACGTCTGATGAGTACAGGTCCTGCTCGTCAGTCCGGTGAAAATCGATAATGGAGCCAGCACTTTCATGAGAAACGTTCAGGGCTCGTGAAATTCGATTCCGATGGTCGAGAAGGGGGCAGCGCTCATGCGCCGCCTGACCCGAACCGATAGACCGGGATGCCGAGCTTGCGGGCCTTGTCGGCGAGGTTGTCCTGGATGCCCGTGCCGGGGAAGATAATGACCCCGATGGGCATGACCGAGAGCATCTGGTCGTTGCGCTTGAAGGGGGCGGCCTTGGCGTGCCGTGTCCAGTCGGGCTTGAACGCGACCTGCGGCACCTTACGGGCATCGGCCCAGCAGGCGGCGATCCTCTCGGCACCCTTGGGCGAGCCACCGTGCAGCAGCACCATGTCAGGGTGCTTCGCGCGGACCTGATCGAGCTTCGCCCAGATGTGCGTGTGGTCCATCGTGTCGCCGCCGGAAAAGGCGATCTTCGGACCTGTGGGCATCATCACCTCGGTCTCAGCCCGCCTGCGGGCGGCGAGGAAATCGCGGCTGTCGATGAGGGCTGCGGTGAGGTGCCGATGGTTCATCAGGGATCCGGAGCGCGGGCGCCAGGCTGAGCCGGTGTGCCGTTCGAAGGCATCGGCAGCCTCGTCGCGCATCAGCTCGAAGGTGTTGCGGCGTTCCATGAGGCTCTGGCCCTCGGCGATGAGTCGCTCCAGCTCCGCCGAGCGCACCTCGCTGCCGTCCTGTTCCTGCTGGCTGCGGCGCTGGCCTTGCTCGTTGTCGTCAAGGGTGCCCGAGATACGGCCGGCGGCACGGTGGAAGAGATGGACGGTCGACCACAGGAGATCGGGAAGGTCCGGCTCGAGGCGAGTGTCTTGCAGCGTCGCGATGAGGGCATCGAAGATGTCGGCAATTGCGCCGGTGATGCGGTCGGCATCGGGAAGCGGCCGCGGATCCGTTTCGTCGTCCGAGGGACGGTAGCCATAGAGCTGAAGTTCCTGCAGCAGGTGATCGGTGGGAGAGGAAGCGTGGCGGGGTCCGTCGTGCTCGGTGCTCATGGGAGGCTCCGTCGGTTGGACCGCAGCCTTGCGGCCTTCATGGCGACGAAGCCGGCGGGCGGGACGGACCTGCACCCCGCGGGAAGCGCGGGGCCGGAGCGTGAGCGGAGGATGGCGAAGGCCGGGGATTTTGCTTCGCGATGGAACGCCGCGTGTCGGGGCCCTGCGACGCCTGCGTCGTGGGGAAACACCGGCGACGGAAAATCACCGGCCGGAGCCATTGCCGGTCCGGGACGACTGCCGGCCGATCGCCCTCTGGAAGGCCTGGCTGCGGGTTCTCTGTCGGCGGTGGGTATCAGAGCGTGGCGGAAGAGCATTCCCGCTCGCAGCCACTCCAGATCATGGGCTCGTCACGGACAAGCGGGCGACGTCCTCGGGAGCAAGCTGACATCGGAGTTGCGCCCGCAAGGCGTCAACGCCAAAGGCGCGCAGATCTTCGTTGAAGTCGCCAAGCGTCGGCGAGAGCACGATGGCCTCGATCCCGGTGGAGTTCGCTCGTGCAATGAGGCTGTCCCGTGCCCTGTTGCCGGCCGGATCGGTGTCGCGGGCGATGTAGAGCCGCCGTAGCCCGGGTGGAAAGGCGATGGCGGAAAGGTGGGCGGCCGAGAGCGCCGCTGCCGTCGGGAGGCTTGGCAACACGCCGCGGAGGGAAAGGATCGTCTCGATGCCCTCTCCGGCAGCCATCACGTCATCAACTCGGCCGAAGCGAACGGCATGCTCCAGCAGGTGACCTATGGCCCGCCGGGGCGTGGCGATTGCCGCCTTGTCCGATCCGTCCGGAGCGAGCCACGTCCGGTGGATGCCCATGATCCGTCCCCTGAGGTCGGTGACGGCAGCGATCATGGCCGGCAGGGGTTGAATGGGCCCGTGCGCAGCCGGGCGATAGAAGCAGCGAGGATGAAAGCGCAAGCTTCCGGTTTCGTGCAAAGCCGAGATGCCGCGGGTCCGCAGATACGCCTCTACGATTGTGCCCGAAATCGGCTCTGCAGCGGCGAACAGCCGTCGTGCCGAGATGACCGGATCACGTGAGGAACATTGCTTTCCGCCATGAGGAGCTTCCGCGTCTGGTGAGATTGGTGGAAGGCGCAGAAATGCTTGAGCCTCTGCGACCACATCGGTGAAGTTGAGCAGGCCCCGGCTTTCGCGGATCACGTCGAGGAGGTCGCCGTGCTCGCCCGTGGCAGCGTCGGTCCATTTTCCGGCTGGGCCCTTCGCGGTGTCCGTCAGCCGCACGAACATGGAGCGGCCGGGAGAGTTGCGAACATCGCCGACCTGCCAATAGTGCCCCTGCCGTCGGCCCGCGGAGAGATAATGGCGGCAGACTGCCTCCGCCTGCCGCCCCAACTGCCGGGCCAGATCATGGGTCACATCCGTCATGGGGACGCTCCAAGAAAATGGCCCGCCGTCCGGGCCACGCGATAGGGGGGATCGCGGAGCCACAGACGGCGGGCCAGGTTGCCCGGGGAGGATTATTCGGCAGCGATCGAGGAGGAGATCGCTTCGGGCTCCTCAGTGTCGGCGAGGTCTTCGCTGTCGGCCATGGCCGTTTCGCCGTCGGTCTCCGCCGTTTCCTCGCCGACGGTGTCCAAGGGCTGGGTCCGCAGCGCCTCCGGGAGCCAGCCGCTGTCGGCGAGGAGGGTCTCGGCCTCCCGGGCCATGTCGCCCTTCTTGAGGTGGGCGATCCGCTCGGCCGGGCGCTCCCCCTTGGCCTCGGTCACCGCCTGCAGGATGCGGGCCTTGGTGACCCTGCCGAGGAAGGTGTCCACCGTGGGCTTCCATCCGACGGCTGCCATGTCGAGCGACACCGCCTGCGCCAGCCTATCGGCATGGGCGAAGGCGCGGGGACGGCGGTTCCAGGCCTCATGCACCGCATTGACCGAGAGGCTCACCACATGGGCGAACAGTGCGGCCCGGCTGTCGTGGTCCCACCCGCTCAAGGTGTCCCAGAGCGTGCCCGGCTCCTTCGGCAGAGCCTTGGCCCAGCTCTCATGCCGGACACGAATGGACTCGGCGGAGACGCTGTCATTGAGGCCCGGCGCCTGGGCATTGAACGAGACGCTCTTGAGATCGAGCTCAAGGCAGCTGTCCGAGCCATAGGCGTAGAAAGCTTTCAGCGTCAGGGCATGGACCGCGGCAAGGAAGGCGACGTCAGGCTGCTCGCCCAGCGAATGGCGCAGGCCGAGGGTGCGGTGGGTGGTCAGCTCCGTGAGCAGCCGGTCGGAGATGGGGGTGAGGCCGTCCTCCTCCTCGGGCTCGCCAGGAGCATCGCCTGCTGCCGCCTCCTGCCGAGGGGATGAGGCCACGAGGTTGGCACCGTCGGTCTCGATGGAAGGGTCATGGTCCTCCTCGACCGGCACCTCGTCCTCCGGGCGGACGAAACCCCGTTCCACCCGGAGCTTTCCATCCTGTGCGATGCTGACGAAGGCGCCGGCCCGGGCGACCTCCGCCGGATCGAACGCGAGAGGACGCGCTTCGAAGGCCTCCAGCATCGCCTCGAGTGCCCCGAGCCGCGCGTCGACCTCTTCGGGAAGCTCGTCGACATCGGCATGTTCTTCGGACAGACGATCGTATTCCCCCTGGGCTGCCTCCCGCGCAGCCTCCTCCGCTTCGGTCAAATGCATGGGCTCGCCCCGCAATTGGCGTAGGCCATAGGTGTGGCCATAGGCGAAGTCCGGCGCGACCTCGATCCACTTCCAACCCTCGCTCCGGATCACGTCGGCCTCGGCGACGAGCTTCTCGGCCACCATCCGGTCGACGAGGGGCACATCCTGCAGCCAGCCACCGTCATCGCCCTGGAACAGGTCGCGCAGCACCGTGCCGCCGGCCATCTCGTAGGCCTCGATGCCGATGAAGCGGGCCCGCTTGTCGGATGCCCGCACCGCGCCCTCCGTCAGCATGCGCCGGATGACATAGGGCTGCTTGTCGTAAGCTTGGGCGAGACGCTCCAGCACCTGCTCCTGCCGTTCATGGTCGCCCGATACGGTGAAGGCCATGAGCTGGTCGAGGGTGAGGCCATCCTCGGCATAGGTGTCGAGGAGCGTCGGAGAGAGCGAGGCGAGCTTCAGCCGCTGCTTCACCACCGCGACCGAGACGAAGAAGGCGGCGGCGATCTCCTCCTCGGACTGGCCCTTCTCCCGCAGAGCGAGAAAGGCACGGAACTGGTCGAGGGGATGGAGCGGCGCGCGCTGGACATTCTCGGCGAGGGAATCCTCCTCGGCGATGCCGCCCTCACGGACAATGCATGGCACCGGGGCCGTCCTGGCGAGGCGCTTGCGCTTCACCAGCAGCTCCAGCGCCCGATAGCGCCGCCCGCCGGCCGGGATCTCATACATGCCGGTCTCGACGCCGTCGGGATCGACCACGGCTCGGACATTGAGGCCCTGGAGCAGGCCGCGCCGGGCGATGTCCTCGGCGAGTTCCTCGATGGAGACGCCCGCCTTCACCCGGCGGACGTTGGCCTGACTCAGCACCAGCTTGTTGAAAGGGATGTCGCGGGAGGACGAAAGGGTGATCTTCTGAACGGCCGTGGCCATGGGATATTTCTCCGCGACGGGCGGCCAGAGAACCTCTCTCTGGCCTCCAACCCGTCACGAAGGACGGCGCCGCCCTCTTCCTCTGAGGGCAGCGCCGCAGAACCGATGATCCGGAAATCCGGAACAACACGAAGCCGGAGACACGACATTCCGCATCTCCGGCTTCGCGGATCTCAGACGGCGCGGTCGAGGAGTTTCTTCGCCCGCGCCTCCAGATCGAGGCGGGCATCCTGGTGGGGCTTGTCCCGGGCCACGGCCGTGATGCCCTGCACGAAGTCGAAGATGCTCTCCGGCTTGCGACCTTCTTCGGCCAGCACGGTCTCGATCACCTTCTGCGTCTCCGCCTTGGAGAAGCCCTTGCGGCGCAGGAACTCGGTGCGGTCCTCGTCGGTGCGCGCCACGATGCGCTCGCGTGCCGCCTTGATGCCGTTGACGAAGGGCATGGGGGAGGAGTTAGCAAAGCGCTCCAAAGCCGGCGCCGCCTGATGGGCGAACCGAGATGCGGCATACTTGGAGTGCCGGATGGTGATCTCCTCGAAATCCTCGACGCCCCACAGGTTGCGGTTCTGGCAGACGGCCCGCAGGTAGAAGCTGGCGATCCCCAGCGTCTTGGCGCCCACCTCCGAGTTCCAGCAATAGAAGCCCCGAAAAAACAGGTCCGGAGAGCCGTCCGGCAGCCGGCCAGCCTCGATGGGATTGAGATCATCCACCAGGAACAGGAAGACGTCCCGATCCGAGGCGTAGAGCGTGGTGGTGTCCTTGGTGATGTCGACGCGGGGATTGTAGATGCCTGTCGACCAGTCGAGCACACCCGGCACCTTCCAGCGGGTGTCGCCGGTGCCATTGCCGGCGATGCGGCGCACGGCATCCACCAGCTCGTGGTCGTAGATGCGGCCGTAGTCGGGACCGGTCACGGCCCGTAGCTCGACGCGGCCGTCCTCCACCTCCAGCGTCTTCACCTGCTCAGCGCGGTGCGTCAGCAGGCCGTGCTGCAGATTGATGCCGGCGAGCGGAGCCGGGAGTTGCCGCAGGTAGGCCGCCGGCGCGCCGATGAGGCTTGCAAGCTGGCCGAAGCTCCAGTGGGTCGGCGCAACAGGAGCCTCCGTCCCCGGCAGCGCGAGCGTCAGCCGGTCCGGCGCCTCTCGGCTCGCTTTGACGCGGATAGCCGCGCTCTCCACCGTCCGGGTCCGGCTCCGGTCGGACCGGCCGCGCACCGCGCCATACAGCTCCGACAGGGACAGATAGCGTTCGTCCGCCGGCCGGGAGAACCACTCCGACGACACGCGGCCGACGCGCTCGCCGCGATTGACATCCACCTTATACCCGCCGCTCGGATCACCGCGGGCGTCCAGAACCTGTTCGTTCATGGGATCGTTCTCCATGACGGGCGCCGGCAGCCTCTCTCCCGGCAGTCAACCCGTCACGGAAAACCGGTCCACCCTCTGACTCTTGAGGGGCGTTGCGGGGGCTCCCCGCTCGATGGGGTCGGCCGAGACCTGGCTCGGCCGCAGGGGAAGGCTTTCCCCTAGCAGCGTCACATCAGAAGAGCCGGATTCATTCAGGCCGGCTCGGGAACAGGAGATAGATCCAGTCGGCGCAAGCCGCCAGGATCTTCAGCGCCATGCCGGGGGAATGAATTTCAGCGCTGCCGTGGGACAGACCATTACGTAATGCGATAAGCGCCTCGACAGGATCGGCCATCAGCATGCTGCCCTCGACCATTGGCGGCAACGCGCCCGTTTTGCGTGCTCGATCGACCAGATTGCGCAGCGTGCCGCGTGCGTCTCCACCATGCCCACTCAAACGAAATTTGAGCGCTAGCTCGAAAGCTCCGAATGCTTGGATTTCTCCCACCACGAAGAGATCGTAGTCAAAAAAGGCGTAAAGCATGATGCTACGCGCTCTGTCGAAGGCCTTTTGAACCTCTACGGGTGCCGCACCCTTCAAGCCGACATCAACTATTCCGGCATGATGGTCTCGAAGCGTCATTCGACGCGCGACATCTTGCTCAATAACATAGAGGTCAGCGAACCGGGGATCGGGCTCGAGAAGGGAGTCGAATGGCTTGAGAGACATGGGGCAGATGGCTCCTCTGAGCTATGCGCCCCAAGCGTCAATGATTTGGCGCAGAGGAAACGGAGCTCTTTCCTTCGACCATTCGTGGTACGGCGCTGCCGTCTGGCTATAGGGGCCAGGCTCCGGTCGATCGAACTGAACCCGCGCCGGGATATGGAACGCGCTTCCGAAAACGATCGCCTCGCCCGACGACAAAATCGTCACCTGATCGAGCAAACGCCGCGCCTGCATCGGGATGATGCGTCGGAAATGGTCGATGTCGTCCGGGTTCTGCAGACGATGGCTGATGAAGTTGGCACACTGGCTGATAATTGTCTGGCTGATCTCGCTCGGTCGCTGGCTGGCGATGATCAGTGAGAGGCCAAACTTCCGTCCCTCCTTGGCGATACGCTCATAGGCGAGACGTGCGAGGCGATGGCCGCGGTCTTCGTCCGATCGCGCCGGCCGCGCGTAGTTGTGCGCCTCCTCCAGGACGAGCACCCAAGGATGCTTATAGCGTGATGCCGCCGGCAATCGCTCCCTTGCCTCGAGGAGTACGCGCCCGATGACGGCGCAAGCATAAGGGAGAATCTCGTTTCCCAACATGGATAAGTCGAGCACCGACACCTTAGGCCCGCCCGCATTTCCGAGACCAAAACGGGAAAACCACGATGCCAGATCCGGGATGCTAGTTTCGGCGTTCTCATAATTGAGAAACGAATGCCAGCGTTTATCGTCGAGGCGCGTCTTCAACCTCAGTTTCAACGTCGTGAGGTGTGCATCGACCCTTATGGTATCTTCCTTGGACACCGCTCGATTGATCAGGGATGGATCTGTCAACGTCGAACGGGAGATGCGCAACGGTGAATCGGCTGTCCGAACGGCAGTCTCGGCGACATGGCTGCCGCCGATGATCTTTGCGCGGATTTCATCCTGGAGCTTTCGAGCCTCGGCTTCGATCTGAGCAGCATTCGCGAGGACCTCTTGATTGAAACCGGTGATCGCTTTGTGCGATGCGAACAGAGTTTCAAATGAGGCTGTATCGATGTCGGAATTCGCCAGATAGCCTACAATCAGATCGCAATATGAACCAGCCGACTTCCGTTGTATCTTTTGGAGATCGGAAAGCAGCTTTTCGATTGAGCTTAAAGCACTCTGGAATGTATTAAGATTCGAAACCTCATCAGCATTCCCGCCCTTCGCGATCGCCCACCAATCCTTCAGGACCGGCTCCTGCGTTTGTTCGGCAGCGCTCAACCAAGCGCAGATCTCTTCAGCATTGAGAAACCAGAGTGGAAGGCCGAATTCTTCACCGTTGAGGTAGATGCGATCGGGCAATCGTGTGACGGTCTTGCCTGTTGGGAATGCCTTTTCATACTCGCCATTAATGTCGAGGATAAAGACATGCGGCTCCTCGGCGGCACCATCGAGCGCCTTCATCGCCTTCTGGATCAGGCTGGAAACGGAAAAGGACTTGCCCGAGCCGGTGTTGCCGACGATCGCCAGAGGGCGCGAAAACAGATCGTTGTAGGAGGCGCGCACGACATTGCGCGTCTGGCCCGTTGGAAACCCGATTTTCAGGTCGTAGTCGAAGTCCTTGTCATCATAGCCTTCTGGCCTATTGCGCCGCGGCGGAAGCTCGAACACAGCGCGCAGCACGGCCGGCGATCCGATCTCAGCAGGGGTATCGAGGGTTGGCAGAACGGATATGCCCGGGCTGAAGGAGGCGTCGTCATCAATGTTCTCGATCGTGCCCAGCAACTGCACGCTGGCGATCCGGCGAGACTTCATCAACTCAAGGCTGAGGTCGTCGCCACTTGCAGGGTCGAAGCTCTCGCGCGCCTCGAGGTCGGTAATGATGCCGATGACGGTTTCGCCCGCCCCCAATGAAAATGTCAGGTAGGCGTTGATGGCGATCGCGACCTGGACGCCGTCAAGGGTCGCGCGAAGCGCCGAGCGGGTTTCGGGCAAAAGCTCGACTTTCACCCGAAACCCCTGAACAGCGACGATGTGGCCGACAAGTCTAGGATTATCCATGGTCAAGCCCCCGTATCGGGTTCGGCGGGCATTGCAGACGAGGCGATCTGCTTTTCAAAACGACGCAGACGCAAGAAATCGTCGAGCCATTGGACGTCGGGCATCGCTGACCGCGCAAAATCATCAAAGGTCGCGTGCTTGAACGTGGCAGCCGCAAAGGCTGCGTCGGTCGGGCACAACACGAAAGCGCGCTTGCCAAGGTCCTTGTACCGCCGGATGCGCTCGACGACCGGGCTCTCCGGATTGGGCTCCACCACCAGCATAACCAGCGACGGGTTGATCAAGGCACTCTCGATGATTCGGCTGACATGATCGTCGCCGAAGCCGTAGCCGAGGACGAGCAGGAACGTCTGAGGGATGCCGAGGCGCACTTGGAATGATCGGAAGAGATGCGCATACGGCATCGTCAGCGTCTGCGTGAACTTATTCGCGGTCGGCAGAATACCGATCGATGCGGTTCCCTCGGCAAGATCAACGAGTGCGGCTGCCTTCTCCTCCGGCTTCAAGTCCACATAGGCTCGGAACGGCGCGAGGTCGGGGTGCCGCGCCCGCATCTCGCCATCTTGCTCGAACCAGTGAATTGACCCATGCAGCTTGTAAAAATGCAGGAACTTGTCGAAGCGCCGGACTCGGCCTTCGGCGACTTCCCCCGGATAATAGACGTCAAGGCCGTAGACGGAGGGATCGAACCGCGCTGCGGCGCGGCCGGTGAACCCATCGAAATACTGGATGCCGAGCAACTCCAGCGCCTGCTCGAACAGGGTGTCGTAGTTCAACGTGAAAAGATGAGTTCGCCCGAGATTGCTATCTCGGGCGACGAGCTTGGAGAGAAATGCGAGCTGCGGCGGGGTCTCTCTTATCGACTTCGCCATGGCCTTATCGGGCAAGGACAGCGCGCATTCTGCGAAAATCGACATGCGCAGATGGTTTACGAACCACTGGAGATCGTCAAAGCTTGGTGCGGGTGTGCTCGGCCAGGTGACACCGGAGAATGGTGCGTCTTTCGACTGGCCAATGACCAAGGCGTTGGCGACGAAGGATAGCCAAGCTTCGAAACCTAGGCAGTGTGGACGAAATCGCGATTGAATCTCGCTCAGGTATTCCCCTGCCGAATCCGGCATGATTCATAGGACTCCGACTGATTCGGAGACCAGAAGCCATGTCGACGCGGATGGACGAGGAGG
>NZ_JBDZDP010000027.1:0-40233 GCF_040044995.1 Xanthobacter pollutisoli
GCCGTCGACGAGAGCCAGATCGGCAAGACCGCCGCCGAACTCGCCGCAGGCTGAGCCTGACGGGACGTGTCATCCGGGCCGGCCTCCATCGGGAGGCCGGCCTGCCACACGGCATTCAAAACAGAGCGAGATTGCGAAATGAGCTTGGCCCAACCGCAAAGCGTTGCTGAAATCAAGGCGCGCAACAAGGAACTCATCGCGGAAGTCCTGAAGGTCTACCCGGAGAAGACCGCGAAGCGCCGCGCGAAGCACCTCAACGTTCACGAGTCCGGCAAGTCCGATTGCGGCGTGAAGTCGAACATCAAGTCCATCCCGGGCGTGATGACGATCCGCGGCTGCGCCTACGCCGGCTCCAAGGGCGTGGTGTGGGGTCCCATCAAGGACATGATCCACATCTCCCACGGCCCGGTTGGCTGCGGCCAGTATAGCTGGGCCGCCCGCCGCAACTACTACATCGGCACGACCGGCATCGACACCTTCGTGACGATGCAGTTCACCTCGGACTTCCAGGAAAAGGACATCGTCTTCGGCGGCGACAAGAAGCTGGCGAAGATCATGGACGAAATCCAGGAGCTCTTCCCCCTCAACAACGGCATCACCGTCCAGTCCGAGTGCCCGATCGGCCTCATCGGCGACGACATCGAGGCTGTGTCGAAGGCGAAGTCCAAGGAATACGACAACAAGACCATCGTTCCGGTCCGCTGCGAGGGTTTCCGCGGCGTGTCGCAGTCCCTCGGCCACCACATCGCCAACGACGCGATCCGTGACTGGGTGTTCGACAAGATGGACCCGAATGCGGCCCCCCGCTTCGAGCCGTCGCCGTATGACGTCGCCATCATCGGCGACTACAACATCGGCGGCGACGCCTGGTCTTCCCGTATCCTCCTCGAGGAGATGGGCCTGCGCGTGATCGCCCAGTGGTCCGGTGACGGCTCGCTCGCCGAGCTCGAAGCGACCCCGAAGGCCAAGCTGAACGTCCTCCACTGCTACCGCTCGATGAACTACATCTCGCGGCACATGGAAGAGAAGTTCGGTATCCCGTGGTGCGAATACAACTTCTTCGGCCCGTCCAAGATCGCGGAGTCGCTGCGCAAGATCGCGGCTTACTTCGACGACAAGATCAAGGAAGGCGCCGAGAAGGTCATCGCCAAGTATGCGCCCCTCATGGATGCGGTGATCGCCAAGTATCGTCCGCGCCTCGAGGGCAAAACGGTCATGCTGTACGTGGGCGGCCTGCGTCCCCGTCACGTGATCGGCGCCTACGAAGACCTCGGCATGGAAGTGGTCGGCACCGGCTACGAGTTCGGCCACAACGACGACTATCAGCGCACCGCCCAGCACTACGTCAAGGATGGCACGATCATCTACGACGACGTGACCGGCTACGAGTTCGAGAAGTTCGTCGAGAAGATCCAGCCCGATCTCGTCGGCTCGGGCATCAAGGAAAAGTACGTGTTCCAGAAGATGGGTGTGCCGTTCCGGCAGATGCACTCCTGGGACTATTCCGGCCCGTATCACGGCTACGACGGCTTCGCGATCTTCGCCCGCGACATGGACATGGCCATCAACTCCCCCGTGTGGAAGATGACCAAGGCTCCGTGGAAGCAGGCGCCCGCGCAGCCTGGCCTGCTCGCGGCCGAGTGAGCGCCTGAGCCTCCGGCCCCTCCCCGTCGCGGGGAGGGGCTAGCGGCCGGGATGATATTTTTGACCCACATATTAGGGGTTCGAGATGCCACAGAATGCAGATAACGTGCTCGATCATTTCGAGCTGTTCCGCGGTCCCGAATACCAGCAGATGCTGGCCAACAAGAAGAAGCTGTTCGAGAACCCCCGCGACCCCGCCGAAGTCGAGCGCGTGCGCGAGTGGGCCAAGACTCCCGAGTACAAGGAAAAGAACTTCGCCCGCGAAGCTCTGACCGTGAACCCTGCCAAGGCCTGCCAGCCGCTCGGCGCGGTGTTCGCCGCGGTGGGCTTCGAGGAGACCATTCCCTTCGTGCATGGCTCGCAGGGCTGCGTCGCCTACTATCGCTCGCACTTCTCGCGTCACTTCAAGGAGCCCAGTTCCTGCGTGTCCTCTTCCATGACGGAAGACGCGGCGGTGTTCGGCGGCCTGAACAACATGATCGACGGCCTCGCCAATACCTACAACATGTACAAGCCGAAGATGATCTCGGTCTCCACCACCTGCATGGCGGAAGTCATCGGTGACGACCTGAACGCCTTCATCAAGACCGCGAAGGAAAAGGGCTCCGTTCCCCAGGAGTACGACGTTCCCTTCGCCCACACCCCCGCTTTCGTCGGCAGCCACATCACCGGCTACGACAACGTGCTGAAGGGCATCTTCGAGCACTTCTGGGACGGCAAGGCCGGCACCGCGCCGAAGCTCGAGCGCGTCCCGAATGAGAAGATCAACTTCATCGGCGGCTTCGACGGCTACACCGTCGGCAACCTGCGCGAGATCAAGCGTCTGTTCGGCATTATGGGCGTGGACTACACCATCCTCGCCGACAATTCCGAAGTGTGGGACACCCCCACCGACGGCGAGTTCCGCATGTATGACGGCGGCACCACGCTGGAGGAGGCGGCCAACGCTCTCCACGCCAAGGCCACCATCTCCATGCAGGAATACTGCACCGAGAAGACCCTGCCGCTCATCGCCAACCACGGCCACGAGGTCGTTGCCTTCAATCACCCGATCGGCGTGAAGGGCACCGACGAGTTCCTCATGGCGGTGTCGCGCATCACCGGCAAGGAGATCCCCGAGGAGCTCGCTCGCGAGCGCGGCCGCCTCGTGGACGCCATCGCCGACTCGAACGCCCACATCCACGGCAAGAAGTTCGCCATCTACGGCGATCCTGACCTGTGCCTGGGCCTCGCCAGCTTCCTGCTCGAGCTCGGTGCCGAGCCCACCCACGTCCTTGCCACCAACGGCAACCAGAAGTGGGCGGACAAGGTGCAGAAGCTGTTCGACAGCTCGCCGTTCGGCCAGAACTGCAATGTCTATCCCGGCCGCGACCTCTGGCACATGCGCTCCCTGCTCTTCACCGAGCCGGTGGACTTCCTGATCGGCAACACCTACGGCAAGTATCTCGAGCGCGACACGGGCACCCCGCTGATCCGCATCGGCTTCCCGGTGTTCGACCGTCACCACCACCACCGCTACCCGGTGTGGGGCTATCAGGGCGGCATGAACGTTCTGGTGTGGATCCTCGACAAGATCTTCGACACCATCGACCAGAACACCATCGTGCCCGCCAAGACGGACTACAGCTACGACATCATCCGTTGATGCCGTTCTGTTGGGACGTCCGTAGATGACCTTGAGCCGGCCCGGGGCCCCGCCCGGGCCGGCCCGAGAGGAGCAGACCCGCCTTCCGTGATCTTTGCACAGCCCGCCTGTTGAAGGAGAGATCCATGAGCTCGCTTTCCGCCACGATCCAGCAAGTGTTCAACGAGCCAGGCTGCACGAAGAACCAGAACAAATCGGAGGCGGAGAAGAAGAAGGGGTGCACCAAGCAGCTTCAGCCCGGCGGCGCGGCCGGCGGCTGCGCGTTCGACGGCGCCAAGATCGCCCTCCAGCCCCTGACCGACGTGGCTCACCTCGTGCACGGCCCCATCGCCTGCGAGGGCAACAGCTGGGACAATCGCGGTGCGCGCTCGTCCGGCTCGCAGATCTGGCGGACCGGATTTACCACCGACATCAATGAGACCGACGTGGTGTTCGGCGGCGAGAAGCGCCTGTTCAAGTCCATCAAGGAAATCATCGAGAAGTACGACCCGCCGGCCGTCTTCGTCTATCAGACCTGCGTGCCCGCCATGATCGGCGACGACATCGACGCGGTCTGCAAGGCGGCCAAGGAGAAGTTCGGCAAGCCGGTGATCCCGGTGAACTCCCCCGGCTTCGCGGGCCCCAAGAATCTCGGCAACAAGCTCGCCGGCGAAGCAATCCTCCAGCATGTGATCGGCACCGAGGAGCCGGAATATACGACGCCGTACGACATCAACATCATCGGCGAATACAATCTGTCCGGCGAGCTGTGGCAGGTGAAGCCACTGCTCGACGAGCTCGGCATTCGCATCCTCGCCTGCATCTCCGGTGACGGGAAGTACAAGGACGTTGCGTCGTCCCATCGCGCCAAGGCGGCGATGATGGTGTGCTCCAAGGCCATGATCAACGTGGCCCGCAAGATGGAGGAGCGCTACGACATCCCCTTCTTCGAGGGTTCGTTCTACGGCATCCAGGATTCCTCGGATTCACTGCGCGAGATCGCCCGCATGCTCATCGAGCGCGGCGCCGACCCGGAGCTGATGGATCGGACCGAGGCGCTCATCGAGCGGGAGGAGGCGCGGGCCTGGGCCGCTATCGCCAAGTACAAGCCGCGCTTTGCCGGCAAGAAGGTTTTGCTCATCACCGGCGGCGTGAAGTCCTGGTCGGTGGTGGCAGCGCTGCAGGAGGCCGGGCTCGAACTGGTCGGCACCTCGGTGAAGAAGTCCACCAAGGAGGACAAGGAGCGCATCAAGGAGCTCATGGGGCAGGACGCCCACATGATCGACGACATGACGCCCCGCGAAATGTACAAGATGCTGAAGGACGCCAAGGCCGACATCATGCTCTCGGGCGGCCGTTCCCAGTTCATCGCGCTCAAGGCATCCATGCCCTGGCTCGACATCAACCAGGAGCGCCACCACGCCTATATGGGCTATATCGGCATGGTGAAGCTGGTCGAAGAGATCGACAAGGCGCTCTACAACCCCATCTGGGAACAGGTGCGCCGTCCCGCGCCGTGGGATGATCCCGCCAACAACTGGCAGAACCGCGCCATCGCCCAGATGGAGGCCGAGGCCGCCGCCCTCGCGGCTGATCCCGTCGCCGCCGAGAAGGCGCGCCGGGCCAAGAAGATCTGCAACTGCAAAAGCGTGGACCTCGGCACCATCGAGGACGCCATCGCCGCCCACAGCCTCACCACCGTGGAGGGCGTGAAGAAGCACACCAATGCGTCCGGCGGATGCGGCGCCTGCAGCGGGCGCATCGAGGACATCTTCACCGCGCTGGGTGTCGGCGAGGCCGTGCTGGCGGATCCGGTCGCGGCCGCCGCGGCGCGTCGGGCCAAGACGGTGTGCAACTGCAAGAGCGTGGATGCGGGGACCATCGAGGATGCGATCCGCGCCGGCGCCCCCAACCTTGCCGAAGTTGCGGCGCGGACCCAGGCCTCTACCGGCTGCGGCAATTGCGGCGAGCGCATCGAGGAGATGCTCGACGAGGTCCAGGCTGCCGCCAACGATGCGCCCGCCACCCTCGTGGCCGCGGAATAGGGGGCGGCGATGGCCAAATTCGTCCAGGGCAAGAAGGCCTGCGCGGTTAACCCGCTGAAGATGAGCCAGCCCATCGGCGGCGCGCTCGCCTTCATGGGCCTGCGCGGATCCATGCCTCTGCTCCACGGCTCCCAGGGCTGCACCTCCTTCGGCCTGGTGCTGTTTGTGCGGCATTTCAAGGAGGCGATCCCGCTCCAGACCACGGCCATGAGCGAGGTTGCGACGGTGCTGGGCGGCATGGAGAATGTCGAGCAGGCGGTGCTCAACATCTACAACCGCACCAAGCCGGAGATCATCGGCATCTGCTCCACCGGCGTCACCGAGACCAAGGGTGACGACGTGGACGGCTACATCAAGATGATCCGGGACAAGTATCCGCAGCTCGCGGATTTCCCGATGGTCTATGTCTCGACCCCCGACTTCAAGGACGCCTTCCAGGACGGCTGGGAGAAGACGGTCGCCAAGATGGTGGATGTGCTGGTAAAGAAGCCGCCGGCGGACGTGGTGCGCGACACGAAGCGGGTCAATGTCCTGCCGGGCTCGCATCTCCAGCCCGGCGATCTCGACGAGCTGCGCGCCATTCTGGAGGATTTCGGCCTAGAGCCGCTGTTCCTGCCGGATCTTGCCGGTTCGCTCGATGGCCACATCCCCGACGACTTCACGCCCACCACGATCGGCGGGATCGGCGTGGAAGAGATCGCCACCATGGGCGAGGCGGCCTGGACCATCGCGATTGGCGCGCAGATGAAGACCGCCGCCGAGGCCATGCAGAAGAAGGCCGGCGTGCCGTACCGGCTGTTTGAGCGGCTGTGCGGGCTGGCGCCGAACGACGACTTCTTCATGTTCCTGAGCGAGATCTCCGGGCGTGAGGTGCCGCGCAAATATCGCCGGCAGCGCGGTCAGCTGGTAGACGCCATGCTCGACGCTCATTTCCACCTGGGCGGCCGAAAGCTTGCCATCGGCGCCGAGCCGGACCTGCTCTACGACGTCGCCTCCATGCTGCACGAGATGGGCACTCAGGTGACGGCAGCGGTGACCACCACTCAATCGCCGGTGTTCGAGAAGCTCCCGGCCGAGGAGGTCCTGCTCGGCGATCTCGAGGATCTCGAGACCTTGGCCAAGGAGCGCGGCTGCGACCTGCTGCTCACGCACTCCCACGGCCGACAGGCGGCAAGCCGTCTGAACATTCCGTTTTATCGGATCGGCATTCCAATGTTCGACCGGATCGGGTCGGGTCACCGGATGACCGTGGGCTATCGCGGCACGCGCGACCTCATCTTCAATCTGGCCAACCTCGTCATCGCCGATCACGAGGCGAACCACGACGCGACGCCCGAGACATGGCGCAATCCCTGGGACGGCGACGGACACGGGCATGGCGCGCCGGATGCGGCCGCGCCGTCGCCGGCCGGGGCGTCCCTCCACGGTCCCGCCCCAAGCACCGCCCACCACTGAGAACGCGCAGAGGCGAACCCGTCCATGAAAGTCGCATTCGCAACCCAGGACCTCAAAAGGGTCGATGCCCACTTCGGGTGGGCGAAGAACATCGCCATCTACGAGGTGGGCCCCGAGGGCCACCACTTCCTGGAAGCCATCGAATTCGACGGCGATCTGAAGGAAGACGGCAACGAGGACAAGCTCGCCCCCAAGATCGAGGCGATCAAGGACTGCGCGATCCTTTATGTGGCGGCCATCGGCGGCTCCGGCGCCGCGCGGGTGGTGGCCAACAACATCCATCCCATGAAGGTCAACCAGCCGGAGGAAATCAGCGATCTCATCGGCAAGCTGGAAGAGGTCCTTCAGGGCAATCCGCCCCCCTGGCTCCGCAAGGTGATGTCCAAGGGCCAGGAGCGGAAGTTCGATTTTGACGACGAATGAGGGGATAGTCATGGCCGAAGCAGCGCAAGTCATCGAACCGTCGGCTGCCGCTGACACCCCGTTCATCAAGGAGCTCATCAAGGTCTGGCGGGCCCAGGACACGCACGGCGCGTGGGAGGGCAAGAAGGACCTCGACCTGATCGAGCCCTATATCATCGACAAGGAGGCGCGCCGCGCGCTGCCCCTCATCGGCGATCCGGATCCCGAGACGATCTGGCGCTTGGAGCTGTTCTTCAACGCGATCTGCCTTCTCATCGAGAAGGAGACGCGGGTGATGATCTCGCCCATGCTCAAGATGAGCCACGAGGGCTTCGGCCGCATGGTGCTCATCGGCGGCCGCCTCATCGTGGTCAACAAGCAGCTGCGGGACGTTCACCGCTTCGGCTTCGACAACCTCGGCAAGCTGGCCGAGGAGGGCACGAAGTTCGTCACCCAGGGGGTGGAGATGATCCAGAAGTTCCCCGAAGTGGCCAAATACTGACGATAACAAGGTGCACCATGAGCGACGTGGAAGAACTCAAGGCCGAAATCAAGAAGCTGTCCGCCAAGGCGACTCAGGCGAAAATGGACCTCCACGATCTGTCCGAAGAACTCCCGATCAATTGGGAGCAGATCATGGATGTCGCCAAGAGGGCACACAATGCCTTCGCCGAGCTTGAGAAAAAGCGCGCGGACTTGAAGGGACTCGAGGCCGCCTAACCCCGGAAGGCGATTTTGAAATGTCCAACGAAACCCGAGATGGTCGAGCCTGGCAGCCAGACTATCTGCTCGACATCGACAAGGACAAGTGCATTGGCTGCGGCCGCTGCTTCAAGGTCTGCGGCCGCGACGTGATGACCCTCAAGGGCATCAACGAGGATGGCGACATCGTCGCCCTCGACGATGACGAGGATGACGAGGTCGAGAAGAAGGTGATGGTGATGAACGACACGGGTGCCTGCATCGGCTGCGGGGCCTGCGCGCGCGTGTGCCCCGCCAACTGCCAGATCCACGGCCACGAACAGGCAGCGGCCTGATCGTTCGCGCGCGGCCCGTTTGCCGGGCCGTGCGTTAGGCCGACGAGGCCGCGGATCGGACGGAGGACCGGCCGATCGGATGCCTGCGGTGGACGCGACCGGAGCGACGCCAGCACGTCGCGCCAGCGCTCAATCGAGGAGCTGTCCCATGACTGCCGAAGAGGTCTATGAC
This sequence comes from Xanthobacter pollutisoli, assembly GCF_040044995.1. NCBI lineage: Bacteria > Pseudomonadati > Pseudomonadota > Alphaproteobacteria > Hyphomicrobiales > Xanthobacteraceae > Xanthobacter > Xanthobacter pollutisoli. The sequence continues at coordinate 8,380 of NZ_JBDZDP010000027.1, forward strand.
TGGTTGATCGCGTCATCGACCTCTTCGGCCGCGGATGCGTTCGACATCCATGCCGCAGCCTCCATGATCGCCATCTCCTTCGCTGAGGCAGAGGACGAAGGCCGGGACCGGCTCGAGGCAGTGGGCCTCGAAAGGGCCGCCCTCCTTGATCTGGCCGGGAGCCTGTTTCCGGGGGCGGTTGACGACCTCAAGACACAGTTGAGCGAGCGCGCCATTGAGATTGGGCCCGAAGAGCAGTCGGTCCGCGATATCCTCGGCATTTATTCGTCCGATGCCGGCTGGCTGCAAATCCGTTTCATTGCCATGATTGCCCGGCGCTGCCAGTCCCCGCACCATTTGTGGCAGGACCTCGGGCTACGCACGCGGCAGGAGCTGCGCCAGCTGATGGAGCAGCGCTTCGCACCACTCGCGCGCAAGAACAGCCAGGACATGAAGTGGAAGAAATTCCTTTACCGCATGGTCTGCGGATCGGAGCGGTTCACCTTGTGCGCGGCGCCGGTCTGCTCGGACTGCGATGAATTTCACGTCTGCTTCGGCGCCGAGGACGGAGAATCCCGTCTCGCCCGCAACGCGCGCGGCACCGATGGCGGGAGTGATACGCCGGCGCGCGTCTTGCCGTTGGCGGCCGAGTAGTCGCCGCTCCTGTGGGCGTGCCCGCTCATGAAAAGCCAGCAATTGGGACGAGGGCCTGACTGTAAGCGTCAGGCTAGCGGCGCGGCCGCGCGTACAAAGGGCCGGTCTGTAGGCCCGCGGATGTGACCTGCAACGGTGATCCGGCAGACGCCTCCGTCGTGCGGGTGCGGACCTCGCAGATGCGTCTGTGTCGGGCGAAAATCCGGAGCAACCACGCGCCAAATAAAAAGCCCGGCTCCGCATGCGGGCCGGGCACCGGGTTCCCGTTCTACCTTGCGGCGCCAACTCAGCGTCAGCGCCGCGCCGCGTGATGGATCACTCAATGCCTTCGGTGCGGGCCCGCCACATCATGGCGATGCGGAAGCGCTCGCTGATGGCTGCCGGGCTCGCCAGGATCTCAGCCTCGGCCATCTTGAAGGCATTCTCCACCGCATCCGCCTCCTCCCGGGTGAGGGTGACCCGGCCGGCGAGGTGGGTGGCCTCGGGGTGGACTTCCCAGATCTTGCGGCGGTTGGGATGGAGCTTGATCTCGGTGAGATCGAACGCCTCGAGCTGCCCGTCCAGTAGGATGGCGAGGCCCGACACTTCGAGCTTGCGGCCGTCGGAAGTGGTCTTGATGAGCGTGGTAGCCATTTCTCTTCACCCGTCCTGAGCTGCGAGCCAGCTATATCCGCCCTGGTCCCACAGCTGGGCCAGGACCTGATCCGAACTCCAGTCCGGAAACTGGGATTTCACCGTTTCATAGTCGCCGCGGAATCGCTCGGCGTCCTCGCCCATGAGGTCGGCCGCCAGTCCGTCCGGCTTGAAGCGCAGCACGAAGCGCGACTGATCGCTCGCCGCATGCAGCGTGAATTCGTCGCCGTCGCTCACCAGCGGTAGATCGAGCTGTGTGTTCATCCGATCCCCCGTCAGGCCGCCGCCGCGATGGGCGTGTCGTCTTTCAAGCCCCATTCGGCCCAGGAGCCGTCGTAGAGCGCCGCGTCGGCCTTGCCGAGGATGAAGAGGGCCAGGAGCACCACGGCGGAAATGGTGCCTGAGGCGCAGGTGACGACGATCGGCTTGGAAAGGTTGACGCCGGCGGCGTCGAAACGGGCCTTCAGCGCGTCCGGCTCCAGCAGGACGCCGCTTTCCTCGACGATCAGATCGCCCCACGGGAGGTTGATGGAGCCCGGAATGTGGCCCTTCTTCTTCACCGGGAAGACGTCATCCTGCGTGCCGGCGAACTTTGCTGGGCCGCGCGCGTCGATCACCTGTTCGCTCTTGCTGTCCACATTGGCGAGCATCTGGTCAAGGGAGCGCACCAGCGCCGGGTTCAGCGCGGCGGTGAAGGTCTTGGGCTCGGGGCGCACCGGCGACATCTCGGCCGGGAACTTCTCCTTCACCCACTTGCCGTAGCCGCCGTCGAGCATGGCCACGTCCGAATAGCCGAAGATGCGGAACATCCACCACACGCGGGCAGCCGCCGCGCCGCCGCACAGGCGATCGTAGACGACAACCTTGTCGCCATCGCCGATGCCGAGAAGCCCCACCTTCTTGGCGAATTCGGCCGCCGGCGGCAGCATGTGGGGGAGCGGATTGGTCTTGTCGGCCACAGCGTCGATATCGAAATGCACCGAGCCGGGCAGATGGCGGCCGCGATACTGAGTCCGCCCATCCATGTTGGTGCTCTCATGGAGCCAGGTGCAGTCCAGGATCTTCACGTCCGGGGCGGACAGATGATCCGCAAGCCATTGGGTGCTCACCAGCGGTCCGGGAAGAACAGTGGACATGACGCAAGGGTCTCCCTGTCGAGGTTCCGAAACTCAAGAGGTGGCGCCGGGTACGGGACCCGGCGCCGGAAGAGGGATCAGCGCACCTTGGGCAGGCTGTAGCCGGGGCGCGGGTGGGAATCGTAATAGTCCGCGCGCTCGGGCCAGCCGCCTTCCGGATTGAAGGCGAAGGTCACGACGCGCACCGGCGCGCCGGCCGAGCAGGAGACTTCCGCGAGCTTGATCTCGCGCTGGCCGGGGCCGACGGAGAAGTCCGCCACCACCTTGCCGTCGGCGGTCAGCGCGCGGGCGAAGCCGGGGGTGCCCACGTCGCTCGCCTTCACGGTCGGCTCGACGAAATTCGGGATTTCATTGCCGGCCTCGGACGGCGTGTTGAAAGCCGGCGTGCCGAAGGTGAAGGTCGCGAGCTTGCCGCTGCGATCCACGGCATGGTCGGCGCTCACGGGGCGCGCCACGGAATAAAAGGTCAAGGTGCCGCCCGCCAGCAGCTCCTTGATCTCCTCGAGGGAGCATTTGGCGAATTCGGACGCGACGAGCATTTCAATCTCCAAGGCACAATCGGTCTGGACCAACGGCCTCCTGCGGATCAATTTTCGTGCCAGCCGGCCGGGCGCGCCCACGCCACCATTCGGCGGCGCCGCAAAGCCTTGAGATGCGGGCATTTCAACAGCCTGAGATCGGCCGCATCGCACGGCGCGCCTTCGCGCCGTGTCGGAAAGCCGTCGCGCCGCGCGGGAAATCCGACGCACCGAACCCGACGCAGCGGGCGCCTGGCCCAGGGCGGCGGCGCGCAAACCTCCTGACATGCCGTGCGCGCTGCCGCCGCAGTAACTGAGCGCGAATCTTGCAAGGGCTCCAAACAGAGCGATTTTTCGAGGACTGTTCCATGCTGGATACGGCGATCATCGGCGGCGGGCTGTGCGGCCTCGCGCTGGCGCGACAGTTCAGGAAGCAGGAGCGCGGCTTCACGTTGTTCGAGGCGCGGGCGCGTCTCGGCGGGCGCATCGTGTCGGCCGTGGCGTCCACGAGCGGAGAGGCGCTGGATCTCGGCCCCACCTGGTTCTGGCCGGATACGCAGCCGCTTATCACAGCTTTCGTCGGCGAGCTTGGCCTCACCGCCTTCGCCCAGCATGACGACGGCGCGGTGATGCACCTGACCGAGGCCGACAAGAATCCCCAGGCCTTCGCCCAGCAGGTCCACGGCGGTGCGCAGCGCATCGCCGGCGGCATGGCACGGCTCGTCGCCACCCTTGCGGACGGGCTCGGCGAGGATCAGGTGCGGCTCGGCCATGTCCTCAGCGGGGTCGAGGACAAAGGCGACCACGTGGTCCTCACCTTCCGCGTCGACGACACCTTCGTGCTGGTAGAGGCGCGGCATGCGGTCATTGCCCTGCCGCCGCGGCTCGTCGCCGAGACGGTCCGTTTCATCCCCGAGCTCGATCGCGCGACCTATGATGCCATGGCGGCCGCGCCCACCTGGATGGCGGCGCAGGCCAAGGTGATGGTCGCCTACAAGGACGCCTTCTGGCGGGCCGCGGGCCAGTCGGGCAACGCCTTCGTGACCCACGAGCAGGCCGTCGTGGGCGAGATCTTCGACGCCTGCGACGTCACCGGCACCAAGGCGGCCCTGGGCGGCTTCCTCAGCTTCCCGCCCGATCTGCGGGAGGCGTTTGCCGAGGGCCTGTCGCTGCTGGTGGACAGCCAGATGATGCAGGTGTTCGGCAGCGCCGCCGAGGGCGGCGAGCAGCACATCCAGGATTGGGCGGCAGAGCCCTTCACCTGCTCCGCCCGCGACAAGGCGGAGCCGCAGGGCGAGCACGTGGCTTTTTCCAATCCGCTGCTGCGCCGCCCGCTGTGGGACGGCCGCCTGCATCTGGGCGGCTCCGAGACCGCGACCCAGGGCGCCGGCTATCTGGAAGGCGCACTGGAGGCGGCGCGGCGCATCGACCGGGCGCTCGCCCGCGAGCGCGCCGAGGAGGTCGGCACCGCGGTGCCCGACGGGCTCTCGGTGAACGCCGCCAGCCTTGCCCGCTTCGCCTCCTGGGTGTCGGCGCAGAACGACGCCGCATTCGAGGCCTACCGCATCCGCCTCAACCGGGCGCTGGCCAGCCAGCAGCGCGAGCAGCTCACCCAGCGCGCCATGCTGGGGGCCATCGAGGACATTTACGAGCGGGCGGCCGACATGCTGGAGACGCTGCCCTTCGACATGGCCGACGTGCCCGTGGAGAGGGGGCGCTCTGCGCTCATGAGCGACGTGCAGTTGCCCTTCCGCGACTTCATCCAGACCCTTCTGGACGATGTGGTCGCGTTCAACCGGACCTCCTGCGCGCTGTCCAACTTCCCCGGCGAGCACCATCTCTCCAAGGATTACGTGCAGACCATCCTGCGGGACGTCGCGGCCGCGTGGCGCGACTTCTGCCTTGCCGCCAACCGGCGCCTCCTCGCCAAGGCCGAGGCAGGCGTCACGCCTTTTCCCGGCGCCGCCAAAGGCCCGATCCTGACGAGTGCATCGTGAACGAGGATAAGATGGAACCGAGCGTCACGGAAAACCCCGCCCCCCCGAGCAACGTCTCCCAGGACAGCGTCTCCCCGGAGAGCGCCCCGCAGGACGAGGCCGCGACCATCGCCTATGTCATCTGCTCGATGAGCGACATCCCGAGCCAGCGTGCCCGGGGCTTCCAGCTGGTGAAGGTGGAGGATGGCGTCGAGAAGCCGTTCAACCTCGTCGTCGTGCGCTGGGGACGCCAGGTCTTCGGCTACGTGAACCGCTGCCCCCACGACGGCGTCAATCTCGACTGGGAGCGCAACCAGTTCCTCGACCCCAACGGCATCCGGCTCATGTGCGGCAAGCACGGCGCCCTGTTCGAGCTCGGCACCGGCGTGTGCCTCGAGGGCCCGTGCAAGGGCAAGAGCCTGATCCCCGTCACCCTCAGCGTCATCGACAACGAGATCTGCGTGCTCGGTGTGGAACTGGCGGAAGAGGTGGAGGATGACGACGAGGAGGAGGTGACCTCCTGCTCCGACGAGGGCGGTGGCGTCTGAAGCCCGTCGCAGCTCGACCAACATGCGGCGCCGGCGAGCCCCCTCGCCCGGCGCCGCTCTCGTCAGGGCAGACGCGAAGGCTGTATGTCAGCGCGGGGTGTTCAGGACGGTCAACGCGCAAATCCACCGCCTCCAGCTGGGCCGAAGGCGGTCGATGGATCCGCGGGTCGTGTGGCCGATCGACGAACACCGGGCCTGAGGGCCCGGCAGGCGCGCTCAGACCGGGCGGTTCTCGTTGCGGTTCTTCACCGGCTCCATGATGGAGACGCCCTTTTCATAGGTGATGACCTCATAGTCCTCGTGCCAGGCGGCCGCCGCGTCGAGCACCACGTCGGTCTTGCCGCCGGTGTCCAGCTTCTTGATGTCGTTCTTGTCGATCGACAGCAGGTCGGTCATTTCCTTCCACACGGTGCTCTCGTCGCACGGCAGCACGTAGAACATCTTGCCGTTGTGGGTGACGCGATACTTCGCCAGAAGGTCGATGTTGTTGCAGAACAGGAAGTACTTCCCGTCGGGCGCCAGCGCATCGCCGAGCACGTCGACCACGTCGGAGAGGAAGGCGAAGTTCTGCAGGTAGCCCGCGAGCACCGGAATGGTGGCCTTGCCCTCCTCGGCGTAGGTCAGCACCTGCTCCATGGTGTATTCCGGCGGACGCTTCTCGTCGGCGAGCTGCTGCTGGAACTTCAGCGCGATGTCGCCACGGAAGTCGAAGCGGCCGGGCTTGGTCGGCGCCTTCAGCACGGCATTCAGGAGTCGCCCCTCTTTGTCCAGCCGGCCCAGGGGGGTGTTCTCGATCGCAGTCATCAAAAAAATCTCCGGTTCAGCACACGACTGTTCAAGACGGATCTTCAGGGCGCGAGCAGCTAGCACCCCTTTGACCGGAGCGCCGCCCGCCGCCGAACAAGCGTCCGGCGTGCCACCCGCGCAGGGCAGGCGCTGCGCTTCATGCAAGCCCTTTGCCGCGCGACACGCGAAGCCACGTTGGAAGCGCCGGGAGCGACAATCGGCCCTGCCGCGCCGCCGTGGCGGCTGCCTTTGCAGCGTTTGGCGCCGCACGCGAGTCCCATCGGCCTTCCCGCCGCCCGGACTTGTCCGGCAAACCGACGCCGCGCGGCGTGTTCCAAACCCGACACGCGTCGCAAAGGCAACAGCTGCGTTCCTGAAAATCGAACGGAATCAGCCCGTTGCCGTCTGGCATGCGGCTTGCTGGATTGGGGGCCAAAGCAGTCTCTCAGCGAAGGTCGAGCGATGATCAATTTGACAGACAGCGCCATCCACGCGGTGCGTGATGCGATCGTGGGCGCCGATCAGCCGGTCAGCGGCCTCAGGATCATGGTCGAGACGGGCGGCTGCGCGGGCTACCAGTACAAGATGGGCCTCGTCAGCGACGCCGAGCCGGACGACACCGTGGTGGAGCGCGAGGGCGTGAAGGTGTTCGTGGACAACAAGAGCCACGAGCTGCTCGCCGGCACCACCATCGACTTCGTCGTGGCCCTCGAGGGCTCCGGCTTCACCTTCGAAAACCCGAACGCCACCTCCAGCTGCTCCTGCGGCAAGTCCTTCGGCTGAACGAGCCGACGCCGAGGGTACGCAACACAGACCAAGAGAGGAAAGTGCGATGTTGGCCGAGACCGCCGCAGCCCCCACCGACGAGCAGGCTCCGCTCACCCGCGAAGCCAAGCGCGAGGCGATCATCCGCGAGGTGATCGACGAAATTCGGCCGAACCTCATCCGCGACGGCGGCGATTGCGAGCTGCTCGAGATCGACGGCAACAAGGTCATGGTCAAGATGACCGGCGCCTGCGTCTTCTGCAAGCTGGCCAGCGAGACCATCGAGGGCATCCAGACCAAGATCGTCGAGCGCCTCGGCGAGCTGATCCGCCTGATCCCCGTCGCCGGCGCGCAGAACAAGCCGCTGGTGAGCCTCAAGGGCCCGGCTCCGGCTCCCTCCGCGGCCCCGGCGGCTCCGGCTCCCATCATCCGCTGACGGCGGCCCGGCGGCCGCTGCCACCGACGCTGCGAGGGGAGAGATCCGTGCGCCCGGTCTATCTCGACAACAATGCGACGACCCGGACCGACCCGGCCGTCGTCGAGGCGATGCTGCCGTTCTTCTCGGAGCATTTCGGCAACGCGTCCTCCACGCACGCCTTCGGCGAGCATGTGGGGGAGGCGCTGAAGAAGGCGCGCAAGCAGCTGCAGGCCCTGCTCGGCGCCCAGTTCGACCATGAGATCATCTTCACCTCCGGCGGTACGGAAGCCGACAATGCGGCCATCCTCTCCGCTTTGGAGACCCAGGAGGGGCGGGACGAGATCGTCACCACCGCGGTGGAGCACCCGGCGATCCTGACCCTCGTGACCCAGCTGGAGAAGACGCGGGGCATCAAGGTCCACCTCATCGGGGTGGATGCCCAGGGTCGCCTCGACATGGAGGCCTATGCCCGCGCGTTGTCGCCCAAGACCGCCGTCGCCTCGGTGATGTGGGCCAACAACGAGACGGGTACCCTCTTCCCGGTGGCCGAGTTGGCGAAGCTGGCCCATGGGGTGGGGGCGCTGTTTCACACGGACGCCGTACAGGCGGCCGGCAAGGTGGAGATCGACCTGAAGTCCACCGAGATCGACATGCTGTCGCTGTCCGGCCACAAGCTGCACGGCCCCAAGGGCATCGGCGCGCTCTACGTGCGCAAGGGCGTGAAGTTTCGCCCGCTGGTGCGCGGCGGACATCAGGAGCGCGGCCGGCGGGGCGGCACGGAGAACGCGCCCGGCATCATCGGCCTCGGCGCCGCAGCCGAGCTGGCGCTGGCCCATATGGAGGAGGAGCGCACCCGGGTGAAGGCTCTGCGCGACCGCCTCGAGCAGGGCATCCTGCAGCAGGTGAGCCACACCCTGCTCAACGGCGACGGCGAGAACCGCCTGCCCAACACCGCCAACGTCGCCTTCGAGTATCTCGACGGCGAGGCGGTGCTGCACAATCTCAACAAGGCCGGCGTCGCTGCCTCTACCGGCTCGGCCTGCACCTCGGGCTCGACCGAGCCGTCCCACGTGCTGCGGGCCATGAACCTGCCGGCGAGCGCCCTTCATGGCGCCCTGCGCCTGTCGCTCTCGCGCGAGAACACGGCTGAGGACGTGGATCGGGTGCTGGAGGTGCTGCCGGACATCGTCGCGCGGTTGCGCGCCATGTCGCCGGCGTGGGCCGCGGCCACCGGCACGGCCGAGGGCGGGACGGCGCCCTTGGCCGACGTGGCCGGTCATGTCTGAGCCGGCACCAATTGCGCGGGGCCAAAGGTCCGCCAACGCAAGCCTTCAAGCCTTTCCGACGGCGGCGCCCCAAGGGCTGGTCCGCCGCCGGTTCATGTCCGTCCCCGTCCCTGGCCATCGGGGCTGCGAAACGGGTCACAGCGGCGAGTACAGTCCCTTCCAGGAGCCTTCTTTATGAAAATCATGATTCGCCGTTCCCCGGAGATGGGCCTGTCCATCTACGTGCCCAAGAAGGACCTCGAGGAACCCATCGTCGAAACCGAACACGAAAGCCTGTGGGGCGGGTGGATCAAGATCGCCAACGGCTGGGTGCTGGACCTGCCGGAGATGGCCGAGGGCACCACCCTCCCCATCACCGTCAACGCCAAGAAGCGTGGCGAGGAGGAGTGAACTGACATGAACATTTCCGTCGCCAATATCGAGACGCTGAAGCTGGCCGACGCCGAGGCCGTCCTGAAGGACGTGGCGGCGGAGCTCGTCGCCGACAAGGTCGTGCCCTATCTCGGGCCCGGCCTCATCGCCCTGGAGCCGCAGCCCATCCCGGTCACGCCGGAAGACCTCGCGGTCTTCTTCGGCACCAAGGTGGCCCTCCCCAAGCGTGCCAAGGGCAACGTCTGGGCCTCGGCTCAGCACATCGAGAGCATGAAGCACCGCAACACCGTCTCGACCCTCATGGGCGAGGCGTTCACACCGGCGGTGGCACCGCTTGCGTTCCACGCGTTCCTCGCGAAGCTGCCCCTCGCGCTGATCGTGGACACCTGGTACGACGGCGCCATGCGCGCCGCCCTCACGGGCCGCGCCGATTGGGGCGAGGCGCAGGGCATCACCCGCGCCGGCATCGGCGAGGACCGCTGGTACCGCTTCTATGATGCGGCGGGAACGGAGACCACCCGCGCCGCGGCCGAGGGCTGGAAGACCCTGCTCTACAAGCCCCACGGCAGTGTCACCCCGGCCAAGAACTGGCTGATCTCCGACGCGGACTATGTCGAGGTCCTGACTGAGATCGACATTCAGACGCCGATCCCCGACGCGGTCAAGGACCGCCGCACCGAGCGCAGCTTCCTATTCCTCGGCTGCCGGTTCCACGACCAGATGCTGCGCACCTACGCGCGGCAGGTGGCCAAGCGGTCCCGCACCCCGCACTACGCCATCGTCGAGGAGGGCCAGCTCACCAAGAACGAGCTGCGCTTCCTGCTCTCGCACGCCATCACCCCCATCGCCATGCCGTTGCCAAAGGCGCTGGAGATCATCATGGAGGCCGGCGGCACGGCCGCCTGAGCGCTACGTCCGATCAGGGGAGGGAGCATGTCCGCAGGGCATGCTCCCTTTCCGATTCATGGACCCCGCCGGCGTGTGACGGAAGACGAGGCGGCGCAACGGTTCGTGCCGCGCATTGACGAAGATCAAACTGCTCCCTCCTCGGGCCTTGAATCGACGTTCGAGCATGTAACTTTTCCAACATGTCAGCCGTGTCGCGCGGGGATGTTGGCAAGCCGACAGCCGGCCAAGTGCTTATACGGCCCTGATAAGGCTTACGTATTTTCCCCTATTCCGGCTGGCACGCCAGTTGCTCCTGCTCTTTCAGGATTTTTTTGAGGATCCTGCTGGAAGCGAGGAGCAGTTTCATGCACGCGTCGACACAGCACGAGACGAATGAAGTTGGCACCGCCGAAAAGCTGGCCGAGATCATGCAGACCAAGGCCGAGCACCAGGGCTGCGGCACCTCTGGCGGTTCGGGCAAGGCCAGCTGCGGTTCGTCCGCCGGCCAGGGCGATCTGCCCACCGAAATCTGGGAGAAGGTGAAGAACCATCCCTGCTACAGTGAAGAAGCCCACCACCACTATGCGCGTATGCACGTCGCGGTGGCGCCGGCCTGCAACATCCAGTGCAACTACTGCAATCGCAAGTATGATTGCGCCAATGAGAGCCGCCCCGGCGTCGTCTCCGAGAAGCTGAGCCCCGAGCAGGCGGCGAAGAAGGTTCTCGCGGTGGCTTCCACCATCCCGCAGATGACCGTGCTCGGCATCGCCGGCCCCGGCGACCCGCTCGCCAACCCCGAGAAGACCTTCAAGACCTTCGACCTGATCGCCCGCACCGCGCCGGACATCAAGCTGTGCCTCTCCACCAACGGTCTGGCCCTGCCCGACCACGTGGACACCATCGCCGGCTACAACGTCGACCACGTCACCATCACCATCAACATGGTGGACCCCGAGGTCGGCGCGAAGATCTATCCGTGGGTGTTCTGGAAGCACAAGCGCTACACCGGCTACGAGGCCGCGAAGCTCCTCACCGACCGCCAGATGCTCGGCCTCGAGATGCTCACCGAGCGTGGCATCCTCTGCAAGGTCAACTCGGTGATGATCCCCGGCATCAACGACAAGCATCTTGTCGAGGTGAACCGTGCGGTGAAGTCGCGCGGCGCGTTCCTGCACAACATCATGCCGCTTATCTCTTCCCCGGAGCACGGCACCGTGTTCGGCCTCAACGGCCAGCGCGGCCCTACCGCCCAGGAGCTCAAGGCGCTCCAGGACGAGTGCGAGGGCGAGATGAACATGATGCGTCACTGCCGCCAATGCCGCGCTGACGCCGTGGGCCTTCTCGGCGAGGACCGCTCCGCCGAATTCACCACCGACAAGATCATGGCCATGGAGGTCAATTACGACCTCGAGAGCCGCAAGGCCTACCAGGCTCTGGTCGAGGAAGAGCGCGTCGCCAAGGTGGCGGCGAAGCAGGAGGAGCTCGAGGCTCTCGCCGGCGAGCAGAGCGACATCAAGCTCCTCGTCGCGGTGGCCACCAAGGGCTCGGGCCTCATCAACGAGCACTTCGGCCACGCCAAGGAGTTCCAGGTGTGGGAGCTCTCCACCGGCGGCGCCAAGTTCGTCGGTCATCGCCGCGTCGACCTGTACTGCCAGGGCGGCTACGGCGAGGAGGACAGCCTCGAGACCATCATCCGCGCCATCAACGACTGCCATGCGGTGTTCGTGGCGAAGATCGGCGGCTGCCCGAAGGCCGACCTCATCAAGGCTGGCATCGAGCCGGTGGATGGCTTCGCTCACGAGTTCATCGAGAAGTCGGCCATCACCTGGTTCAAGGAATACCTCAACAAGGTGAAGACCGGCGAACTCGAGCACACCGTGCGCGGCGACGCCGAGATCCGCCAGGGCGCGCTCATCAACGCGGCCTGACCGGCACCGGCATCAAAGGAGCAATCCCATGACGTTGAAGATCGTAGCCTCGCAGTGCACCAGCTGCTCGGCGTGTGAGCCGGAATGCCCCAACGTGGCCATTTCGGAGAAGAACGGAACCTTCGTCATCGACCCGAAGAAGTGCACCGAGTGCATCGGCCACTTCGACGTGCCGCAGTGCGCGGCGGTCTGCCCGGTGGACGATACGTGCGTGATCGACACGTCGTATCCCCGCTACCAGCCGACGGCCTGAGGGAGCTCCCGCGATGGACTTCACGATGACCCGAGCGGCCACGCGCTTCATCCGCATGATGATCATGGCAGACGGCGGTCCCTCCGCCGGATTCCGCATGCACGTGACCCCGGGCGGGTGCTCCGGGCTCAATGCCGACATCGCCGTGTTGCCGGAGCCTCAGCCCGGTGACGCGGTGGTGGAGAAGGACGGCGTCCGCCTGTTCCTTCCGGCCGAGAGCCGCCTGCTGCTGGACGGTGTGACGATCGACTTCACCGACACGGCCGCCAAGACGGGCCTGGTGTTCCAGGATCCCAAGGCGACCACCTGCAGCTCGCACGCCCATTGACAGCCCCGAGCCGGGGCGGCCTCGCGGCCGCCCCGGTCGGCTCCCCTCCGACGGGAGGCAGAGCCCCATGTTTTCGAGTTGGGAGAAGGAGCAGGAATGTCCGGCTCGCAAGTCGCCTTCGAGGTCGAGGGCGAGTCCGATTTCCTGACCCCGGAGGCGCTCCTCGCGAGCGCGGTTATGGGGGGAGGGCTGCCGGAGGACGCACAGTTTCATCTGTGGGAAGCCGGGCTCTCCTATCAGCAGGACGAAGTCGCGGAAGCGCACCTTCGCCAGGCCGAGGCGATCGCGCCCGGCCATGCGGCGGTGCTGATCGGTCTCTACCGCTTTTATTTCTACAAGGGCCGCCTTCGGGAGTGCCTGGAGGTGGCGAGGGTCTGCCTCGCCAAGGCCCAGCGCGAGACCAATCTGCCGGCGGACTGGCGGGACGTTCAGGCGCATGACGCCGAATTCTCCCGCTACGACCGCCTGATGCCGCGCTTCTTCCTGTTCACGCTGAAGGGCTACGCCTACCTCAACATGCGCCTCGGCGATCTGGAGGAGGGGCGGGCCGCGGTGATGAAGCTGCTCGAGCTCGACCCGTCCGACAAGATCGGGGCGAAGCTCTTGCTCGATGTTCTGAACAGAGCGGGGCAGGATGACGATGACTGACGACGCCATCGACGAAGCCAAGACCTGGCTTGGAGAAGACATCGACTGCACGTCCTGTGTCCATCAGGCCGACCTCTTGCCGGCCGGCAAGTGCCAGCTGCGGCGCGCCTGCGTGAACGACCGCTACGCCCGCCGCATCGATCGCTTCTTCAATTGGAATCCCAAGCTCGCCAATGCCTATGTGGCGCACGAGCATTTCGAGGTCCGCGCCATCGCGGCGAAGCATGCCGACATCTTCGTGCTGCGCGGCCTGCTGAACGATCCCGAGGAGACCGTGCGCTGGAACGCCGCCCGGCGCCTGCCCAAGCGCATGATCCTGCCTCTGCGCAATGATCCGCATCGCGAAGTGCGCATCCGCATCGTCTCCTTGCTGGAAGATGCCGAGCTCACCCCAATGATGGCGGACGAGGACTATTACGTGCGCCTCGTTGTGGCGCGCCGCGTGGCGCCGCCGCTGTTGTCCCGCATGGTGGACGATCCCGAGGCCGAGGTGCGCAAGGTGGTGGCGCAGCGCCTGCCCACAGAATGGCTGCTGTGCATGGTGAACGACGCGAGCCCCGCGGTGCGTCTCGAGGTGGCCCAGCGCCTCGCGCCCGATCTCCTCTCCGCGCTTCTGGAGGATCCCGACTGGCGCGTGCGCTATGAGGTGGCGAGCCGCATCTCGCCCTCGCAGGTATCCCAGCTCATCGATGACGATGACGATTTTGTGCGTGAGGTCGCCCGCTCCCGCAGCCGTGCGGGAGGCCAGCTAGCAAGGGAGATGCCGCTATGAGCAACATTGTTCGTGACAGCGATGTGGTCGAAGTCTCGGAGCCGCCGTACTTCAACTTCGGCGAGCGGGTCAAGGCGAAGCGCGTCATCCGTAATGACGGAACCTATGCTGGCAAGGAGATCGGCGAGATCCTCGCGAAGAAGGGCGAGATCGGCTACGTCGTCTCCATCGGCACCTTCCTCCAGCAATTCTACATCTACGGTGTCGAATTCACCGAGAGCGGAAACCGCGTGGGCATGAAGCGCAAGGAACTGGAAAGCGCCATTCCCCGCGATGAAGTGGACATTCCCCTGCCCCCCGTGCCCGGAGCTTGAGCCAAGATGATCCTGGAACCGCGTCTTCCCAAGTACCAGTGGGGTCAGAAGGTGAAGACCTTGATCGACCTCTACAACGACGGCTCCTATCCGGACGTGCCGGAGGAGGCGCTGCTGGTGGGGATCGGCGCCACGGGCGAGATCGTGCAGGTCGGAACCCATACCGACACGAACACTCCGATCTATTTGATCGAGTTCAACGAGCGCCTCGTCGTCGGCTGCCTCGAAGAAGAGATTCAGCCCCTCTGACGCACGCTCACGTGCGGCGTGAAAGAGATACCGAAGATGAGGCTGCCCGCTCATCCGAACGATCTCGACAAGAAGCGGATCGAGCGCGCCATCAAGGCGCGCCGCCGCTATCGCTACGTGACCCCCCGCGTGCTCGCGACCGAGGGGGGCTACAGGATCGAGAGCGCCTGCTGCTCCCGCAACATCGACCCGGAGGGTGGCATCGTCGACATCGCGCTGATGCTGTTCGACGAGGACCAGAGCGCCTGGCAGCTCTTCCGCATGAACCACGGCACGAGGGTGTGGGAGTTGGACAGCACCCATGACCGTCTGAAGGAGGTGCTGGATCTGCTTAACGAGGATGCGGACCGCAAGTTTTGGCAATGATCCAATCTGGCAATGTTCCTGCATGGAGCCCATCGGGCCACGGCTGGAGCCGCGGCGATGTCTCATTTGGCACGGGAGAGTAAGGTTATGCCTCTGAGCGACAGCGACCTCACCGAGATCGAGCAGGTCCTCACCGCCGGCGACCCCTCCGTGCCGGTGTTCGCCGAGCTGCGCAAGCGCTTCCCCGCGCTCTCCTGGACCCAGTGCGACGCCTCGGACGTGACCGAGGCGCCGTTCCGCTCCTATTCCGCCTTCGACCTGCATCTGCTCGATACGGCGGACCATTGCGCCCACATCACCCTCGATCCGGCGACCGCGACGGGCGTCATCCTCGCACGGCGGAGCTGACCATGAGCGAGGCCGAATTCTTCGACGAGGTCGACCTGCCGGACGGTGACGACGACGGCGAGGCCACTCATATCCTGTTGTCGGATCCCGACATCACCATGGTGGAGCTGCAGGCGGTGGCCGAGGCGCTGCAGGCGCCCCGTCTGTCGAGCGGGCCCACCGCCGAGGCCTTCGAGGCGGAGTT
Source organism: Xanthobacter pollutisoli (assembly GCF_040044995.1). Taxonomy (NCBI): domain Bacteria; kingdom Pseudomonadati; phylum Pseudomonadota; class Alphaproteobacteria; order Hyphomicrobiales; family Xanthobacteraceae; genus Xanthobacter; species Xanthobacter pollutisoli. The sequence goes on from NZ_JBDZDP010000027.1 coordinate 23,729, forward strand.
TGCGGCCTACGTGGGCCGCAAATATGCGGTGGCGGTGCCGAGCGGCACGTTGGGCCTGCTCTACACCTTGAAGGCTTACGGCATCGGCCCCGGCGACGAAGTGGTCGCCTCGCCCTATACGTTCCGCGAGACGGTCCATGCCATCAGCCTCTCCGGCGCACGGCCGGTGTTCGCCGATATCGACTATTGGGCTGGGACCCTCGTGCCGGAGAAGGCCGAGACCAAGATCACGGACAAGACCAAGGCCATCGTCGCGGGCAACACCAACGGCCATCCCGCGCCCTGGGCGGCGTTCCGCGAGCTGGCGCGCAAGCACCGCCTGGTGCTGATCGAGGATTCCACCGAGGCCATCGGCTCGCGCTACAAGGGCGCGCTGGTGGGCTCGTTCGGCGACACGTCGGTGTTCGATTTCTCACAGCCATTCCCGCTCGTGTGCGGCGAGGGTGGCATGGTGGTCACCGACGATATCGACGTGGCGGTGGCGCTGCGCCGCTTCCGCTCCCACAAGCTCGACGAGCGCTCGTCGGTGGTGGTGAGCATGAGCGCCCCCTACCAGGGCGCCATGAGCGATGTCACCGCCGCCCTCGGCCTCACCCAGCTGCGCCGGCTTGAAGAGATCATCGAGCAGCGGCGCACGGTGGAGCATCTCTATCTCAAGTACGTCCAGTCGTTCGAGGGCATCAAGGATCCCTACATCGGCCCGGACGTCACCGAGGTGAACTGGTTCCTCTACGTGGTCCATCTCGGCACGCGCTTCTCCAAGTCGAGCCGCGACGCCATCGTCGAGGATCTGAAGGTGGAGAAGGTGGAATCCGCCGCCTTCAGCAATCCGCTGCATCTGCAGCGGCATTATTTCGACCTCGGCTATCGCCGGGGCGATTTCCTCGTGACGGAGAAGGTGGCGGACCGCGCCGTGGCGCTGCCCTTCCACACGCATCTCAGCGAGGACGAAATCGAGTTCATCGTCGCAACGATGAAGGATGCCTCGATCAATGTAGGGGCGGGAGCCGCCATCTACTGAAGGGCAATAAAATCGCACCCCAAATAAAGCTGAAACGACAGGAGTTGTTGATGTCCACGGTTACGTTGAAGGTCATGCCTACCGGAAAGACCATTGAGGTTGCGGAAGGCACGAACCTCCTCGAGGCGCTCATCACCGTTGAGCCGGGTCTCGCCGAGCGGCAGAAGTCGGACAAGGACGGCAGCGCATCCCACATCTTCGTCCAGGAGGGCCGCAAGGGTCTCTCCAAGACGACGCGCGAGGAAAACGAGGCGCTGGACGCCATTGTGGGCGTGGGCTCGAAGTCCCGCCTCGCCAAGCACGTCACCGTGCTCGGCACCGAGAATGTGACGGTGGAACTGCTGGGCGAGTTCTCCGGCCTGTGACCCTGGCGGCCGGTCGCGCGCTAGCCGCGCGGCCGGTCCCAGCCCAAGGGCGCGACGCGCGGAACCGGCGCATCCGGCGGGCGGAAGGGTCTAAGCAGGATGGAGTTCACTGGCGGGAGATCGAGGCGCCGTGAGTTAGGCCAGACCGGCCGGCGCCGGTGACACACCGTTGTTTTCGCTGGATGTGCTGCTGTCCTTTTGGGACGCAGCGCAGACAGGGAAGGGGCGCCCGCAGAGCTGACGCGCGCGCCTGGAATACCGCGGCCGGCAGACGGCAGCGAGATCGATCAGGCTGTGGCCTGCCGGGGATAGGGATTTGCGGCGGGCGACGGGATCAGCACCGAGTTACGGAACCGAGGACCGGTCAAGAGGAGACCAAGATGGAACCAGTCATCATTCACGCCCGCTTCGCCCCGAACGGCACCGTCATCGAGATCAGCGAACGCCCCACTGGGCTTGACCCCCAGGAGTGGTTCGATTTCCTCGCCTACCGCGCCGCCGACGTCTACCAGGCGCTCGCCGGCGGTCGTGGCGTATTCCGTCTCGATCGCGCCAAGGTTGACGCCTTCAAGGCCGAATCCGCCGCCAAGGCCGCTTGAGCGGAACGTCCCCATTGAAGCTGCGCGGCGTGCGCGGCGCAATTCGTACCATTACGTAGGACGGCGCACACAGCCCATGTGCCGTCCCCGGATGGGAATTGCCAGCACGTGAACGAGCCGGCTCGCGACGCGGTTGCCCCCCGGCTCGCGCTGCCGGCTTTCGTGCGTGGGCATGGTTCGCGTTGGAGACGAGACCGGCTGCCCAACTCCGCCCGGCAACACCGAAAAGCAAAAGGGCCCGGCTGCGCGATCGCGGCCGGGCCCTTGTTTGGTTTGACGCAGCTTCAAGCGGCAGGGGCCGCAACGCCTTTGTCGGCCATGAGCGCGCTGAGCTCGCCCGCCTGGAACATCTCGCGGACGATGTCGCAGCCGCCGACGAACTCGCCCTTCACATAGAGCTGGGGAATGGTCGGCCAGTTGGAGAAGGACTTTATGCCCTCGCGGACCATGGGGTCCTGGAGCACGTCCACGGCGCGGTAAGGCACCCCCACCTGAGCGAGGACCTGCACCACGGCGGCGGAAAAGCCGCACTGGGGGGCGGCGGGCACGCCTTTCATGAACAGAACCACGTCGCTGGAGGCGATGATCTCGGAAATACGTTCGGAGGTGGTGGCCATGGCAAAAGCTCCTGAAGAAATGGCTGGAACTGGAAAATCCCTTTGAACGGCATCACTCCGTGCGGGCTCTGTTCAACGGCCCGCTCGCTTTCATTTCGGCACGAGGGTCTCGAGCTTGAGGGCGTGCAGCGTGCCGCCCATATGCTCGCCCAGCGCGGCATAGACCATCTGGTGCTGCTGCACGCGGCTCTTGCCCTTGAAGGACTCGGACGTAATGCGGGCGGCGTAGTGGTCGCCGTCTCCGGCGAGGTCGATGATGACCACCTGGCTGTCGGGAAGAGCCTCCTTCACCAGGCGCTCGATTTCATTTGCTGGCATCGCCATAGCGCTGTCTCCTTCGGTTCGGCCGCGTCCCATGCAAGGTCGGCACCACAAGACGGCACCTCGCGGGGTGTCTTGGCTGTCGCAAATGCGACAGCCAGGGGCCAGGGCGCGTCTTGAACCTTTCCGGTGCGGCGCACCCAGGCAGGGCCCGCATCCAGGCCTGAAGGCCCATGCGCGGCACTCTCGCAGAGCTCCAATCGGCCCGCGTCTTGCTTACGGCTTGTCGCCCCGCTGCAAACGAGAACCGTAATGAGCGATTTGGAACAGCAAGGTCGAAGCTACGCGCGCCGCCCTTTCGCGACGATCCTCGGCACCAACGAGATCGCGTCGGCCGTTGCTGTCGGCCTGCATCGGGGCGGATACGGCGTCGTCTTGTCGCACGATCCCATTCCGCCGGTGATCCGGCGGAAAATGGCCTTTCACGATGCCCTGTTCGAGGACGACGTTCAGGTGGATGGCGTGCGCGCCGAGCGCGCCGACACCGGCGTGGCGGTGCGCGCGGGCCTCGCGAACGGCAGCGTGCTGGTGACGAGCCTCGGCCTGCTCGACCTCATCGTGCTCGGGTCCATCGATCTTCTGGTGGACGCCCGCATGAACAAATATCAGGTGACGCCGGACCTGCGGCGTCTCGCGCGCCTCACCATCGGCCTTGGCCCCGGCTTCAGCGGCGGGACCAATTGCGACCTCGCCATAGAGACCCGGCCAGGCAAGGAGGGGCGGATCATCCAGGCCGGTCCTACCGATCCGGCGGACGGCGTCGCTCGCCCCCTTGGCGACGTGGCGGCAGAGCGCTTCGTCCACTCCGCGGTGGCGGGCCGGTGGCACACGGCCATCGAGATCGGGACGCGGGTCTACAAGGACTTCCACATCGGCTTTCTCGGCAACGATCCCATCCGCGCGCCGTTCGACGGCATCGTGCGTGGCGTCGTGCGCGACGGAACCGAGGTGCCCGCCGGGGTGAAGCTCCTGGAGATCGACCCTCGCGGCCGCGGCGCCGACTGGACCGGGCTCGACGCCCGGGCTCTCGTCATCGCCAAGGCGGTGAGCCGGGCGCTGACCTTCCGCAGCGCCCGGCCCGCCGATACATCGCCCCATCCCCATCTGGTGAAGTGATCCCAGCGGGGCCTTCCGCCACACACAGCGAACGGCACCACCCGATGATCGAGCTGCTGCCCAACACCGACGTCATCAATTTCGGCGAGGTTTCCGACCAGGTGAATGCCCTGCTGCAGCAGGGTGTCATTGCCTATCGCAAGGACCGCAAGCGGGCGGACGAACTGTTCCGTCAGGCCCTGGCCACGGCGCCCACCGAGCTGCCGGTCTATTTCTGCCTCTACAAGATCCACACCTACCAGGGCAATCTGGATGAGGCCGAGGCTGCCGCGCAGGGTGGGCTCAAGGAGGCGGCGAGCCAGGCCGGATGGGATCTCGACTGGCACAAGTGGCACGCCTACGACATTCTCCCCGAGGGCGCCGGCCGGTTTGCGCTCTACACGCTGAAGGCGCTGGCCTTCATCAACCTGCGGCAGAATCGCCCGGACGAGGCGGCGGAAAAGCTTGAGGCGCTGAAAGTGCTTGATCCCACTGGCGCGGTTGGCTGGCCGGTGGTCGCGGCCCTTGCCGAGGGGCTGGACTGACCCGCGGTCTGGGCAATCTGGCATCCTGCTTGCTATGTAGTCTGGTATGATGAGGGGGCAGGAGGCAATGGGCACATGACTCAGCCTACAGATCACGGCATTGCCGCTCCGACGACGATGATCCTTTATGGCGAAGTGCGCAATTTTGAAGAAATTCCGGAAGATGAAGCCGCCTTCCTGGAAGGTGTCATCGCCGCGCTGCGAACCGTTAATGATCCCGAGATTCCGGTCAACATCTACGACCTCGGCCTGATCTACCGGATCGAGGTCAAGAATGGCGGCGTGGTCGAGATCGACATGACGCTGACCGCGCCGGGCTGCCCGGTGGCCGGGCAGATGCTTGGCTGGGTGCAGGAGGCGGTTGCCGTAGTACCCGGCGTTTCCGACGTCAAGATGAAGCTGGTTTTCGATCCGCCGTGGGACAAATCGCGCATGAGCGACGAGGTCCAGCTGGAACTCGGGCTCATCTGAGCCTGCGCGGCATCCGTCAAGACTGCGAATGGCCGGCCCCTCAGCCGGCCATTCGCATTTCAGCGGCTCGATCGCGGCTGAAAGATCCCTCAGCGCAGGAATTCGGCGGCGAATCGCGCCTTCTTGTCGTCGTCGTTCAGGCCCGGCGCCAGCGGCCATTTGTTGGCGGAAAAGAACGCCTTCACTTGCCGCGTCATGTCGGCGCCGGAGAGATACCAGCGCTCGACGCCGTCAGGCGATATGATGGCCGGGCCGTCGTCGCGATGGACCACATTGCCCTCGAGCCAGAGCTTGGTGTCGCAATAGAGGAAGATGCCGGCCTTGCGGGACATGTCGTCCTGGTTGGCTTCGGTCACCACGAACATCTCGGCCATCGGGGTCTCCGGTCAGGCCCGCCGCAGCTCGGGAGCGAGCCTGCGTGCAGGTGGAAAAAGGGTGCTCAGGGCGCCTTTTAATGGGGCCGTGTCGGCTGTGCTCCGAGCAGGGTCAGATTGTAGCCTTCCTCACGGAGGACCCGCTGCACCACCGGGCGCTCCAGCATGCGCCAGTAGTGCGCCGCAAGGTTCGCCGGCAGCTCGATGCCGGTCTTGTCGGCCCAGAATTCCACATAGAACAGCACTGCATCGGCGGCGGAGAAGGCGCCCACCACATAGTCCCGTCCGGCGAGGGCCGTGTCGAGGATGGCGAAGCCCTGGCGGACGATGTCGCGGCCCAGCATCTCCACCCGCTTCTGGTCGTCGGCGCCGGCGGCGAAGCTCGGTGTGGCGAAGATGCGGGCGAAGCCCTGGCCGTGAACCGTGGACACCACATAGACCATGGTTTCGAGGGCCTGGGTCTCGGCGTCCGCATCGGCGGGCCAGAGGCGACCGCGCCCCCGGGTGCGGGCGAGCCAGTAGGCGATGGAGACCACCTCCGTGAGCGCGGTGCCGTCCGGGCGCACCAGGGCCGGAATGGTCGACTTCGGATTGACCGCCACATAATCGGGCTTGAAGTGGTCGCCCGCGGGAAGGTTCACGATGTGCGCCTCGAACGCTTCCTCCAGCTCCTCCATGATGATGTGGATGCCGGTGGAGCAGGATCCGGGCGTCATGTAGAGCTTCATCGCGGCCATTGGAGCGTCCTTGCGGCGCCGCGGCGCCGTCTTCCGGCATGCTTCATGCAAATATCGGCGCAGTTGCAGCCGTGCGCGCCAAGCGCGCGACGGGTCGCGACAGACTGTTTTATTTGCGACAGGAGCCGGCGCTTTTCGGGAGGGCCGGGTGGGAACGGATGGCTGGCGACGAAATCGAAATCTACGCCATTTGCGAGACCCGCGAGATTGATCCGGGCCGAGCCAAGGCGTTCGACCTCTCGCGCATCACGCCGGAGGGCGAGGCCCGTCCGTTCCGCATCGTCGTGGTGCGCACAGGCGCGCGGGATTTTGTCGGCTACGTCAACGTCTGCCCCCACAAGGGCGCCTGGCTGAATATCGGCGGCGGTGAGTTCTTCAACAAGGAGGGCACCCGCCTGCGCTGCGGCCGCCATGGCGCGCTGTTCGACATCGAGAGCGGCGCCTGCATGGAAGGGCCGTGCGAGGGCGAACATCTTGAGCCCATCGCCCTTGCGGTGGTCGGCGCGGACGTGTGCCTGTGCGGCGTCACCCTGGTGGAGGAAGAGGCACGCCCTTTTCCTTACGACGACTTCGACGACACCATGGAGATCATGATTTCCCCGGATTGAGCGGCGCACGCGGTCCCGCGACGCCCGATCGGTCTCTCGCGCGCGCGTCGGGAACGGCGTCCGCGGAGGGAGGGGCGCCGGCGAGGGCCGAGATCGCCGGTTCGGGCAAGACGGGTTTGGGGGATGCCGGTTTGGCGGAGGTGGGCGTGAGCGGGGTGCAAATGACGCGTGCTGCGACGACGGGGGACGAGGGGGCGTGCCGTTTCTTCGTGACCTATACGGGCGTGAAGATGCCGTTCCGCCTGGTGGAGGAAATCCCCGAGGCGCAGCTCACCCATCGCAACACCTTTATCCGCGCATGGTTCGATGCGGCGGGGCAGCTGACCGGTTTCGACAAGATGGTCTATGGCGAGGTGGAGCTGGCGCACCGCTACGCCTATCACGGCAACGGCGCGCTGCAGCGGGCCGAAGTCCGCATGACGGACGAGGATACGGTGGTCGTGGCCTTCGACGAGGCCGGCGCATCGCTGGGGCCGGCCTGATGGGCCTGGCCGAACGGGAGGGCATCAGGTCATGACCGTCGCGCAACTGCTCGAAGCGCTCGGGAAGATGCCGCAGGATGCGGTGGTGCTGATGGAAGCGGACGGCGGGCTCTCCCTCGTATCCGCCCTCGATTTCGTCGAGGCGCAGGGGGCCGGGGCTCCGGCCGAGGTGATCCTTCTGCCCAACATGGAGGAATAGGGCCCCAAGGGGCCGCGGCCGCGAGAGTGCGATCCTTTGGGGGCGGCACCGTTGCCCCAGATCGCCTCTCACCTGAAGAGAGACCGGCCGACCGCGCCCTGAGCCCGCCCGGCCGATCCGCGTTCGTGAGGTGGACCATGTCGGAAGTGACCGAGACGGTGACGATGTTCGAGCGCCTGGGCGGCGCGGTGGTGATCGACCGGCTGGTTGAAGCCTTCTACGCCCGCATGGACACCCTGCCCGAAGCCCGCGGCATACGCGAGATGCACGCCGACGATCTGGGCACGACCAAGCAGGTGCTGAAGCGCTACCTGACCGAATGGACCGGCGGCCCCAAGCTCTATTCGGTGGAGAAGGGCCATCCGCGCCTGCGCCAGCGGCACATGGGATTTTCCATCGGCAATGCCGAGCGCGATGCCTGGCTCCTCTGCATGCGCGGCGCGCTGGAGGAGACGGTGGCTGATGGTGCGGCCCGCGCCGAGATCTATGGCGCCATGGCGAAATTGGCGGACTGGATGCGCAACACCGCCGGCAATCCGCACGACACCGTCGGTCACGCCGCCCGGCCCTGAAGGACGGCGTGCATCATCCTTGGCCCACACGAGACCGCTGACCGTTCCGCGACGCCGCGTTGACGCGGAAGGCGCCTACAAGGGTATGCCGAAAAAATCCTCGTCCGACCCGCCCCAGGCCTGATGCAGTGCAAGACCGTTTCTCCAGCGTGCCACCTCGTCCTCCGAGGCGTTGCGATGGGTGATCTTGCCGTCCGGGTTCTCCGCCAGGAGATACGCCTTGGCATTGCGCAGGAAGCGGGTGAGGGCCTTGGTGTCGTTCGGGCGCACGACGCAGCGGGGGGCCTCGTCGATGAGAATCGTCGTCGGGAGCATCGCCGAATCTCCGTTTCTGGCTGTGAGGTCGATCGGGGGTGCGTTCGTGGACTGTCTTTGCGCCGGCGGCGCGGCCCGGGGGAGCCGCGCGCCGCCGACGGTGCGGCTCAGAAGCCGTCCTCCTTGGAGCCCCACGGGTGGGAGCCGGGCACGAAGGACGCCTTGATGCCGGCCTTCGCGATGTCATCCATGGTCTTGTAGAAAGTGCCTTCGTGCACCAGCGTGCCGGTCTTCGTGGTCACCGCGACATATTTCGCGACGCGGTCGGTCTCGCACAGATAGCCGCCGCCGGGATCGTCGACGCTGCGCGCATTCCCGTCCCAATCGATGAAAAATCCTTCGGTCGTCGACATGCCTTGCTCCAAACCAATGCCGCGGGGCGCAGCGCGTCGTCCCCGCCCCTCCGGCGCGAGCAAGGTTCTTGCCAGAAGACACGGAGCCGCTCTTGGCTGTCGCACACACGACAGTGTCGCGCATCCCACAGGGAATTGAGCGCGCGGCGTATGCTTCGCGACATTGCGAAATATCGCGAGGAGTGGACTACGAATATTGAAAAGTCTGGCTGATCATCTAAAATCTGCAAGTTCTTTTTTCGCCTTCTCTGGAGATGATGTTATGGCCGAATTGACCCGCCGCATGGCGTCCCTGAGTGACGTTCAAGGCATCTGGGGGCTCCTGCGCCAGGTGGCCGCCGACGTCCCCTTCAAGCTGGAGGACGAAGCCGAGCAGGAAACCCTGCTGTCGGAGCTGATGGCGTGCTGCACCTCGGGCCTGTCACCCGTCGTCGTGGACGATGAGAAGGGCATCGTCGGTGCGCTCCTCGCCCGCCGGGACCAGTTCGAGTGGGGCTTCCGCAACAGCGAGGCGATTCACGTCGCCTATGCGGCGGTGGCGCCCACGGCGCGCGAGGACAAGGTTCTTCCCGCGCTCCTCGGCGAGTTGCAGGGGCGCAAGGTGCCGCTGCTGGCCAGCGTGAAGAGCGGCGAGCAGCTCGGCCTTGCGGCCGCGCTGGGCGAGCTCGGCTTCGTTCACGAGGTGAAGGCGCTCAACGGGTGGGGTGATCTCTACCAGTGGACCCCGCCGCCCTCCGTGCATAACTGAGCGTTCGCGCAAGGTTCCGTCGGCGAGGCCTTCGTCCGGGAAGCCGGGCGAAGGCCTTGGTGCGAGATGGGCTGGTTCGTCGACCGGTCTGTGGCCTTACGCGGTGGCCTCGGGGGCGGGAGGTTCCCGGCGCCAGGACGTCGGGATGCGCTGATGGCTTGGCCGGGCAGACGTTCAGATTGATGTAACTGACAGGTCCGCGGCGACCGTGTCGCCGCGGACTGTTTCGCTTGGTCGTCTCAGAGGAACGACGCCTAGCGCCGATGATGCGCGAAGAATCGCGCGGGACCAGCGCTGGATGTCAGCGGCCGTCGTCATCCTGCGGACGGGCCTGGATTTCCTCCAACGCTGTATCAACCAGCTTTCGGCAGGCCAGCAGGCGCCGATACTCGGAAATGGTGATGGTGACCGTCGGGACCGGTGCGCCGTCGGGGGTGGTCTCATCCGCCGCAGCCGGCCGGGCCGCCAGCGCCGCCTCGAATATGGTCTTTTCCAGCTGGTAGATGCGCTCGCTCGCCCGCTCCAGATAGGGCAGGGGATTGTTGCGCACATTCTGCTCGTGCAGGGCATCGAGGCTGAGCAGATCACGGAAACGCTTTTCCTTGCGCCGCTTGCCGGCCCCGAAATCGTGCTCGATCACGCTCATGGGTGCCCTCCCGTGCCGGGCGTCGACATCGCCGCCCCGCTTTCATGATCTGCTGCCGCCGGACCACGTCAAGCGCTGCGCGCCGCGGATCTTCGGATTCCGCCTCTCGCGGCCTCGCCTTGTCAGGGGCGCGCCCGAACAGAGGAAAGCACAAAGCACCGACCGCGCTCCCATGGGGGGAGCGCGTGCCGGCCAATCGTCCAAAAGAGGACCGCCGCCTCAGTCGAGGGGTGGGCCCATGTCGTCGGCTTCGGGCTTCTTCTTGCCCTTCTTCTCGGTCTTCGCCTGCGCATAGGCGCCCGAATTCTTCAGCTGGATGGGTCCCTGGCCGACGACGAACTGTGACACGAAGAACAGGGTCCGCTCCAGCGCCTGGTCGGCCGCCGCAGCGTTGTAGGCCGGGCTCGCCGGATAGGCGAAGCCGCGGGTGGCGTCGGGATAGGAGAAAGCCGACACGTCCGGCCGGCGGGCGCGGAACTGGATCATCTCCTCTTCGGTGATCTCCGGGTCCTGCTCGGCAAAATGGATGAGGGTCGGAATGCGACGCTTCTCCATCACGCCTTCGAGGAGGCCGTCGGCATGGTAGCCGATGGCGCAGGCGACACCCTTCAGGCGGTTGGCCGCGGTGTAGGCGAGAAAGCCGCCCCAGGCATAGCCAACGAGAGCGACCTTGCCGGCATCCTTCACCGTGTCGACGGTGGCCTGGATGGCCTCGAGCGACCAGTCGGTACCGACCTCGGCGCTGAGGCTGCGGCCCTCGGCGGCGGCGTCGGACCCGAGCTCGATGCTCGACTTCACCTTGTCGAAAAGGGCGGGAGCGACGGCGACATAGCCGGCCGCCGCGAAGTCGTCGGCGATCTTGCGAATGTCGGCATTCACACCATAGACGTCCTGGAGAACCACGACGGCGCCCTTGGGCGCGCCTTCCGGATCCGCGCGATAGGCGGAGAATTTCACATCATTTGCTGTGACTTCGATCATGGCATTCCTCGGTTCTCGAGCGACTCTCTCGTGGGGCAGGAACGCTCGTTCTGCCATTCATCAACGGCATGACCATGCAGAATGGATGCCACGACAGAGCAAATCTGCCGAGGTCAAGGAGAATACGCAAAAGCGAAAGAAATATATGGCAGCGCAGCACGCGAATTCATGCGAACGCGTCGCAGTCGCGCACGCGCTTGAGCCGCCGGCCACGCGGGCCGGCGGGAGGCAAATGCCGTGGATCAGAGTGCGGCGAGGCGCTGGCGCGCGACCTCTGCGATGGGAGGCACCTCGTCCGTCACCAGGGGTGCGAGGAGCTGAGGAATGATCCGCTCCACCACGATGAAGCGCACCCGCATGTCGGGATCCCCGGCCAGCGGGCCGAGGCGCTCGGGATCGAGATGCTCGGCGACCACCATGCGCACCAGCGGATCAGGATCGTCGGCCATGCGGGTGAGGTGCGCCTGGGGCAGGAGCCGGGCGACGACACGGCGGACGTCCACTTCCGGGTCGCGCATCAGATAGACCAGTGCATCCGGCGGCGCCCGCCGGGCGGCGGCCATGCGCACCGTATAGTCGGAATCCGACAGGAGGGGCACGAGCTCGCTGCCCTCAAGGCGTTCGGCGAGGGCCATACGCACCCGCGGCTCGGGGTCGAACCGCATGTCGGATATGCGCGCCAGCGGCAGCCGCATGGCGCAGACCACGCGCACGTCAGGTTCGGGATCGGACTTCAACTGAGCAAGCAGAAAGACGCTCGCATGCCGCGCGGCGAGCGCGCGGACCTCGAAATAAGGATGGTCGAGGTAGCGGGCCGCGAGCGTCGCATTCCGGGCGAAGAATCGGTCGATGCGCTTGCGCCGGCGGTCGGCGACGCAGACCTGACCGATGTCGCACCGGCCTTCGGCGTGAATGTCTTCGTGCGGGCAATCCTGGCAGCGCAGCGGGCGTCCCTGCCAGTCGAGGGCCTCTAGGGCGATGTCTGGCTCTCCGGCCATGAGTGTGGACATGAGCGCGTCCTCCCGCGCCCAGTCTAGGGGGGAGCGCGCCAGTGATCCAGATGGCATTGCGGGGGTGCCCAGGCACCCCCGCCGGACCTCATGCGCGGGCTTTGCTCAGCCAAACTTGAAGAGAACGCCGTAGCCGCCGCGGGGATAGTTCCACTCGATGTCGCCGGTGGGCTCGCCGATGATGCGGCAGGTGCCGCATTCGACGCAGCCGTCGGCGGTGATCTCGACCTGGCCCTTGTCGTTCATCTCGTAGCAGCGGGCGGGGCAGGTGGTGAGCAGAGAAAGCAGGGCCGGGGAGGGGGTGGTGTGCGGACGGACCTTGATGTGGGCACGGCCGGCGTCCACAAGGTAACGGTTCTGGAAGAGCTTGTCCTCGACGCGGACTGCGGTTTCGGTGCTGGCCATCGGAAATCTCCGGAGGTTGGCCGCGACGGGGCTCGCCCGCCGCGCGCAAGGGATCAAAAAATGCTGAGCCTCAACGCCCTCAGCGCCAGGCGCGGGCGAGACGGAAGGCGTCGCCGAACAGGCCCGCCCACGACCGCGCGGAGGTGAAGGACTTCACCGTCAGCTTCTCCTTTTCCTTCTTCGGCGTGCCGTCGACACGGACGAAGTTCTCCATCGCCTTGTTGACGAGCTGGGGATAGGTGAGGAAGAAGTTCTGCGACTGAATGTGCAGAAGCTGCGGCATGTCCTTGTACTTCTTAAGGTCTTTTATCACGAAGCTGTCGTCGAGCATCTTCTTGTAGAGCGCGAGATTCGCGGTGGTCATGGGGTCCTTGCGGGACTTGACCTGGAAGATGGCTTCGGCGGCGATGCGGCCGGAGGTCATGGCGAGGTTGGAGCCCTCGCGGTGGATGGCGTTGTTCAACTGGGCTGCGTCGCCCACCACCACCCATCCATCGCCGTACAATTGCGGGATGGACTTGTAGCCGCCCTCGGGAATGAGGTGGGCGGCATATTCCTTCACCTCCGAGCCCTCGAGCAAAGGCGCGATGGACGGATGGCTCTTGAACTTCTCCAGCAGCTGATACGGCGACTCGCCGCTCTTCTGGAAGTCCGACACGAGGCAGCCCAGGCCGACCGAGACGCATTCGCGGTTGGTGTAAAGGAAGCCCATGCCGGTCATCCCCTTGGAGATGGTTCCGGCCGCCTCGATCACCGCGCCCTCGTTGCCCTTCACGTTGAAGCGCTGCTCGATGACCTCCTGCGGCATGAAGTGCATTTCCTTCACCGCCAGGGCCACTTCCGTGGGCTTGGGGATCTTGCGCAGGCCGGCGCGGGCGCCGAGGAGCCCGGTGACGCCCTCCGCCAGAACCACCACGTCCGCGTGGATCTGGCCGCCGCCGCGATCGGTCTTCACGCCGATCACCTTGCCGTAGGCGTCCTGCACCAGCTCGGTCACCGTGGTCTCGCAAACCACCAGGGCGCCGGCCTCGCGGACCTTGGAGGAGAACCACTTGTCGAACTGCGCCCGGATGATGGTGTAGCGGTTCGGCTTCTCTTCATTGAAGTCGTCGGACCTGTAGTGCAGGCCGGTGTGGGAATTCTCGCCCATCATCCAGAAGCGCTGCTCGATCAGGTGCCGCTCCAGCGGAGCATCTTCCCGGAAATCGGGAATGATCTTCTCCATCATGTCGGCATAGAGGATGGCGCCCTGCACGTTCTTCGAGCCGGAATACTCGCCGCGCTCCAGCTGCAGGACCTTCAGGCCGCGCTTCGCCATGGTGTAGGCCGCCGCGTTGCCGGCCATGCCGGCGCCGACGACAATCGCATCAAACCTTTCGTCGATCATCGGATTGATCCTTTAGCTGGCGAGCTTGTCGCTGGAGTGGGCGGACAGGCGCTTGGCGAAGGCTTCCGTCAGGGCCGGAAGCAGACGGATGGCGTCGGTGACGATGCCGAGATGGGCGAAGTCGAAGATCGGCGCGTTCTTGTCGGTATTGATGGCGACGATCAGGTCCGCGCCCTCGACGCCCACGCGATGCTGGATGGCGCCGGAGATGCCGGCGGCGATGTAGAGCCGGGGGCGGATGGTCTTGCCGGTCTGGCCGATCTGCCGGTCGGAGGTGACCCACCCCTTCTGCACCAGCGGCCGCGAGCAGCCGTATTCGGCGCCCATGGCGGCGGCGAGGTTGCGCACCAGCTGGAAGTTCTCCGGCGAGCCGAGCCCCATGCCGCCGGCCACCACCACGTCCGCATAGGCGAGGTTCGCCTTGTTGGAATCGCGGTCGGGGATGAAGTTGAGGATCTTCGTGACGATGTCGGCCTCGACCACGCTGAGCTTGTGCTCGACGACCTTGCCGATGGGCTTCTCCACCCGGATCGGCATGGGCATCACGCGCGGGCGCACGGTCGCCATCTGGGGGCGATAGTTCAGCGTGTAGATGGTGCAGAGGAGCGAGCCGCCGAAGGTCGGCCGGGTGGCCGCCAGCGAGCCGTCGGCGTCCACGTCCAGCTCGGTGGAATCGGCGGTGAGGCCGGTGAGCAGGGTGGTCGCCACCGCGCCGGCGAGGTCACGGCCGAGGGTGGTGGCGCCGAGCAGCAGGATCTCGGGCTTGTAGGTGTTGACGAGGTCGGTCATCGCGGCCGTGTAGGCCTCGTTGCGATAATCGGTCAGCACCGGATCCGCCACCACATAGGCGAGGTCCGCGCCGTAGCAGAACGACTCGGCGACCGCGCCGCGCACCGTCTCGCCTTCCGCGCCCACCACCACGGCGGCAAGCTCCACGCCGAGCTTGTCGGCGAGCTTCCGGCCTGCGCCCATGAGCTCCCAGGAGACCGGATGAACCTGGCCGCGCTCCTGCTCGATGAACACCCAGACGTGCTTGTACCCCTTGAAGTGCTCGGGCAGCTCCTTCTTGGTGGAGGCACGCCCTGCGGCGGCGGGGGCTGGGGGAGTTTTGGGCTCGCTCATGATGGTCGGCTCTCTCGTCTCGTTGCGGCGCGGGCCGTCAGAATCCACGCGCCAGCGCGGTCAGGTCGGCTTCGAGGCTGGGCTGCGCGGTGAAGATCTCGGCGATCAGCGTCTCGGCGACATTGCCGCCCTCCGGCGCCTCGATGATCTTTGCCTTCTCGGCCCGCGGGCTCGGCGCGAACACCTTCTTCACGATGGTCGGCGAACCCTTCAGGCCGCACTTGCTCATGTCGGTGACGCCGGCGTCCTTGGCGTTCCACTTCACCACTTCGATGCGGGCGGCGCGCAGCGCATCCACCATGGAGCCACGGCGGATCTCGTTGGTGGCCTCCAGCATGGCGATGAGACAGGGCAGCTTGGACTTCAGTACCTGCGTGCCGCCCTCGGCCCGGCGCTCCAGGGTCACCGTGCGCTCGGCGGGGTCGAACTCCGCCACCTTGGCCACGTAGGTGATCTGCATGAGGCCGAGGCGCTTGGCGATGCCGGGACCCACCTGGGCGGTGTCGCCGTCGATGGTCTGCTTGCCAGTGAAGACGATGTCCGGCGCCCCCCAGGTCTCGCTGATCTTCTGGATCGCGGTGGCGAGGGCGAAGCTGGTGGCCAGCGTGTCGGAGCCCGCGAAGAAGCGGTCGGTCAGGAGGACCGCGCGGTCGGCGCCGAAGGTCAGCGCCTTGCGGAGGGAATCCTCGGCCGAGGGCGGACCCATGGTCAGCACCGTGACCTCGCCGCCGAAGGTGTCGCGCAGGCGCATGGCTTCTTCGAGCGCGAACAGGTCATAGGGGTTGATGATCGTCGGCACGCCCTGCCGCATGATCGTGTTCGTGACGGGATGGACGCGGATCTGCGCCGAATCCGGGACCTGTTTGATGCAGACGACGATGTGCATGAATTTGCTCCGAGCCAAAAATCACCGCGGCTCACGAGCCATGACTGGCAAACGGCGTGCCAAGCCCCGCCGGTTTGTGAATCATTCGCACTTTCAACGATTTATAGAGCCGATCGGGTGATTGTCGGCTCTGTGCCGTGGCCTCGGCGCGGCCCGGCGCAGGATTGTTGTCAGGAAGGCGACAGCCTGGCCGCTGTCCGCATGGCAGTGTTGGTGTTGAGAAGCATTCCGAATGTCGCGTCGTAATCGCGACGTGTCGCATGTGTCGGAAGCGCCGGCGTGGAGCAGGTTAAAGAAGATGTTTGTCGGAGAGCGCCAGCTCTCAGGCGGGGAGATCTGGGCGGGAGTGTCGGGAAAGCCGAGCGGCGGGAAACGGAGGCGGAGATGGCGGGCCGCTGCTTGCAAAAGGTCCCCCGCCTTGCGGCGAGGGACCGGTCGTCTCTGCAGTCTTGTGCGTACGGTGTTTGAAAAGGCGTATCGAAAAGGTCACGCTCATCCTGACGAAATATCGATGGCACGCTGCAAGGGAAGCAAGCCACTCGGATGGGCGTCCGGGAGACGGGCCGGCCGAAGCCGACCCGTCGAACACAACTCAGCCTGCGGCGAGTTCGGCGGCGGTCTTGCCGATCTGGCTCTCGTCGACGGA
>NZ_JBDZDP010000028.1:0-37516 GCF_040044995.1 Xanthobacter pollutisoli
GCGGATCACCACCTCGCCGGCCTTCGCGGTGGGGACGGGATAATCGTCCACCACCACGAGGTCGCTCACGTCGCCATGCTGCTTCAGCAGCAGGGCCTTCATCGTCTTGGGCATTCCAATTCTCTCTGTTTGGGGCGATAGGGCGACGGTTGTCGCTCTCGGGCCGTTACGTGATGGCGTTCGACGCCTCGTAGGGCGCAGGGGCCAGGGCCGCGTCGGGCTGCTCGCGCTTCACTGTCCGACGCTCTTGAGGACTTCGAATTCTGGTTTCAGCGAGGTGATGTTGGCCGTTGGTGACGCGTTGGGACCCTCGAAGAATCTGGCCCGCTTCCGCCACCGATCTCTTTCGCGCTGCTGGGTCACGCACATCACCTCTCGGCTCACTGGTGAGAAGCCTACAGAACCATTTCAATTCGGAGAAGACCAAATAGATAGCACGCTATGAAATATTTCATATTGGTAGATCAGCCATTTAACGCTGAATTTGGCTCAAGAGCCGCGATTCTGGCGGAGGTTCGCAGGGTGGCGCTCAAGAAAGAGTCCATCGGGGGCTGCCGTGCACAATGGCTCTCCTGAGAGCGTGCTCCCCACCTGTCACCGTGGCTGGGCATGCGCGCTGACGGGCCGTGGGTATGTCGCGCGTGCAGCGTTGCTCGATCTCCGGTCTTGGAAATTCGCTCCCTCTCCCTCTAAAACCGAAAGGGGGTCACTGCCTGCGAGTTCGGCGAGGCCTGCGCACGGGGGCTCCGGCTCCGGACCGAATGCAGTTGAGTGGAGGGGCGGTGATGGCGGCCAATGGCAAGCATCAGGCAAAGGAGACGGAGGAGCCGGAAGGCTTCGAGATCGCTCCGTTGCACCGGATGACGCTCGGCTATCTCATCAGCCTGCTGGCGCGCCTTCTGGCCCAGTCCCTGAAGGTTCGCAACGGACCGGACGGCATCCTGCCCGGCCAGTATCCCGTGGCCGTGGAATTGCTGACCCATGACGGCATGAGCCAGCGCGACCTGTGCGAGGCTGTGCGGATCGAGCAGGCCACAATGGCGAACACCCTGAAACGCATGGAGCGGGATGGGCTGATCACGCGCCGCCAGAGCGCGGAAGACGGGCGACTTGCGACCATCCACCTCACCGAGTACGGCGCGCGGCTCGCCCGCGCTTCGGTGCGCAACGCTGCCGAGGTCAATACCGTGGCGCTGGAAGGGCTCGATCCCGCGGCGCAGACGGCCCTGCGCGATATGCTGATTGGCCTCACTGAACGGCTTGAGGCCGATCTCAAGCGACGCGGCTGATTGCCTGCCTAAATTTCGTGCATGGCGATTCTGTGGACTTGCATACCAAGCTATGTATTATGTCTTTCGTCGTCGTTGGTCCCGGGTCGCCCCCGAAGGGGCGGCGTGGGGCTGCGTTTCACGAGCGTGAAAGCTGCCACCATTCGCATCCATTGGCGCGCACTAAGCGGGTCCTTTTCGGAAGGCGGGTATCGTCCTCCGCAGGAGCCGGACTGCGCCATCCGCGTCGTGGCCGTGTATGGATTGTGTACAGCGCAATGCATCGTCGAGACTGTAAAGTCATAGACAAGGTGATTGATTCACCATCGATGCGCGTTTCTGAGGAGTTCCGTCTCATGAACGATGCGACAACTGCAGAAAATCGAGATCTCGAAAGTCGAAACCACCAGGTCTTACGGGAAGCATTCCGTCGCTGGCTTGGCTTAGCCGTAGCAGAAGCCGGCGAGCGCACGCACGTTGCTCATTCTCGTGGCGCTTACGTAACGCAATCTAAGTGATCGGGGCCCGGCGAGATGCCGGGCTTTTTTTATGGCGCGGCCACGGCACGTGGCACGTGTGGAGCGTGACAGATGAGGCATGATACCGAGACGTTTCGCGAGTTTCTGGGCCGGCTTCGGGACCAGGGAGAGTTGGTCGACCTGCATCAGCCGATCGACATCCGCCACATCGCGACCCTCGTGGACCAGTCCGACAAGGCTTTGTTCTTCCACAACGTCATCGGCTACGACGTGCCCGTCGTCTCCGGCATCATCCGCTCCCAGAAGCGGGCTATCATGTCCCTGGGGTGCACGACCTATCCCGAAATCGAGATGAAGCTGAGGGCGGCCATCGATCGCCCGGTCAACCCCAACATCGTCAACACCTCGCCCACGCAGGAAGTGGTGATGGAGGGCGATGCGGTCGACCTCTACAAGCTGCCTATCCCCATGAGCTCGATCTATGACGGCGGTCCGATGATCACCGCCGGCGTGGTCATCGCGCGCGATCCGGAGTTCGGGCTGAACGCGGGCATCTACCGCTTCATCGTCAAGGAAAAGAACCTCACCGGAATCGACATTGTCACGCCCAATAACATGCGCCTGTTCGCGCAGCGGGCGTATGAGGCGGGCCGGCCGTGCCCCATCTCCATCTCCATCGGCACCCATCCCTACGAGATCATGGGCTCGGGCTTCCGCGCGCCCCTCGGCGTGGACGAGATGGCCATCTCTGGCGGCCTGCGTGGTGGCCCGGTGGACCTTGCGCCCTGCCGCACCATCGACGTGCCCTATATTGCTGACGCCGAGATCGTGCTCGAGGCCGAGATCCTGCCCCACGGCTGGATCTATCCGGAAGGCCGCTTCGGCGAGTTCACCCGTCTCATGGGCGGGCTGCACTGGAACCCCATCGTGCGCATCAAGTCCGTCTCCATGCGCAAGGACGCGGTCTATTACGCGCTCCACATGCCGTGGGAGAACACCTGGCTCGCCGCCCCCACCCGCTACGCGGCCATCCGGCAGGCGCTGAAGACCGCCGGCGTGCAGGTGAAGGACATCAACGTCACCCTCGGCGGCTGCGCCTTCTGGCATGCGGTCATCTCCATCAAGAAGCAGCCGGGCGAGGGCAAGAACGCTTTGCTCGCCGCCCTCTCGGTGATGGATCTGAAGCATGTGGTCGTGGTGGACGACGACATCGACGTCTTCAACCCCATGGACGTGGAATGGGCCATCGCCACGCGCGTCCAGGGCGACAAGGACATCATGATCGTCACCGGCGCGCGCGGAAAGCCGCTCGATCCGAGCCTGCCGCCGACTCCGCCCGGCGTGGTGCCCACCACGGCAAAGGTCGGCATCGATGCCACCATCTCCGAAGGCATCCCGAAGGAGCGTTACGAGCGCATCGCCTATGCCTATGCCGACACGGCGAAGATCGGCGACTACGTGGCCGGCAAGGCGGACGAGCCCGGCGCTTCGGCGAGCGAAGACGATGTTATCGCGCTGGCCGAGAAAATCGCCGAGATGGTCGGCAAGGCGCCTCGGTACTACACCGATATTGCCGAGGCCTTCAGCAGCTACAACTTCGCCGAGATCGCGCGCGCTCTCGGCCATCTCCATGCCACCGAGCGCCTGTGGCAGGACGCCAAGGGCGCCATGTGCCTGCGCGGCTCGCCCTTTGCCGCCAAGCCGCCGGGCCGCTGATCCCGCAGGACGTGGCGACGTGAAGTCGCCGCGTCCGCCAATGCAGAGGCAAAGCATCGGAAAGCTCTCGGTTCAGGAATTTATGGATCGTCAAACTATAAAATACATCGCCGAAAAGAATCGGTGAGAGCGCTTGAGGTTGGTGAAGTCTCCTTCCACTCCTTTCGCAGAGGGCGAAACATGCGTCGCAAATTCAAGGCGCTCCTTTTTATGACGGCGTTCCTGCCGCTTGCCGGTCTGTCGTCACTTCCGGTCAAGGCTCAGGAGCTCATCAAGATCGGTGCGGCACAGCTCTCGGCCGGCGGCTTGCCCGTCGTCGTCGCCGAGCAGAAAGGCTTCTTCGCCGCCGAGGGCCTCAAGTATGAGCGGCTCGACTTCAAGGGCGGCGGACCGGTCGCCCAGGCGCTCGCGGCTGGCAGCATCGACGTGTGCATCTGTGCCGCCGACCACGCCATCCATCTGCAGGACCGCGGCCTCGGCGGAAAGGTGCTGGTGGCGCTGGCCGACCAGCACAGCTATGCGCTCATCGGCAAGGCCGATTCGCCGGCCAAGAGCATCGCCGACCTCAAGGGCGAGAAGATCGGCATCACCACGGCCGGCAGCCTTACCGACACGACGGTCCGCTACGCCACCCGAAAGGCGGGCCTCGATCCGGACAAGGATTTCGTGCTGCTCTCGGTTGGCCGCGCCGGCGCCCAGCGGGCCGCGATCCAGGCCGGTGCCATTGCCGGCGGCATGTTCTCGACTCCCGACATCCAGATCGTCATGGCCGAGAAGGGCACCTTCAAGATCATCGAGGATTTCCGCAAGCTGCCCTATCCGGCCCAGGACCTCGTGGTCACGGATACGTGGCTGAAAGCGCATCCCGAGCAGGCGCGGAAGGTCGCCCGGGCCGTCGTGAAGGCGCTCCGCCTCATCCAGGAGGACAAGACGGTTCTCTACCCGGCCATCAAGGCCCTGTTTCCCGAGGTGAAGGACGATGCCATGGTCGCCCAGCTCGCCGATGACCTGGCCGCGGGCTATCTCTCCAAGAACGGCGTCATGACGCCCGAGAGCTTCGACCTGCTCATGTCCATGATGATGATCGCCGAGCCTAAGCTGAAGCCGGTTCCATACGACGACATCGTGGCCCTGTCCTACCTGCCGAAGTGAGGCGGCGCATGACCGATAGCATCACCACGAGCGGGCCTGCCCTCGCTCAGCCGGTCCGGCGGCGCCGATCCTTCGGGATTGGCGCGACCGGGTTGCGGCAGATCGGCCTCATCGCCGTCCTGCTCGCCTTGTGGGAACTGGCATCCCATACGCTTTTCAATCCCTTCTGGAGCAGCCGGCCGAGCCTCGTCGCGGCAAGGCTCTGGGAGCTCGCCGAAAGCGGCGAGCTGTGGCTCCACACCAGCACCACATTGCAGGAGGCAGGGGCCGGGCTGCTGCTTGCGGCTGTGGTCGGGATCCCGCTCGGCATCATGCTGGCGCGCGCGCCGGAAGTCGCCCGCACACTCGATCCGGTGATCATGGGCCTCTACGGCCTGCCGCGCGTCGCCCTCGCCCCGCTGTTCATCCTGTGGTTCGGCATTGGCCTGTTCTCGAAGATCATGATGGCCTTCACCATGGTGGTGTTCATCTTCCTGATGAATGTCATGGAGGGCATCCGCACCATCGATCCCGATCATATGGACCTCATGAAGTCCATGCGCGCGGGGCGCTTCTATCTGGTGCGCCGGGTTCTGCTTCCGGCCGTGACCCCGTGGATCCTCGCCTCGTTCCGCATCGGCATCGGCCTCGCCCTCATCGGCGCGGTGGTGGGCGAGCTGATCGGCGCCAACCGCGGGCTCGGCTGGTACGTGGAGAGCCGCGGCGGGCAGCTCGACACCACGGGCGTCTTCACCGGCCTCATCGTGCTGATGGTTCTGGCGATGCTGGCCAATCAGCTTGTCGGGTTCGTCGAGCGGAGGATGATCACATGGCGCTGACCGCCGAATTGGCTCCGCCGCGCGCCGAGCTGAAAGATCTCTCGATCTCCTTCCCCCGGCCGGACATGCCGCCCCTGGAGGTCGTCTCGGGCATTTCGCTCAAGGTGGAGGAGGGCGAGTTCGTCGCCGTGGTGGGACCAAGCGGGTCCGGAAAGTCCACCATCCTGCGCGCCATATGCGGCCTGCTGCCGCCATCCGCCGGGCAGGTGAAGGTGGATGGGACGGATGTCACCCGTCCGCCGCAGCACGTGGGCTTCATGTTCCAGAAGGACGCGCTGCTGCCCTGGAGGACGGTGGCGCAGAATATCCGCGTCGGGGCAGAGCTTGGCGGCACGCCCGCCGGCGAGCAGGCAGCGCAGGTCGCGGGGCTCATCAAGCTGCTGCGGCTCGAAGGGTTCGAGAACTGCTGGCCACGGCAGCTGTCGGGCGGCATGCGCCAGCGCGTCTCCCTGGGCCGCCTTCTGGCCTATCGCCCGTCCCTCATGCTGATGGACGAGCCCTTCGGCGCGCTCGACTACCAGACGAAGATCGCCATGGGGCTCGAACTGCTGCGGGTGTGGGAGGTCGAGCGGCGCTCGATCATCTTCGTCACCCACGACATCGAGGAGGCGGTGGCGCTGGCCGATCGCGTGCTGGTGTTCAGCGCCCGTCCGGCCCACGTCCTGGCCGAGTACAAGGTCGATCTGCCGCGTCCGCGGCACATGCGGACCATGCGCAGCGATCCGGCCTTCACCGCTCTGACCGAGGCGATCTGGTCCGATCTGGCGCTGCCGGACTGAGGTGGCGTCGCCGCGGCCGTCCGGGGCGGCACCACCTGGTCAATCCCGAAAAGGCTGATGCATGAGACGTCTTGTGGTTGCGATCACCGGGGCTTCAGGAGCCATCTACGGCATCCGCACGCTCCAGCTTCTGCGCGAGTTGGAGGATGTGGAAATCCACCTGATCCTCACCGCCTCGGGGGCGCGCACCATCATCGCCGAGACCGACCTCACCCCGGACGCTGTGCGCGCGCTCGCCCATCGCGTGCACAATCCGAAGGACATCGGCGCCTCGGTATCATCGGGCTCGTTCGTGACCGAGGGGATGCTGGTCGCGCCCTGCTCCATCAAGACGCTGAGCGGCATCGCCCATTGCTACAATGACGAGCTGGTGGTGCGGGCCGCTGACGTTTGCCTCAAGGAGCGGCGCCGTGTCGTGCTGCTGCTGCGGGAAACCCCGCTCCATGCCGGGCATGTGGAACTGATGGCGCAGGCCACCCGGAACGGCGCCATCATCATGCCGCCCGTGCCGGCCTTCTACCACCGTCCCACATCCATCCTGGAGATCGTGGACCAGACGGTTGCCCGCGCCCTCGACCTGTTCGGCATCGCGCTGCCGACGACGCGGCGCTGGAACGGCAAGGGCGTGGATTGAGGGGGAGGGCGGTTGGCCCCCGGGAAGGCGATGGCGCTCCGATGGCGTCTTTTGCTACCGGCCGCCTACTCGGCCCCCAGCACCGCCTCAATATTCCTCCGGTGCACCGCCTCATAGGGCTCGAAGTACGAGATCGCGCCGATTGCAAGGGCCTCGGCCGCGAACGCGCGCAAATCGAGCCCCGCCAGCGCCGGCTCTTGCTTCAGCCGCAGCAGCGTCTCCACATAGAGCCGCGTCGCATCGATGAGGCCCGGCCCGTAGCCGCCGGCGGCGATCACCTCCGGCGCGCCGTGGTTGGGCAGGATGCGCGTTGCGCCAAGCCTCGCCAGCCGCTCCAGCCCGACGAGATGCACGGCGAGGCGGTCGGGTTCGTCCACATAGGTGATGGGGTCTTCCAGCGTGTCGCCGGCGAGGAGCACGCCGCCGGGCAGCAGGGCGACTGTGCCGTCGCGGCTGTGGATGTCCATTTGGACCAGCTCCACGGGCAGGGTGCCCACCGTCAGGGACAGCCGGTCCTCGAACAGCCGGTTGGGCAGGATCAGAGGAGTGATGGGCGGGTCCGCCGTCTCCAGCCGGGCGCGGTTGGCGCGCAGCAAGGCGTCGGTCTCGCGATTGGCGATGATCTCGCAATCGGCGAAGGCTTCGTTGCCCGCCACATGGTCGTCGTGCCAGTGGCTCAGCACCACGCGGATGCGCCGCGCGCCCCGCTCCTCCAGCGTGCGGCGGATGTAGCGGGCATGGGCGAGGGTGATGTGGGTGTCGTAGACGAGGGCGTCGTCGCCATCGATCACCGCATAGGAGGCGATGCCGAGAGCGAAGGCGCCATCGTCCAGCCAGTTCTCCTGCGGCCCATGCAGCCGCACACCGGGGATGCGCCCATCATAGAAGGCGAGCACGCCGGGCGCCGGCTCGAGGAGGCGCAGGGTGGCGCCGGGCGCCATCGTGGGCGCCCCGCTCGCGTCTGCGCTCACTCCGCCGCTTCGAGCGTGTGCCCCAGCCGGTGGGAGAGCGTGTGCAGCAGCTCCTTCGCCGCATCGGCAATCACGGTGCCGGGCGGGAAGATGGCTTCGGCGCCGAAGGCCTTCAGCGCGTCGTAGTCCTGCGGGGGCACGACGCCGCCCACCACCACCATGATGTCGCCACGCCCTTCCGCCTCCAGCGCCGCCTTCAGCGCCGGCACGAGGGTGAGGTGGCCAGCGGCCAGCGACGAGATGCCCACCACGTGGACGTCGTTCTCCACCGCCTGCCGGGCGGCTTCCTCGGGGGTGGCGAAGAGGGGGCCGATGTCCACGTCGAAGCCCAGGTCGGCGAAGGCGGAGGCGATGACCTTCTGACCCCGGTCGTGGCCGTCCTGGCCCACCTTGGCGACGAGGATGCGCGGGCGGCGGCCCTCGGCGTGCTCGAACGCCTCGACGAGCTTCTGCACCTTGCCCACCTTGTCCGTCATGGCGGAAGCCTCGCGCTTGTAGACGCCGGAGATGGCGCGGATTTCGGCGCGGTGGCGGCCGAACACCTTCTCCAGCGCATCGGAAATCTCGCCCACCGTGGCCTTGGCCCGGGCGGCGTCGATGGCCAGCGCCAGCAGGTTGCCGTTGCCGGCGGCACCATTGGTGAGCGCTTCCAGCTTGCCGTCCACCTCGTGCTGGTCGCGCTCGGCGCGCAGCCGGTTCAGCTTGTCGATCTGGGCGGCGCGGACGGTGGCGTTCTCCACCTTCAGCACGTCGATCATGCGGTCGCGCTGCGGCTTGAACTTGTTGACGCCCACCACGGTCTGGGCCCCGCCGTCGATGCGGGCCTGGGTGGTGGCGGCGGCCTCCTCGATGCGCAGCTTCGGGATGCCGGCCTCGATGGCCTTCGCCATGCCGCCCAGCGCCTCGACTTCCTGGATGTGCGCCCACGCCTTGGCGGCGAGGTCCGCCGTGAGCTTCTCCACGAAATAGGAGCCGCCCCACAGGTCGATCTGGCGGGTGGTGCCGCTCTCCTGCTGCAGCAGGATCTGGGTGTTGCGGGCGATGCGGGCTGAGAAGTCCGTGGGCAGCGCCAGCGCCTCGTCCAGGGCGTTGGTGTGGAGTGACTGGGTCTGGCCCTGCGTCGCCGCCATGGCCTCGATGGCGGTCCGCATGACGTTGTTGAACACGTCCTGCGCGGTCAGCGACCAGCCGGAGGTCTGGGAATGGGTGCGGAGCGGCAGGGACTTGGGGTTCTTGGCCCCGAGGTCGGTCATCAGGCGCGTCCACAGGAGGCGGGCGGCGCGCAGCTTGGCCACCTCCATGTAGAAGTTCATGCCGATGGCCCAGAAGAAGGAGAGGCGCGGCGCGAACACGTCGATGGGCAGGCCGGCGGCGGCACCGGCGCGGCCGTATTCCACGCCGTCCGCCAGCGTGTAGGCGAGTTCGAGATCCTGCGTCGCGCCGGCTTCCTGCATGTGGTAGCCGGAAATGGAGATGGAGTTGTAGCGCGGCATCTCCTTCGAGGTGAAGGCGAAGATGTCGGAGATGATGCGCATGGAAGACGCGGGCGGATAGATATAGGTGTTCCGCACCATGAATTCTTTGAGAATGTCGTTCTGGATGGTGCCCGAAAGCTTGGAGGCCGCCACCCCCTGTTCTTCCGCCGCCACCACATAGAGGGCCAGGATCGGCAGCACAGCGCCGTTCATGGTCATGGACACGCTCATCTGGTCCAGCGGGATGCCGGAGAACAGCGTGCGCATGTCGTAGATGCTGTCGATGGCGACGCCCGCCATGCCCACGTCGCCGGCGACGCGAGGGTGGTCACTGTCATAGCCGCGATGGGTGGCGAGGTCGAAGGCCACCGACAGGCCCTTCTGGCCGGCGGCGAGGTTGCGCCGGTAGAAGGCGTTGGAATCCTCCGCCGTGGAGAAGCCCGCATACTGGCGGATCGTCCAGGGCTGGGTGGCGTACATGGGCGCATAGGGCCCGCGCAGGAAGGGCGCGATGCCGGGGTAGGTATCGATATAGCCGAGGCCCTCGATGTCCGCCGGGCCGTAGAGCGGCTTCACCGCAATGCCTTCGGGTGTGGTCCAGGCCTCGGCCGCGGCGGATGGGACGGCGGGGGCGGCGGGGCGCCAGTCGATCTCGGCGAAATTGGGGATCCGGCTCATCTCTTCAATCCTCGACATCGGCCGCGCCACGCGCGAAAGGCCTGAATGGCTCCTGCTCCGGTTGCCCGGTCAAACCTGACCGGTCAGATCCGCTTGGCGAACCAGGAGCCGCTGCACTTCGGATGGGGCGAAGACCAGTCGCCCGATGCCTGATCGCCTTCGGCGAGGCCGGTGGCGGTGACATGGTGATGGCCGTGGGAAAGGGTCATCCTCACGCCGCCCAGCTTGCCGATGCCGCCGTTCGCCTTCACCGGCCAGAAGCCGGCATAGGCAACTTTGCCACCCTTCACGCTCAGCTTGAAGTCGTAATTCTTGTTGCAGTCCCCGGTCTCGGCGGAGGTGCGCACGGTCCAGTTGCCGTCGAAGCGCAGGGCATTGTCGGCCTGGGCCGGCATGGCGGTCGCGGCGGCGAGGAGGCCGGCGGCGACGCCCGCCAGCGGAAGACGCTTGAAACTCCCCATCATTCCCCCCTCAGCCGATGCCAGCCGCCGCCTGCGCGCGCTTCAGCGTGTCCAGCGCATCGCAGCCCGCGAAGATGAAATCTGCGACGCCGGCCCCGGCCATCGCCGCTTCCAGCTCGCCCGACGGCTTGCCGGCGAGCCAGACGGCGGTGGCTCCGGCTGCCTTCAGCGCCTCGGCAGCGGCCGTGCCCTCGGCGCCATAGACCTCGTCGGAGGAGACGAGACAGGCGAAGGGTGTGTCGGCGGCCTTGAAGGCGGCGACCAGCGCATCGAGGTCGGCGAAGCCGTCCGGCACGGCCGCGGTGATGCCGCCCGCCTCGAAGAAGTTCTTGGCGAAGGTGGCGCGCGCCGTGAAGGCCGCCACCGGGCCCAGCGCCGCAAGGAAGAGGGCGGGCGGCTTCGGCGCGGCGTCCGCCGTGTCGCGCAGGGCCTCGAAGGCCTCGGCGATGCGGTAGGGTGCGAGCGCCCCGTCCGCCAGCGGGGCGGGCTCCGGCGAGAGGGGCGCCAGAACCTCCGGCGCCTCCTGCACCAGGATGGGAAATTCCGAGGTGCCGGTGATGGGCGCCTTGCGGGTAGCGACGTCGGCGTCCCGCTTGGCCTTCACCTCGGCGATCTCGGCCTTCAGCCAGCGGTCTTCCAGCACGTCGGCCATGCCGCCGCGCGCCTCGATGGTGCGGAACATGTCCCACGCCTTGGCCGCGAGGCCATCGGTGTGCGCCTCCACCGCGCCGGAGCCGGCGGCGGGGTCGGCCACGCGGTGGACGTTGCTCTCCTCGAGTAGCATCACCTGGGTGTTGCGGGCGAGGCGGCGGGCGAAGGCATCCGGCAGGCCCAGCGCCTGGGTGAAGGGCAGGACCGTGACGCTGTCCGCCCCGCCGACGCCCGCCGCGAAGGCGGCGACCGTGTTGCGCAGCAGGTTCACATAAGGATCGCGTCGGGTGAGGGAGCGCCACGCGGTGGCGCCGTGCAGCTTGAGGGGCGTTTCCTTCAGCCCGCATTCGCGCAGCACGGCGGCCCAGAGCAGGCGGATGGCGCGGAACTTGGCGATGGTGGCGGTCTGGTTCACGTCGGCCACCAGAGCCGCCTCGATGCGGCCGGCCGCCTCCTCCAGCGCGATGCCGGCTTCCGCATAGGCCTTCAGATACGCGACCATGGTGGCGAGCACCGCCGCCAGTTCCTGCGCATCCGAGGCGCCGGCCGCGTGATAGATGCCACCGTCGGCCCGGGCGAAGGGGCCGGCGAAGCCGCGGGCGCCAAGGATGGCCGAGGTCTCGGCGAAGCGCTTGGCCAGCAGCGGCCACGCCATGGGCAGGGTGCCGTGGGCGGCGAAGTCGCCCAGCGGGTCGAGGCCGAAGGAGACGGCGACGCCCTCCGGCTTGAAGCCGCGCGCCTCCACGAGGTCGGCGAAGGCGAGGGCATCCTCGCGGCCCTGGAAGGCGCCGCTCTCAATGCGCACGTCGATGAGGTCGAGCAGCACGTCCTGCAGCACCACGGCGAGGTCCGTGCCTTCGGGCAGGCCGAAGCCGTAGGCCGAGGGGGACGCGGCAAACACCAGCGCGAGGCCCGAGGCGCCGCCGTCGAGGTCCTCCATGGCCTGCGCATTGGCGGCCGCGGGATCGATCTGGTCCACCCGCATGGAGATGACCCACGGCGCCCCGGCCGGCCGCCCGGCGACGAGGGGAGCATCCGCCTTGCGTTCGGGCAGGGCATCGAGGGCGAGGCCCTCATAGGTGCGGGTCACGAGGCGCTTGTCGTAGGGCGCGCCCTTCAGCACGCCCTCCACCAGCTTCAGCCAGTCCGCGCGCGTGACGGGGGCGATGTCGGTCGCGAAGGGGAGGGCGGTTGCGTCGGTCATGTCAGGACCTCCGAAGGGAAAAGGTCGGTCGCATCCCGGCCGACTGGAGCGGAGCGGAAGGAGAGCCGGGATCCAGCGCTAGACTGCGCCGGAGGCGGCGAGCGCTTTGCAGCGGGGCGGAATTGCCCGCTGCGCGGAAGTCTTGCGCTCGGC
Organism: Xanthobacter pollutisoli; assembly: GCF_040044995.1. Classification (NCBI taxonomy): domain Bacteria; kingdom Pseudomonadati; phylum Pseudomonadota; class Alphaproteobacteria; order Hyphomicrobiales; family Xanthobacteraceae; genus Xanthobacter; species Xanthobacter pollutisoli. The sequence goes on from NZ_JBDZDP010000028.1 coordinate 12,440, forward strand.
ACCGGATCGGCGCTCCGGCGATGCCGTCGCTTGTCCGGGGCGCGAGGGCGTCCATCAGCGCCCCTCCCGTGCCGCGAGGGCGCGCTCGGCGTCCACGATGTAGTCGCGGATCACCGGCACGTCGTCGCGCTTCTCGGAGAGGAGGAGCTGGAACACCATGTTGGAGCCGTGCAGGAAGCCCAGCTCGACGGCGGCGAGGTAGAATTCCCACATGCGGCCGAAGCGCTCGCCCATCATGGCGTCGGCTTCCGCGCGGCGGGCCATGAAGTTCCGCCGCCAGGCGCGGATGGTCCAGTAATAGTGCAGCCGCAGCACCTCGCAGTCGTCCACCCACAGATGCGTGCGCTCGGTGGAGGCGAACACTTCCGACAGCGCCGGCACATAGCCGCCGGGGAAGATGTACTTGCGGATGAAGGGCGCCGTGGTGCCGGGCGGCGACATGCGGCCGATGGCATGCACCAGCGCGAAGCCGCCGTCATCGAGCAGGTTGCGGATGGTGGTGAAGTAATCGTCGAAGTGGGAGACGCCCACATGCTCCATCATGCCGATGGAGACCACGCGGTCATACTTGCCGGTGAGGTTGCGGTAATCCACCTCGCGGAAGTCGATGCGGTCGATGACACCGGCCGCCTCGGCGAGGCGCCGGCTCTCGGCCAGCTGCTCCGGCGAGACGTTGATGGCGGTGACGTGCGCACCGCATTCCTTGGCCATGTAGATGGCGAGCCCGCCCCAGCCGGAGCCGATCTCCGCCACCCGCATGCCGGGGGCGATCTTCAGCTTCGCGGCGATGTGGCGGAACTTGTTGCGCTGGGCGTCGGCCAGCGGCTCGTCGGGGTGGGTGAAGTAGGCGCAGGAATAGGCCATGGTCTCGTCCAGCCACAGCCGGTAGAAGGCGGCCGGGTGGTCGTAATGGGAGGATACGTTCTCCTTCGCCTTGCCCACCGGGTTCGCCTGCTGGAACCGGCGGACCGAGCGCCATGCCTGCCTGAGCGCCTGCTGCACCGGGTGGGAGCCGAGGCCCTTGCGGTTCACTGAGAAGAGATTTAGCAGCTCGAACGCGCCGGCGCCGTCCTCGAAGGAGAGGCGGCCGTCCATATAGGCCTCGGCCGCCACCAATTCCGGATTGAAGAAGAGGTCCCGCTCCAGCTTCTTGTCATGCATCCGCACCGTCACGGATGGCCCATCCTGCCCCGAGCCGAACACGTGGCGCTGCCCGTCCACGGTGAGGACCGTGAGCTGGCCCTTCTCGACGAACCGGCTGAGGAGGTGGGAGAGGAGGCGCATTCAGAAGGCTCCGGCAGGCGCCCGCTCCCGCGTAAGCGGGACGGACAGGGAGGGTGCGAATGTGCCGGACATTTTCACATGACGAGGCGCGAGGCCACCCTCGTGCCCCGGCCGACTGAAGCGCAAGCGGAAGGAGAGCCGGGGCCCAGCGCAAAGGTACGCCGGAGGTGGCTCTTCTCCCGCCGATGCGGGAAACGGGCTGCTGCGCTGACTCTTCTCCTGGACCCCGGCTCCGCGCTCCGGCTGTGCCGTCGCTTGGCCGGGGGACGGGCGTCCGTTGGACACCCGCAGGGAGAGGCCTGCCGCTCCCATCACGCGAATTCCAGGATCACCGCATCCACGGCGAGGCTGTCGCCGGCCTTGGCGTGGACGGCCTTGATGGTGCCGTCGCGCTCGGCGCGCAGCACATTCTCCATCTTCATGGCTTCCACGATGGCGAGGATCTCGCCGTTCTTCACCTCCTGGCCGGGAGTCACGGCGATGGAGACCACGAGGCCCGGCATGGGGCAGAGCAATTCCTTGCCGCCGCCCGCATTCTCCTTCTTGGGCATGAGCGCTGCCAGCGCGGCCGACAGCTCGGTGTAGATCCGCGCCTTGGTGGAGATGCCGCGGTGGGCGAGCACATAGCCGTTGGGGATGGTGCGCACCTGCACCGCCACCTGGTCGGCGTCGATGGTGCCGGACCACACCACGTCGCCGGGCTTCCAGGTGGAGCGCAGGAGGTGGGTGTGGCCGGGCGTGCCGTCGGCGGCGAAGATCTGCACCTTGAAGCCGCCGTCCACCGTCTCCACCTCGCAGGCGGTGGAGATGGTTTCCTCGCCAGCGGAAAGCTGCACCATGCGGCGCTTGGCGATGGTCCAGGTGACGCCCGAGGTCTGGCCGGAGATCTTCCGCTTGCGGGTGTTCTGGATGTGGTCGATCACCGCGGCCACGGCGGAGAGGGTGTGGATGAGCTCGCCTTCCGGCGCGCGGGCATGGAAGCCCTCGGGATATTCCTCGGCGATGAAGCCGGTGGAGAGCCGCCCGTCCTGCCAGCGCTTGTGCGCCATCAGCGCCGAGAGGAAGGGGATGTTGTGGCCGATGCCGTCGATGGCGAAGGCGTCCAGGGCATCCGCCTGCGCCTCGATCGCCATGGCGCGGGTGGGGGCGTGGGTGACGAGCTTGGCGATCATGGGATCGTAGAAGATGGAGATCTCCCCGCCCTCATAGACGCCGGTGTCGTTGCGCACGGTGATGGGGCCGTCCTTGCCTTCCGCCGGGGGGCGGTAGCGCACGAGGCGCCCGGTGGAGGGCAGGAAGTTGCGGTAGGGGTCTTCCGCATAGATGCGGCTTTCCACCGCCCAGCCGGTGAGCTTCACGTCGTCCTGGGTGATGGTCAGCGGCTCGCCGGCGGCGACGCGGATCATCTGCTCCACGAGATCGATGCCGGTGATGAGCTCGGTGACGGGATGCTCCACCTGCAGGCGGGTGTTCATCTCCAGGAAGAAGAAGCTCTTGTCCTGGCCGGCGACGAACTCCACCGTGCCGGCGCTGTCGTAGCCCACGGCCTTGGCGAGGGCGACGGCCTGCTCGCCCATCTTCTTGCGGGTGGCTTCGTCCAGCAGCGGGGAGGGGGCTTCCTCGACGACCTTCTGGTTGCGGCGCTGGATGGAGCACTCGCGCTCGCCGAGATAGATGACGTTGCCGTGCTTGTCGCCCAGCACCTGGATCTCGATGTGGCGCGGATCGACGATGAACTTCTCCACAAACACGCGGTCATCGCCGAAGGAGGATTTCGCCTCCGAGCGTGCGCGGTCGAAGCCGTCCTGCACCTCGTCACGGGAATAGGCGATGCGCATGCCCTTGCCGCCGCCGCCGGCCGAGGCCTTGATCATCACCGGATAGCCGATCTCGTCGGCGATCTTGGCCGCCTCGGCGCCCGATGCGATCTCGCCGAGATAGCCGGGGACGGTGGAAACCTTGGCCGCGGCCGCCGCCTTCTTGGACTCGATCTTGTCGCCCATGGCCTCGATGGCATGGGGGTTCGGCCCGATGAAGACGATGCCGTGCTCGGCGAGGAGCTTCGGGAAGGACGCGCGTTCGGACAGGAAGCCGTAGCCGGGATGCACCGCCTCGGCCCCGGTGGCCTTGCAGGCCTCCACGATCTTCTCGGCGATGAGGTAGGACTGGGCGGCCTGCGGCGGGCCGATATGCACCGCCTCGTCCGCCATCTCCACATGGAGGGCGTCCTTGTCGGCGTCGGAATAGACGGCAACCGTCTTGATGCCCATCTTGCGCGCCGTCTTGATGACGCGGCAGGCTATCTCACCCCGGTTCGCGATCAGGATCTTCGAGAACATGGCGTTCGTTCCTTTGCGCCAGCGGCGCTGAATTCTTTGCGGTCCTCTCCGGGGCGTCCCCGCTTGCGGGAGACCGTGCCGGAGCGCAGCGGAGGCGGGTGAGGGGGCTGGCCGCAGTCCGGCGCGGCGCGATACCCCTCACCCCGGCCCTCTCCCGCGCGGGAGAGGGAGATCACCGAAATCCGGCCTCACACCGGCATGTTGTCGTGCTTGCGCGGGGGCTGCTCCAGCTTCTTGGTGCGCAGCATGGCGAGGGCGCGGGCGAGGCGGCGGCGGGTGGAGTGGGGCATGATGACCTCGTCCACATAGCCGCGCTCCGCCGCCACAAAGGGCGAGAGGAACCGCTCCTCGTAATTCTTGGTCTGCGCGGCGATCTTGTCCGGATCGCCCATGTCGGCGCGGAAGATGATCTCCACCGCGCCCTTGGCGCCCATCACCGCGATCTGCGCGGTGGGCCAGGCATAGTTCACGTCGGCGCCCACGTGCTTGGAGGCCATCACGTCATAGGCGCCGCCGAAGGCCTTGCGGGTGATGACGGTGACGAGCGGCACGGTGGCCTGGGAATAGGCGAACAGCAGCTTCGCGCCATGCTTGATGAGGCCGCCGTATTCCTGCGCCGTGCCGGGCAGGAAGCCGGGCACGTCCACGAAGGTGACGATGGGGATCTCGAAGGCGTCGCAGAAGCGCACGAACCGCGCCGCCTTGCGGGAGGCGTCGCTGTCGAGCACCCCTGCGAGCACCATGGGCTGGTTGGCGACGAAGCCGACCGTCCGCCCCTCGATCCGGCCGAAGCCGGTGACGATGTTCTTGGCGTAGGCCGCCTGGATCTCGAAGAAGTCGCCCTCGTCCACGACCTTCAGGATGAGTTCCTTGATGTCGTAAGGCTTGTTGGGATTGTCCGGGATGAGGGTGTCGAGGCTCTCGTCGAGCCGGCCGGGCTCGTCAAAGGACGGCCATTCGGGCACGCCCTCGGTGTTGTTGGCGGGCAGGAAGTCGATGAGCCGCCGGGTCTCCAGCAGCATCTCCACGTCGTTCTCGTAGGAGCCGTCCGCCACCGAGGACTTGGAGGTGTGCACCTTGGCGCCGCCCAGTTCCTCCGAGGTGACGGTCTCGTTGGTCACCGTCTTCACCACGTCCGGGCCGGTGACGAACATGTAGGAGGTGTCGCGCACCATGAAGATGAAGTCGGTCATGGCCGGCGAATAGACGTCGCCGCCCGCGCACGGACCCATGATGAGCGAAATCTGCGGGATGACGCCCGAGGCCACCACGTTGCGCTTGAACACCTCGCCGTAGCCGCCCAGCGCCGCGACGCCTTCCTGGATGCGCGCGCCGCCGGCGTCGAACAGGCCGATGATGGGCGCGCGGGTCTTGAGCGCCATGTCCTGGATCTTGGTGATCTTGCGGGCGTGCTCCTCGGAGAGGGAGCCCCCGAACACCGTGAAGTCCTTGGCGAAGACGAAGACCTTGCGGCCGTTGATGGTGCCCCAGCCGGTGACGACGCCGTCGCCGGGGACCTTCTGATCCTCCATGCCGAAATCGACGCAGCGGTGCTGCACGAAGGTGTCGTATTCCTCGAACGTGCCACGGTCGAGCAGCAGGTCGATGCGCTCGCGGGCGGTGAGCTTGCCCCGGGCGTGCTGCGCCTCGATGCGCCGAACGCCGCCGCCGAGGCGGGCGACGCCGCGCCGGCTCTCGAGTTCCTCGAGGATGTCCTTCATGCGAGCGCCCCCTCTTTCAAGGCCAGATTGTCCACCGACAGTAGCGGCGTGCCAACGGCGGCGGAAGCCTGAGCTTGAGCCGACCGGCGGCGGGTTCGGTCTGTCGGCTAACAGGAGTTGCAGGCGTTTGGAATATGTGAAAAATTCACGAAGCTAATTGTAAATTCTTAGCAATCGCGAAGTCGGGGGCATCCCATGCGCCAGAAGGTCTTTGCCGGCCATGCGGTCCGGCGCCTGCGGGAGAAGCTTGGCCTCAAGCAGAGCGAACTCGCGCAGCGCCTCGCCGTCTCACCGTCCTACATCAACCAGATCGAAAGCAACCAGCGACCGCTCACCGCCTCGGTTCTGATTGCCATCTCGCGCACCTTCGCGGTGGACATCACCTCCTTCGGTGCCGAGGACCTCGATCGGCTGGTTGCGGACCTGCGCGAGACCGCGGCGGATCCCCTGTTCAAGGACCTCGATCTCGGCCTCCAGGACGTGAAGGCGGTGGCCAATCTCTCCCCCGCCTTCGCCCACGCCTTCCTGCGCATGCATGTCGCCCTGCGGCGCTCGTCCGAATGGCGCGCCTCCCTCGACGACATGATCGCGGCGGGCGTTACGCCCGGCGCCGACGATGCGAAGCTCATCCCGTACGAGGAGGTGAGGGACTTTTTCCACTACATTGACAACTACGTGGATGCCCTTGATCGCGCAGCGGAAAATGCCGCCTCTTCACTCGGAATCTTAGACGGGGCCGATCCGGCTGCAACCATCGCAGCCCATCTTTTGCGCAACCATAACGTGCAGGTCGAGATCGGAGCTGCCGACCCGGACGCTCCCCTCTCCCGCTTCGAACCGCGGACGCGCCGCCTCGTACTGTCGGGGGTTCTGCCGCCCGCATCGCGCGCCTTCCGCATCGCCGTCACCATGGCCCAGCTGGAGCATGGGGCGCTGGTGGAGCAGACGGTCGCCTCCGGCGCCTTCCGCAGCCAGACCGCCAGCGAGATCTGTCGGCTCGCGCTGCAGAACTATTTCGCCGGGGCGCTGCTCCTCCCCTACCGGCGCTTCCTCGACATTGCCCGGCGGCTGCGACACGACCTGGACCGGCTGGTGCTGGAGACCGGCGCGAGCCTGGAGCAGGTGTGCCACCGTCTTTCGACCCTCCAGCGTCCGGGCGCCAAGGGGGTACCCTTCTACTTCGCCAAGGTCGACCGGGCGGGAAACATCACCAAGCGCCACTCGGCCACGCGCTTCCAGTTCGCCCGCCACGGCGGTGCCTGCGCCGCCTGGAATGTGCACGAGGCCTTCGAGATGGCCGGACGCACGCTGGTTCAGGTGGGGGAGATGCCGGACGGCGCCCGCTACATCTGCCTTGCCCGCGCGGTGACCAGCCCCTCCCTGCGCCACGGCCAGCCCTCCCGCGCTTTTGCATTCGGCCTCGGCTGCGAGGTCTCCTTCGCGCACGACATCGTCTATGCCGACGGGCTGGACCTGAAGGCCGCGCCCGTGGCGCGGCTGGGCGTCTCCTGCCGGATCTGCCCCCGGCGCGACTGCGACCTGCGCGCCTTCCCGCCGCTCGACAGGGACATCCGCATCGACGAGAACGTGCGCGATATCGTCCCCTTCACCATCTCCTGACGCAATTCGGCCCTTCTGCCGCTCGGGAAAGACCTTGCCAGCGCACATGAAACGCCACGAGGTAGGCGTTAGATTGGTGACATCGGCTCTTTGCGAGTCGTTTGGGAGTGATCCATGAGGGTGCTGCAACTGGCCGGCTGGGTAGCCGGTCTGGCCATGGCGGGGCTGGTTTCGGCGCAGGCCGCGCCATCCTTCTCCACGGCCAACGTGAACATTCGAACCGGCCCCGACACCGAGTTTCCCAGTCTCGGCGTCATCCCGGAAGGCTCACCGCTGGAAGTGGAAGGCTGCCTTGAGGACGAGTCCTGGTGCGACGTCATCTGGCAGGACTACCGCGGCTGGGTCTACAGCGAGTATCTGGGCTACGAGCAGCAGGGCCGCACCGCGGTGCTGCCCGATTGGGGCGTCGCCGCGCTGGGCGTGCCCGTGGTGGCATTCGCCGCTTCGCAATACTGGAATACCTACTACGTCAACCGGCCCATCTATGTGAACCAGCCCTGGTATGCGGATCGCTACCGGTGGGAAGCGTACGCGCCGCGGCCGCGTCCCGGCTGGCGTCCGCCGCCCCCCGGCCCGCGTCCGCCCGGCTGGTGGCGCACCGGCTACATGCCGCCTCCCGGCATGCAGCCGCCCCCGCCCACCCCGCGCGGCCCGCCCCCCGGCTGGGGCCGTCCCGGCTATCCTGGTTATCCGGGAGGTCCCGGCGGTCCTGGCCGCCCCGGTGGACCGGGCGGTCCTGGTGGTCCCGGCTATCCCGGCGGTCCGGGCGGTCCCGGCTATCCGGGTGGGCCCGGTGGACCCGGTGGTCCTGGCTATCCGGGCGGTCCCGGTGGTCCCGGCTATCCGGGCGGACCCGGTGGTCCCGGCCAGCCTGGTGGCCCGGGTGGGCCTGGAGCCGGCGGCCCCGGCCGTCCCGGGATGCCTCCCGGACAGCCCGGTGGTCCTGGTGGCCCTGGTGGCCCCGGCCGTCCTGGCCAGCCTGGCATGCCTCCCGGTCAGCCCGGTGGCCCCGGTGGCCCCGGTGGCCCTGGTGGTCCCGGTCGTCCCGGCCAGCCCGGCATGCCCCCTGGCCAACCGGGTGGTCCCGGTCAGCCGGGTGGACCCGGCGCCGGTGGTCCCGGCCGGCCCGGCATGCCTCCTGGCCAACCGGGTGGTCCCGGTCAGCCGGGTGGACCCGGCGCTGGTGGCCCCGGCCGTCCTGGTCAGCCTGGCATGCCTCCGGGACAGCCCGGCGGCCCCGGTCGCCCCGGGCAGCCCGGCGGTCCGGGCCAGCCGAACCGCCCTTCGCCACAGGAGCGTCAGCAGCAGCAGCTTGAGCAGCGTCAGCAGCAAATGCAGCAGCGCATGCAACAGCAGCAGCAGCGCCAGCAGGAGCAGTCGCAGCAGCGCCAGCAACAGCAGCAGCAGATGCGCCAACAGCAGGAGCAGGCCCGGCAACAGCAACAGCAGATGCGGCAGCAACAGCAGCAGCGTCAGCAGGAGATGCGGCAGCAACAGCAGCAGCGCCAGCAGGAAATGCAGCAGCAGCGTCAGCAGCGCCAGCAGCAGTTCCAGCAGGAGCGGCAGCAACAGCAGCAGCAATACAACCAGCAGCGCCAGCAACAGCAGCAGCGCCAACAGCAGCAGCCGCAGCAGCGGCCGCAAGGTGGCGGTGGTGGCGGGGGCGGGGGCCGATGCGTCGGCCCGGATTGCCCGCAACAGCGCTGACAAAATGGGGAGCCCGGCGGCAACGCCGGGCTCTCTCGCTTTCCGGCCCCGCCTTCGCGGGGCTTTCGCTTCGGCTCCGGTCCCCCTGCCGCCGCCTGGGCATCGACGGACGGCGCGCGGCGGGCTATGGGCAGACCTATGTCCGGTCCGCTCCCGCCCCCCGCCTTTCCGCCGCCGGTGCTGCGCTTCGCGCCTTCACCCACCGGCCTCATCCATGTGGGCAACGCCCGCACCGCACTGCTCAATGCGATGCTCGCGCGGCGGGCCGGCGGCACCTTCATCCTGCGCTTCGACGACACCGATGCCGCCCGCTCGCGCGCGGAATATGCCCGGGCCATCGCCGCGGACCTTGACTGGCTCGGCATCGCGCCTGACCACGTCGTGCGCCAATCCGACCGCCTTTCGACCTATGAGGCTGCGGCCGAGACGCTGCGCGCCTCAGGCCGCCTCTATCCCGCCTATGAGACCGAGGAGGAACTGGAGCTGAAGCGCCGGCTCCAGCGGGCCCGCGGTCTTCCCCCGGTCTACGACCGCTCGGCGCTCACACTCACGGCCGCCGATCGCGCGCGGCTGGAAGGGGAGGGCCGGCGTCCGCACTGGCGCTTCCGCCTCGACCATAGGCAGATCGCCTGGGACGATGCCGTCCGCGGCCCGCAGCAGGTGGATACGGCGAGCCTGTCCGATCCCGTGCTGGTGCGCGCCGACGGCAGTTTCCTCTACACATTGCCATCCGTGGTGGACGACATCGCCCTCGGGGTGACGATGGTGGTGCGCGGGGAGGACCACGTCACCAATACCGCGGTGCAGATCGAAATCATCGAGGCGCTGGGCGGCCGCGTGCCGGCCTTCGGCCATCACAATCTGCTGACCCTGCCATCCGGCGAGGGACTGTCCAAGCGCCTCGGTCACCTGTCGCTCGCCGCTTTGCGTGAAGCCGGCCAGGAGTCCCTGGCGGTGGCCGCCCTCGCGGTGCTGGTGGGGACCTCCCATGCGGTGGAAGCGGTGGAGAGCCTCGACGTGCTCGCGACCAAGGTCGAGCTGTCACACATTTCGCGCGCGCCGGCCCGCTTCGATCCGGCGGACCTCGATCCGCTCACCGCCCGCACCCTCCACCTGATGCCTTACGATGCGGCGGCGGAGCGGCTGGCGGCCGCTGGCGTTGGCGGCGGCGAGGCGTTCTGGATGGCGGTGCGGGGCAATCTCGCCCGCTTCGACGAGGCGGGCCAGTGGTGGGCGGTTGTCGCCGCGCCCATGGCCGGAACGGTCGCGGACGAGGATCGCGCCTTCCTCGCGGATGCAGCCGGGCTGCTGCCGGCCGAGCCATGGGGGCCCGCCACCTGGGCTGATTGGACCAAGGCGGTGAAGGCGGCGAGCGGCCGCTCGGGACGCGGTCTGTTCCATCCCCTGCGCCTCGCCCTGACCGGGCGCGAGCGCGGACCGGAACTGGCGGCCCTGCTGCCGATCATGGGGCGGCGGCGGGTTGAGGGGCGGCTGCGGGGCGGCGAGGCCTGAGCCTCGCGCGCCATCCGAGTTTTGCTTCAGTTCAGCGGGACGGTGACGAACTCCTGTCGGCCGTCGCCGTCGGACACGAGGAACAGGGCGGAGCGCTTACCCGCCTTGCGCAGGGCGTCGATCTGCTTCTCCACGTCGGCGGGGTTCGCCACGGCTTCCTGGCCCACCTGGACGATGACCTGGCCCGCCTTCAGTCCCTTGTCGGAGGCCGGGGAGGAGCGATCCACGTCGGTGATGACGACGCCCGAGATGTCGCTCTTGATCTTGTAGCGCTTGCGCAGATCGTCGCTCATGGACGACATCTCGATGCCGAGGGCCTTCTTAGGCGGCGACTTCTGCGCGTCGGGCGCGGGCTTGGCGCCTTCGGGCTTGTCGTCCTCCGGCATGCGGGCGACCTTCACCCGCAGGGTTTCTTCCTTGCCCTTGCGGATGACCACCACCTCCACCTCGCTGTCGGCCATGGTGTCCGCCACGGTGCGGGTGAGGTCGCGCACTTCCTTGATATCGCGGCCGTTGAACCTGACGATCACGTCGCCGGCCTTGATGCCGCCCTGACCGGCAGGGCTGTTCTCCGTGACCACGCCGATGAGCGCGCCGCGCGGGCGGCCGAGGCCGAGGCTCTCGGCGATGTCGTCGGTGACCGGCTGGATGCGCACCCCGATCCAGCCGCGGCGCACTTCCTTGAACTGCTCCAGCTGGGCCAGCACCGGCTGGGCTGTGGCGGACGGCACGGCGAAGCCGATGCCGATGGAGCCGCCCGAGGGAGAGATGATGGCGGTGTTGATGCCGATCACCTCGCCTTCCATGTTGAACAAGGGCCCACCGGAATTGCCGCGGTTGATGGCGGCGTCGGTCTGGATGAAGTTGTCGTAGGGGCCTGAATTGATGTCGCGGTTGCGGGCCGAGACGACGCCGACGGTAAGGGTGCCGCCGAGGCCGAACGGGTTGCCGATCGCCATCACCCAGTCGCCCACCCGAAGCTTTTCGGAATCTCCAAACTTCACGAAAGTCAAAGGCTTGTCCGGCTTTACCTTGAGCAAGGCGAGGTCGGTCTTGGTGTCGCGGCCGATCAATTCGGCCTTGAGTTTCGAGCCGTCGTTGAAATTGGCGAAGATCTCGTCGGCGTCGGCGATCACGTGGTTGTTGGTGACGATGTAGCCGTCCGGCGCGATGACGAAGCCGGAGCCCAGGGAGGACACCCGGCGCGAGCGCTGCTCGGTGCCATCCTCCTGGCGGCGCTTGAAGAATTCGTCGAAGAAGTCCTCGAACGGCGAGCCCGGCGGCAGCTGCGGCGTGGGCACCGAGCGGGACGGCGCGACGTTCTGCGACGTGGAGATGTTCACCACCGCATCCATCACCTTTTCGGCGACGTCCGCCACGGTGTCAGGTCCCTTGCCGGGTGCTGCCAGCAGGGGTGCCGGTCCGAACGCGCCGAGGGCGACGGCAGCCGCGACGGCGAGCGCGGGAAGGGAGAGGCGGAAGCGAGGGGAAGGAAGCGGGTGGGGCATGGCTCTCCTCGATGTCGTCCGGCGAGGCTGCGCCGGCCGTCGGCCGCGCGCAAGCCCTGATCGGCTCACGATCCGGCGTGGCTGCGGCCGCTGCAATCGGTGCGGGCGCTTTGCGGCCAAAACACGACCGCCGTGCCGGCGCCGGGGGAGGCGCCGGCACCCGCCGGTCAGAAGGTGCGGACGAGGAAGACCACCAGCACGCCCAGCGCGCCGACCACGAGGCCGACGATGCGCATGGGCGTCTCGGGGGCGTGGAGCACCGCCCGCATGGCCTTGCGCCACGCCACCGGGAAGGCGGCGAGGCACAGGCCCTCGATGGCCAGCATGAGACCGAGCGCGGCCAGAAGGTCCTTCATGCGCGCCCGGCCGCGCTCAGTTGGCGGCCGCCGGAGCCGCCGCCGGGGCAGCCGGCACCGCCGGCGCCGGCGTGCCGGAGCTGACGCCGGCGGGGTTCTGGAAGAAGCGGAAGAAGTTGGAATCCGGCGCCAGCAGCATGCGGGTGTCGGACGACTTCATGCTCGCCTCGTAGGCCTGCATGGAACGGTAGAAGGCGAAGAAGTCCGGATCGCGCTGGAAGGCGTTGGCGAAGATGGCGTTGCGCTCCGCATCGCCCTCGCCGCGCAGCTGCTCGCCCTTGGAATTGGCCTCCGCCACCACGATGGCCGCCTCGCGGTCGGCACGGGCGCGCAGGCGCTGGGCGGCCTCGTTGCCCTGGGCACGGATTTCGGCCGCCTCGCGCTGGCGTTCCGTCTGCATGCGCTGGAACACTGCCTGGCTGTTGGCCTCCGGCAGGTCGGCGCGGCGGATGCGCACATCCACCACGGTGATGCCGAAATTCGCCGCCTCGCGGTTCACCTGCTCGCTGATCTGGCGCATCAGCCCCTCGCGCTGGTCGCGCACGACGCTGATGAAGGTGTTCTCGCCCAGCACCCGGCGCAGGGCCGAGTTGAGCACCGTGGACAGACGCGAGTTGGCGCCCTGCACCGTGCCCACCGACTGGTAGAAGCGCAGCGGATTGGTGATGCGGTAGCGCGCGAAGGCGTCCACCACCAGCCGCTTCTGGTCGGAGGCGATCACCTCCTGCGAGGGGTTTTCCAGATCGAGGATGCGGTTGTCGATATAGACCACGCTGTCGATGAACGGCACCTTCCAGTGCAGCCCGGGCGTGGTGACGGGCGCCAGCGGGTCGCCGAGGCGCAGCACCAGCGCCTGCTGGGTCTGGTTGACGATGTAGGCCGACGAATAGATGACGACGAGGAGGATGACGCCGAGAACGGCGAGCGCCCCGCCGAGGACCGGATTTCTCATCGGGCGGCTCCCTGGGGCTGGGTGGTGGTGGGGGCCGGGGTTCGGCGCAGGCTGTCGGCAAGGGGCAGGACCGGCACGATGCCGCTACTGCCCTGACGGCCGGTGGAGGGATCCACCAGCACCTTGTCCACGCCGCCGAGCACGCGCTCCATGGTTTCGAGATACATGCGCTGGCGCGTCACGTCCTTGGCCTTCTGGTATTCGTCGAACACCTTGAGGAAGCGGGCGGCCTGGCCGCGGGCTTCCACCACGGTGCGCTCGCGATAGGCCTGGGCGGAGTTCTCGATGCGCGAGGCCTCGCCGCGCGCCTCGGGCAGCACCCGGTTGGCGTAGGTCTGGGCCTCGTTCTGCGAGCGCTCGGCGTCGGCGCGGGCAGCCTGCACGTCGCGGAAGGCGTCGATCACCTGGCTCGGCGGATCCACCTTCTGCAGCTGCACCTGGGTGATCTGGACGCCGGCCTTGTAGCTGTTGAGCACCGACTGCATCAGCTCCTGCACGCCGGTCTCGATGTGCTGGCGGGCGCCGGTGAGGATGGGCTGGATGTTGGTGCGGCCGATGACCTCGCGCATGGCGCTCTCGGCGACCGCCTTGATGGTGCCCTCGGGGTTCTGGACGTTGAAGAGATATTCCTCGGCGTTGTTGATGACCCAGAACACCGAGACGTCCACGTCCACGATGTTCTCGTCGCCGGTGAGCATCAGGCTTTCCTCGGCCACGTCGCGCATCACCGAGGTGTTGCGGCGCGTGTCCTCGCCCACCCGCATGCCGATATCGATGCGGTTGACGAAGGTGACCTTGGGGGTCAGCACGGTCTCGATGGGGTAGGGCCAGTGATAATTGAGGCCGGGTTGGGTGATGCCCACGAACTTGCCGAAACGCAGGACGACGCCCTGCTCGTCCGGCAGCACGCGGTAGAAGCCGGAGAGGAACCAGCCGGCGACGACGAGGGCGATCAGCAGGATCACGCCCTTCGTCCCGAGCGAGCCCGGCATCATGGTGCGCAGGCGGTCCTGGCTGCGGCGAATGAGATCTTCGAGGTCTGGCGGCGTCGGTCCCGATGAAGAGGGTCCCGAACCCCAGGGACCCCGCGGCCCGCTACCCCATGGGCCGCCACTCTGATTCTTCCACGACATCCGTCGTCTCCCGTGGGGGGTGCCGCGCCGGCACCCGCGTCGCTGCGAGCCTTCCACCGGTGCCGTTGCGGACTTCCGCACAGGAACCGGTCCGCCAGATCAAGCCGTAAGGCGGACCTGCCCGGTCACCGACCGTCGGCTGGCGCCTTGCGCCAGCGTCTCGGCCCGCGTTGCCGGGCAGGTGGTTATAGGAAACCGCGCACCGCCTTTCAACGCGGCGCGCGGTCAGCCGTGTCGCAGATAAGGTCGAGCCGTGCTTTACGCAACGGGAGGGCTCGCCACCGGCATGCGATCGCCGGGCGCCTGCGCGCGGGCGAGGGAGGCTGCGCCTCGATAGTGATCGAGCACGAACAGCCGGATCGCAGACGACAGGTTGCCCTGGGTCCGGCCGGAATCGATGGTCGCGACCAGGTCGGACAGTGTGAGACGACGCCCGCCGGCGATCTCCTTGAGCGCCTCCCAGAAGGCGTCCTCAAGGCTCACGCTCGTCTTGTGGCCGGCAATGACGATGGATCTCTTAACCACGGGGCTTTTCATGTTCATCCCTCTCGGTCAGGGCATGGCCCTCCAGGTGACGCTGCTGCCGCTCAAGCTCGTCCGCCTGCCGATCGCGCTCAGCTTTGGTCCGACCGAATCGCGCTCGGTTCTCGCCAGCTGTCGCCTCTGCCGCTCGACGGGCCCGCGCCTTGCGCGCCCGATGAAGATTGACCACGTCGCCCAACGCTAACCTCACCTTGCCTCCGGCTTCCTCCGCTCCGGGGGCGAGTGATTTTTTTACGGCCGGCGCACCGCGCCAGACCACCCGTGTCCAGCGAGACGATGTTACCGCGCCAGACAGGGTCAAGATATGGCTAAATTCAAAGGACCTTACATCCACGGGGTACCACTCTAGAATTATATTAGAGTGGAACCCGCACTCCCCGATCCCGCCGCGCCTGTGCTAAGAGCCGCCCGCCCGCGCGTCACCAGGAGAGGCCCATCATGAGCACCCGCACCGAGACCGACACATTCGGTCCCATCGAAGTCGCATCCGATCGTTATTGGGGGGCGCAGGCTCAGCGCTCGCTCGGCAACTTTAAGATCGGCTGGGAAAAGCAGCCCCTGCCGGTGGTGCGCGCGCTCGGAATCGTGAAGCGCGCCGCGGCGGAGGTGAACCGCGACCTCGGCCGTCTGGACCCCAGCCTAGCCGACGCCATCGTCGCCGCCGCGCAGGAAGTCATCGACGGCAAGCTCGATGCGCATTTCCCGCTCGCCGTCTGGCAGACCGGCTCCGGCACCCAGTCCAACATGAACGCCAACGAGGTGATCTCGAACCGCGCCATCGAGATGCTCGGCGGGGAGATGGGCTCCAAGAAGCCCGTGCATCCCAACGATCACGTCAACATGAGCCAGTCGTCCAACGACACCTATCCCACCGCCATGCACATCGCCTGCGCGGAGGAGATCGTCCACCGCCTGCTACCGGCGCTGAAGCACCTGCACGGCGCGCTCGCCGCCAAGTCGGCCGAGTGGAAGGACATCATCAAGATCGGCCGCACCCACACCCAGGATGCCACCCCGCTCACCCTCGGCCAGGAATTCTCCGGCTATGCGCAGCAGGTGGAGAACGGCATCAAGCGCATCGAGGTCACGCTGCCGTCGCTGATGGAGCTGGCGCAGGGCGGCACCGCGGTGGGCACCGGCCTCAACGCCCCGGTGGGCTTCGCCGAGCAGGTGGCGGCCAAGATCGCCGCCATCACCGGCCTTGCCTTCACCTCGGCGCCCAACAAGTTTGAGGCGCTCGCCGCCCATGACGCCATGGTGTTCTCACACAGCGCCATCAATACGGTGGCGGCTTCGCTGTTCAAGATCGCCAACGACATCCGCCTGCTCGGCTCCGGCCCGCGCTCCGGCCTCGGTGAATTGTCGCTGCCCGAGAACGAGCCCGGCTCCTCCATCATGCCGGGCAAGGTGAACCCCACCCAGTGCGAGGCACTGACCCAGGTCTGCGTGCAGATCTTCGGCAACAATGCCGCGCTCACCTTCGCCGGCAGCCAGGGCCATTTCGAGCTCAACGTCTACAATCCGGTGATGGCCTACAACTTCCTCCAGTCGGTGCGGCTGATGGCGGATGCCGCCATTTCCTTCACCGACAATTGCGTCGTCGGCATCGAGGCCCGCGAGGAGAACATCAAGGCGGCGCTGGAGCGCTCGCTGATGCTTGTCACCGCCCTTGCGCCCAAGATCGGCTACGACAACGCCGCCAAGATCGCCAAGACCGCGCACAAGAAGGGCACCACCCTGCGCGACGAGGCGGTGGGCGGCGGCTACGTCACCAACGAGGAGTTCGACGCCATCGTCCGTCCCGAGAAGATGATCTCGCCCGGCTGATCGTGACGGCTCCGGTCCACGTCGTTCGGCGGCGCCCGCGAGGGTTGCCGCCGTTCGCGTTTTCGGGCCAGCTCCTGCCTTCGCTCTAGACCGCCGAGGACCAAGGCATGCCCGAGTTCAGGGAGATCGACATCGACGTGCTCCACCCGACCCAGCTCACCCTGGGCCTGGCGGAGGTGACGCGGCGGGCGGGCATCATGCGCACCCTGTCGCGCGGCGAGCTGCGGGATCTGCTGGAGGACAAGGCCGTGCCCTATGTGGTCGGCCCCAAGCGCCGGCTCTACATCGTCGATCACCACCATCTGTGCCGGGCGCTGCTCACCATCGGCCACGGCACGGTGCTGCTCGGCGAGGCCCGGGCCGACTGGTCGAGCCTTCCTCTGAAGGACTTTTGGCACCGCATGGAGACCGAGGGCCTGTGCTGGCCCATCGACGTGGACGGCAACCGTCGGCCATGCGTGAAGATCCCCGACCACATCGGCCAGCTCACCGACAATCCCTGGCGCACCCTGGCGCGCGGTGTGCGTGGCAAGGCCTATTCCAACGAGGACACGCCGTTCCAGGAGTTCATGTGGGGGAATTACTACCGCTCCTTCATGACCACGCGTCTTCTGGAGGCCGATATCGATCTCGCTGAGAAGACGGCGGTAAAGCTGTCCCGGCTCGACGAGGCGCAGGATCTTCCGGGCTATCTCGGCAGTTGATGCACCGTGCTATAAGCGCGAGCCCGGCCGGAAAGGCCGCGACAGGAGGGGCCTTGATGACCATCGCAACCACCGCATTGCGCGACCTTTCGCGCCTGCGCGCGCCGCTGTTCGCCATGCTGGCCGCCCTCATGCTGGCTGGCTGCGGCGTCAATGTCATTCCCACCGAGGAAGAGCGCGCCAAGGCGGCCTGGAGCGAGGTGATGAACCAGTATCAGCGCCGCTCCGACCTCATTCCCAACCTCGTGGAGACGGTGAAGGGCTATGCCGCCCAGGAGAAGGACGTTTTGACCTCGGTCATCGAAGCCCGCGCCAAGGCCACCTCCATCAAGGTGGACGCCTCCACCGTGACCGACCCGGCACAGTTCAAGCAGTTCCAGGATGCGCAGGCGGGCCTGTCGTCCGCCCTCGGGCGGCTGATCGCGGTGTCCGAGGCCTATCCCGACCTCAAGTCCAACCAGAACTTCCTCGCCCTGCAATCGCAGATCGAGGGCACCGAGAACCGCATCGCGGTCGCGCGGCGCGACTATATCGAGGCGGTCCGGGTCTATAACACCGAGCTGAAGACCTTCCCCGGCGCCCTGTGGGCGGCGACCCTCTACCGCGGCTACAAGCCCATGGAGACCTTCACCATCTCCGAGCAGCAAATGCAGGTGCCGAAGGTGAAGTTCAACTGAGGAGACCGCCGTGCGGCCGAGCTTCCCGCGCTGCGCGCCTCGCGCGTTCGGCCTCTTCCTCGCGGCCGCGCTCCTGTGCGCGCTGGCGGGCGTGGCCCGCGCGGAGCTGACATTCCCGCCCCTGACCGGGCGGGTCGTGGACGCCGCCCACGTCCTCGATCCCGCGACCCTCGCCGCGCTCGACGCCAAGCTCGCGACGCAGGAGGCCAAGGTCACCGACCAGGTGGTCGTCGCCACGGTCCCCTCGCTGCAGGGCACCTCGGTGGAGGATTATGCCAACCGTCTGTTCCGCGCCTGGCAGATCGGCCAGGCGAAGAAGAACAACGGCGTCCTGTTCCTGGTGGCGCCCGGCGAGCGCAAGGTGCGCATCGAGGTGGGCTATGGCCTTGAGGGCGTCCTCACCGATGCGGTGGCCTCCACCATCATCCGCAACGCCGTCGTGCCCGCCTTCAAGGCCGGCGACATGGCGGCGGGGATCGTGAAGGGCACCGACGCCATACTGGAGATCCTCAACCTCGACCCCGAAGAGGCGCGGGCCCGCGCCAAGCGGCTTGAACAGCCCTCGGGCATGAGCGAGGACGAGGTGGACAACCTCATCTTCCTCGCCGTGATGATTCTGTTCTGGGCCTTCATCATCTGGCGCGTGACCCGCGGCCGCGGCGGGCCCGGCGGCGGTGTGGCGGCGCGCCGGCGCGGCGGAACCTGGGTTGGCGGCCCGGTGACCTGGGATTGGGGCACCGGCAGAGGCGGGGGCGGCGGCTGGTCCGGTGGGGGAGGCGGCGGCGGCTGGTCGGGCGGTGGCGGATCCTCCGGCGGCGGCGGCGCCTCGGGCAGCTGGTAGCCATGGAAGCCGAGCAGGTCTCCATGGGCGAGGCCCTGGTGATCGGCTTGTTCCTTGCCGTGGCCGTCCTTGTGGTTCTGTCGACGGTTTGCAAATTGCTGCTGGTGGTGGGATGGGTGCCGAAGGCGCGCCGCAGCCGCCTGCGCCGGGCCATCGAATTCATCGCGCGCGCCGCGGGCAACGTGCGGGTCACCAGCGGCGGGCGCAGCCGCAGCGGCGGCCCGGAGCAGAAAAGCGGCGGGGGCACGTCGGGGGGCGGGGGAGCATCGGGAGACTTTTCGTGACGGAGCAGTCTGCGACGATTACCACCGCGGAGGCGGCGGGCCGCTATGGCCTGCCCCCGGCGGCGCTCCAGCGCATCGCCGAGGCGGTGACGCTGGCGGAGGCCAAGACGTCGGCGGAGATACGCGTGGTGGTGACGCGGGCGCCGCTGGTGCAGCATCCGTTCTTCTCCATCCTGTGGGCCTCGCTGGCGGCGCTGGTGCTGCCGTGGGTCATCGTGCTCGCCTGGCCCATGCCGGCACTCTCCGCATTGGCGCTGCAGGCCATGATGTTCGTGATCCTTGCCGCCGCGCTGATGATGCCTGGCGTTGCGGAGAAGGTGGTGCCGCGCCTCGCGCTCAAGGCGGCCGCGCGCTCGGCCGCCATCGAAACCTTCCTCAGCTATGGCATTCCCCAGGCCGCCGGGCGGACCGGCGTCCTCATCTTCGCCGCGGCCCGCGAACACCTCATCGAGGTGGTGGCCGATGAAGGAGCCCACGGCCCCCTCGGCGCGGAAGCCTGGCGCGACATCTGCGAGACGGTTGCGGCCCGCGCCCGCCAGGGCAGCCTGCCCGACGGCCTGGTGGCCGGCGTGGAGAAAGCCGGCGACCTTCTCTCAGGGCCGCTCCCCCGCAGCCCGGAGCACATCAACGAGATGCCGAACCACGTTGTCCTGCTGTGACTTCAGCCGACGGAAACGGTGGTCAGCGAACATCTCAAGAGTGCATATCTGTACAATACAACTAAATAGTGTATCCCTACTCGGCCCGTCGTGCGGAAGCGCACGCGGGGCAGGGGAGGGGGAAGCATGGATCAAGTCACCATCAGTCCGGTGGATGCCACCGGCAAGAGCTACCGGATTGTTCTGGAGAAGACCGGGCCAGACCAGGGGTTCATTCGGATCGGAGTGGTCGGCGCGCCGAGCGTGACTGTCATCAAGCTCTATGACCTGCGCGCCCGGAACGCCCACGAGGTGGTCTGCCGTGGTGACGTCTTCGGCCCTGACCCGATCATTGCCTGCCGCCTCGTTGCCGAGCAGGACGACCGGACCCTGCAGGTGGAGATCCGTGGCAGCCTGTTCGGCTCCTACGACGGCCTTCACACCTATCGGGTGACGAAAGCGGAATTCGACCACACCGAGGATTTCCTCCAACGGGCGGCTTTCCCCTCGGTTTGAGGGCTGAGCCCGTCGGTCGGACCGGGCCCGCGCCCCGCCGCGGGCCCGGTCCGACGCGCTCGAGCGCGATCCGATCAAGTTGAATCAACTTGATCGGTAAATCGCCCTCTTTCTCTGAGAAAGAGAGCGCGTGATCCGATCTGATTGCGATGAATCAGATCGGCGCGTGCTCTAGCCGAAGGTCTGGTCCTCGAAGCGAATCCTGCGCGCCCCAACGCCTTTCCATCGGCCGCGCCGCAGCATAGATTGCGCGCCCGAGCCTTCGGGGCTCATCCAAGGCAAAGGGCTTCCTCTCATGACCAAACCCGCCGTTCGCGTCGCAGTCACGGGCGCCGCCGGTCAGATTTGCTATTCTCTCCTTTTCCGCATCGCCAACGGCGACATGTTCGGCAAGGACCAGCCGGTCATCCTCCAGCTCCTCGACCTGCCCCAGGCACAGAACGCCGTGAAGGGCGTCGTGATGGAGATCGAGGATTGCGCATTCCCGAATTTCGCGGGCGTGGTCATCACCGACGATCCCAAGGTGGCCTTTAAGGACATCGACGCCGCCGTTCTGGTGGGCGCCCGTCCCCGGTCCAAGGGCATGGAGCGCGCCGACCTGCTGTCGGCCAATGCCGAGATCTTCAAGGTGCAGGGCCGGGCCCTCAACGAGGTGGCCAAGCGCGACGTGAAGGTGCTGGTGGTGGGCAACCCGGCCAACACCAATGCCTACATCACCGCCAAGAGCGCCCCGGACCTTCCGGCCAAGAACATCACCGCCATGCTCCGCCTCGACCACAACCGCGCCCTGTCGCAGTTCGCCGCCAAGGCCGGCGTCGAGAGCAAGGACATCGAGAAGGTCGCGGTGTGGGGCAACCACTCGCCCACCATGTATGCGGACTACCGATTCGCCACGGTGAACGGCAAGCCGCTGCCTGAGCTCGTCAACGACGAGACCTGGTATCGCGAAACCCTGCTGCCGACGGTGGGCAAGCGTGGTGCCGCCATCATCGAGGCCCGCGGCCTCTCCTCCGCCGCCTCGGCCGCCAATGCCGCCGTGGACCACATGCACGACTGGATCCACGGCACCGACGGCAAGTGGGTCTCCATGGGCGTCGCCTCGGACGGCTCCTACGGCGTGCCGGAAGGCATCGTCTTCGGCATGCCCGCCGTCTGCACCGCCGGCGCCTACGAGGTGGTCCAGGGCCTTCCCATGGACGACTTCTCCAAGACCATGTTCGACAAGACCCTCAAGGAACTGCTGGAAGAGCGCGACGGCGTCGCCGCCCTTCTGGGTTGAGGCTGCTCACGCATACGTGCCCCTTCCGGCCCGCCGGAGGGGGCTTTTCTTTGCCTCGAACGGCTCCAAGGCTTGACGTGGCGCGACTCTGAAGCTAGAAGCGGCCCACTTCGCGGCAGGCGGTCGGCGTCTGAGCGATCGGTTCTCTGTTCCCCGGTGCAGACTTTGCCCGGAAAGAGACGATCCCAAGAGCCGAAACGCTGCCAGGAACAGCACTGCGATAACTTCAGGTGCATGATCGCAGCGCCGTCCCGACCGGGTTCGCCCGCCGGGGATACGCGCGCTGTGATCCTCTGTCGCGAGAAAGGCGTGTCTGCCCCGTCGAGGCGGTGGACGGCGCCTTTCGTGTTCGTTGGTGCGAATGGAATTTCGGCCCTTCGGGGCCAGTCGTGGCGGCCCAAAAGGGTCGTTGAACCAAGAATGCGGCCAAGGCCGCAGATCAGGACGAGGCGAAGGCATACATGCCGACGATCAACCAGCTGATCCGTAAGCCGCGCGAAGCGCAGAAGGCGCGGGACAAGGCGCCGGCGCTCCAGTCGAGCCCGCAGAAGCGCGGTGTTTGCACGCGCGTCTACACCACCACCCCGAAGAAGCCGAACTCGGCTCTCCGCAAGGTGGCCAAGGTGCGGCTCACCAACAGCTACGAAGTGATCGGCTACATCCCCGGCGAAGGTCACAACCTTCAGGAGCACTCCGTGGTGATGATCCGCGGCGGCCGCGTGAAGGACCTTCCCGGCGTGCGCTACCACATCCTGCGCGGCGTGCTGGATACCCAGGGCGTGAAGAACCGCAAGCAGCGCCGTTCGAAGTACGGCGCCAAGCGTCCCAAGTGATCCGGCTGAAGTGAGGAACTGAACGATGTCCCGTCGTCACAAGGCCGAGCGCCGCGAGGTCATCCCGGACGCCAAGTACGGCTCGACCACCCTGTCGCGCTTCATGAATTCCGTCATGCGCGACGGCAAGAAGTCGGTGGCCGAAAACATCGTGTACGGCGCCCTCGACGTGGTCGAGGTCAAGGCCAAGCACGATCCGGTTGAAGTGTTCATCCAGGCGCTCGAGAACGTGGCGCCGGCGGTGGAGGTTCGCTCCCGCCGCGTCGGCGGCGCGACCTACCAGGTCCCCGTCGAGGTGCGCAACGAGCGCCGCCAGACCCTGGCCATCCGCTGGCTCATCGCCTCGGCCCGGGCCCGCAATGAGAAGACCATGGTGGAGCGGCTCTCCGCCGAGCTGCTCGACGCCGCGAACAACCGCGGTGCCGCCGTCAAGAAACGCGAAGATACGCACCGTATGGCGGAAGCCAACCGTGCCTTCTCGCATTACCGCTGGTGATCGGAGAGGACGACTTCCATGCCCCGTACTCACGCGATCGAGGACTACCGCAACTTCGGCATCATGGCGCACATCGATGCCGGCAAGACCACGACCACGGAGCGGATCCTCTATTACACCGGCAAGAGCCACAAGATCGGTGAAGTCCATGATGGCGCCGCCACCATGGATTGGATGACCCAGGAGCAGGAGCGCGGCATCACCATCACGTCGGCCGCGACGACTGCGTTCTGGTCGGGCAAGCGCCTGAACATCATCGACACCCCCGGCCACGTGGACTTCACCATCGAGGTGGAGCGCTCGCTCCGCGTGCTCGACGGCGCGGTGTGCGTGCTCGACGGCAACCAGGGCGTGGAGCCGCAGACCGAGACGGTGTGGCGCCAGGCCGACAAGTACAACGTGCCCCGCATCGTGTTCGTCAACAAGATGGACAAGATCGGTGCCGACTTCTACCGCTGCGTCGAGATGATCGTGGACCGCGTCGCCGGCAATCCGGTGTGCTGCCAGCTCCCGATCGGCTCCGAGAACAACTTCAAGGGCATCATCGACCTCGTCCGCATGAAGGCGGTCGTGTGGGAGGATGAGGCCCTCGGCGCGAAGTACCATGACGAGGAGATCCCCGCGGATCTCGCCGACAAGGCCGCCGAATATCGCAACAAGCTGGTGGAAGCCGCCGTCGAGCTCGACGACGACGCCATGACCGCCTACCTCGATGGCACCGAGCCGGACGAGGCGACCCTCAAGTCGCTCATCCGCAAGGCCGTCATCGGCCGCAAGTTCAACCCCGTGTTCTGCGGCTCGGCCTTCAAGAACAAGGGCGTGCAGCCCCTGCTCGACGCGGTGGTGGACTATCTGCCGTCCCCCATCGATCGCGGCGCCATCAAGGGCATCGACTTCAAGACCGAGGAAGACACCGACCGCAAGCCGGCCGACGGCGAGCCCCTGTCCGTCCTCGCGTTCAAGATCATGGACGATCCCTTCGTCGGCACCATCACCTTCTGCCGCGTCTATTCGGGCGTGATGGAAACCGGCATGGGCCTGCTCAACTCCACCCGTGACAAGCGCGAGCGCGTCGGGCGGATGCTGCTGATGCACGCCAACAACCGGGAAGACATCAAGGAAGCCTATGCGGGCGACATCGTCGCGCTCGCCGGCCTCAAGGACGTGCGCACGGGTGACACCCTCTGCGATCCCGCCAAGGCGGTGATCCTGGAGAAGATGGAATTCCCCGAGCCGGTCATCGAGATCGCCATCGAGCCCAAGTCCAAGGCCGACCAGGAGAAGCTGGGCATCGCCCTCTCCAAGCTCGCCGCCGAGGACCCGTCCTTCCGCGTGTCCACCGATTTCGAGAGCGGCCAGACCATCCTGAAGGGGATGGGCGAGCTTCACCTCGACATCAAGGTCGACATCCTGAAGCGCACCTACAAGGTCGACGCGAACATCGGCGCCCCGCAGGTGGCCTACCGCGAGACCCTGACCAAGAAGACCGAGGTGGACTACACCCACAAGAAGCAGACCGGCGGTACCGGCCAGTTCGCGCGGGTGAAGTTCACGGTGGAGCCGAACGAGGCTGGCAAGGGCTTCGCCTTCGAGAGCGCCATCGTCGGCGGCGCGGTGCCGAAGGAGTACATCCCGGGCGTCCAGAAGGGCCTCGAGAGCGTGCTCGGCGCCGGCGTGCTGGCGGGCTTCCCTGTGGTGGACGTCAAGGTGACCCTCACCGACGGCGCCTTCCACGAAGTGGACTCCTCGGCGCTGGCGTTCGAAATCGCCTCCCGCGCGGCGTTCCGCGAGGCCCTGCAGAAGGGCTCCTCGGTGCTGCTCGAGCCGATCATGAAGGTCGAGGTGGTGACGCCGGAGGACTACACCGGCTCCGTCATCGGCGACCTCAACTCCCGCCGTGGCCAGATCCAGGGCCAGGACATGCGCGGAAACGCCAACGTCATCAACGCGATGGTGCCGCTCGCCAACATGTTCGGCTACGTCAACACGCTGCGGTCCTTCAGCCAGGGCCGCGCCACCTTCACCATGCAGTTCGACCACTACGAGCAGGTGCCGTCGAACGTCGCCCAGGAGGTCCAGGCCAAGTACGCGTGACGCCTCCCGCGTCCGCCGCGTCGGCCTGAGCCGCCACAGAAGTTTCGCCCTTTCGGTTCCGCCAGAGAGACCCAACGGAGAGTCCCATGGCCAAAGAGAAGTTCAACCGCTCGAAGCCGCACTGCAACATCGGCACGATCGGTCACGTTGACCACGGCAAGACGTCGCTGACGGCTGCGATCACGAAGGTGCTTGCGGAGTCGGGTGGCGCGA
>NZ_JBDZDP010000029.1:0-33139 GCF_040044995.1 Xanthobacter pollutisoli
GAACTGGCGCGCGCAGTCGACCACCGCAATCGCAGCCTGACGATGCAAATCAACAAGGTCCACGCCGTCCGGACCTTGGCGCTCGTCGCAAGAGATCTCGGTGAGGACGTGGACTGGCTCGCCGATATCGCCATCGACATGGAGCCCGAAGACGGGCTGATCTGGGTCTACGATCCGGAGCACCCGGATGGAACCATGGCCTTCTCACAGTTCGGCATCGAAAGCCTCTGCAACCTCATCGAAATCCACCGCAGCACAACGAAGTAGGTCTGCCGCGGCCCTCGCCGGATGAATACCACTCGGCCGACGTGATCCTCAACATCCTCGCCCGGCGCCGTGAGCCTGCAGCCCCCGTCACCATCATCACGCCCGACGCCTTGCGCCTCCGCCACACCCCGAGCGCCGACTGCTCACGATACGACCTGCTGAGGAGATCCCCATGATGGAGCGTTCCCAGATCCTCGAGGCCATGGGCGAGCTCAAGCTCTATGGCATGAAGGCCGCCTACGACGAGATCATCGCCACCGCCGTTAAACGCCAGCATGAGCCGCAGCGCATCGTCGGCGACCTTTTGTCGGCGGAGATATCCGAGAAGCAGGCCCGCTCCATCAAGTACCAGATCACCATCGCCAAGCTGCCCCTGGCCAAGGACATCGACGACTTCGTGTTCGACGACACCCCCATCAACGAGACCCTGGTGCGCGACCTCGCCGGCGGCAACTTCCTCGCCCACCAGCGCAACGTGGTGCTGATCGGGGGCACCGGAACCGGCAAGACCCATCTGGCCATCGCCATTGCCCGGGCCTGCATCCGCTCGGGTGCCCGCGGCCGCTTCTTCAACGTGGTCGACCTTGTCAACAAGCTGGAAGCCGAGGCTCGATCCGGCCGCCAGGGCCGCATGGCCGATTATCTCTCCCGCAAGGACTTCATCGTCCTCGACGAGCTCGGCTACCTGCCCTTCGCCCTGTCCGGCGGCCAGCTCCTGTTCCACCTCGTCAGCAGGCTCTACGAGCAGACCTCGGTCATCGTCACCACGAACCTCGCCTTCGGCGAGTGGCCGAGCGTCTTCAACGACCCCAAGATGACCACGGCGCTCCTCGATCGCCTCACCCACCACTGCGACATCGTCGAGACCGGAAACGAGAGCTGGCGCTTCAAGAACCGCGCCTGACCTCCGCCACCATTGACCCCACTGCCGCTGCGCCAAACCAACGCTCCGCGGCAGTGGGGTCAATGCCCCAGACAGGGGTCAACATTCGGCGCCGATAGGGGGTCAGGTTTCCACGCCGATTGACAGAAGCTCGCCTCCACGCTCTCCATCCGCCACCGCAATGGCGTTGCGCAGCTTGGACACGTCGATGCCGACGAAAACTTCTGTAGAATGCTCCATGGCTTGCCCTCCTGCCGGGAGGATCGGCTCGACCCATCCGAGCAACCCTCGAACAGGCAGTGTAGGGCAAGCCGCCCGGCCAGACGGACATACGGTCTTACGATGAAGCTGTCGAAGCTCGCAGAGGACGTTACCGAGATCCTGGAGATCGTGCCGCGATCCTGGAAGGTGATCCAGACGGTCCGCGAGAAGTTCACCTGCCGCCAGTGCGAGGCGATCACCAGTCATGAGTTCACCCGCGTGCTGCTGGCGGCCGGCATCTCGATCAGCATGGACGGCAAGGGGGCTTGGCGAGACAACGTCTTCGTCGAGCGACTCTGGCGGTCGATCAAATACGAGGAGGTCTACCTGAAGGCCTACGACAACGTTCCGGACGCGAGGAAATCGATCTCGAACTACATCGGCTTCTACAATTCCGGACGTCCACATTCGAGCCTTGACGGGCGAACGCCCGACGAGGCCTACTTCGACGCGCGCCAGATGGCCCAGGCCGCCTGATCGTCGCCCGCGATTTCATCACGGCTCTGGTCGGGCTACGCCCTCCCGACGCCGCGACGAAATCGCTTGAGCCCCGCAGTCGACACCCCGGCGTGAGATCCACTCAAATTCCGCGGGGAACTGTCCAAACAAGCGGAGCCACCTCTGATGTCGTCTTTCGTTTCGCTGCGTCCCAACCAGGGTTTCAGCTGTTGAAGATCGACCTTTGTCATGCCGCCAGCCTCAGAAGGATCGTGGCATACCGAGGATATGCTCGCCGACATAGGACAGGATCAGGTTGGTCGAGATAGGCGCCACCTGGTAAAGCCGCGCCTCGCGGAACTTGCGTTCGACATCGTATTCCCGTGCGAAACCGAAGCCGCCATGGGTCTGAAGACAGGCGTTCGCCGCTTCCCAGCTGGCTTCGGATGCCAGAAGCTTGGCCATGTTCGCCTGTGCGCCGCAATCCGCTCCTGCATCGAAGCGCTTGCTCGCCTCGAACCGCATGAGGTTGGCGGCTTCGACATTCACGAAAGCCTTTGCAATGGGAAACTGCACGCCCTGGTTCTGGCCGATAGGGCGGTCGAAAACGATGCGCTCGCCGGCATAGCTGCGGGCTTTGTCCACGAACCAGTAGCCGTCGCCGATACACTCGGCGGCAATCAAGGTCCGCTCGGCATTCAACCCGTCGAGGACGTGATGGAAGCCGTGCCCTTCAGTGCCGATCAGGTTCTCGGCAGGAATTTCAAGGTTGTCGAAAAAAACCTCGTTCGTCTCATGCCCCGGCATATTGTCGATCGGGCGGATTTCCATCCCGTTGCCGATCGCCTCTTTCAGATCAACCATGAATATCGACAGACCGTGTGACTTTCTCTTGACCTCGGCCAGCGGGGTGGTGCGCGCAAGAAGGATCATCAGGTCGGAATGCTGGATGCGGCTGATCCAGACCTTCTGGCCGTTGATCTCGTAACGGTCACCCTTCCTGATTGCCGTCGTCTTGAGCTTGGTGGTGTCGGTTCCGGTTGTTGGCTCGGTCACGGCCATTGACTGCAGGCGCAACGCGCCGCTGGCGATACCGGGCAGGTATTTCTGTTTCTGCTCAATCGAGCCGTGCCGCAAAAGCGTGCCCATATTGTACATCTGCCCATGGCAGTGACCCGCATTCCCGCCGCTGCGGTTGACCTCTTCCATGATGACAGAGGCCTCGGTAAGGCCCAGACCCGAACCGCCGTATTCCTCGGGGATCATCGCAGCAAGCCAGCCTTCGCGCGTCAGCGCATGGACAAACTCCTCGGGATATCTCTCGCGGCGATGATATTCCGGGGGAAACTGCGCGCAAAGCGCGCGCAGCGCGTCGCGCAGGTCGTTATGGGTGTCAGGTGCCGAGGTTTGCATTTTTTCAAGACGCCCCCGGCCCGCTGGTTTCCAGGATCTCCTCTTCCACCCTCTGCCAGATGTCATAGGAAATCGGGTTCTCGCTTTCCTCCAGGAGGTGGCCGACCAGCCCGATGGCCCGCGCCATGACGCCAAACCCGCGCACGATCTTCCAAGGAAAGCCGAATTCGCAGCAGATGGCGCCGATCGCGCCGGTGGCGTTGATCGGAAGCATCTTGCCAGATTTTTCTTCCGCCACCGCCTGAATCTTCTGGATCAGCGCGATGTATTCGCCCGACTTCCCGTTTTCGGCCGCAATCTGGAACAGGCGCGGCGTGCGCGGATCGACGGGTTTGTGAACCGGATGGCCGAGACCCGGCACGATGGCCTTCTTCGCGCGGAACTTTTCCACCGTTTCCAGTGCGATGGCATCCAGGTCGGCACCGGTGCCGAGCTGGTCTTGCGGCAGCGCCTCGTAGAGCATTTTCGACGCCCCCTCCATCGAGCCGACAAAGACGGTGCCCAGCCCGCACAGCCCGGCGGCGACAGCGGCCTGAAGCGATTCGGGGGCGCCCATATAGGTCATCCGCGCGGCCAGCGCCGAGGGGGTGATGC
This sequence comes from Xanthobacter pollutisoli, assembly GCF_040044995.1. Classification (NCBI taxonomy): domain Bacteria; kingdom Pseudomonadati; phylum Pseudomonadota; class Alphaproteobacteria; order Hyphomicrobiales; family Xanthobacteraceae; genus Xanthobacter; species Xanthobacter pollutisoli. The sequence goes on from NZ_JBDZDP010000029.1 coordinate 3,857, forward strand.
CATGCTCCACCAGGGTGATGACGATGGCGTTGAAGACACGGCTTTCTTCTTGCGTGGCCTTGCGACCGGTCAGTTGCAGAAACGCCAGATCGCCCAGGTTCATGTGGCCCAGGATCTCATTCGGAAGATCAAGACCGCGCACGCTGATCTTGTCGGCGGTGCTCCAGGCAATGTGAGATGTCAGCTTGTCCTTGCGTTTGCCCATCAGACCGGATCCCACGAAAAGACATCCGCCGAAACTTCGAGCGGCGTGAATTGCGACCTGAGCGCGGGAATCGCGCCCTCGGCGATTTCATCTGCTGTCCAGCCGTCGCCGGAATGCACCGAGCGCACCGGACGGGGCTGGTTGAACAGGAAGATCTCGTTGTTGCGCACCGCGAAGATCTGCCCGCTGACACCCTCGGCCTTGTCGGACATCAGGAAACATGCCATCGGCGCCACCTTGGCTGGGGTCATCTGTTTCAGCTTTTCGACCCGGGCCACCTGTTCCGGTGTGTCGGTCTTGATGGACGAGATCATCCGGCTCCAGGCGAAGGGTGCAATGCAGTTCGAGCGCACGTTCCAACGCTTGAGGTCCAGCGCGACAGATTTCGAAAACGCCGCTATGCCCAGCTTTGCGGCGGCATAATTGGCTTGGGCGAAGTTCCCGATCAAGCCCGAGGTCGAGGTCATGTGCACGAGCGCACCGCTTTCCTGTTCCCGAAAATAATCCGCCGCCGCACGGCTGGTGTTGAAGGCGCCGTACAGGTGAACCTTCACCACTGCGTCGAAATCCTCGTAGGTCATCTTGTGGAAGAAACCGTCGCGCAGGATGCCGGCATTGTTCACGACGGCGTCGATACGGCCAAATTCCTTGACGCCTGCCTCGATCATCGCGCGGGCGGCATCGGGATCAGTGACCGAGCCGCCATCTGCAATCGCGTTGCCGCCAGCGGCCTTGATTTCCTCAACCACCTTTTGCGCTGCGGTTTCGGTCTGGCCCGTGCCTTTCAGAGACGCGCCCAGATCGTTCACCACCACCGCAGCTCCTTCGGCAGCCGCCATGAGGGCGATATCGCGCCCGATCCCGCCGCCCGCGCCGGTGACAAGAACCACCTTTCCATCAAGTGCCTTTGCCATTGTCGTTCTCCCTCAGCTAGCCTTGCGGTATTTGTCCAATCCGCCGGAATGCATGACCCGGCCCATCAGCGGTGCGCCGATGATCTCCTCGGCCTTCGCAGCAGCGGCGATAAGCTTGTCCAGGTCGATGCCGGTTTCGATGCCCAGTTCGTGGCACATGAACACCGCGTCCTCGGTGCAGACATTGCCAGCCGCGCGCGCATGACCGTGGCCCGCAAAAGGACAGCCGCCAAGACCGGCGATCGAGCTTTCGAACATGTCCACGCCCATTGACAGGGCGGCGTAGACATTGGCGATGCCCAGACCGCGCGTGTCGTGAATGTGCATCCCGATGCGCGCCTCCGGCGCCAGATCGCGCAGCGCACCGATCATGCGCTTGACCGCTTCGGGATTGCCCCAGCCCATCGTGTCGGCAATCACGAGGATCGGCACCGGAATGTTCTCTTCCTCGCACAGTTGCAGGATGAACCGGAAATCATCGAGGATGCGCCCTTGCGGGATCTCGCCCTCGTAGTTGCAGCCGAAGGTGGTCATCACATAGGCGGCATCGACGGCATAGCCTTCTTCCTTGTAAGTGCGCACCCAGTCGCGCTGCTTCTCACGCATTTCGGCAGAGGAACAGTTGTTGTTGGCCTGGGCAAAAGCCTCGGACGGGTAGAACAACAGGCGCGGGTCGATATCGACCTCGTGGGCCGTCAGCGCCTTGCGAAACCCCTTGTCGTTCAGCCACAAAGCCGTGTAGTTCACGCCCGGCTTGCGCTTGATGCGCTGGAACAACTCGCCCGTGTCGGCCATCTGCGGCACGTATTGCGGGCTGACGAAACTGCCGACCTGGATACGTTTCAAACCGGTTTCACCAAGCATGTCGATCAATTCGATCCGCTCTTTGATCGGATAGATCTTCTTTTCGATCTGGAAACCTTCGCGCGGGCCTTCCTCGCGGAATTCGACGAATTTGGGAAAGTCGCTCATTTGGTCACTCCTCAAACGGCAGGATCTCGGCGATGACCTGGCCGCGATCGACCATGTCCCCATTCGAGACGGTGATATTGCTGGCGATGCCGGCGGCTGTTGCGCGGATCGAGATTTCAAGCTTCATGGATTCCATGACCGCGATGATGTCGCCCTCGGAAACGGACTGCCCGTCGGTCACCTTGAGGTCGACAATCATGCCGGTCAGCGGGGATGCCACGGCGCGATCCGCCACTGCGTCAGCGCCCGCGAAATCAAGCGGTGCGGCCGGATGAAAGACCAGACGGCCCTCGGGTGTGCCCATTTCGATCACACCGGCACGTAGCCGGGCGTTGATCACGAAAACCTCGGCGCCTTGGCCAAGGCGCCAGCGGCCCGGTGCGATTTCCCGTGCGCTCAGGGTGATCGCGGCGCCATCTTCCGGCAAAACGGTGTATCGGTGTCCGGGTTTAACGGGACCCACACGCAGTTCTTCCGAGACACCATCCGCGCCCGTCAGCGTCACGCACTGGCCCGCTTCAAGAGCGTCGCCCCCAAGGCCCAGCCGCCAGCCGGTAAAAGTGTCGCGATTGGCCCATGGCTCGGCCGCCGCATCCTGCCGTCCTGCAGCCACGAACAGCGCCGCCGCCGCCGCTTTCCACAGCGCGGGCCGGACAAGGGTGGCTGGTTGCGTCAATCTGTCTATGCGACCGTCGATCCAGCGGGTATGCACCTGCATCCGCTCGAAATCGGGGTCGCGGGCCAGCGCACCCAGAAAGGCCCGGTTGGTTTCGACGCCTTCGACGGCGACTTGGTCAAGCGCGGTGGCAAGCCGCGCCAGCGCGGTTTCCCGGTCGGGCGCGTGCACGATCAGCTTGGCGATCATCGGGTCGTAAAAGGGCGTGACCGCGTCACCTTCGGCAACGCCGCTGTCGATCCGCAGACCGCCCGGCAGGCTGAGCGTGGTCAGCGTGCCCGTCGAAGGCGCGAATTGCATTGCCGGATCTTCGGCATAGAGCCGGGCCTCGACCGCGTGGCCGTCGATCTTCAGATCCTGCTGGCTCAGGCCCAGTCCCGCGCCCTCGGCAATGCGCAGATGCAGCGCAACCAGATCCAGCCCGGTTATGGCCTCGGTCACGGGGTGTTCGACCTGGATACGCGGGTTCACCTCAAGGAAGAAATATTCCTCGCCCGCCACCAGGAACTCCACCGTGCCGAGACCGCGATAGTCGAGCGTTTCGCCAAGGCGCACCGCGTCATGCGCGATCTCATCCAGAAGCGTCCGCGGCAGGCCCCAGGCCGGCGCCTCTTCGATGACCTTCTGGTGGCGGCGTTGCAGCGTGCAGTCACGTTCGAAAAGATGCACCACGTGGCCCTTGCCGTCGCCGGCGATCTGCACCTCGACATGGCGGGCCTCGGGCAGGAATCTTTCCAGCAGCAGACCTTCGGAACCGAAGGTGGACTTCGCCTCGCGCAGCGCGCCCGCGATGTCGTCTTCCAGCGTGGCCTCTTCGGTCACCAGGCGCTGACCACGACCGCCGCCGCCGCCAACCGCCTTCAGCAGGACCGGGAGGCCCATCTTGCGCACCTCGGCGGCAATTTCGGCGGGGTCGGACCGCGCGCCTTCGGCGCCCGAGATCACCGGCACGCCAGCGGCCACGGCCGCGTCCTTGGCGCTGGCCTTGTCACCAAACCGTTCGAGTGTTTCGGGGGTTGGCCCCATGAAAATCATGCCGGCGGCCTCGACCGCGCGGGCAAAATCGGGGTTCTCGGCTAGGAAGCCATAACCGGGATGGATCGCATCCGCCCCGACCGAGCGCGCGGCGTCGATCACCGCGTCGATCTTCAGGTAGCTTTCAGAGGCCGACCCGCCACCGATATAGACGGATTGACCGATCTCGCGGACATGAAGGGCATTTGCATCCGCCACGGAATGCACGCCCACAGAAATTATACCACTGGCCCGCGCGGTGCGCGCGATCCGGCAGGCAATTTCGCCGCGATTGGCGATGAGAAGCGTCTTGATTTTCATGGATCGCTCCTCACATCCTGAACACGCCGAAATTGGTTTCGGCCTTGGGCCTGCGCGAGGTAACATTGAGCATTAACGCCATCACGTCGCGGGTTTCGCAGGGCTCGATCACGCTGTCTATCCAGAGGTTCGACGCGAAATTGTAGGCGCCCTGGAAGGCTTCGTATTCCTTGCGGATGGGGGCCTTGAAGGCTTCTTCCTCCTCGGCTGTCCAGCTCTTGCCTTCGCGTTCGTTGATCTGCGCCCGGACCTGCGCCAACACGCTGGCGGCTTGTTCCGGGCCCATGATCGCGGACCGGCCGGTGGGCCAGGCGAACATCGCATCAGGCTGAAACGGGCGGCCCAGCATGGCCAGGTATCCCGCCCCGTAAGAACCGCCGGTAATGATGGTGAACTTCGGAACCCGCGCCGATGACATGGCGGTGATCATCTTGGCGCCCGCCTTGGCGATGCCCATCTGTTCGACCTCGCGGCCCACCATGAAGCCGTTCACATCTGCCAGGAACAGCAAAGGGATATCGCGCTGCACGCAGAGATTTATGAAATGCGTGGCCTTCAGCGCGGCCTCGACGAACAGCACGCCGGTATTGGCAAGGATACCGACCTCGTGGCCGTGTATGCGGCCCCAGCCGGTCATCAGCGTGTCGCCATAAAGGGGCTTGAACTCGTGAAAATCACTATCATCCACCAGCCTTGCGACGATCTCGCGGTTGTCGGTCGGCACCTTGGGATCGCGACTGACGATGCCGTAGATTTCCTCGACAGGATAGGCGGGCGGGCGCGGTGCCTGCGGCGTGTTGCGGGGCCGGGGCTTTTCGCCAAGATGACGGACTATCTCGCGGGTGATGGCCAGTGCGTGGGCGTCATCCTCGGCCAGGTGGTCGGTCACGCCGGACACCGACGAATGCATCTTGCCGCCGCCCAGCGTTTCGGCATCGACCTTTTCGCCCGTCGCGGCAAAGGTCAGTTCCGGTCCGCCCAGATACATGAAACCCTGGCCGCGCACGATCACGACTTCATCGCAAAGCGCAGGGATATAGGCCCCGCCCGCGGTGCAGGGGCCCATGACCACGGCGATCTGCGGGATGCCATCGCCTGACATGCCGATCTGTTGATGAAAGATCGACCCGAACTGGCCCTCGTCCGGAAAGATGTTTTCCTGTTCCGGCAGGAAGGCCCCGCCGGAATCGACCAGGGTGATGACAGGAAGGCGGTTCTTCCAGGCGATCTTCTGGGCGCGCACATGCTTGCGCGATGTCATGCCGAAATAGGTGCCGCCCTTCACGGTGGCGTCATTGGCGATGATCATGCACTGACGGCCCTCGATCACGCCGATCCCGGTGATGATGCCGGCGCCCGGCGGCACCCCATCGTATTTGTTCAGCCCGGCGAGCTCTCCGAATTCAAGAAAGGGCGTGCCGGGATCGATCAGCCGTTCGATCCTCTCGCGCGGCAGGATTTTGCCTTTCTTGACATGCCGTTCGCGTGCCTTTTCTGGGCCGCCGACGCGTTGGCTCAGCCGAAGGGCATGCAGTTCGCCAATTTTTTCGCGATACTGCGCGTCGTTTTCCCGGAAGTCATCAGACCCGGTGTCGAGAAGAGATTTCATTCGTGTCATGGCAGGTCTGGATATTTCCTGAGAACGAAGGCGACTTTGGCGGCGCCGGGTTTTTCGAAAGTGTCGGCCGCGACCAGGTGAACGTCGGCCTTGAAAACCAGAGAGTCGCGCAGCCGCTGCTCGATTTTCCTTTTGAGGGCGTCGTCATCGACCGGATCGCGACCCGGTCCGCGCTCGACAATCACCGTCAGCGCGCCCTGCGTGGTGTGACCCTCGAAATCGGCCACGATGCGTATGACGCCGTTGGTGTCCGGCACCATTTCGGTGATGACGCTGTTGATCGCGGACGGAAAGACATTGGCCCCGCGCACGATCAGCATGTCATCGGTGCGCCCGGTGCAGCGAATCTTGGGGCCGGTCCGCCCACAGGAACATTCGGTGTCGATGACCTCGATATAATCGCCCGACCGGAACCGCACGAGCGGACTCGCCCGGCGGCCGAGTGCCGTATAGATTATCTCGCCCTGGGCATCCTTTTCCCAGGGAATGATCTTGCCGGTCTCGGGATCGAGAAGCTCGGTGATGATGTAGTCCATGTTGACCATGTGCATTCCCGACTGTTCCTCGCATTCGGCCCAGTAGGTCACGCCCAGATCGGTGCCGCCCAGCATCTCGGTGCATTTTGCGCCCCAGGCTGCCTCGATCTTGGCGCGGATCGCGGGAATGCCGCCGCCCGGCTCCCCCCCCACGATCACGCGCTCAACGCCCAGTTCGCTGGCCTTGCAGCCCAGCACTGCGGGCGCTTTCTCGGCCAGGTGCAGCACGAAATTCGGGGCTCCGACGATGCAGCGCGGGCGGGTGTCGGCGCAGGCGCGCAGCAGCCGGTCCGCACCGCCATCGGCCCCTACAGGCACGTCGATCGCGCCCATGTATTGCAGGCCCTGGACGACGGGAATGCCGCCAACAAACCCCTTGGCCAGCGAAAACGCATGCAGGGCCATATCGCCCGGCCGCACACCGTTGGCGAAAAAGCAGCGCGCCGTCATCTCGTGCCACATCTCGGCATCGGCTTCGGTCAGGGCTATATAGGACGGGCTGCCCGTCGTGCCCGACGAGGCCTGCATCTGGATGATCTCCGACATTGGCGCGGCGCGGTGCTTGCCGAAGGGCGGTTCAGCGGCCAGGCTTTCGCGGATTTCGGTCTTGTAGGTGTAGGGCAGTTTCTGCAGGTCTTCGATGGTGCGGATCTCATCGAAGTCCACACCGGCCGCGGCGAGCTTCTCCTGATAGAAGGCCGAGCTCGCCTTGAGATAGGCCATTTGGTCGCGCAACCGCTCTTCCTGAATATCACGAACCTGATCAAGGGGCGTGCCCTCGATCTCGTGCCAGAACCGATCAGTCACCTTGTCGGCGGCATCCTGCCGCCTGTAGCGCATTCCAAATTGCATGTCGTTCTCCGTTTCGGGCAGCGCGATCAATAAGACCGCGGCATACCCATGACCTTTTCGCCAATGAAGCTGAGGCACAACTCGCGGTTCACGGGTGCCGTGCGCAGGAGCCGGACCAGCGGGTACATCTCGTAAAGTCCCGTATCCTCGGTGAAACCCGATCCGCCATGCGCCTGAAGCGCGGCATCCACGGCTTCGATCCCGGCTTCTGCGGCGGCATATTTGGCCATGTTCGACGAGGCCCCCGCAGGCAGTTTGTTGTCAAACTCCCATGCCGCACGTCGGGTCATCAGGCTGGCCATTTCGATGGCTGTATGAGCCTTTGCCATCGGATGCTGCACACCCTGATGGGCGCCGATCGGCTGACCGAACACATTGCGCTCGGAAGCGTAACGCACACCCTTGTTCAGGGCAAAACGACCGATACCGCAGCACAAGGCGGCCAGGATGATGCGCTCGGGGTTGAGGCTGTCAAAGAGGATCGAAAAGCCTTCGTCCACCTCGCCGACGATATCCTCGGGGCCCAGATCCACCTCGTCGAAGAACAGGGTCCATTGTTCTTCGGGCAGCGGGATCGAGATCTTCACCCGTTGCCTTTCGACGCCCTTCTTCTTGAGATCCACCGCAAAGAGGGTGAAGCCGTCGGTCTTGCGGCTGACCTCGGTATGCGGCTTGGTGCGTGCGACCACGAGGCAGTAATCGGCCACTTCAGCGCCGGTGATGAAGGTCTTTTCGCCCGACAGGCTGAACCGGTTGCCTTTGCGCTTGGCCAGCGTCGTGGCCTTCATCGTGTTCGATCCGGCACCCGGTTCGGTAATCGCGAAACAGAACTGGATTTCGCCGCGGCAGGCCGCCGGAAGAAGTTCCTTCTTGTGGAATTCGGTTCCGTGGCTGGCGATATGGGCCAGTGACATGGTGGGGCCGACCACCATCATCAATAGCGGAATGCCGTGATTGGCGGTGCCTTCCATGAACAGCGCCATTTCGGTCATGCCAAGGCCCGCGCCACCGTATTCCTCGGGCACCATGATCCCAAGGAAACCGTCATCGGCGATCTGCCGAAACATCTCGTGGGGGAACTCGTGCTTGCGCGCGTGTCTCAGCCAATAGTCGTTGTCGTATTTCTGCGCTAGCTGGCCGCCATACTCGTAGATTTGGCGTTGTTCGTCATTCAGCGTGAAATCCATGTTCTGTCCTCAGGATTTGAATGCAGGCGCGCGCCGGTTCTCGAACGCGTTGAGCCCCTCGACCACATCCTCGCCCGGCAGGGCGCGCACCGCGGCGTCGCGTTCGAGCCTCATCTGCTGGTCGATGCCAAGGTCGGCGCCCTCGCGCGCCAGCCGCTTCATTTCTGCGATACCGGGCCGCGAGCGGGTCGCGATCTTCTGGCAGTAGTCCAGAGCCGCCTTGTGCAGATCCGCATCCGGGACGATGTAATTGACCAGCCCGGCCTCCCTGGCCTCGTCCGGCTTTAGCCAGCGGGCCGAGAACATCAGGTCAAGCGCCCGGCGCAGACCCATCAGCCGCGTCAGCCGCTGCGATCCGCCCCAACCCGGTATCAGCCCGAATTGCGCGTGCTGATCGCCGAACTGGGCGGTTTCAGCGGCGAAACACACGTCACAGGACAGCATCAGTTCGATCCCGCCGGCCAGACACAACCCCTGCACCGCCACGACGACAGGCAGGGAGGAGGTTTCGAGCGCGCGCAGGTTCTTCATGCCAAAGGCGATGAAGTGGTCCAGCGCGGCGGGATCGTTCAATTTGCCCTTCACTTCCGACAGATCGGCTCCGGTGCAGAAGTGCTTGCCCTGTGCACGAATGAGGATCGACCGAATTTCAGGGTTCGCCTCGAATTCCGCGCGCGCGGACGAGATGCGCTCGTGCACTTCCAGTGAAAGACAATTGAATTTCTCGGGGCGCGCCAGCTCGATGATGCCGGTGCTGCCCTCGGTGAGGGTGACGACGGGACCGCTCATTTCGCCCCTCCCTTCGCCTTCTTGTCGTATTGCAGCGCCACCCGGCCAACCTTTTCGCGGGCGATGACCAGTTTCTGGATCTGGGCCGTGCCGTCGCCGATTTGCAGACCCAGAACATCGTTGTAACGCTGATGGTGGGGCAGGTCGGTGGTATAACCATAGTGCCCGTGCAGGATCAGACACTGATGAATTATCTCGCAGGCCGTCTTGGGCAGGTACCATTTGCACATCGCCGCCTCGGCGGTGTGCGGCAGCCCGCGGTCGCGCAAGTCGAGGGTGTAGTAGCAAAGCTGCCGCATCATGGTCAGTTGCGTTTCGGCCTCGGCCAGCGGGAAGCTGACCCCCTGATACTGCACGATCGGCGCGCCAAACGCCTCGCGCTCCTGGACATAGCCCCAGGTCTCGTCCACCGATGCCTGCGCCGCGCCCAGACATTCCAGACCGATCAGCGCGCGGGAATAATCGAACCCCATCATGATCGAGCCGAATGCACGGTCCTGTTCGGCCATCATGTTTTCGGACGGAACGAAGACATCGTCGAAAAACACCGAACCCCGCCCCACGGGCTTTGTGCCGATGTCGTCGAAATGCGTGCGCTTGATGCCTTCCTGGTTCAGATCGACGAAAAACGCGCTGACACCGCGCGAGCCGCCTTCGGGGTCGCCCGTGCGCGCGAACACCACGGCTGCGTCGGCTTGACTGGCAAAGCTCATCGAGGTCTTTTCGCCGTTCAGCCGCCAGCCGTTGCTGGATTTCTCGGCCTTGAGAATCAGGTTCGCCGCATCAGAGCCGCCGCGCGGCTCGGTCAGGCCCAGCCCGATGACGGCATCGCCGGATACGACCTTGGGCACCCATTCCGATGCAATTTCCCTGGAGGCGTGCTTGGCCACCATCCCCCCCATGAGCGAACCCAGAAGCTGCACATAGCTTGCATTGAAGTCGGCATAGGCGATCTCTTCGACGATAAGCCCCGCAGTCACGCTGCTTTCGCTCAGCCCGCCGAACTCTTCCGGCAAATCGGGCGCGATCAGACCCAGTGCGCCCATCTCCTTGATCAGCGCGCGGTCGAAACTGTGGCCGCTTGCGCGCTGTTGATAGCTTGGCGCCAGTTTTTCAGTGGCAAACCGTTTTGCCGTTTCACGAAACGCCTTCTGATCCTCTGTAGGCTGAAAATGCATCGGAAAGCCTCCTCTGTCCGAAAATTGTTCTTTCATAAAATCTAACAAATGTTAGAATGGAGATCAAGAGGCGTATTTGAAAAGGACGTGCACAATGCAAACCACGCAGACGGAAAGCTTCGAGACTTTGCTTTCGCCTATCCGCGCGGGCCAAAGGACGCTTCGCAATCGCGTTATCATGGGGTCGATGCACACGCGCCTCGAGACCGAACCCGACGGCATCGCGAAACAGGTTGCATTCTATGCCGAACGCGCTCGCGGAGAGGCGGCCATTCTGGTGACCGGCGGGTTCTCTCCGAACGCGGAGGGCATATTCGATCCGGAAGGCCCGCGAATCGACGACCCCGGGGTGGCAATGCAGCTGCGCCCGATCTGCGAGGCGGTCCAGGCCGAAGGCAGCCTGATCTGTGCCCAGCTTCTCCATGCTGGCAGGTATGCGAAGATCCCCTATTGCGTCGCCCCTTCGCCGATTCGGTCCCCGATCAACCGATTTGTCCCGCGTGAAATGACCCACGCCGACATCCACCGCACGATCGACGATTTTGCATCAGCCGCCGCAAATGCCCAGACGGCGGGTTTTGACGGGGTCGAGATCATGGGATCCGAAGGGTATCTTCTCAATGAATTCACGGTCACGCATACCAACAAGCGTGACGATGACTGGGGCGGCAGCGCCGAATACCGGCACCGCTTCCCGGTCGAGATCGTGCGTGCCGTGCGCGCCCGCTGCGGGCCGGATTTCCTGATCATCTACCGGATCTCGGCCGCCGATCTTGTCGAGGGTGGCGCACCTGCGGACGAAATCGCCGCGCTGGCCGGCAGGATCGAGGCGGCGGGTGCGGACATCCTGAACACCGGCATCGGCTGGCACGAGGCGCGTGTTCCGACGATCGCCTATCCGGTGCCGCGCGGCGCATGGCGCAAGGCGGCGGCCAACGTCAAAGCCGCGGTGTCTATCCCGGTGGTGGCCTCCAACCGGATCAACACGCCGGCCATCGCAGAGGACATCCTGGCCTCAGGCGATGCGGACATGATCTCGATGGCCCGCCCTTTTCTGGCCGACCCCCATTTCGTGAAAAAGACGCGCGAGGGTCGCGCAAATGAAATCAACACCTGTATTGCCTGTAACCAGGCCTGCCTCGACTTCATCTTCTCCGACAAACCGGTAAGTTGCCTGGTCAATCCCCGGGCGGGCCGCGAGACCGAGTTTCGCGATACGCCAGCGCCGAACCCCCGGAAGGTCGCGGTCGTCGGGGGCGGCGCCGCCGGCATGGCCACGGCGGCAGAGGCCGCGCGGCTGGGCCACCACGTCACGCTGTTCGAGGCGCAGGACAAACTGGGCGGGCAGCTCAACCTGGCGCGCGCGGCACCGGGCAAGGACGAGTTCGATGAAACCTTGCGTTATTATGCGGGTCAGATGGACCGGCACGGGGTCAAGCTGCGCCTGGGGCAGAAGGCAGGGCAGGACGATCTGAAAGGTTTCGACCATGTGGTTATCGCCACGGGGGTCTCGCCACGCATCCCCGACCTGCCGGGCATTGACCATCCCAAAGTTGCAACCTACGCCGAGATCCTGTCGGGTGAACGTGTGGCGGGTGACAACGTCGTGGTGATGGGGGCAGGGGGCATCGGCCATGACATGGCAGAGTTCCTCGTAACCGGGCCGACCGAGGTCCACAATCCCGGGGCATTCTGCGAGACGTGGGGCGTCGATCCGGAATTTGCCGCATCAGGCGCCTTGGTGAGCGATCCGCTGGCCCCGAGACCCGCGCGCCGCAAGGTCGTCATGCTGCAGCGAAAGGCCTCCAAACCCGGCGCCGGGCTTGGCGTTTCGACGGGCTGGATCCTGCGCAACGCGCTGCGCAAGCATGGGGTCGAGACCATGGGCGGTGTGGTTTATGAACGCATAGATGACGCAGGCCTGCATATTATCGTGGACGGAGAGAAAAAGGTCCTCGGCGCCGACACGATCATATTGTGCACCGGCCAGGAGTCCGAGACGGCCCTTGCGGACGCGCTGGCATCGCACGGCGTCGCGGTCACGAAGATCGGCGGGGCCAAGGAAGCCGCCGAACTGGATGCATTGCGCGCTATTGATGAGGGGGTGCGTTTGGCGCAAAGTTTCTGAGAACCCAAAACAGGGGCCGCCATGCTTCCCGAGGTCATGCGTGCGGGGCGCGCCGATCTGTATTCCATTTTTCGAACCCGCGCGCAGGATTGCGCCGGGGCCCTCGCCATCGAGGACGGAAGCAAACGGCTCAGATATGCCGAATTGCTGGAACGTGTCGATCGTCTGGCTGCCGGGCACCTCGAAAAATGTCGCGCACTGGGCGGGTTCCGGTAAAATTTGTAGTGTGGGCAGTATGACCGGGAGGTGCTGATGGGCCAGATGGGCTTCTTCGATGTCCCGAAGCGCTATGCCGGGCTGGACGCGAAGGCGGACCCGCTGGTGAAGCTGAACGCGATGGTGCCCTGGACGGATTTCCGGCCCCGGCTGGAGGCGGTGTGGCGGCGTCCGCCGGAGGCGCGGAAGTCCAAGGCGGGGCGCAAGCCCTGGGACGCGGTCGTGATGTTCAAGGCGCTCGTGCTGTGCGAGCTGTACAACCTCTCCGACGAGCAGTTCGAGTATCAGCTGCGCGACCGGCTGTCGTTCATGCGCTTCTTGGGGCTGGGTCTGGAGGATCCGGTGCCGGACGCCACGACGGTCTGGCAGTACCGCGAGCAGATCGCGCGCGCCAAGGCGCGGATCGGGCTGAAGAACCTGGCCTACAACATGCGCCGGGCGGTGCAGCTGGACGGGCTGGCCGTCGCCCGCGCCCCGACGTGACCGGTTCGGCTACAGGAGAAGTGCGTCCGGAGAGGAGCTGAACAGCTAAAATGCAACCGAAAAGCGCCGCCGAGCGGCGCCCAATCAGGGGCGCTCCGCGGTCACCGGTCCTCTTGATCGTCCAGAAGTGGCCGAGAAGCCGTATTTATCGAGGTGCCCATATGTTAGATAATGGTTGCCTGAGTATCGGGCAAAAGGTGACAGCATGCATGAACCGCTTGAAAGTTTGCGCATTGTCGAACTTGGGCATGTTATAGCGGGGCCGCTTTCTGCCACGCTGCTGTCCGATTTCGGCGCGGAGGTCATCAAGATCGAAGCGCCCGGTCACACGGATATGATGCGCGATCTTGGTCCGAAAGCCGAGGACGGGGTTGGTACCTGGTGGAAAACCCTTGGCCGCAACAAGAGAATCCTGAGCCTGAACTGGAAGAGCCCGGAAGGCCGTGATGTGCTGCGCAGAATTGTGGAAACCGCAGATGTCCTGATAGAAAATTTCAGACCCGGTGTGCTGGAGCGTGCGGGTATCGGTCCGCAACAACTGCATGAATGGAACCCCGACCTCGTGATCCTGCGCGTGTCGGGCTATGGGCAGGATGGGCCAATGCGTGAAAAGCCTGCCTTCGGGCGTGCGGCCGAAGCGATGAGCGGACTGGCCCACCTGACGGGCTTTCCGGACGGCCCGCCCATGCATCCCGGGTTTCCTGCCGCAGACAGCACGACCGGGTTGATGGGCGCTTTGGGAATCATGTTTGCCCTCTTTGCGCGTGAAAAAGGGCTGGCGCGCGGTCAGGTGGTCGACCTTGCGGTTTTCGAGGCGCTTCTGCGGTTGATGGATTATCCCGTGCCCGTTCTGACGGGCGCAAGGCTTTCGCCTCGTCGCAACGGTTTGCGTCAACCGATGGACTTTGCTCCCGGCGGGATGTTTCGCACATCAGACGGGGTATGGCTGACGGTCTCGGCAGGCAGCGCGGAAACAGCGCGGCGCCTGTTGCGGGCCGTCGGAGGTGACATGCTGGCCGATGACCCGCGATTTGCCACCCTCGGCCAGATGTCGCAGCATATGGCCGAGGTGTTCGATGCGATCAACGACTTCGTCACCGCACGCACATTGCAACAGGTCGAAGAGGAATTCGCCCGACATGACGCGGTTGCGGCGCGGGTTCTGAGCGTTGAGGAAATCACGACGAATGAGCAGATCCTTCACCGCGGCGACATCGTTTCCGTCGAGGATGAACAAACGCAGGTCGTCGGGCCGATCCCACATCTGAGCGCCACGCCGGGCCAGGTCCGTTGGCTGGGGCGTCCGCCTGGTGCCGACACAACTGAAATTCTGCGTGATCTTGGATTTGAAGATGCCGATATCGCTGCTCTGCGCAAGGCCGGGCATTTGGGGCGGACAGGCGAGGAGGAGTAATGGGCACCTCGAAAAATGTCGCGCACTGGGCGGATTCCGGTAAAATTTGTGGTGTGGGCAGTATGATCGGGAGGTGCTGATGGGCCAGATGGGCTTCTTCGATGTCCCGAAGCGCTATGCCGGGCTGGACGCGAAGGCGGACCCGCTGGTGAAGCTGAACGCGATGGTGCCCTGGACGGATTTCCGGCCCCGGCTGGAGGCGGTGTGGCGGCGTCCGCCGGAGGCGCGGAAGTCCAAGGCGGGGCGCAAGCCCTGGGACGCGGTCGTGATGTTCAAGGCGCTCGTGCTGTGCGAGCTGTACAACCTCTCCGACGAGCAGTTCGAGTATCAGCTGCGCGACCGGCTGTCGTTCATGCGCTTCTTGGGGCTGGGTCTGGAGGATCCGGTGCCGGACGCCACGACGGTCTGGCAGTACCGCGAGCAGATCGCGCGCGCCAAGGCGCGGATCGGGCTGAAGAACCTGGCCTACAACATGCGCCGGGCGGTGCAGCTGGACGGGCTGGCCGTCGCCCGCGCCCCGACGTGACCGGTTCGGCTACAGGAGAAGTGCGTCCGGAGAGGAGCTGAACAGCTAAAATGCAACCGAAAAGCGCCGCCGAGCGGCGCCCAATCAGGGGCGCTCCGCGGTCACCGGTCCTCTTGATCGTCCAGAAGTGGCCGAGAAGCCGTATTTATCGAGGTGCCCTAATCATGACATTCCGGATGACAGCGGAGCATGCAGAAATCCGCCAGCAAATACTGAAGATATGTGCCCGGTTTGATGATGAATACTGGCTGGAACGGGATCGCAACGGCGGGTTTCCGCACGAATTGCACAAGGTCATGGCCGACGGTGGCTGGCTGGGGATTGCCATGCCCGAAGAGGTAGGTGGTGCCGGTCTTGGGATCACCGAGGCGACCATCATGATGCAGGCGATTGTGGAATCTGGGTCCGGGGCGAGTGGTGCCTCTGCCATACACATGAATATCTTCGGCCTGAATCCGGTGGTGAAATTCGGCACCGATGAGCAGCGCGCGCGGATGTTGGGTTCCTTGATCGCAGGCGAGGAAAAGGCCTGCTTTGCCGTCACCGAACCGACGACGGGACTTGATACCACAAAGCTGAAGACCATGGCGGTGCGGCAGGGCGACAGGTATGTCGTTCATGGGCAGAAAGTCTGGATTTCGACGGCACAGGTTGCCCACAAGATGTTGCTTCTCGCCAGGACGACCCGGATTGAGGATGTGACCGACCCGACCGAGAGGCTGAGCCTTTTTTATACAGACCTTGACCGAAACTTCGTGGATGTGCGCGAGATCGAGAAGATGGGGCGCAAGGCGGTCGATTCGAACGAGGTGTTTATCGACGGGCTGCCAATTCCGGCCGACGACCTGATCGGAGAAGAGGGCAAGGGGTTTCGGCAAATCCTGCACGGGCTGAATCCTGAACGCATTCTGGTGGCCGGCGAATGCATCGGCATCGCGCGCAACGCGCTTGCCCGGGCGGCGCATTACGCTAACGAGAGGGTGGTCTTTGGGCGACCGATCGGCCAGAATCAGGAAATTCAGCACCCGCTGGCCAAATCATGGGCGCGGGTGGAATCCGCCAATCTCATGATCATGCATGCGGCGGCCCTTTACGATGCCGGAGAGCCCTGCGGCGTAGAGGCGAACGCAGCCAAGCTGTTGGCTGCTGACGCGGCAGTTGAGGCGACAGAGGCCGCGCAGATCACTTTTGGCGGATTCGGATACGCCAAGGAATATCATGTCGAGCGCCTGGTCAGAGAGGCGCTGCTTTTCCGCATCGTGCCAGTAACACCGCAGATGCTACTGTCCTTCATCGCGGAAAAGGCACTTGGCCTTCCAAAATCATACTGACAAGGCCGGCCACCCGGATAGCACCCTTGGATCCCATTCCCTCCTGATCGGTCTCGACGGCCATGCACAGGGGGGAATATACCTCTTGATCATTTTTCTAACGTGCGTTAGATTATTTGAAGAACCCCGAATGGGGCATGGGAGGAGAAAGCGTCATGACCGAGGCGCAGTTTGGAGCGACTCGAGAAGATCTCGCGTCGCGACCAACAGTGTACGCAAGCGACTTGTTTTCCGGCAAGGTCGTCGTTGTTACCGGCGCTGGCGGCGGGCTGGGGCTTGCAATTGCAACGCTGTTTGCCAGGCTTGGTGCCGATCTGGCCATCAATGGCCGCAATGAGGAAAAGCTTGCCTCGGCCGCGGAATTTCTGCGCAGTTTCGGGGGCAGGGTTCTTGCAGTGCCGATGTCGATCCGGGACACCGGGCAGGTCACTGGGTTTATCGGGCAAGTGAACCGTGAATTCGGCGCGATTGATGTTTTGGTCAATAATGCCGGCGGCCAGTTTCCGCAGGCCGCGCTGGATTTTTCGGCCAATGGCTGGAATGCGGTGATCGACACCAATCTCAATGGCACTTGGTGGATGATGCAGTCTGCGGCGCGTCACTGGGTCGAGAACAAGCAGCCCGGCTCGATCGTGAATATTGTTGCGGATATCTGGCGGGGGATGCCCGGCATTGCGCATACCTGCGCGGCCCGGGCCGGAGTGATATACCTTTCGAAATCGGTCGCGGTGGAATGGGCCCCGCATGACATTCGGGTGAATTGTCTGGCTCCGGGTTGCTGCGAGAGCAACGGTTTTCACAATTACCCGGAGGCAGGAGCGCAAACTTTTCAGGATTCCAATCCCATGCGCCATGCCGGGGATGAATGGGATGTCGCGGAAGGTGTCGTCTATCTGGCGGCCGGATCCGGAAAGTTCGTGACTGGCGAAGTTCTGAATGTCGATGGTGGACAGCAGTTGTGGGGGGATCCCTGGCCGACGGGCCGTCCGGATTACTTCCGGATATCGTGACGACTTCGGGGAGGAAGCAGAAAATCCATGATGGCCAACAGAAAAACAGCGGGCCTTCAATTAGGTGGCGAACCGATACTTCAGTGCACCGGAATCGAGCGCCGGTTTGGTGGGGTTGTTGCCGTCACTGGGGTCGATCTCGAAATCAAACAAGGCGAGATATTCGGACTTGTCGGCCCGAATGGCAGCGGCAAGACGACCCTGACCAACGCAATCACCGGGTTTTACCCGCCGAACAAGGGCACGGTCCGGTTGTCAGGCAAGGATATCACCGGCACCGCGCCGCACAAGGTGGCGACACTCGGGGTCGCCCGGACGTTCCAGAATCTCGCCCTGTTCAACGGGATGAGCGTTCTGGATAACATCCTGCTTGGGCGCCACATCCACATGAACCCGGGGGTGTTGCGCACCGCTTTCTACTGGTGGGCCGCACGGCCTGAGGAGATCGAAAACCGAAAGGTTGTCGAGGAAATCATCGAGTTCCTTCAGCTTGAAAGTATCCGGCATGAATTGGTGGACAGTCTTCCCATCGGCTTGAAAAAGCGCGTCGAACTGGCGAGGGCCCTGGTGGCAGAACCCCGGATGCTGATCCTCGACGAGCCAATGGCCGGCATGAACCAGGAAGAAAAGGGCTATATGTGCCGCTTCATTCTGGACGCGAGGGCCGAGCGTGGCGTCAGCGTATTGCTGATCGAACACCATATGGATGTCATCATTGGCATTTGCGACCGGATGCTTGCGTTGAACTACGGGGAAATGATCGCCAGCGGAATTCCGAAAGAAGTTGTGAAAGATCCTCGGGTCATCGAGGCATATATTGGAGGGTCGCATGGCTGACGGGGCAACTCTGCATTCATCCGCTGGCGATACGATCGGTTCATTGCTAGCGCGCAACGCGTCAAGTCACGGGTCCGATATCGCGGTTCGGGAAAAAGAGCGCGGCATCTGGAAAGAGACCACATGGGCCGACTATGCAGAAGAAATCCTCGCCTGTGCGGCCGGGCTTGAGAAGCTGGGCGTCAAGCCGGGCAAGGCCGTTTTCATTCTGGGCGACAACCGCGCACGTCTTTACGCGGGAATGCTCGCGGTCTCGTTGCTTGGGGCATACGCGATGCCGGCCTATCCCGGTGCTACGCTTAAGGAGCTTCAGCATTTCCTGGGCGAGGTCGAACTCGTTGCGGCGATAGCGGAAGACCAGGAACAGGTGGACAAGATTCTCGAGCTTCGGGATGCGGGCGCCAGAAGCATCGCTCATATAATCTACGATGAAGCCCGGGGGCTTGGATTCTATGAGGTCGATGGTCTTATGTCCTGGGATCACCTGACCGAAGTCGGGCGTCATGACCTCAACGAGACTCCGCACCTTCGTGAAGAGTTCTTGAATCGTGCAAAGCCGGAAGATCCGGCGATTTTCCTGCATTCGTCGGGGACGACCGGCAAACCAAAGGGCATCGTCCTGAGCCAGAAGAACGTTCTGGCCGCAGCCCGCAACGGCCATGCGGCCGGCGCTTTCGCCGAGAGCGAGGAAATCCTTGCCTACCTGCCGATGGCTTGGGTTGGTGACTATGCGATTACCGTCGCGGCTGCCCTTTTGCTCCGGTTCACCGTAAGCGTGCCCGAGCGGCAGGAAACGGTTCTTCGGGACATGCGAGAGATCGCTCCGACCTTCTATCTGGCGGCTCCAAGAAGCTGGGACCAGATGCTGACGACAATCCAGGTCGGGATCGAGAATTCGACCTGGTTGAAGAAGAAGCTCTATCATTTCTTCATGGACCGGGCCATTGAGGCCGAAACCCGCAAGCTGAACGGCAAGAGCGGTGGGCTTCTGGAGCCCTTGGGAAGGTTGCTCGGCGAGGCAATCATCTTCGGTCCGATCAAGGACCAGTTCGGCATGAACCGGCTGAGGAACGCGTTCACCGGCGGTGAGGCAATCGGCGAAGACACTTTCGTTTTCTATCGCGCCCTCGGGATCAAGCTGCGTCAGCTCTATGGTCAGACCGAGAACAGCGCGATCAATGCGATTCAGTCGCCAGGCGAGGTCCGCCTTCATACGGTCGGAAAGCCCGCTCCGGGCGTCGAGGCCAAGATCGCCGATAATGGCGAGATCCTGTTGCGCTCGGACAGTGTATTCGCAGGCTATTTCAACAAGCCCGAAGCGACCGCCGAGGCGCTGGAGGGCGGATGGCTGCGTACAGGCGATGCCGGTTATCTTGAGGATGACGGACATCTCGTCGTGTTCGGGCGTGTGTCCGAGGTCACGCACACGGCGTCTGGCGAACGTTATGTGCCAAATTACATCGAGAATCGGTTGAAATTCAGTCCCTACATCAAGGACGCCGCCGTAATCGGTGCCGGTTTGGACGAACTGACGGCGATGGTCTGCGTCGATTTCGAAGCGGTGGGGCACTGGGCAGAAGTGAACGGGGTGCCATATGTCTCCTACGCAGATCTGTCCCAGCGCGATGAGGTGGCCGCGCTGTTGCTCGAAGCCTTCCAGCGGGTGAACAGGGCTCTCACCGAGCCACTGCAACTAAAACGGTTTGTCAGCCTTCCGAAAGAGTTCGACCCGGATGACGGAGAGATCACCCGGACAAGGAAACTGCGCAGGAAGGTCGTTGAGGAGCGCTATGCCGACGTCATTGCGTCACTCTATGACGGCTCGAAGGAAGTCCACGTAAGTGCGACGGTGACTTACGAGACCGGGGAAACAGGGAAGATCGAAAGAATGCTTCCCGTCAGGGAGGTTTGAATGGACTGGGTGTTTCTGACAGAGCTTGCAGTCAATGGCGCCCTGACGGGCCTACTCTATTCACTTTTCGCGATAGGCCTCGCGCTGATTTACAAGGCATCCTCGGTGCCAAATCTTGCGCAGGGCGGCCTGACGATGCTTGGGGCGTATGTGGTGCTTGCGCTGGCTCGCGACGCAGGCTTGCCTCTTTGGGCCGCAATCCCGCTTGCCGCGGTCATCATGTTCGGGCTTGGCTTCGGCATCGAACGGGTTGCGTTGCGCCGCCTTGCGGGGCGTCCGGTTGTCATGATCCTCATGCTGACACTGGGTCTGGATATCTTTCTGCGCGGTACAACGCTTGCGATCTGGGGGGGAACGTCGCGTTCGGTCGAACTGGGGGTCAGCTATGATCCGCTCTTCGTCGGTGACATTTTCATCAGCCGTATCCACCTTGTCGGCGCCGGGGTTGCGCTGGCCCTGTTTGTCGCGTTCATGTTGTTCTTTCGGAGCCGAACCGGCATCAAGCTGCGCGCGATCGCGGATGACTACATGGCGTCATGGTCGGTAGGCATTTCCGTGGAACGCGGTGTTGGGTTGTCCTGGGCGTTGGCGTCGGTTGTAGCTGTTGCTGCGGGTGTTGTCTGGGGCGAAGTTCAGGGGGTCGACCAGGCACTTTCACTCCTGCTTCTCAAGGGGCTTACTGTGGCCGTTCTTGGCGGCCTCGACAGTATTCTGGGTGCGGTGATTGCCGGCATCATTCTTGGAATTGTCGAAAACGTCGGCGCGGACTTCCTGGACCCGCTTGTCGGCGGCGGCAGTCGTGAACTCATCGTCGCTGCTGTGCTGATACTCACGGTCATGATCCGTCCGCATGGACTGTTCGGCCGTCTCGACATCGAAAGGGTCTGAGACATGTTCTACCGGCTTTCTGGTGTTCATCACGCCGACTACAGTTCGGATAGGCGCATTTACAAGGTTCCTGCCGATCGCAACCTGGCGTTTGCCTGCCTTCTTGTCGGGCTGGCTGCGCCGTTCATCATCCCGTCGCTTTACCTGAACAGTTACATGCTGCCATGGTTGATATGGACGGCGGCCGCACTGGGGCTGAACCTGGTAACGGGATGGGCCGGCCAACTTCACCTTGGCTATGCAGCAGTCATGGCCGTCGGGGCGTATTCGGCGATCCACGCCGCGCGATTCGGAGCGCCCTGGGAATTCGCCTTGATCATCGGCGGGCTGGCGTCTTCGGTGATCGGCAGCCTGTTCGCCTTCGCTGCCTTGCGAGTAAAGGGACTATACCTCGCGCTGACAACGCTTGCGATGCAATTCGTGATGGATTGGGTGTTGACACATTCGCCGGCAATTTCCGGCGGATCCCACGCCTCGCTCCAGTCACCGACTCTGGCGTTGCTGGGGCAGCAGATCACCTCGGAGACGGGCTTTTACTATGTGGCCTTCGGATGGTGCGTTCTGGTGACGATCTTCATGCTGAACCTCAAGCGCACCGGTCTGGGGCGGGCTCTGGTCGCCGTGCGGGAGAAGGATTATGCTGCGGCGATCCTCGGGGTGAATAGTTTCTATTACAAGTTCCTGGCTTTCGCGACCTCGTCCTTCATCGCGGGCGTCAGCGGCGCCTTGCTGGTTGCGACGTTCTATTTTCTGGCCGCCCCGGAGCAGTTCTCGGTTGCCGTCTCGATCCAGGTGCTTGCCATGGTGATCGTCGGCGGCTTGTCCAGCATCATCGGATCCTATTTCGGCGTTGCCCTGATCCTGCTTGTTCCGGGTTTCGTGAACGGAATGGTGGTTGCGCTAAGCCACGGGCTTGGCGTGCAAATCAATGTCGAAACGCTCGCTCATATCCCGAACGCGGTCTACGGCGCGCTGATCGTGATCATTCTGCTGATCGAACCGCTGGGACTCGGCAAGCTCTACGGCAACATCAGGGACTATCTGATGGTCTGGCCGTTCGACCAGGAGAGGAAGTGACAAGAGATGTCCATGCAAGAAAAATCTGAAACCCAACCCATATTGTCGATGAACAGCGTCGAGGTGCTGTACGACAATGTGATGCTGGCGATCAAAGGTGTTTCGGTTCAA
This sequence comes from Xanthobacter pollutisoli, assembly GCF_040044995.1. Taxonomy (NCBI): domain Bacteria; kingdom Pseudomonadati; phylum Pseudomonadota; class Alphaproteobacteria; order Hyphomicrobiales; family Xanthobacteraceae; genus Xanthobacter; species Xanthobacter pollutisoli. The sequence continues at coordinate 26,052 of NZ_JBDZDP010000029.1, forward strand.
GTGCCCAGGGGCGAAATGATCGCACTTCTGGGTTCGAATGGAGCCGGAAAAAGCACCACGTTGAAAGCGATCAGCGGTCTTTTGAAGACCGAGCGCGGACGTATCAGCCGCGGCGAAATCAGGTTCGAAGCAACGGACATTACCGAAATGCTTGCGCAAAAACGCGTGGAGATGGGTATATGCCACGTTATCGAGGGGCGGCGGGTCTTTGAGCATCTGACCCCTGACGAGAACCTGACAGCAGCCGCGCCGCTTGGCATGTCCAATGCCGCGCTGAATGCCGAAAAGGAAAGGATATACAGTTTTTTCCCGCGACTGGCCGAGCGCAAGAACTCACAAGCGGGCTATCTTTCCGGGGGTGAACAACAGATGCTTGCCATCGGGCGGGCGCTGGTGACCCAACCAACGCTGCTGATGCTGGACGAACCGAGTCTTGGCCTTGCGCCGTTCCTTGTCGAAGAGATCTTCGGCATCATCAAAAAGATCAATCAGGAACATGGCCTGTCCGTTCTTCTGGTCGAACAGAATGCCCTTGCCGCGCTTGAAATCGTTTCGGAAGGGTATCTGATCGAGAATGGTCGCGTCGTCATGCACGGCACGGCCGAAACGCTCAAGGCCAACTCTGATATCCAGGAGTTCTATCTTGGTGGAGCTGAAGGCACGAACTTTCACGAAATCAAGCATTACAGTCGCCGCAAACGGTGGTTGAGTTAATTTCGACGTCGGAAACCAATCAGGGAGGAGAAGATGAAGGGAATTAGAAGGGTTATAGCCAGGCGGCCAACAACATTGCCTACATCAAGCAAGTGCATGGCGACAATCTCTCCGGGGTCAAGGTCGGGTTTGTCTACTTCGACTACCCGTTCGGCCAGGGGCCGATCGAAATCCTCAAGATTCTGTCCGAGAAAGAAGGCTTTGAACTCCTGCCTACCCGGTCCCGTTGCCCGGCAGCGACCAGGCTGGCGTCTGGTCCAAGGTCCGTCGCGATCAACCCGACCATGTGATCTCGTGGATGCTGGGCGGCGCGCATGTTGTTGCTTGGAAAGAAATGGCACGGAACCGTATCCCGATCGACAAGTATATTGCGGTCAACTGGCTGAACGAAGTCGACATCGCCAACATCGGAAAAGAGGCCGCCATCGGTCTCAAGCGCGGCACGAATGTTGTCGGCGGGCTGGACGTCTCGCTGCGCCAACAGATCATTGCCGAGCTTTATGACAAGGGTGAAGGCTCGGGTCCGTTGGACAAGACCGAAGACGTTTTCTACAATACGGGGCTGGCGATGTATTCGATCGTGTTCGAAGCCGCGCGCAAGGCCGTGGAAATTGACGGTCTGCCGATCACGCCGGAGTCCTACAAGGCGGGATTGGAATCCCTGAAGGAATACGACGCGAACGGGCTGATGGCGCCGATAACAGTGACCGCCGAAGATCACGGTGGCGGTGGCCGGACGCGTATCGAGATGTGGGATGGCAAGACATGGGTTCCGCAAACCGATTGGATCGCAGCTTACATCGACGTCGTCTGGGAAGTGGTCAAGGAAAGTTCATCGAAGTACGGACAGTGAAACACTGTCAAGCAAGAGACCCCAATCAGAACGGTGAGCGTGGCACCAAGGAAACCCACGTGGACGTCAACAAAAGGGAGAGAGAAATGAAAACCAAACCATTCATGAAGGCTGCTGGTCTCGCGATCACACTAGCGGCCGTGGCGGGTGTGACTGCCGCTCAGGCCGAAGAATCGATCCGGTTTGGCCTGTGCTTCGACGTGAGCAAATCATATACTTTCGTCTCGCCGCAGGTGGCACAAGGGGCCCAGGATCTGGCGATGCATGTCAACGCGAATGGTGGCATCGAAGGTCATCCGGTCAAGATCATCGTGCGTGACACAGGCAACGAACCGCAGCGCGGCGTGGAGTGTTATGAACAAATGAAGCGCGAAGGCGTTTTCATGTTTTACTTCCTGTCCACGCCGGTTACGAATGCGGTTCTGCCGCGTGCCACGAAGGATCGCAACATCCTGATGCAATCCTTCGTGGGCCGGGGGGATGCGGTCGATGGCGAGGTGTTCGATTGGGTTTTCCCGGTGGGGCCGACCTATTGGCAACAGGCAGCCAACGCCGTTGCCTTCATCAAAGGGCAGTTAGGCGGAAACCTTGGAAAGGCGAAGATCGGGTTCATCTATCTGGATTATCCTTTCGGTCAGGAGCCCATCGCGACCCTCAAGGCCCTGGCCGAGAAAGAAGGGTTCGCCCTTGAACTCTATCCGGTTCCGCTGCCCGGTTCCGACCAGGCTGGCGCATGGAGCAAGATCCGCCGCGACAACCCCGACTATGTGATCAGCTGGCTGCTGGCCGGCGGACATGTGGTCGCCTCCAAGGAAATGCGCCGCAACCGCTTCCCGATCGACCGCTACCTGACATCAAACTGGCTGAACGAGGTCGACATCGTCAACATCGGGGCCGAAGAAGCAAAAGGAATTCTTCGCAGCACCAACGTGGCCGGTGGCCAGGACGTCGCGATCGTGAAAACGATGCTGGAGACCTACTATGCCAACGGCAAAGGGAGCGGCCCTGAAAACCTGGTTCGCGACGTTTATTACAACACCGGACTAGCGATCTATTCGACCGCGTTCGAGGCCGCGCGGATGGCGATCAAGGAAAAGGGTTGGCCGCTGACGCCGGAAACCATGAAGACGGCCTATGAGGCGCTTTCGGAATACGATGCCAATGGCCTGATGGCCCCTGTGACCGTGACACCCACTGACCACGGCGGCGGCGGCAAGACCCGGATCGAACAGTGGAATGGCAAGACCTGGGTGCCGCTGACCGACTGGAATGCCGACTATCTTGACGTCGTTTGGGAAGAGGTCAAGCACAGCTCGAAGACGTTCTCTGTCAAATAAAACTGACCTTCCCCGCGGCAATCATGTCGCGGGGAAACCTCGCACGAAGATTATCCGAAGACAATGAAGCAGGTGTCATGAAGCCCATTGAGCTGACGATTGAAGACGGTATCGCGACCGTCTGTATCAACCGGCCTGAGCGCAAGAATGCGCTTTCCGTAGCCGCGACAAACGGGCTGACGGATGCCTGGATGCAGATCGAGGCGGATGAAAGCATCCGTGTGGCCATTCTGACCTCGGCGGATTGTGGCGTTTTCAGCGCCGGACTCGATTTGAAGGAAGCAACGGAGATCGCGCGCGATGAGGGCGTCGATATCCTGTCCAAAATGCGTGATCCGTTTCACGAGACCATGCGCGCCTGCCGCAAACCGATCATCGCGGCCATGACAGGCTCGCTGATGGCAGGCGGCATGATGCTGACGCTGAACTGCGATCTTCGCGTCGGGCTCAAGGGCACCAAGGTCGGCATCACCGAGGTCAAGATCGGGCGCGGATCACCATGGGCCTCTCCGGCCCTGTCGATGCTGCCGCAACCAATTCTGATGGAGATCGTTCTGACCGGAGATCTCCTTCCAATCGAGCGGCTGCACGATTACGGGTTTATAAACTATCTCGAAGACACCCCGGATGCTGTGCGGGCACGCGCGCGCGACCTCGCCAGGCGAATAGCGAGTGGCGCGCCTCTGTCCGTGGTGGCGGCGAAAGCCAGCGTTCGCGCGACAATGGATCTGGGCTGCGCCGGGGGTCTCGAGGAGGGCAAGCGCCTGCACGAGGTCGTTTACGCAAGCAATGACGCGATCGAAGGTCCCAGGGCGTTCGCTGAAAAGCGCGCACCGGTCTGGACCGGAACCTGAAGGAGACGGGCGTGACCGACTTGATGCGATTGGATCGGGAGGGACCGGTCGGAATCCTGCGTTTTCTTCAACCCGGCAAACGCAACCCTTACAGTATTGCATTTGTCGATAGTCTTGTGTCCTGCCTGCGCGAGGCCGAACAGGACGACACGATCCGTGCTGTGATCATGACCGGGGGCGAACATTTCAGCAGTGGCGGCGATCTCGTCGGTTTTCAGACTGAGATCGCCAAGGGCGCCCGCGCCACTTCCGAGATGGTCGACCGCGTTCACGACGGCGGCCGGGCGGCTTATCTGTTTCGCAAACCTCTGATTTCGGCCGTTTGCGGTGTCGCTTACGGTGCCGGTCTGAGCCTGGCCTTGTCGGCCGATATTGTCGTCGCCGCCGAGGATTCCCGGCTGTGCGAGGTTTTCGCGCGGGTCGGCGGCTGCCCCGACACCGGGTCGAGCTGGCTGCTTCAACAGCGCGCTGGTGCGGGCGTGGCTCGAATGCTGGTGCTGACGGGCCGCGAGATCGACGGCCTTACCGCAAAGGAATTGCGGGTGGTGGAGGAATGCGTGCCTGCCGGTCGGGTCGAGCCGCGTGCGCTGGAGATTGCACGCGAAATTGCCGCGCATCCGATGTTCGGCGTGCAGACAGCCAAGCGGGTGATGCGCGCCGCGGCCGAATCCAGCTATCTCGAGGCGCTCGATATAGAGCGCGATGCGCAAAGTGTCCTACTTTGCGCGCATGACTTTCCTGAGGCCATGAAGGCGTTTTCGGAAAAGCGGAAACCCGCATTCGAAGATCGCTGAGACCGCAGAAGAACACCAATAACCCCAAGGAGACAAAATGAAGGTGCTCGTGCCTGTCAAGCGCGTGATCGACTACAACGTGAAGGTTCGCGTGAAGGCGGACGGAAGCGGCGTCGATCTGGCGAACGTGAAGATGTCGATGAACCCGTTCGACGAGATCGCCGTCGAGGAGGCGATTCGCCTGAAGGAGGCGGGCAAGGCCGAGGAGGTGATCGCGGTCTCGATCGGCGTGAAGCAGGCGCAGGAGACGCTGCGCACGGCGCTTGCCATGGGCGCGGACCGCGCGATCCTGGTGGTCGCCACCGATGACGTGCACCAGGACATCGAGCCGCTCTCGGTGGCCAAGATCCTGGCGAAGATCGTCGAGGAAGAGGCCCCGGGCCTCGTGCTCTGCGGCAAGCAGGCGATCGACAACGACATGAACGCCACCGGCCAGATGCTCGCGGCGCTGCTGGGCTGGTCTCAGGCGACCTTTGCCTCCAAACTCGATGTCGCAGGCGATCATGCGCTCGTCACCCGCGAGGTGGATGGCGGCTTGCAGACGATCAAGGTCAAGACGCCGGCCATCGTTACCGTCGATCTGCGCCTGAACGAGCCGCGCTATGCCTCGCTGCCCAATATCATGAAGGCCAAGAAAAAGCCGCTCGATGAGAAAACCGCCGCCGATTACGGCGTGGATGTCAGCCCGCGCCTCGAGATCGTGAAAACCTCGGAGCCCGAGGCGCGCAAGGCCGGGCAGATCGTCGGTTCGGTCGATGAGCTGGTGGCGAAACTCAAGGAAGCGGGGGTGGTGTGATGGCGGTTCTTCTTCTGGCCGAAGTGACCGATGGTCAACTGAACGTGGACGCGACCGCCAAGGCGGTGACGGCGGCGGCGCAACTCGGCGATGTGACGGCGCTTTGTGCCGGGGCCTCTGCGGCGGCGGCCGGCGAGGCGGCGGCGAAAATCGCCGGGGTGAAAAAGGTGCTGGTGGCCGAGGATACCACGCTGGGTCATCGTCTGGCGGAACCGACCGCGGCGCTGATCGTGTCGCTCGCGGGCGATTACAGCCACATCGTCGCGCCCGCCACGACCGACGCCAAGAACGTGTTGCCGCGGGTGGCCGCGCTGCTCGATGCGATGGTGATTTCGGATGTCTCGGCCGTCGTGGATGCCGACACGTTCGAGCGCCCGATCTACGCGGGCAGCGCCATCCAGACGGTGAAATCGCGCGACCCGAAAAAGGTCGTCTCGATCCGCACCTCGACCTTTGACGCGGCGGGCGAACAGGCCCCGGCGCCGGTCGAGAGCATTGCTGCGGTGGCCAATCCCGGCCTCTCGGAATGGATCGAGGACAAGGTCGCGGCCTCGGACCGTCCCGAACTGACCTCGGCGGGCGTCGTGGTCTCGGGCGGACGCGGCGTAGGTTCCAAGGACGATTTCGCGCTGATCGAGAAACTGGCCGACAAGCTCGGCGCCGCTGTCGGCGCCAGCCGCGCGGCGGTCGATTCGGGCTACGCGCCGAACGACTGGCAGGTAGGCCAGACCGGCAAGGTCGTGGCGCCCGACCTCTATGTCGCGGTCGGCATCTCGGGCGCGATCCAGCACCTGGCAGGCATGAAGGACAGCAAGATCATCGTCGCCATCAACAAGGACGAAGAGGCGCCGATCTTTCAGGTCGCCGATTATGGCCTCGTGGCGGACCTCTTCACTGCCGTTCCGGAACTCGTGGAAAAGCTCTGAACCGCATCACCTTGAATACAGAGGTGGCTCCGCGAATTCGGACAGTCACGTGAGTGGATTTCGTGCCTGCAGGCGGCGAGGATATCGCCGCAGTTCAGGAGCATTGGATGACCAGACGAACCCGCCGCACCCATTCCCCGGCGTTCAAGGCGAAGGTGGCATTGGCCGCGTTGAAGGGCGAGAAGACGCTGTCGGAGTTGGCCCAGCAGTACGACGTGCATTCCCACCAGATCACGGGCTGGAAGAACCAGCTTCTGGACGGCGCGGCCGGTGTCTTCGGGGCCGGGAAGACGGAGCCCGCAGCGACGCCCGTGGACCTGAAGGCACTTCACGCCAAGATAGGAGAGCTTGCGCTGGAGAACGATTTTTTGTCCGGCGCGCTCAACAAGGCCCGCCTGTTGAGCGCAAAGCGATGATCGATCGGGTGTGCGAGGGTCTGGAAGAAGGCGAAGGCGGGCGCGGCGAAATCCACAAACTTACGGCAGCTGCGGTTTTCAAGGCGGCCGAGGCCACCTCTTTCGTGCTGGACAAGGCCGTGCAGATCCATGGCGGTTCCGGCTATATGCGCGACACCGAAGTGAACCGGCTCTATCGCACCGGTCGTGTGCTGGAGGTCGGGGCGGGCACCCAGGAGGTGCGCAAGCTGATCATCTCGGGCGAACTTCTGAAAAACTGAGGCAGGAAATGAAGGCTCAATTCGCATTAGCTATGCATGATCCGATTTGGTAGGCTGGCGGTCTGCACGCAGGAGGCGAAGATGGACCGGCAAGACTACATGGCGTGGCTTTCGCAGATCGACGACCTCTCGGCGGAG
>NZ_JBDZDP010000030.1:0-31461 GCF_040044995.1 Xanthobacter pollutisoli
GTGATGGTCCATCTCGGCGTTCAGGGCGCGCTCGGCCAGCGCCTTCTTCAGATCGTCGAGCAGGCCATTGGTGTCGAAGGCCGTCTTGGGATCGGCACCGGCCAGCAACTGGTCCAGCAGTTCGTCACGAATACGGGGGGCTTTGCGTCGGGCCATCGGGAACCTCCATAGGGTCCATCATGACCGCCCCCACACGAAACCCCTGACACTCCCCGATGCACTGGTCCAGCAGCCATGCGTTCAGCTCGTCGTAGCTCTTCACCCGGAGCCGGGGGGTGAAGAAGCGTTCCCGCACCAGCCCGACCTGGTTCTCCACCTGACCCTTCTCCCAGCCGGACGCCGGGGTGCAGGCAACGGGATCGACCAGGTAGTGGCTGCACATCTGCAGGAAGCGGCGATTATAAGCCCGCTCCTTGCCCACGAAGATCGCATCGACCGCGGTCTTCATGTTGTCGTAGATGCCGCGCGTGCAACAGCCCTTGAAGAAGGCGAAGGCCCGCGCCAAGTTTACGCAGGCTGCGCACGCTTGCCATCGTGGGCGTCGAACACCATCTCCTGCGTCTCGCGCGGATAGGCCCGCACGAACAGCATCCGCGAATGGCACAGCCGCACATGGGCGACGCGCACCGACACCGTGGTGCCGTTGATCAGGACAATCTCGTGGCTCCAGTCGAACTGGTAGGCCTCGCCGGGCGCGAAGCTCAGGGGCACGTAGGCCGCAGCCGTCATCGTCGCCTGCGCCCGCCGCCAGCCCTTGGCATAGCGGCGTAGCGCATCGTAGCTGCCCTCATACCCCCGGCCGCGCAGTTCCTCGAAGATGCGGATCAGCGTCAGCCGCTCCCGCGCCGGCTTCCCTTCGTTGCCGGCGAGCAGCCCATCCAGGGCCTCCCGCCAGGGCCCTATCCGCGGCAGCGGCTGCACCTCCCGTTCGTAGCTGAAGGCCGTCGCTCCGGTCCGCAGCACCTTGCGCACCGTGTTCCGCGAAACGTGCAGCTCCCGCACGATCTCCTTGATGGACTTGCCGCGCACGAAATGCTCGCGCCGGATCCGTGCAATCGTATCCACGCCCTTCATCCCCAGCCCGCCCGTCGCAACAAAACGACGGACCATGAGCCAAGAGGGGGGTCAAAATTACACGCCGATCCCCCTCACAACGGGGTCAATCTTCCATGCCGAAACACAGGCAATTGGCATGCCCTGCTTCACGGCTTGCCGGATGCGAACCGTGAACGCGCCATGGCGGTTCTGGAAGACGCCCCACCCCGGCACCGGGCCGGGGCGGACGCCGAGCAACTCATGCACGCCTTCGCAGCGGGAATCGCGGGCATCGGGTGACCCGACCTCTACAGCCTGATGTCCCCCGGATTGCCGCGAGCCAGAATCTCGATGCCCTTGAATTGTTCCACATTGTCGGCCAGCAGCTTCTTCCAGGCGCCGTCGCGCTGGTCTTTGTCGAAGCCGTAGACGATCACGCGGACATCGGGAGGGGAGGACAGCGTGAGCGCAGCACCTTCCGCTACTTTGCGCACCACCGGTGCCACAGCCCGCGCGCCGTCGCTCATTTGGGCCAGGGCTACGAGGTTGCGGGCGATGAGCGCGTAGCTATCGATCACCGGTGCCGCCTGTTGTCCAAGACGAGTGCGGTAGGTCTCGATCTGCCGGACGATTGTCTTCTCCCCGGAGGTGCGCAACTCTGGGTTGCCTAGCATCTTCGCTTCCCAGAACATCAGCTTCACGCTCGTCCCGGCGTCCTCGAAGGTGGCGATGTCGATTCGGGGCACGCTGCGGCTGCCGGCCTCGGCCGGAAAAGCGATCTCGACATCCACCACGTTGGCATTGGCATTGACGATCGCCTGCACGCCGACCTTCTCATCCCCTGCAAACAGGCCAGCGGCCCGCTTCAGCTTGGGCAGCGTGCCGTCGGGTACATAGGTGCGGATCAGGGCGTTCAGGCCGTCCAGTGCGAAGGTGCCGGTCTCGGTGTCGAGGGTCACCTGGCCGGACAGATCGGGGGCCAGCAGGTACTTCGGGTGCGTGGTAGTGACGATGTGCCCCTGCTTCATCTCCACTTTGAAGATGGATTGGCCGCGCCAATAGACATTGAGATAGTCGTCTCGGACGCCGATGACGAGGCTCTTGTCACGGAGTACGTCCCGCCACCATCCGGGGCGGGTTGCCAAGTGCGCGAGAGCCTCCATCATGCCCGGCTTGCGGATGCCGCGCCTGAACTCTGCCATTCATACCTCCCACCATTCGCCGTCGCGCCGCACGACGACGTTCTCGAACAAGGATGGAAACCGGTCCGCCTCGAAGGTGTGGATCGGCACCATAACCCGCGGCGCAATAGCAGCAGCGAGCCGCTTTAGATCGGGGACAGAGGCGTGGCCCGAGGTGTGGATAACCTCGAAGCCGATGCCCTGCGCCTTGAGCGTCGCGACGAGCGCCGCGGTCTTTTCCTCCTGGAGATAGCCGGCCCATTGCGACCAGACGGCGTGCGCGCCGTTCAGGCATTCGGCCTTCATCAAATCGTCGAGCAGGCTCGCCCGGAACAGAGTGACATAGCGCTCAGGATGGGTCGCGAGGTCCCGCGGGAACAGACGGCCCGCCTTGTGCCGCTCGATCAGATCGAAGCGATCGGTTTTCTTCACCTTGAGGCGTTGGTGCCAAGGCATAAACAGCGCCACGTCGGGCCACGAGGTCTGGGGAACCCGGCCCTTTGCAGTGGCGTGGAGCATCTCGGCGGCGTAGAGGTCGACCACCAGCGTGCGGCCGTTGCGCTTTGCCGCCCGAAAGATCGTGACCACCCGGTCGATGTTTTGAGCCGAGGCTGCCACCAGGACCATGCCCGGCGTGCGGCGGATGACCTCCGCCAGCTCCACCTCAATCTCCGCCTCGGTCGGAAAGCGAGCCTCTTCATCGAGCCGGCCGAGGCTGGATCCCTCCATGAGCATCACGTCAATGCCGCTGGGCGGCTGGCCCACCAGCAGTTCGAACAAGGCGCCCTTGCGGCCGTGGCTCCGGATGTCACCGGAGTAAAATAGCCGTCGACCGCCAGCGTCGACCGTGAGTGCATAGGCGTCGAAGGCGGAATGATCGACCAGGTGAGGGGTGATGGTAAACGGGGCAATGGAGAGGGGACGATTGTCCTGAAGATGAGCGGCGGCCTTGAGAGCCGGCACGTCGGGGATGAAGAAGGAAGCCGCGGCGAGAATGCGCTCGGTCCCAGCGCCCATGAAGAGGGGCGGCCTGCTTGCCATATGGCCAAGCAACCCCCAATGGTCACGATGGCCGTGAGAGAGCACGACGCCGAGCAGAGACGGCTCCGGGGCGGTAAGACCTGGCACCTCCGGCAGCAAGACTGGGGCGTGGGAGGTGGTCGCGAGCGGGAGACCAAAGTCGAGCAGCAGGCGCCGCCCCTCCGCTTCCAACTCCACGGCCGTGCCGCCAATCTCCCGCGTGCCGCGATGGATACGCGCCCTCACGTAGCCCCTCCCGGAGCGAAAAGACTAAGGACAACGGCGCAACGAACTGGAGCAGGAGCCGAGCGAATGTGGCGCTCCAAGCGTGCAGATCGGATTCGACCGTTGGCCCTGAAGGAAAAGGCTCGAAACAAGAGGGGACCCCCGCCGGCACGGTGATATGGATGTTGAGTATACTCCGTGGTAAAATACTCTTCAAGGGCTAGCTCTCTCGGGCATGGAGATCCGAGAGGTGTTCGCCCGCAATCTGAGAGCACTGAGGCAGGCGAAGGGCTTGTCACAGGAAGAGTTGGCGCACCGGGCAGGGATCGACCGAACTTACATCAGCTCCCTTGAGCGCTGCGTATATAGCGCTAGCATCGATGTCGTGGATCAAATCGCGCGGGCGCTTGGAATATCGGCCGCAAACTTACTCGACAAATCAAAGAGCGACATCACCGAATAGATTTCAGACACTGCAATATGATCTTCACAAATATTTCAATATACAAAGCGAAATTCAGGCGATCAAGCAAACTAACGTTTCGTAATTTAAGAAATACAACTGCGGCGCGTGAGCGCGACAAAAAATGCAGCGCCTGGGCGACCACCGGCGCAAATGCCGACACACGGCCGTCGAGCCGACCGATGCGATGGCCTCAAGCCTACGGCAGGCCCTCGCGGTCCGCCCCCCGGGTCTCATCATGATCTTCGGCAGATATCTCCAAACGTGCAGTATCAAGGTGTCGGCGTCATGTGTCGGCGCCGACCCTAATTGCAGAGTACCCGGCCGCAGCGGTTTGGATCGGCCTTAAGCAAGCTGAATGGCTCTATCGGGGAAGGGCGCAAGCGTTAACATGTACCACAAAGTCAGCAATCGTCCGTTGCCAAGGAACAAAAATGGCATCAACCTGCGGGAGGGCACTTGCCCATGGGAGGCGAGGACCTCGCCCTACAGAAACGCAACTACCGCACCCATCGGCTGACTGCGTCGCTGGATCCGATGTCCCGCGCGTGTGAGGCGGCTTGTAGCGAGGGCAGGCCGGGCGGCATCCTTTAGCAGAGCCGCCCGGCGCCTGCCCGCCCGAACTGTCAGGGCTTGGGCAAACTTGTTGTGTCACTACCAATACAATACTATATAAAGCAAGCTCGATACAAGCACGACGGCGCATACAATGACCCAACCGATGCGCATGTCTGTCCTCCAATCGATCCGTCAACGCTCTCATTTTGCTGGAGCGGCAGGACTACGTCATCACCCAAACGGGTCATGAGGCGAAATAGCGCCAAGGTGTAAGGGTGAGCACGGCGGCTAAAGTTAGGGGCCTGGCACCCGCTTTGTGTGCGCCACACATGGCGTGCGGGGATGAGCGAACAATCTATAGTGGAAATTTCCGCAGAGCGAAGGCTCGCCGGGCGCACCGCGCGGGAATGGGCGCCGGGCTCGCCCATCTACTCCCGCCACGGCGCGGATCAGATGCGACGCAGTCGTTGAGAGCGAAACGGATGCTCCCTCTCGACCTTGCAGACGATGCGCCACGTTCGGAGCACTGGGCCCACGAGGCGCACTTACTCAAGCAAAAACATGGTAATTTCGACAACCGCGACGGCGAGCAGAGAAATAACGCAATAACTATTGCCTTGCCATAGCTTCTGCCTCTGCCGCCGAACAACACCCCCTACAATGTGGGATTGTGGCTGCCCTTGACCTCACGGATCGCATTGCAGATTAGGTTGAACCGACATCGCTCGCGCGCTGACAGTGATGCCAACGTGAACCGCTAACGTTCAGAAATTACTTTACGATTCGCTGCGGCGTCGCGATTGCGTGGCGCCCCTCCGACGGAAGCCCTAGAGATTCGCGGGGACGTTAGTTCCGCCGGGCCAATCGCACGCCCGGGCCGCCGTCTGTGGCGACTTCTCCTTCCGCTATAAATATGATTCCAGATCTCTCCAGCGCGGCGCGGATCGTGGCCACAGTCTTTTCGCGGAGCGCTTCACCTCTTTCTAGGCGCGCAATCGTATCAGGAGAAACCCTCGCCATTTCGGCGAGGTCCCGAACCCCCAGGTCGAGCGCGGTGCGGGCCATTCTGCATTGGACTGGCAGCAAGTCATAACCTCGTTACGATTTGTGTTGATGTCTATCATCGGTTGCAGCTATCGTATCGACGTTACGATCTAGCAACAACGGCAGTGGCAATGCCCTCTTTCAACCTCTCCGTGATCATGCGCCGCGCTTGGGAGCTTCTGCGGCAATCCATGGCGCCTTACAGACGGCCGGCCTTCGCGGCCCACTTGCGACAAGCTTGGCACGAGGCACGCAACGCCCCGGTTACGCCATGGGAGGTACTGCAGCGCTATGTGCCCGTAGAGCGGGGCTCGGACCGGGCCGAAGTCCTTCGCCGCGCCGAGCTCGCCTTGACGGCGGCTCGTTCGACGGCGGCGCGCTACCGGAACGCACCCGAGGTCCGCGATGCCTATGCAGCTCGCAAACGCTCCCATGACATCGAGCGCCTCAACGCGCTGGAGCGCATCGTCGCTGCCGAGAAGGTCGCGGCCGGGATCGCCGCCAACTATACCGCGAAGCGCGACCCCTCCGGCTACGTCCTGAAGCGTAACGGCGTGGAATTCGGCCGGCTGATCGGCTCGGCCCGCTCGCTCACCTTCACCAGCCCCGACACGGCCCTCGCGGAGCGAGTATGTAGTACAGTGGTGGCGTGGGGCGGCATCCTGGCGGCACTCGCTACGGTCCGCGCTGCAGACGAAGCCTTGCGCCTTGCTCGAGCTAACCGCACCCACGGCGTCGGCTGATGCGCTCATGGCCCAAGTATTTGATTACCTTGATACCCTCTATCGGGCACCGGTGCTCCTTCTGACGATCCGGCCCTACCCCAAGCGCGCAGCCCCCTAGGCCTGTGTACTGCGCGAGCGACGCACTTGGGCAAGGGCTCCCTTCTCCCGATACTGAACGGTTCGGGATAGCTCGGCAGGCAGCCCGCATTCTGAACCGACGGACCGGAACACCCAACTGCCCCCCAATCCCCCGCTGCACGAGAGGTGGCGCCAAGACGTGAGCGCATTTGTCTCCTTCCGGCGCGGCCTTCTACTACCTAGCGCGCAATGATCTGCCGGTGCTGAATTGTGGCCCGGCGCACACGCGCAATGCCTGAATCGCAGTGGTGGACGCCTCCGGCTCTGCTCGGTGGCAGTTCATTTTAAATTCCCTAACCTCAATGCCATCGGGCAAATTAATCCCTGCTCCCTGGCGGAGGGAATATGCAAAAAAAGTTTGCCGCAGCAGAGCTCTGACCCTGCCCAAAATTCGCCAACTGCGAATACCATTCCAAAATGCGCTGCAGATTCCCAACAGAACAGGGAAGATTGCGCCTCTGGGCCCTGGGTGAGGCTAGGCTTCAAGAGACTCCGCTGAGCTGCGGTCGTTAGGCGGTGGGAGCGGGGCGTGACGGAATGTGTGATTCTAGATGATCTCGCAGGTTTCGGGCCCCCTAAGAGCCATCACCGACTATCGCTGCAGCGACCAGCCTCGGCCATTGTCGCTCACCTGCTGGCTCGCACCGGACCGAGCCAGGCGAGCATAAGGCTTGTGAGGCATCTTATCGGTAGGTTTAACCTATGTTATTTGTCTAACTCTCACTGCGGCCTTTAGAGCGGCACGCGAGATTCTTTAAATTCTCGCCTCTGGCTTCAGAATCTCTTTCCCGGGATGGGGTTAAGCTTCGATCGGTTTGCTGTTTCCACAAGATCGGAGTGCCGACCGCGGCACGTCCCTTTGCGGCCAAGCTCGCGCGATTTTCAGGAGGGGCTCGTGCGCACACCCTCCTGTACCGCCAAGACAAGCGCATGAGCCAAGTCCCAAGCCGGTGAAGCCATCGGGGGTCGTGTTTTCCCGACGAGCGCCAAAACAGTCGCTATCTAGGGGTCATCGTCAATCCCAAGGGCGCTAATACGCTCGCGTTGATTCATCGGGCCCTCTGATCTAAAAAGGCGCGCGTTTCAGACGAACCTTCCGCTGTCCGGCGTCACCTGTCCGAGGACCGTTCTTGACCTTGCCCACAGACCCGATCTTCGTCACCGGCGCGGCCGGCTTCATTGGCGCTGCCGTCGCCGAGCGGTTCCTGGCCATGGGGTATGCCGTCATCGGCATCGACGATCTCAACGCCTATTATGACGTGCGCCTCAAGGAGGCCCGTCTTGCCCGGCTCCTCGCTCACCCCAGCTTCCGCTTCGAGCGCCTGACGCTGGCCGACCGCCCTGCCGTGGCCGAGCTCTTCGCCCGCCACCGCCCCGCTTATGTGGTCCACCTCGCCGCCCAGGCGGGGGTGCGCTATTCCATCGATCACCCCGAGAGCTACATCGACTCCAACCTCGTCGGCTTCGCCAACGTGCTGGAAGGCTGCCGCCGGACGAACGTCGCGCATCTCGTCTACGCCTCGTCCTCCTCGGTCTACGGCGCCAACACCGACCTGCCGTTCCGGGTCGAGCAGAATGTGGACCACCCCATCAGCCTCTACGCCGCCACCAAGAAGGCCAACGAGCTGATGGCGCATTCCTACGCTCATCTCTACCGCCTGCCGGTGAGCGGGCTGCGCCTGTTCACGGTTTACGGCCCGTGGGGGCGGCCGGACATGGCCGTGTTCCTGTTCACCGACGCCATCTGGCATGGCCGGCCCATCAAGGTGTTCAACAACGGCGATATGCAGCGCGACTTCACCTTCATCGATGACGTGGTGGATGCCGTCGTGGCCCTGCTGCCCCGCCCGGCCGCGCCGGATCCCGCCTGGACCGGCGCGGCGCCCGATCCCGCCACGTCGAACGCGCCCTACCGGATCTACAATGTGGGCAACCACAGCCCCGAGCCACTTATGGCGCTCATCGGCCATATTGAGGAGGCGCTCGGACGCAAGGCGGAGCTGGACTTCCAGCCCATGCAGCCGGGCGACGTGCCGGCCACCTTCGCGGACGTGGAGAGCCTCGCCGCTGCGGTGGATTTCGCGCCCCGCACGCCGCTGAAGGAAGGCATCGACCGCTTCGCCACGTGGTACCGCGACGTCTGGCTGGGCGAGATCGTCGCGGCTTAGGAATTATCGAACCAGAGCCCTTGCGCGGCCACGACCAAAGCGGGACATGATGATCGACGAAATGTCGAGGGCGAAGGGCCGTCCAACGTCATGTGCGATCGTGGCCCCGGTGCCGGACGTCGACGCCTTTCGTGCCGAAGCAACGAAGGCGCTTCGCCTCCCCAAGGTCCCGGAACCTGAATTGAGGGCGGATGGAAGCAGGTCCTACGTGTGGGAAGGTTATATTTCCCCTCTGAGCACGATCATCGTTCGCGACTTCGCGCCGACAGGTCGCCCGGGCGTGATGGTGAAGCGGCTCGAAATGGTACCCGCCGGCCGCTAGCATCCGCACGCCACAGGCGCGCCTGGGCTCAGCCCTGCCGGCTCGCCTCGACCATTGCCGCCACCGCATCGCCCGCGGCGGCGAGCAACTCGGGCTCGCGGGCGCGGACCACGAGATTGGTCTTGTAGCGGCCGTCGGTCTCGTCGCGGAACGGGTAGGAGCCGATGATGGCCTTGGGATAGGCCTCGGCGATCTTGCGCAGCGGGGCGGCGATGTCGCCTTCCTTCGCCTCGGCGAGGATGGTGCGCGAGAGCATGGGACGGCCCTTCTCCAGCTCCGGCAGCACGGCCTCCAGCATGGCCTGCATGATGCGCGGCACGCCGGCCATGACGATGACGTTCTCGATGCGGAACCCAGGCGCCTTGGATACCTCGTTCACCACCAGGCTCGCGCCGTGCGGAATGCGCGCCATGCGCAGGCGCGCCTCGTTCAGATCCTTCTCGGCGATGTATTCGAGCAGCATGGCGCGGGCGCGCGGGTCCACGTCGATGGAGACGCCGAACGCTTTGGCGACCGAGTCCGCCGTGATGTCGTCGTGGGTCGGGCCGATGCCGCCGGTGGTAAAGACGTAGGTGAAGCGGGGCCGCAGCGCATTCACCGCGGCGACGATGTCGTCCTCCACATCGGCCACGATGCGAACCTCGCGCAGGTCGATGCCCACGTCGGTGAGTCGCTCGGCGATATGCCCGATGTTCTTGTCCTTGGTCAGGCCCGAGAGGACCTCGTCGCCGATCACGATCACCGCAGCCGTGACCGAATGCGCGTCGTCTGCCTCGTCCATTTCCCGAACCTCTGCCCTAGCCGACATCAACGACCCTGCGGTTGCCCATTTTCTCGCCACCCAGAAAGCGTGAGCGGCACCTTCACTGCGCTTTCCCGTTTATCACTTCTTTGGCACGATGTTTGTTAAGTTCGAGGGGAGCTTCCCCGAGGGCGCGGAGTGACGGTCCCAATGCGGCATGCGTTCGACGAAATGTCCAGTACCGACGGGGCCGTGCGGCCCGCCTACGAGACCCTCAAGCGCTGGCTTGCCGAGGTGCCTCAGGATGTGCTGGACCACCGCCGCAAGGAAGCGGAATTCATCTTCCGCCGAATCGGCATCACCTTCGCCGTCTACGGCGAGCAGAATGCGCAGGAACGGCTGATCCCGTTCGACATCGTGCCGCGCATCATCACCAAGGACGAATGGGGCCGCCTGTCGCGCGGCCTCGAGCAGCGCGTCAAGGCGCTGAACATGTACATCAAGGACGTCTATTCCAAGCGCGAGGTGCTCAAGGCGGGCGTCGTGCCGGAGAACCTCGTCTACCAGAACCCCGCCTTCCGCCCGGAGATGAACGGCCAGCGGGTGCCACACGACCTCTACGTCCACATCGCCGGCATCGACATCGTCCGCACCGACCCGGACACCTTCTATGTGCTGGAGGACAATGCGCGCACGCCCTCCGGCGTCTCCTACATGCTGGAGAACCGGGAGATCATGCTCCGCCTGTTCCCGGAGCTGTTCTCCATGCACAAGGTGGCGCCGGTGGAGAATTACGCCGACGACCTCCTCGCCACCTTGCGCTCGCTCTCGCCCCAGAGCGGGAACGAGCCCAACGTGGTCATCCTCACCCCCGGCATCTACAACTCGGCCTATTACGAGCACTCCTTCCTCGCCGACAAGCTGGGCGTGGACCTCGTTGAAGGGCGCGACCTGTTCGTGAAGGACGGGGTGGTGTTCATGCGCACCACCGAGGGGCCGAAGCGGGTGGACGTGATCTACCGCCGCCTCGACGACGACTTCATCGACCCCCTCGCCTTCCGCCGCGACAGCGTGCTCGGCGTGCCCGGGCTCATGAGCGCCTATCAGGCCGGCAACGTCACCCTCACCAACGCGGTGGGCACCGGCGTGGCCGACGACAAGGCGGTCTATTCCTACATGCCGGACATCATCCGCTTTTATCTCGGCGAGGAGCCGCTCCTGCCCAACGTGCCCACCTGGCGCTGCCGCGAGGAAGACCACCTCAAATACGTGCTGGAGCATCTGGCCGAGCTGGTGGTGAAGGAAGTGCACGGCTCCGGCGGCTACGGCATGCTGGTGGGCCCCGCCGCCGACAAGGCGCAGATCGAGAAGTTCCGCGAGAAGCTCATCGCGGACCCGTCCAATTTCATCGCCCAGCCGACCCTGGCCCTCTCCACCTGCCCCACCCTGGTGGAGAAGGGCATCGCGCCTCGCCATGTGGATCTGCGCCCGTTCATCCTCTCCGGGTCGGACAAGGTGCGTATCGTGCCGGGCGGCCTCACCCGCGTCGCCATGAAGGAGGGCTCGCTCGTGGTCAATTCCAGCCAGGGTGGCGGCACCAAGGACACCTGGGTTCTCGACGCATGAGCGCGAACGCTCAAGCTATGGGTTCTCGACGCATGAGCGCGAACGCTCAAGCTATGGGTTCTCGACGCATGAGCGCGAACGCTCAAGCTATGGGTTCTCGACGCATGAGCGCGAACGCTCAAGCGATGGGTTCTCGACGCATGAGCTTGGACGCTCAAGCTATGGATCACGGCCGCATGGGCGCCCCGGCCCATGCAGCGGGCATGCGACGCGCAGGCGCCCCGGCTTTCTCCCCCGCTGCGGCGGAAGCCGGCGCGCCGCCCGGCTCCGCCGACGCATGACCCGCCCCCGGATGCGCCACATCATCCGGGTGCAGGACGCCTGAGCGCGGCTCCACCGCGCCTCGCAACCTCTCCTTCCGCAACGGGCTCCCCATGCTTTCCCGCACTGCCGACAACCTCTACTGGCTGACCCGCTACGTCGAACGCGCCGACTGCCTGGCGCGCATTCTCGACGTGTCCCAGCGCCTCGCCTACACGCCCGTGACCTACGGCGGCTCCACCAACGAATGGGGCTCCGCCGTGCTCACCGCCGGCTGTGCCGAGGATTTCGTCGCCCGCTACGGACCGCTGGAGGAGGCAAAGGAGGAGAACGTCGTCTCCTTCCTGGCCTTCGAGGCGGAGAATTCCTCCTCCATCCGCAACTGCTTCGAGGTGGCGCGCACCAACGCCCGCTCGGTGCGCACCGCGCTCACCTCCGAGATGTGGGACGTCATCAATTCCGCCTGGATCGACCTTCGCAACTTTCCCAACCGGGCGTTGACGCGGGACGAGCTGTCGCGCTTCCTCGCCTTCGTGAAGGAGACCTCGCTCAGGTTCGACGGGGCGACCTTCCGCACCATGCTGCGCAACGACGGCTACTGGTTCGCCCGCTCCGGCGCCCAGCTGGAGCGCGCCGACAACACCGCCCGCATCCTCGACGTGAAGTATCACGTGCTCCTGCCCGACAAGGAGCACGTGGGCGGTCCGCTCGACTATTTCCAGTGGGCGTCCATCCTGCGGTCGGTATCGGCGCTCACCGCGTTCCATTGGGTCTACCGCGACAGCGTGAAGCCCTGGCTCGTGGCCGACCTGCTCATCCTCAACCGGCAGATGCCGCGCTCGCTGGCGGCGTGCTACGATTCGCTCGCCCGTAATCTCGACGACATCGCCTCGCTGTATGGTCGGCAGGGTCCGTCCCAGCGGCTCGCCCGCTCCATGCTGGCGCGCCTGACCAACCGGACGATCGACGACATCTTCCAGACCGGGCTGCACGAGTTCATCACGGACTTCATCTCCGACAACAACAAGCTGGGCGCGGAGATCGCCGAGCAGTATCTGACCTGAGGCGGCGGACGCGGCGTCCGCCCGCCCGACGACCGAACCGCCCTCGCCAAGGACGGCCCGCGAGAACGCCCGAGACCCCCCATGCGCATCCGCATCCGCCACGAGATCACCCAGCGCTTCGAGCCCGGCACGAGGAACATGGCCGTCACGGTGCGCCTGACGCCGCGCGCCCATGAGGGCCAGTTCATCATCCGCTGGGCGCTGGACCTCACCTCCGACTGCCGCCTGCATCCGCAGGAGGACGCGTTCGGCAACGTCTGCCACACCTTCTCCGTGGACGGCCCGGCCGACCACCTCACCGTCGTCGCCGAGGGCGAGGTGGAAACGCAGGACACCACCGGCATCGTGCGCGGCACGGTGGAGCGCTTTCCGCCCTCCCTGTTCCTGCGCCAGACCGACCTGACCGAGCCGACGGCGGCGGTGATCGAGCTCGCCGAGAGCCTTGACGCCCCGGCGAGTGATCCCCTGGCCCGGCTGCATCAGCTGATGATCGCGCTCCACGAGCGCATCGAGGAGCAGCCCGGCCCCGCCATGGGCGACCCCCTGAGCGCCGATGCGGCGCTGAAGGCGGCCAAGGCCTGCGCCGGGGGCATCGCCCATGTCTATACGGCGGCGGCCCGCCATCTCGGCCTGCCCGCCCGCCATATCTCCGGCTACGTCGCCCCCGAGGGCGGCGAGGAAGGCGAGGGCGAGGCGCGCCACTGGGCCGAGGCCCATGTGCCCAAGATCGGCTGGATCTCCTTTGATCCCGGCCGCAACCTCTGCGGCACGGAGAATTACGTCCGCCTTGCCGTGGGGCTCGATGCGGTGGGCGTGCAGCCCCTGCGCAGCACGGGGCTCGATGTGGAGGAGCGCGTCAGCGCCCTCGACGGCCGCGCGCCGCAGCGGGCCTCGCAGGCCCAGAGCCAGACCCAGAGCTGAGCGTTCGCCGCGCCGGCCTGACATGGCGCAAGGACGGGACGCGCGAGACCGGCTAGAAGATGTGGCGTTGGCCCATCTGAGGACGGCCCCGCCATGTCCATCCGCACGCCGACGTCGACGCCGATCCCGTCCCCGCGCGCACCCGCATCGGGCGCCGGCCCTGCCGAACCCGATGCCGGCGGGGCGTCCGCGGCAACGGCGCGGGTCAAGCTGTCGGCCCGCCACCTCAATTTCTATTACGGCACGCAGATCGCCCTGCGCGACGTGTGGGTGGACCTGCGCGAAAAGTGCGTCACCGCCTTCATCGGCCCGTCGGGCTGCGGCAAGTCCACGCTGCTGCGGGTCTTCAACCGCATGTACGAGCTCTACCCCGACCAGAAGGTGGAGGGCGAGGTGCTGCTTGATGGCGTGAACATTCTCGGCCACGCCATGGACCCCGCGGCGCTCCGCGCCCGCATCGGAATGGTGTTCCAGAAGCCGACGCCCTTCCCCATGTCGATCTACGACAATGTCGCCATCGGCCTGCGCCTCAACGAGGACCTGACCGAGGCCGACCTCCATGTGCGGGTGGAGGAGGCGCTGCGGCAAGCGGCGCTGTGGGATGAGGTGAAGGACATCCTCCCCCAGAGCGGCCTCGGTCTGTCCGGCGGCCAGCAGCAGCGGCTCTGCATCGCCCGAACCATCGCCCTGCGGCCGGAGCTGATCCTGCTCGACGAGCCCTGCTCGGCCCTCGACCCCATCACCACGGCGCGGATCGAGGAGACCATCGAGGAGTTGAAGGCCCGCTACACCTTCGCCATCGTCACCCACAATCTGCAGCAGGCCGCCCGCGTCTCGGACTTCACCGGCTTCATGTATCTCGGCGAGCTGGTGGAGTTCGGCCCCACCGAAGAGCTGTTCACCCATCCGCGTGACCGGCGGACGCAGAATTACATCACCGGCCGCTTCGGCTGAGGGGTACGCACGCGGCGCCGGGCTTGACCCCCCGCCCCCGCTTTGCGATCTGCTCCCTCGACGCACGGGAGACACGCGCATGACCGCAACGCCGGCTTACGATCCCCAGAACATCTTCGCCCGCATCCTCCGCGGCGAACTGCCCGCGCACACGGTGTATGAGGACGACAAGGTCATTGCGTTCCTCGACATCATGCCCCGCTGCCCCGGCCACACCCTGGTGATCCCCCGCGCGCCGGCGCGCAACATCCTGGACATCGCGCCTGAGGATCTCGCCCATGTGGCGACGGTCGCGAAGAAAGTGGCCATCGCCGCCAAGGCCGCGTTCGCGGCGGATGGCATCACCATCCAGCAGTTCAATGAGGAGGCCGGCGGGCAGGTGGTGTTCCATCTCCACGTCCACGTCATCCCGCGCCATTCGGGCGAGCCCATGAAGCCGCCGGCCAGCGCCATGGAGAAGCCCGAGGTGCTCGCCGAGCACGCCCAGCGGCTGCGCGCCGCCCTCGCCGGCTGAGCCGCCGGTGCCGTTCCGCGACGCGGCGGGCATCCGGATCCGCGCCCCCGCGCGGCTGCACCTCGGCTTTCTCGATCTCGGCGGCACGCTGGGGCGGCGCTTTGGCAGCCTCGGCATCGCCCTCGATCGTCCGGCCACGGAAGTCACCGTGCGGCGGGCGGAGGCCGACAGCGCCTCAGGCCCCGACAGTCCGCGCGCCGCCCGCGCGCGGGACACGATCCGCGCCGCGCTCGACGTCGGCGGCAACTTCGCCATAGAGGTGGATGCCGCTTTGCCGGCTCACGGCGGCCTCGGCTCCGGCACCCAGCTGGCCCTCGCGGTCGGCATGGCGGTCGCCCGCCTTTCCGGGAGCGACCTGTCCCCGCGCGCCGTCGCCGAGCTCCTGGGGCGCGGACGCAGGTCCGCCATCGGCATGGAGGCCTTCACCGCAGGGGGGGTTATTCTGGACGGCGGCAAAGCCATGTCGGGGCCGCAGGCCGAGCTGCCCCCGCCGCTTCTCGCCCGCCTGCCCGTACCCGAGGACTGGCGCATCCTCCTCATCTTCGATGCCGCCCGCGAGGGTCTCAGCGGCTCGGCCGAAGTCGCGGCCATGGCCGCCCTGCCCCCCTTCCCCGAGGCGCAGGCGGCGCATCTGTGCCACCTCATGCTGCTTGAGGCCCTGCCGGCCCTCGCGGCGGGTGACGCGGACGGTTTCGGCCGCATGGTGGGCCTGTGGCAGCGCCTGCTCGGCGACCATTATGCCGCAGCCCAGGGCGGCGGCCGATTCCTCAGCCCGGATGTGGCCGAGGCGGTGGCGCTGGTCGAATCCGAGGGCATTCCAGGGGTCGGGCAAAGCTCGTGGGGCCCCACCGGCTTCGCCATTGTCGACGGCGCCGAGCGCGCCGCCGATCTGGCCGGGACCTTGCGCCGCCGCTTTGCATCGTCCACAAACCTTACCTTCGATTGCGTGCGGGGAAACAACCGGGGCGCCGAACTGACCGCCCTGTGAGCTGTCGCGTCGCGCGGAAACAAGAACGAGAACGGGAGGACGGCGGCCGCCACGATCAAGGGCTGCTGCGGGCCAGGGGGTTGGCGCGCGGCTGGGCGCCGGACAGAACAGGCTGGGAAGACATGGATATTGCCCTCATCGCCCTCTCCGCACGGCCGCTCGCGGCCAGCGCTGCACGGGCCGGTTTCGCCGCGCTTTCCTTCGATCTGTTCGCCGATCTCGACACCTGCGCCCACACCGCGCGCTGCGTGCGCGTCCACAAGAAGAACGGGTCCGCCTTCGACGGGGACGATCTGATCCAGGCCCTGCACTCGCTGGCGCCGGCCGGGCTGCCGGTGGTGCTCGGCGGAGGGCTCGAGGACGACCCCCAGCTCATGGCCCGCATCGCCGAGCGCAACCCGATCCTCGGCAACGCCCCCCAGACCGTACAGGTGCTGAAGGACCCCCTCGCCCTCGCCGCCTTGTGCGCGCATCTCCATATCCCCTTCCCCGAGGTGGCGGTGGATGCCGCCGCGGCGGCCGCGCTCGGCGCCGGAGCGGTGCTGGAAAAGAAGATCGGCGGCGCGGGCGGGGCCCACATTCGGCGCCGGCCGGCTGGAGACCTCTCGCCGCCGTCGGCGGGCCACTATCTCCAGCGCGAGGTGGAGGGCGACTCGCTGTCCGTTCTCCTTCTCGCCAACGGGAGCGCCGCCCGCCTCATCGGCGCCTCGCGCCAGTGGCGCGCGAAGGATGCCGAGCATCCGTTCCGCTACGGCGGCGCGGCCGGCCCGGTGGCCCTGCCGGAGCCCTTCGGCGCCGCCATGTGCCAGGGGGCGCTCAACATCGCCCTCGCCTGCGGGCTGGTGGGCCTCATCTCCATGGATTTCGTGGTGGGACCCGACGGCTGGTTCCTGGTGGAGGTCAACCCCCGCCTCGGCGCCACCCTCGACATCTTCGACGTCGATCCCATGCCGCCCCTGCTCGGCCTGCACCTCGCCGCTTGCGGCGGGCGCCTGCCGGAGAGCCTGCCCATCCCGTCCGAGGCCCACGCCGCCGGCGTCGTCTATGCCGGCCGCGATCTCGTGGTGCCGAAGGATGCATGGCCCGATTACGTGGCCGACCGCCCGCCGGCCGGGGCCGCCGTCATGCGCGGCGCGCCGCTCTGCACGGTGCGCGCCACCGGTCCCACCGCCGAAATCGCCGAGGCGCGCATGCGCGAGCGCACCCACGCCCTGCTGCGCGACCTCGGGCTCGATCCCGTCGCGGAATCGATCCTGTGACGGCGCGGCGCCGCGCCGGCTGAGAGAGCGCCCATGCGCGCGCTCTCATCGGACGAGGTCGCGGCGGCGTTCCGCGCCGCCTGCCGCGCCGAGCTTCAGGCGCTCAAGCCCGGCAATGTGCATGTCTTCGCAGCCGGCCACGGCATGGAGACCGCCCAGTTCGAGCGCGCGGCGGACGCGGCGGCGCCCGCCATCGCGCGCACCGCTCTGCCCGTCGGCGCGCGGGTGCTGGCGGCGGTGGAAGCGTCGCTTGCCGCGGCGGGCTGCAACACCAATCTCGGCATCCTGCTCCTGTGCGCCCCGCTGGCGGCGGCAGCACAGATGGACGGCACGGACGACCTTTCGACCAGGCTCACCGGAGTGCTCGACGGTCTGGACCGCACCGATGCCGACGCGGCCTTCCGCGCCATCGCCGCCGCCTCTCCCGGCGGCCTCGGCGCTGCCACCGAGGCTGACGTGCACAAGCCGGCGCAGGTCACCCTCGGCGCCGCCATGGCGTTGGCCGCGGCGCGCGACAGCATCGCCCGCCAGTACACGACCGGGTTTGCGGACATTTTCGCGCTGGGCGTTCCGCCGCTCGCGGCCGAACCCACGGCGCGCGGGCCGGTGGAGGAGGCTTACCTCGCCTTCCTCGCCACCCTTCCCGACAGCCACATCGCCCGCAAGTTCGGCTCCGAAACCGCGGAACGCGTGCGTACCGAGGCCGAGGCCCTGCGCCGCACGCTTCCCGGCCTTGGGCCGAATGAGCGCCACGACGCGCTGCTCGCCTTCGACGCTGCGCTCAAGGCGCGCGGCCTGAACCCCGGCACAAGCGCCGACCTGACAGTGGCCAGCATCTTCGCCGCCCTGATGCTGAGCGCGACGACGGGGCGCTGACCACGCGCGGAGGCCTGGCGCGATCAGAACTTCATGGAGAGCGTCGCCTTGCCGGCATTGTAGCTGGCGCCATCACCCGCCATGCCCTCATAGGCGAGCGAGAGCATGGCACCGCCGGTGAAGGCGATGTCGAGGCCGGCGGTGCCGACGAAGCTGTCCTCGGCGATGGGCAGGCCGTCGATGCCGAAGGCCGTGCCGGTGTCGATGAAGGTCAGCACCGCCGCGGGCGTCACATCGCCGAAGGCATGACGCCAGCCGGCCGAGGCGTGGGGGGTCACCGTCGCACCCGCGGCGGTGAAGCTGGTGGCGACCCGCAGGCCGAGGGTGGAGTAGGTGGTGTCGAAGGCAGTGCCGGAGGATACGAGCCCGGCCACCGGGGCGTTGCTCTCGACGAAGCTGCCGAGGTCCACCTTGGTCCAGCCGACAGCGGCGAAGGGCTCCAGCGCCACCGCCCCGAACGCGAAGGTGTAGCCGGCCTCGGCGAACAGATTGCCGGCGGTGCCGTCATAGCTCGCCTTCGGCGACTCGCCGGTGAGGGCGACGAAGCGGCTGGTGTCGATGCTGCTCCATCCGTAAGTGCCGCCGGCCCGCAGCTTCAGCGCGTCGAAGCTCGTTCCGCCATAGGCGGCGATGCGCCAGGTCTCGGTGTCGGCCGAGGCGGTGTCTGCGCTGGTGGAGGAGGAGGAATAGCCCGCCGCGACGCCGAGCACCGAATTGGCGAACGCGACGTCGGCGCCGATGAGGACGCCGCCCACATTGGTATCTGCCGCCACCGCATTGCCGTTGCCGGAGGAGGAGAGCCACTGGCCGTAGCCCTGGGCCCAGCCGGTCCAGACGGGACCGGCGGAAGGCGCCTTCAGGCCCTTGAAGGCATTGGCGCTGGAGCCCTTGCCATCGGCATAGGACAAGGCCGGGCCGCCCGACCCGAGGGCCACCTGCGCGCCCGTCGCGCCGGCATAGGAGGCCTGCCGCAGCCGACCGAGGATGAGGTCGTTGACGAGCATGTTCTCGGTGGTCATCTGACCCGGCAGGGTGGCGAAGATGCCACCGGAAAGCTGGGACAGGGCGAGCGTCGGCTTGGCGCCATCGGTCTGCGTCACGAAGGCGGAATAGAGGGCCGAGCTATAGGCCTGGGACCCGGCGCCAATGCGCTCCAGCGCCCCGGCCACCGAGCGCTGGTTGGGCGTCGCCGCATAGGAGGCGAAGGCGACGCCGTTGCGCTCCAGCGACAGATAGATGCTGGTGGTGTCCTGACTCAGGGTCGGCTCGATGAAGAGATAGTCGATGGGGGTCGACACATCGAGGGTGGCGAAGCTGCCGCTGATGCCGCCGTCGGACGTGAGGATTGTGTAGCGGCGACCCCAGGCCAGTTCGCCGTCCATCGACACAGCTGCGCCGTTCGCGATGGTGGTGGCGCCGCCCACGGCGATGAGATCGGACTGCCCATCCGCGTCGACGTCGACGCGATAAGTCCCGCCGATGGAGGCATTGCCCACCACCGTGAGCGTGCCGAATGCCGAATCCGCTGCTTCCGGCGCAACGAAGGCGTTGCCGGAGACAGCGAGGCTGCCGACCGTGCCCCAGCCATACAGCGCGGCGGGGACCAGGACCGTTCCGCTGAGGCTCAGCGAGGCGTTCGCGAGGGACGCGCCATTGAGCACAAGCCCGGCCTGATCGAATACGATCTCACCGGCAAAGCTGGAGGTTCCCGACAGAGTGGTGAAGGTCTCCGCGGCGCCGGTCAGGCGCTCGAAATTGCGATAGGTGGAGGCATCACCCAGCAGGCCGACGTCAAAATTCACGCCCTTGTTGGCCGTGCCCAGCACGAGCGTGTCGTACCCGCCCTCGGCATCGACGATGCCCGACACGGCGCTGCTCGCGGCCAGAACGAAGGTATCGGCGCCGCCGCCCATCTGCGCTGCGTAGGTGGTGCCGGAAATGAGCCCGAAATTGTAGATGGTCAGGCTCTTGGCGGGGTCGGCGCCCGAATTGACGTAGCGGATGCCGTAGCCGTCGAGGCCCTGGATGGTGCCGTAATTGTAGACGGTGAGCGCTGCGAAGGCGTCACCGCCGTTGCTGTCGTCGGCCAGAATGCCGTTGTTGGCGCCCGAGATCAGAGCAGAGCGCACGCTCAAGCTGCCGTTGACGATGCTGCCACCACCGATGGCGATGCCTTCCGAGGTGCTCGGCTTGGTCTCGCCGGGCTTGATGCCCTTGGAGCCGAGGCCCTGGATGGTGCCGTAATTGATGATGGTGGCGGCCTGGTCGAAATCCACGCCGTCGCCGTCGCCAAAGCTCGCCGCCGGGTCGAACGTGCCGGTGATGGTGCCGGCGTTCACCAGATGGCCGGTGCCGTTGGAATTCACGCCCGAGCCGTTGCGGCCCTCGATGAGGGAGAAGTTCGTGACATCCAGAAAGTCAGCCTCGCCCGACGCCTTGATGCCGTGGTAGGCGCCCGAGATGACGCCCCCCTCGTAATTGTTGACCTTGAGCGTGATCGGCTGCCCGAGTTCGTCGCC
Organism: Xanthobacter pollutisoli; assembly: GCF_040044995.1. Classification (NCBI taxonomy): domain Bacteria; kingdom Pseudomonadati; phylum Pseudomonadota; class Alphaproteobacteria; order Hyphomicrobiales; family Xanthobacteraceae; genus Xanthobacter; species Xanthobacter pollutisoli. Next base: position 20,604 of record NZ_JBDZDP010000030.1, read on the forward strand.
CTCGATCTTGATGGCCGAATTGTTCTGCGTGTCTGCCGTGCCGGCGGCGTAGAATGAAGAGATCGTGCCGTAATTGGAGATGGTGACGCCGTTGGTCACCTGAATGGCATCGTTATTGGCTGCGGTAATCACGCCGGTGGCGGCGTTGTCGATGCGCACGTCGATGTATTGCGAGGTGATGTCGCCGAAATCGATGGCCTGGCCATCTCCCGTCGATCGGATCGTGCCCGAGTTGGAGATGCGTATCGCCGGAGCCGCGGGGCTGTCCGGATTCGAGCTGATCTTGATGCCGTCGTCGGTGCCGGAAACCACGCCGCCCACCAGATTGGTCAGCGTGAAGGACTGAAGCGTGTCGTAGCTCGCCGCATTGTCCATCTTGATGGCCCGCTTGCCATCCGACGTGGTCTCGATGGTGCCCGAGTTGACGATGTCCACGGTGCCGCCGCCGATGCGGATGGCGTCGGCTCCGGCCGACGTGATGGCGCCGGAATTGTTCACCGAGATCACCGCGGTAGCCGCCGTCGCCTTGTCGAAGTCGAAGGCCTGGCCGGTCTGCGAGCTGATGGTGCCGCTGTTGCTTACGATCACCGTGCCATCGGCCAGCGTGCCGTTGATGCGGAAGGCGTCATCCTTGGACGTGACGGTGCCGGTGTTGGTCAGGGTGAACTGGCCGGTCACGCTGTTGGTGGTGTCGATGGCGCGGCCGGTGGAGGTCACCGTGCCGTCATTGGTGATGACGACGCCCGGCGCATCGCTCGCCGGCCCGTTCCACTGGATGGCGGGAGAGCCGCCGCCGTTCAGGGTCTGGCCGTCCGCGATCGTCCCCGTGTCGCTGCCCGAAACGGTCTGTTGGCCGGCCGCCGGCGGCACGGTGAAGGAGGCCGCCAGGGCCGGGGCCGAAAGGCCACCCAGCGCGAGGATTAGGACGAGGCGGCTGGACGTGGAATGGAGAGGGGACATGGCGGGCTCCGGCGATAACCGAGGTCCCTATGGTGCCATTGTAACGCCCTGATGACGGCCACCGAACCGCAGGTTCTCTCGCTAAATGCTGCCCCGCCTGGCTCAGGCCCAGAGCCGGGCCTGCGACGAACTGATCCGTCCGTCGTGCAGCGCGCTCGCCACCAGAGCGCCGGCAAGGCCCAGCCGGGCCAGCGTGTCGAGGTCCCGCTGGTCGCGCACGCCGCCTGCGGCATAGAGCGCCGGATCCCGGCCTGCGCGCTGCGCCCGCGCGGCGGTGTGCGCGAGCGCATCGAGGTCCGGTCCCTCGCCGCTGCCCACCTTGGCGAGGGTCATCACGATGACCTGCTGCGGCCAGAGCGTCGGGTCCTCGTGGGCGCGCAGCGGTCCGCGCGGCCCGGCCGCGTCATGGTCCAGCGAGAGAATCGCTCCCGGCGCCGCCAGCGCCGCCTCCAGCGTCGCCTCGGCCAGGGTCTCGGTGCCGACGACGCTGGTGCCGAGACCGGCCGCGGCGCGGGCGGTGATCCGCGCGGGATCGCCCTCCCCGGCATCCACCCACAAAGCGAGCCCGGGATAGGATCGGCGCAGCGCGGCGATGACCGGCGCATTGTTGCCGGCGCCAGCGATGGCGTCGAGGTCCGCCACGTAGAGGGTGCGGAACGGCGCGAGCCCGAGGAGGCCGGCGACCACGTCGGACGGCGCGCTCGTTGCCGCAAGGGGCGTATGAATGGGACGATAGGATGCGCGCTCGCCCTTGCGTGCGCGCACAACCTGCCCTCCCTTTAGATCAATGACAGGGATAAGCTGCATTCTGCGAAATCGGTCCTTTGCGGCGAAAGGAGCCCCATGCGTGTCTTCATCTGCGAGTTCGTGACATCCGGCGGACTGCGCGACAAGCCCCTGCCGGAAGCGGCCGTGGCGGAAGGCCGTCTGGTGCGCGACGCCATCGTCACCGACCTCCTGGAGCTGCCGGGCACGAATGTGGTGCTCGCTTATGACGACCGCCTTCCGCCGCCCAACGAGGACGCCGTGCCGGTGCGCAAGGGCGTCGACCCCTGGATCATCTGGTCGAGCCTTGCCCACGACGCGGACGTGGTGTGGCCTATCGCGCCCGAGGCCGGCGGGGTGCTCGGCCGGCTGACCCGTCTCATGCGCGAAGGCGGGGCGCGGCTGATCGCCTCGTCCCCGGATGCCATCGCCGTCACCTCGAACCGTCTCGCCTTGGCGCAGCGGCTCGCCGCCCACTGCGTGCCGCACGTGCCGACGTTCCCCATCGACGCAGTTCCCGCCGGCCTCAACGGCGACCTCGTCACGCGGCCGGAGGCGGGCAACGGCTGGTCGGCCGCGCGGGCGTGGCCGAACCGGGCGGCGCTGCCGCGGGGCGGCGGACTCGTAGTGCATCCGTTCGTCAACGGCACGCTCGCCAGCCTCAGCGTCCTCGCCCGGCCGGACGGGGTGACGCTGCTCTCCGCCAACCGGCTCAACGTCACCCATCTCGTGGGCGTGTTCGGCTTCGAGGGCGTCACCGTGGGCGGCATCGCCGACGAGGACGGCCACCTCGCCGAGTTCGCCCGCCGCGTGGTGGAGGCGGTGCCGGGGCTCGCCGGCCTCGTCTGCATCGACGTGATCCTGACGCCGCAGGGGCCGCTGGTGGCCGAGATCAACCCGCGCGTCACCGCCTCCTATGCGGGCCTGCACGCCGCCCTCGGGGTCAATCCGCTGGCCTTCATTCCCGAGCTGATCCGCGAGGGACGCCCACCCACCATGCCCCGCCTGCCCCGCCCGTCGCCGGTGGAGGTGAAGATCCGTTGAAAGCCGACGGTGAAACCAATAGGAAGGCTTCGAGTTTGAGGCTGGATGCGGGCCCCTCCGGGGCCGGCCTCCGCGCGAGGATGACATGACCTCCGACGATCCCACTGCCCTTGCGGACACGCAGGCCGAGGCGGACACCGCTCCGCGGACCCGCCCCCAGAACACCGACCGCCTGTTCCTGAGGGCCCTGCCCTTCTATGCCCGGCACGGCGTCTATGACGCCGAGCGCGAGCTGGGCCAGCGCTTCATCGTCGACGTGGACTGCTGGCTGGACACGCGGCCCGCCGCCTGGGCTGACGACGAGGCGCTGACCGTCTCCTACCAGCAGATCTACGAGCAGGTGGCGGCGGTGGTGGGCGACGATCCGGTGCATCTCATCGAGACCCTCGCCGAGCGCATCGCAACCCGCCTTCTCGACCATTTCGAGATCGTCGAGCAGGTCCGCGTGGTGGTCCACAAGCCCGGCGCGCCGGTGACCGGCGTCTTCGGCGACGTGGGCATCGAGATCCTCCGCACCCGCTGAGGCGCCGGGCGGATTTTTGCGCAGGGGAGAAGGCGAAGCGCGGCTTTACCCGGCATGCCGCATTCCATCATAACGACGCGCGGCGGGGCTTCCGCCGCTTTCAGGACGGGAGCAGGCGGTGAGCGAGCTGACGACCCTTCAGACCTTCCTTGGAACCTGGGCGGGAAGCGACAGTGGCCGCCAGGCGGTGGCCGCCACGGTCAGCGCCGTCGCGAGGGCGGGGCTGCAGATCGCCGACCTCGTGGCCCGCGGCCCGCTGGAGGAGGGGCTTGCCAGCATCCGCGAAGTCGATCCCAACGCCGGCGGCGACGCCCAGAAGGAGCTCGACGTGGTGGCGGAGGACCTGATCCGCGCCGCCCTGCTGCCGACGCCGGCCGCCTTCCTCGCCTCCGAGGAGAGCGAGGAGCTGATCCCGCTGAACCCGGAAGGCCGCCTCGTGGTGGCGGTGGACCCGCTCGACGGCTCGTCCAATATCGACACCAACGTGTCGGTGGGCACCATCTATTCCATCATGCCCTATGACGCCGCGGCGGTGGCCAAGCCGGAAGACGCGGTGATGCGCCCGGGCTCGGCGCAGGTCGCGGCCGGCTTCCTCGCCTACGGGCCTGCGACCATCCTGGTGGCCACCTTCGGCGAAGGCACGCAGGTGTTCGTCCACGACCGCAGCTCGGGCGAATTCGTCCTGGCCCGCACCCAGGTGGAGATCCCGGCCGAGACCAAGGAATACGGCGTCAACCAGTCCAACGTCCGCCACTGGGAGGCGCCCATGCAGCGCTACCTCGCCGACTGCCTCGCCGGCAAGGAAGGCCCGCGCGGCAAGGACTTCAACATGCGCTGGGTCGGCTCCATGGTGGCCGACGCCTTCCGCATCTTCACCCGCGGCGGCGTCTATGTGTATCCGCGCGACAAGCGCAAGGGCTATGAGAACGGCCGCCTGCGGCTGATCTACGAGGCCTTCCCCCTCGCCTTCCTGGTGGAGCAGGCCAAGGGCGCCGCCACCGACGGCACCACGCGCATCCTCGACATCACCCCGCACCACATCCACCAGCGCATCCCGCTGGTGTTCGGCTCCAAGGCCGAGGTGGAAGCCATCGCGTCGTATTATTGAGAGCGGAGCGCCCGCCTTCACCCCGAGCGGGTGAGGGCTGGCGCCCCTGCCCGTCGCCGCCCTTGACCTCATCCGGAAAAAAACGTTCGATCGTTTCCTAAAGCACAGCCGCCACCCAGAGCGGCGCCGAGGGAGGTGAGGATGCTCGTTCCGGCCGACGATTATGCGGGCCTCGTGCGCGCCTTTTCCTGGCAGGTGCCGGCGCGCTTCAACATGGGCGTCGCTTGCGCCGATGCCCATGCGGACGGATCGGGCAAGCCGGCGCTCATCTTCGTCGAGGAGACGGGCGCCGTCCGCACCTACAGCTTCGACGAGCTGGCAGCGCTCACCAGCCGCTTCGCCAATGTCCTCACGGCGCGCGGCCTCGTCCGCGGCGACCGGGTGGCGGTGTTCCTGCCGCAGGCGCCGGAGACCGCCATCGCCCATATCGCCGCCTTCAAGGCGGGGATGATCTCGGTGCCGCTCTTCACCCTGTTCGGCGACGAGGCGCTGGAGTTCCGCCTCGCCGCCTCGGGCGCGAAGGTGCTCGTCACCGACCTCACCGGCCTCGCCAAGCTGATGCGGGTGAAGGACCGCCTGCCGGACCTCGCCCATGTCTTCGTCATAGGTGCGGACGCAGGCGGCGCGCTCGCCTTCGACGCGGCGCTGGCTGCGGCATCCGACCGCTTCACGCCGGTGGACACGGGACCGGACGACCCCGGCATCATCATCTTCACCTCGGGCACCACCGGCAATCCCAAGGGCGCGCTGCATGGCCACCGGGTGCTGCTGGGCCATCTGCCGTGCATCGAATTCGTCCACCAATACATGCCCCAGCCCGGCGACCTGCACTGGACGCCGGCGGACTGGGCGTGGATCGGCGGACTGTTCGACGTGCTCTTCCCCTCGCTGTATTTCGGCGTTCCGGTGCTCGCCCACCGGGCCAAGAAGTTCGATCCCGACGCCGCCATGGCGCTGATGTCGGACCACCAGGTGCGCAACGTCTTCCTGCCGCCCACCGCGCTGAAGCTGCTGCGGCAGGCCGATGTGCGGCACGACGGGCTGAAGCTGCGCTCGCTCCTCACCGGCGGCGAGACGCTGGGCGCGGAGCTCGGCGCCTTCGTGCAGGAGCGCCTCGGCGTGGAGGCGCGGGAAATCTACGGCCAGACCGAATGCAACCTCGTGGTGGGCTGCAATTCCAACTTCTTCCCCATCCGCCCCGGCTCCATGGGCAAGGCCATTCCCGGGCATGACGTGCGCATCGTGGACGACGAAGGCCGCGAGTTGCCATCCGGAGCCGAAGGACATATCGGCATCCGCCGCGGCGATCCCGTGATGATGCTGGAATATTGGAAAAATCCCGAGGCCACCGCGCACAAGTACGCCGGCGATTTCCTCCTCACCGGCGACATGGGACGGCAGGACGAGGATGGCTACCTCTGGTACGTGGGCCGCTCCGACGACGTCATCACCTCCGCCGGATATCGCATCGGACCGGGAGAGATCGAGGACTGCATCCTGAAGCACCCGGCCGTGGCGCTGGTGGCGGTGGTGGGCGTGCCCGATCCGCTGCGCACCGAGGCGGTGAAGGCCTGGATCGTGCCGAAGCCCGGCATCACCCCCTCCGAGACGCTGGCCAGGGAGATCCAGGACTTCGTGAAGACGCGGCTGTCCGCCCACGAATATCCCCGGCACGTGGCCTTCACCGACACGCTCCCCATGACCGCGACGGGCAAGATCCTGCGGCGGGAACTGCGGGCGCTCGGCTGATCGCCCGCCCTATTGGGCGGCCGGCGGCACGCGGCGCAGGGCCGGGCGCGCCGCGATGTCCGAGCGCAGCCGGGCGAAGAGGATGTGGTCCTCCCACACCCCGTTGATGCACAGATATTCGCGCGAATAGCCCTCGCGCACGAAGCCGCAGCTCTCCAGCAGGCGGATGGAGGGCTGGTTGTTGGGCATGCAGGCGGCCTCGATGCGCCGCAGTTGGAGCACGTCGTAGGCGACCGGCAGCAGCGCGCTCACCGCCGCCTTCATGTAGCCCTGCCCGGCGAAGGGCGCGCCCATCCAATAGCCGAGGCTCGCCGTCTGGCACACCCCGCGCCGCACGTTGGAGAGGGTGAGGCCGCCCACGAGCTCGTCGTCGGAGCGGCGGAAGATGAAGAGCGGATAGGCCTCGTCGGCCACCATGTCCCGCGCGTAGCGCCGCAGGCGGCGGCGGAAGGCGCCGCGGGTCAGGTCGTCCGCCGGCCACAGTGGCTCCCAGGGGGTGAGAAAATCCCGGCTCATCTCCCGCACCGTCTGCCACTGCGCGAAGTCGCGCACCTGCGGGACGCGCAGGTAGATTCCATCGCCCTCGATGGCAGGCAAGGGCTCCGGCGGGCAGAGGAAGATGGTGGAAAGCCACATGGGATGCGCCCCGGCCACGTCCTGTTTGGCTCGGGCGGACCACCGCCGGTGCGGGGGCTGCCCCGGCTGCCGGTCCGTCCCGGAGCGTGCGCCTCAGGCCCTCCCGGGCCCGCCGCGCATGCGATTGTCATCCCCCATCATACGGATGCCCACGGTCCCGCTCCAAACGGAAATGCTCAGTGCCGTTCCAGCCGCTCGACCACCCGGGCGGCCGGCTCGAGCCCGCCCTTCGGGCCGATGGCGGTCAGCGTGGGCCGGCCACGACCGATGAGGCGCGTTGCCGCCGCCTTCACCGCCGCCACGTCCACCGCATCCACCTTGGCCACGATCTCCTCCACCGCGATCACCCGCCCGAAGCCGAGGATCTGCCGTGCCAGCTGGTCGGCCCGCGCGCCGGAGCTTTCCAGCGCGGCGAGGAGGCCCACCTTCATCTGGGCCTTGGCCCGCGCCACCTCCAGCTCGCTCACCGTCTCCGCCGTGTCGAGGATCTGGTCCACCACCGCATGGGTCAGCTCCTCCACATCGCCGGTGTCGGTGCCGGCATAGACGCCGAACAGGCCGGTGTCCTGATAGCTCCAGTGGAAGGCGTAGATGGAATAGCAGAGCCCGCGCTCCTCCCGCACGTCCTGGAACAGGCGCGAGGACATGCCGCCCCCGAGCACGTTCGAGAGCACCTGCAAAGCGTGATAGTCCGCATCCTTGTAGGAGCAGCCCTCCAGACCCAGCAGCACATGCACTTGCTCGAGGTCGCGGGCCATGAGGCGGGTCCCGCCGCCATAGCTTGCCGCCGTGAGTTCCGGCTTGCCGGCGGACGCGACCGTGCCGAGGCGGGCCGAAGCCTCCGCCACCAACCGGTCGTGATCCACCGCCCCGGCGCCCGCCACCACCATGCGCGGACCGCGATAGGTCCGCCCGAGATAGGCGCCGAGCTGGTCGCGGCTGAAGGCGCGCACCGTCTCCGGCGTGCCGAGGATGGAGCGGCCGACGCTCTGCCCCGGGAAAGCCTGCTCCTGGAACAGGTCGAACACCAGGTCGTCGGGCGTGTCCATCACCGCGCCGATCTCCTGCACGATGACGTTCTTCTCCCGCTCCAGCTCGTCAGGGGCGAAGGCCGGCTCGGTGAGGATGTCGGACAGGATGTCGAGGCCGAGGCTCACGTCCTCGCCCAGCACCCGAACGTTGTAGGAGGTCTGCTCCACCGAGGTGGCGGCGTTGATGTCGCCGCCCACCTGCTCGATCTCCTCGGCGATGCGCCGGGCGGAGCGACGGCGGGTGCCCTTGAACGCCATGTGCTCCAGAAGGTGGGAGATGCCGTGCTCGCCCTCCTCCTCGTCGCGGGCGCCGGCGCCCACCCAGATGCCGAGGGAGGCGGTGCCGAGATGGCTCATCTCGTCGCTGACCACGGTGATGCCGTTGTCGAGGGCCGTGATCTTCACGCTCATGCGGCGGCGCCCGCAGCGACGCGCGCCCGGGCGCGGATGAAGCTTTCAATGGCGGCAAGATCGTTGGGCAGCACGCTGACGCTTTCCTTACGGGTCAGAAGGTCGGCCATGTGGGGCGGCAGGGCCGGCCGATGGCCGCTGGCGGCTTCCACCGCATCCGGGAACTTGGCGGGATGGGCAGTGGAAAGCACCACCTGCGGCACCTTGGACGCATGCTCCACCTTGTCCGCCACCGCCAGCGCCACCGCGGTATGCGGGTCGGCGAGGTAGTCTGCGCACTGGTAGAAGCGGGAGATGGTCTTGGCGGTTTCCGGCTCGTCCGCCCGGCCGGCGGTGAAATCGGCGCAGATGGCGGCGAGCGCCGCCCGCGGCACGGTGAAGGCCCCGCCCTGGGCGAGGGAGCCCATCAGCTGGCGCACGGCGGCGCTGTCGCGGTCCAGCGCCTCGAACAGCAGGCGCTCGAAATTGGACGAGACCTGGATGTCCATGGAGGGCGAGGAGGAGGGATGCACCCCCTTCACCTCGTAGCGGCCGGTGTCCAGCGTGCGCACCAGGATGTCGTTGACGTTGGTGGCGATGGCGAGGTCGCGGATGGGCAGCCCCATGCGCTTGGCCACATAGCCGGCGAAGATGTCGCCAAAATTGCCGGTCGGCACCACGAAGGACACCTCGCGGTGCGGCGCGCCGAGGGCGGTGGCGGCATAGAAATAATAGACCACCTGGGCGACGATCCGCGCCCAGTTGATGGAGTTCACGCCCGCCAGCGCCAGCTGGTCGCGGAACGCGTGGTGATTGAACATGGCCTTCACATGGGCCTGGCAATCGTCGAACGTGCCCTCCACCGCGATGGCGTGCACATTGGGCGAATGCACGGTCGTCATCTGCCGGCGCTGGACCTCCGACACCCGCTTGTGCGGGTAGAGGATGAACACATCCACCGCATCCGAATGGCGGAACGCCTCGATGGCGGCGCTGCCGGTGTCGCCGGAGGTGGCGCCGACGATGGTGGCGCGGGTGCCGCGCTGGCCCAGCACATGGTCCATCATGCGGGCGAGCAGCTGCATCGCCACATCCTTGAAGGCCAAGGTCGGGCCGTGGAACAGCTCAAGCAGGAAGCGGTTGGGGCCGATCTGCGTCAGGGGCACCACCGCCGGATGGCGGAACGTCGCGTAGGCATCGGCGATCATCAGATCCAGGGCGCGCTCGGGCAGCGCGTCCCCGACGAAGGGGGCGATGACAGCCTTGGCGACGACTGGATAAGGCTTGCCGGCGAGGGCCGCGATGGCGTCCGCCGACAGGGTCGGAAACGTCTCCGGCACATAGAGGCCGCCGTCGCGCGCAAGGCCCGCCAGGAGCGCGTCGGAGAACGACAGAACGGGAGCTTCACCACGGGTGGAAACGTAACGCACGGGTCCTCGACCTGATCTCAAGCCGCACGGCGGGCCTGCCGCCAACGTAAACGCAAGCGGCCCCGCGCGAAAGGCATCAGCTGGTCAACCCGGCGGCACCGCGCCACCGCAGGGTGTCACAGCCCCTGTCCGCGGCTGCGCCTCAGCTCTTTTCCCGCACGTAGCGGCCCGGCGCGTCCTCGATGGCGTTGAGCCGGCCGCCGCCGATGGCGCGGGCCGGCACCTCGTCCGGGTGCCAGGAGGAGAACCAGTTCACCCAGTCCGGCCACCAGGAGCCCTTGTGCTCCTGGGCACCCTGGACCCAAAGGTCGTAGCTCGGTCCGACGGGGCCGTCCGCCCAATACTGGTATTTGCCCTTGGCCGGCGGATTGACCACGCCGGCGATGTGGCCGGAGCCGGCGAGCACATAGCGCACCGGCCCGCTCAGCATGTTGGCGCCGATGAACACCGAGTTGGGCGGGGCGATATGATCTTCCCGCGTCGCCAGCGAATAGACCGGCACGTTGATCTTGGTGACGTCGATGCGCACGCCGGAAAGCTCGGCGAGGCCGCGGGCGATGTTGTTGGTGAGGTAGCAGTTGCGCAGGTAATAGGAGTGGTTGGCCGCGGGCATGCGGGTGGAATCGGCGTTCCAGAACAGAAGATCGAACGGGAACGGCGCCTTGCCCTTCATGTAGTTGTTGACCACATACGGCCAGATCAGGTCGTTGGAGCGCAGCAGATTGAAGGCCGAGGCCATCTTGCTGCCCTCCAGATAGCCCATCTGCTTCATCCGCCGCTCGATGGACGCGAGCTGGTCCTCATCCACGAACACCTTCAGGTCACCCGCATGGGTGAAGTCGATCTGCGTGGTGAGGAAGGTGGCGGAGGCGATGCGGTCGTCGCCGGTGGCGGCCATGTAGGCGAGGGTCGTCGCCAGCAGCGTTCCGCCCACGCAATAGCCCATGGCATGGGCCTGCCGCTCGCCGGAGGCGATGGCGACGTTGTCGAGGGCGGTCATGATGCCCTCGCGCATGTAATCGTCGAAGCCCTTTTCGGCGAGGCGGGCGTCCGGATTGACCCAAGAGATGACGAACACCGAAATGCCGGCGTCCACTAGCCACTTGATGAAGGACTTCTCGGCCGTCAGATCGAGGATGTAGAACTTGTTGATCCACGGCGGCACGATCAGCAGCGGCGTCTTCTTCACGCTGGCGGTCGTGGCCTCGTACTGGATGAGCTG
>NZ_JBDZDP010000031.1:0-27551 GCF_040044995.1 Xanthobacter pollutisoli
TGACCGGCGTGTGCACGCTGCCCGAGGGCACCGAGATGGTGATGCCGGGGGACAACGTGTCCATGGACGTGGCGCTGATCGTGCCGATCGCCATGGAAGAGAAGCTGCGCTTCGCCATCCGCGAGGGTGGTCGTACCGTCGGCGCCGGCGTCGTCGCCGCCATCATCGAGTGATCGACGCCGGCCTGGCCGCGTGAGGCTGCTGGACCGCGTGTCCGCGGCGTGAGGAAATGGGGCGGTGCCTTCGGGCGCCGCCCTTTTCGTTTGGTCCGGCCGCAATGCGCCTGCGCCTCGTCGCCGCTATCGCCGTCCTGCTGCTCGGCGCCGCCGCAGCGGCGAAGGAGTCTTGCCCCGAGCGCCCGCCGTGCCGCGGCTGCGGCTGCAAGGGCGGACCCGGCTATCGCGGCCCGGACGGGCGCTGCGTGGGCTTTGCCGATCTGGCACGGGTCTGCGGCTCCCCGCCCACCGCCCGCTGCGTATTCGAGAACGCCCCCGGCACCGGCGCGAACCGCGCCTGCGCGACAGGCGCGGCCCAGCCCGAAGGTGCCCCACCGCCGCCACGCTGACTCCGCCACCAGGTTCCGTTGCGCTATGGCTCCGCTTCCGGTAGCTGGATGGGGAAAGGCAGGTTGGGCTGCCGGTAATTCGGGGTTGGGAATGGCGGGAAAGACGAGGGCTGCAGCCGTCGCGATGCTGTGCGCGGCGCTGGCGGGCTGCGCCACGGCCGAGCAGGTGGAGGACGCGCAGGTCAAGCGCGCCCAGAGCTGGGCCGGGCGCACTTTCATCAACGCCTATCGCTTCGCTGGCCCCATCGCCGGCTATTTCGAGCCACCTGCGGCGGGGGCCAAGGGCGGCCGCCTGCTCGTCTGGGAGGAGGGCCGGCGCGAGGTGGTGCAGGGGGAGTGGGCGATCCGCAACTTCAAGCTCTGCGTCAAGCCCAACCTCTACTACAAGGAGATGGTCATGGCGGCCTTCGACCGGGAGGCCTGCCTGGGCTTCGATTCGAGCGCGCTGGAGTTCGATCATTTCAAGGGCGACGTCTTCGGCCTCGCCACCCGGCGCGACGTGCCCTATGTGTCGAGCAAGGCCGACAACGACAAGTTCGCGGCGGTGATGCGCGCGACGCCTTATTACGGCCCGGCCAACGGCGGCTTCAGCGAGGCCTTGTTTCCGGCCCGCGACGCGCCGAAGGACACGGCGGCGCCCGAGCCCCAGGGCGGGGCCGCCGCGCAATAGGCCACCCCTTTACATGCGGCGCGGGGCCCACTAAACACACCCGTCCGCTGCGCTGGGTCACTTCCCGGCGCGGCGGAGTCTACCCTCGGGGCAGGCGGGCCTTCGCCCCCGCTTCGGGACGCCGGGTCTGCGGGCCGTGCCTTCGGGCGGGGCCGACAGGCGATAGGAGTGTAGCTCAACTGGTTAGAGCACCGGTCTCCAAAACCGGGGGTTGGGGGTTCGAGTCCCTCCACTCCTGCCATCCCCTAGGGGTTTCCCGCGGGGCGGCAGGCACGGCGAGACGGCGGAACGGGAAAGCCGGCGGCAGGGGCCGCGGCAGCCCGCCACCGTCATGGGCAAGCCCGAAGCAACGTCTCGCAAGAGCCGGCGCCGGCGGGTCACGAAATTTCATGCGGCGCGAGCCGCAGCCAGGCCGGAACCGGCCGAAGGCGCGGCAGTGGGAATGGGCGGCAACAGGAACGGACGGCAAGACGCCATGGCGAAGAACAGTCCCGTCGAATTCTTTCAGCAGGTCCGCACCGAGACCGCCAAGGTCACGTGGCCGACCCGCCGCGAGACGCTGATCACCACCGCCATGGTCTTCGTGATGGTGTTCCTGGCCTCCATCTTCTTCCTCGTCGTCGACCAGATCATCCGGTTCGGCGTCTCCACGCTCCTCACCATCGGTCAGTGAGCGGAAGGCATACAGGCATGGCCAAGCGCTGGTACATCGTTCACGCCTATTCCAACTTCGAGAAGAAGGTGGCCGACTCGATCCGCGAGCAGGCCGACCAGCGGGGCCTCGCGGAGCTGTTCGAGCAGATCCTCGTGCCCACCGAGAAGGTGGTGGAGGTGCGCCGCGGCCGGAAGGTGGATACCGAGCGCAAGTTCTTTCCCGGCTACGTGCTGGTGAAGATGGACCTCACCGACGAGGCCTTCCATCTCATCAAGAACACGCCGAAGGTCACCGGCTTCCTGGGCGCCGACAACAAGCCCATGCCGATCTCCGAGGGCGAGGCCATGCGCATCCTGCAGCAGGTGCAGGAAGGCATCGAGCGCCCGAAGCCCTCCATCTCTTTCGAGGTGGGCGAGACGGTGAAGGTGGCGGACGGGCCGTTCGCGTCCTTCAACGGCATCGTGGAAGAGGTGGACGAGAGCCGCTCGCGCGTGAAGGTGGCGGTGTCCATCTTCGGCCGCGCGACGCCGGTGGAACTGGAATTCGGTCAGGTCGAGAAGGTCTGACCGGAGCGGGCCGGCCCCTCGCAGGAGGGTCGGCCCAGGTCTGGCGCACCGCCGCACGGCGAGGCGCCGGCGTGGGAGGGATGAGGGCGTCTCGCCAAGCGCTCCTCAAGCCCGCACCACGCAATCCCGCCCGCGCCCTCCTGGGGGCCGCGGCGCATTTTGGGAGTTGTTGAAATGGCGAAGAAAATTACGGGTTACATCAAGCTGCAGGTGCCCGCCGGCAGCGCCAATCCGGCCCCGCCGATCGGCCCCGCGCTGGGTCAGCGCGGCCTGAACATCATGGAATTCTGCAAGGCCTTCAACGCCCAGACGGCGCAGCTCGAGAAGGGCATGCCGATCCCGGTGGTGATCACGGCCTATCAGGACCGCTCCTTCACCTTCGAGCTGAAGACCCCGCCGGTCTCCTACTTCCTCAAGAAGGCCGCCGGCCTCGAGACGAAGAAGAAGCCCGGCTCGGGCTCGAAGACGCCCGGCAAGGGCACCTTCGTCGGCAAGGTCACGCGCGCCCAGCTCGCCGAGATCGCCGAGAAGAAGATGAAGGATCTGAACTGCGAGACCGTCGAGGCCGCCGTCCAGATGATCGAAGGTTCGGCCCGCTCCATGGGCCTGCAGGTTCAGGGGTGAGCGCCATGGCGAAGCAAGGCAAGCGCGTCCGCGCCATCAATGAGGGCATCGACCGGGTCAAGCTCTACGGGCTCGACGAGGCTCTCACGCTCCTGAAGGAGCGTGCCACCGCCAAGTTCGACGAGACCATCGAGGTCGCGCTGAACCTCGGCGTCGATCCCCGCCATGCCGACCAGATGGTCCGCGGCGTGTGCAACCTGCCCAACGGCTCGGGCCGTACCGTGCGCGTGGCGGTGTTCGCCCGCGGCGCCAAGGCCGACGAGGCCAAGGCTGCCGGCGCCGACATCGTGGGCGCCGAGGACCTGCTGGAGACCATCCAGGGCGGCAAGATCGAGTTCGATCGCTGCATCGCCACCCCGGACCTGATGCCGCTCGTCGGCCGTCTCGGCAAGGTGCTCGGCCCGCGCGGCCTGATGCCGAACCCCAAGGTCGGCACCGTGACCATGGACGTGAAGGGCGCCGTCGCCGCCGCCAAGGGCGGCGCGGTGGAGTTCCGCGTCGAGAAGGCCGGCATCATCCACGGCGGCGTGGGCAAGGCCTCCTTCCCGGCCGACAAGCTGGCCGAGAACATCCGCGCCTTCGTGGACGCGGTGGTGAAGGCCAAGCCGGCCGGCGCCAAGGGCACCTACCTGCAGCGCGTGGCGGTCTCCTCCACCATGGGCCCGGGCATCAAGGTGGAGCCGTCCTCCGTGCTCACCGCCTGAGCCGACTGACGTTCCAGAAAGACGGAAAGGCCCGGCGCGCTGCGCCGGGCCTTTCTTTTTGGCCGGTGCGGTTGCGGACGCACCGGCCCACGCCTGCCGCGACGGGGCGATGTCGCGGCAGGCGTGGCCCTCAGAACCGGTGGGCGATACCGGCCTTGAGGGTATGGGCATCGAGGGTCGAGGCCGTCCAGGCGCCGGCAGGTCCGCCCAGGGCGGCGCCGTTCGCGGTCATCTCCCCGAAGTCGAAATATTGATATTCCGCCCGAAGCAGCCACCGGCCCGCCAGCGCCTGCTCGACGCCGGCGCCCGCGGTCCAGCCGGCATTGGCCTCCACCCGCCAGGCATCGAGGCCGGGTCCCTGCACCTCAAGCTTCGGCCAGGCGAGGGCGACGCCGCCCTTGCCATAGATCAGCGTGCCGGTGCCCAGCACCACGCCGAGCCGGCCGGTGAGGGCGCCATAGGCGCCGATGTGGGTCGAGACCTCCGCGCCGCCCAGCGGCTGGAGCGCGCTGCCGGAGATGCCCATGTAGCCGATCTCCACCTCGGCGCCCGCAAGGAAGGCGCCGGAGCGCCAGTTGTATCCGCCGTATCCCGCGGCCAGCGCGCCGTCGGTGTCGAAGCTGAAGGCCGAGGCGCCGGCCAGACCGCCGTCCGCCTGGGTCGCCCCGCGGCCGTAGCCCGCGGCGATGCCGAGGTAGAAGCCGGCGAAGGGATCCTCGGGCAACGGCGCCACGCCCTTCACGACGGGCGCAGCGGAGAGATCGGCGGCGCTGGCGCTCGCCAAGGGGTTAAGGCCGGCGAGCGCGGCAATCAGCAAAAAGCGGGCGAGAGGATCGGTCATGGGACGCATTTCTCCGTGGGGAGCGACGGCCGGGGAGCCGCCCCCTCGCCCAGGTGACTGGCCCGCCTTCATCGCCCATGCTATGAGCATAACGATACAGGTAATGAACTTTACGTAAAACAATAAAAAAATAACGTCAAGATGGAGGTGAGGGGATGGCGTCGTCGCTTTTCGCCCGGCATGGGCGCCACATCGCCCTGGCGCTAATGGTGGCCATCGTGGGCTGGCCGGTGCTCGCCTGGCTGCATCCGGTGCCCTGGACGCAGAACGTGGTGGAGCGCCTCGCCCTTCCCGACGGGCCGGCGTTGCCGGCGGCTCTGGAGCACGTCCTGATGGTGGCCGGGCTGCTGCCGCTCGCCGTTGCGGCCTATGGCTTCTATGAGGCTGCCCGCTTCTTCGGCCGGGTGGAGCGGGGCCGGGCGTTCAGCCTCGATGCGGTGGAGGCGCTGCGGCGGTTCGGGCTCGCCTTGCTGGCGGCCGCGGTGCTGATCCCGCTGCTGCGGCTTGCCGTGGTGCTGGGGGAGGGGACAGCCGACCCCATGGCGGTGCTGGCCGCCGTGCTGCGCCTGGGCCCCATCGTGCTGGCGGGCATCGCCGGCGTGGTCCTGGCCTTCTCGGCCATCCTGCGCGAGGCGGTCACCCTCGCGGAAGAAAACGCGAGCTTCGTCTGAGCATCATGCCCATCCTCGTGACCCTCGACGTCATGCTCGCCCGGCGCAAGGTGCGCGCCCGCGATCTCGCCCAGCGGATCGGCATTTCCGAGGTGAACCTCTCATTGCTCAAGTCGGGCAAGGTGAAGGGCGTGCGCTTCGAGACGCTGGAGAAGATCTGCGAGGCGCTGGACTGCCAGCCCGGCGACATCCTCGCCTTCCAGCCCCCCGATACCCCCGACGCAGGCGATTGACGCGGGCCAGCCACGGAGAAGGGGCCGCCGTCAAGCAAAAAATGCGCAAGGGGGTGACAAGGCCCCGGCGACTCATTATAGAGGTGCGTTCCGGGTCGGCGACGATCCGCATTCGTTTTGGAACTTTCGCCCGTGACCCGGGCGGGAGGGCTGGGAGGGTTCGCCCGCCCGGCCTTATCGTCTGTCAGGCGTCCGTCCGCAGTCCCATGGCTTGCCAGGGGATGGAGGGGCGAACCGGCAGGCGAAGGTCCTGTCCGAGACTGCCGGCGCCCTGATGTTCGCTCATATGAGCGCAGGATCAAGGCTTAATTCCCGCAATCGCCCGTCCGGGCGGTCCCAAGGGGAGCCAGCATAGACGGGGAAGAGCAGATTCAAGGCCTCCGCCGGCGTGCCGGCCGGAGTTGAAGATCGGTTCGGAACCAGCGCCTTGCGCTCCGCGACACGGTTCTCCGTGCCCCGGGCAAAAGGGGACAGGGCATGTGAGCGTCGCAGATGGCGGCCTTCCATGTCGTGAACGACAGGTTGGCCGCAGGATGCGGCAAGGCGCAACCGGCGGAGCCGAAGGCCTGGGGCATGACCGCCCCCGCGCCGTCGGACCCGCCACAGGCTTAAAGAGAGCCAGACGTGGATCGAGCGGAAAAACAAGAGCTCGTCACGACGCTCACGGATGTGTTCAAGAACACCTCCGTCGTCGTGGTCGCCCACTATTCCGGCCTCACCGTGGCCCAGATGTCGAAACTCCGTCGACAGATGAAGGCCGAGGGTGCGTCCGTGAAGGTGGCCAAGAACCGCCTCGCCAAGATCGCTCTGGAAGGCTCCGACGTCGCCCATGTGGCGTCCCTGCTGAAGGGACCCACGCTGATCGCTTATTCCAGCGATCCGGTGGCGGCGCCGAAGGTTGCCGTCGAGTTCGCCAAGGGCAACGACAAGTTCGTGATCCTCGGCGGCGCGATGGGCAAGACGGCCCTCAATGTGGACGGTGTGAAGGCGCTCGCCACACTCCCGTCCCTGGACGAACTGCGTGCAAAGCTGGTTGGCCTCATCCAGGCCCCGGCGACCAAGATCGCGCAGCTCACCACGGCACCGGCGGCCAAGCTCGCCCGCGTGTTCGGGGCCTATGCCAAGCAGGACGAAGCAGCGTGAGGATGCGGCCGCTGAATGCGGCCTGATCTCGCAATTCCAAAATCCGAACCTATCTTAAGGAATATCCCATGGCTGACCTGACCAAGCTCGTCGACGAGCTGTCCTCCCTCACCGTCCTCGAGGCCGCCGAGCTGGCGAAGCTCCTCGAAGAGAAGTGGGGCGTTTCCGCCGCTGCCGCCGTGGCCGTGGCCGCTGCCCCCGGCGCCGGCGCTGCCGCCGCCGCGGTGGAAGAGCAGACCGAGTTCACGGTCATGCTGGCTGCCGCCGGCGACAAGAAGATCGAGGTCATCAAGGAAGTCCGCGCCATCACCGGCCTCGGCCTCAAGGAAGCCAAGGACCTGGTGGAAGGCGCTCCGAAGCCCGTCAAGGAAGGCGTGTCCAAGGACGAGGCCGAGAAGCTCAAGGCCCAGCTCGAGAAGGCTGGCGCCAAGGTCGAGCTCAAGTGAGCTTGTGACGTTCCGGGTCCCGGCTTCGGCCGGGGCCCGTTTCCGATGCCGGCGCGAGCCGGCGTTTCGCGACGGTTCTCCCGGCAGCCTTAGCCTCCAGGGCGCGGCTGCCGGGAGAGCCGTCATGGTGCTGAAAGGGGATGGCGTTTCGCCCCCAACCCTTGAGCGCACGATGGCTGATTGAGGTTTCCGGTGCCGGCGCGGCGAGCCCGCCTTCGATTGAGAAGGCCAGGGTGCCGGCCCCGAGGGGACCAGACGGACGAGGATCGAGATGGCGCAAACGTTCACCGGTCGTAAGCGGATCCGCAAGTTCTTCGGCAAGATCAAGGAAGTGGCCGAGATGCCGAACCTCATCGAGGTTCAGAAGGCGTCCTACGACCAGTTCCTCCAGATCGAAGAACCGAAGGGCGGACGCGACGACGACGGTCTGCAGGCGGTGTTCAAGTCGGTATTCCCCATCTCCGACTTCTCCGGCGCGGCCATGCTGGAGTTCGTGCGCTACGAGTTCGAGCCGCCCAAGTATGACGTGGACGAGTGCCGCCAGCGCGGCATGACGTTTGCTGCCCCGCTCAAGGTGACGCTCCGCCTCATCGTGTTCGATGTGGATCCCGATACCGGCGCCAAGTCGGTGAAGGACATCAAGGAGCAGGACGTCTACACCGGCGACATTCCGCTGATGACCATGAACGGCACGTTCATCGTCAACGGCACAGAGCGCGTGATCGTCTCCCAGATGCACCGCTCGCCGGGCGTGTTCTTCGACCACGACAAGGGCAAGACCCACTCCTCGGGCAAGCTGCTGTTCGCGGCGCGCATCATCCCCTATCGCGGCTCCTGGCTCGACATCGAGTTCGACGCCAAGGACATCGTCTACGCCCGCATCGACCGGCGCCGGAAGATTCCGGTGACGAGCCTGCTCTATGCCCTCGGCCTCGACAACGAGGAGATCCTCTCGACCTTCTACGAGAAGATCCCCTACGAGCGCGCCAAGGGCGGCTGGCGCATGCCGTTCGATCCCAAGCGCATGAAGGGCTACAAGGCTGTCGCGGACCTGGTGGACGCCGACACCGGCGAGGTCGTGCTCGAGGCCGGCAAGAAGCTGACTGTCCGCGCCGCCCGCCAGCTGGCGGAAAAGGGCCTTAAGGCCCTGAAGATCTCCGACGAGGAGATGGTCGGCCAGTACATCGCCGAGGACCTCGTGGACCTCGCCTCGGGCGAGATCCACGCCGAGGCCGGCGACGAGATCACCGAGAAGGCGCTGAAGCTGCTCGAGGAGGCCGGCTACAACGAGATCCCGGTCCTCGACATCGACCACGTCAACACCGGCGCCTATATCCGCAACACCCTGGTGGCGGACAAGAACGTGTCCCGCGAGGACGCGCTCTTCGACATCTACCGCGTGATGCGCCCCGGCGAGCCGCCGACGCTCGACAGCGCCCAGGCGATGTTCCACTCGCTGTTCTTCGATCCCGAGCGCTACGACCTCTCCGCGGTCGGCCGCGTGAAGATGAACATGCGCCTCGACCTCGACTGCCCCGACACCGTGCGCGTGCTGCGCCGCGAGGACATCCTCTCGGTCATCAGGACGCTGGTGGAGCTGCGCGACGGCAAGGGCGAGATCGACGACATCGACCATCTCGGCAACCGCCGCGTCCGCTCGGTGGGCGAGCTGATGGAGAACCAGTACCGCGTCGGCCTGCTGCGCATGGAGCGCGCCATCAAGGAGCGCATGTCGTCCGTCGACATCGACACCGTGATGCCGCAGGACCTCATCAATGCGAAGCCGGTAGCCGCCGCGGTGCGCGAGTTCTTCGGCTCCTCGCAGCTGTCGCAGTTCATGGACCAGACCAACCCGCTCTCCGAGATCACGCACAAGCGGCGTCTTTCGGCGCTCGGCCCGGGCGGTCTGACCCGCGAGCGCGCGGGCTTCGAGGTGCGCGACGTGCACCCGACTCACTACGGCCGCATCTGCCCCATCGAGACGCCGGAAGGCCCGAACATCGGCCTCATCAACTCGCTGGCGACCTTCGCCCGGGTGAACAAGTACGGCTTCATCGAGGCGCCCTACCGCCGCGTGGTGGACACCAAGGTCACCGACGAGGTGGTCTATCTCTCCGCCATGGAGGAGGGGAAGTACTACGTCGCGCAGGCGAACATCCCGCTCGACAAGGACGGCCGCTTCGAAGAGGACCTCGTGGTCTGCCGCCACGCCGGCGACGTGCTGCTGGTGACGCCGGACCGCGTCGACTTCATGGACGTGTCGCCCAAGCAGCTGGTGTCGGTGGCAGCGGCGCTCATCCCGTTCCTTGAGAACGACGACGCCAATCGCGCGCTCATGGGCTCCAACATGCAGCGCCAGGCGGTCCCGCTGGTGCGCTCGCAGGCGCCGCTCGTGGGCACCGGCATGGAGGCCGTGGTGGCCCGGGATTCCGGCGCCGCCATCGCCGCCCGCCGCACCGGCGTCATCGACCAGGTGGACGCGACCCGTATCGTCATCCGCGCCACGGAAGAGGCCGATCCGTCCAAGTCGGGCGTCGACATCTACCGGCTGATGAAGTTCCAGCGCTCCAACCAGTCCACTTGCATCAACCAGCGACCGCTGGTGCGTGTGGGCGACCAGGTGAAGAAGGGCGACATCATCGCCGACGGCCCGTCCACGGAGCTCGGCGAGCTGGCGCTCGGCCGCAATGTGCTCGTCGCCTTCATGCCGTGGAACGGCTACAACTTCGAGGACTCGATCCTGCTCTCGGAGAACATCGTCAAGGAAGACGTGTTCACCTCGATCCACATCGAGGAATTCGAGTGCATGGCCCGCGACACCAAGCTCGGGCCCGAGGAAATCACCCGCGACATTCCCAACGTCTCTGAAGAGGCGCTGAAGAATCTCGACGAGGCCGGCATCGTCTACATCGGCGCCGAGGTCCGCGCCGGCGACATTCTGGTGGGCAAGATCACCCCCAAGGGCGAAAGCCCGATGACGCCGGAAGAGAAGCTGCTGCGCGCCATCTTCGGCGAGAAGGCTGCCGACGTGCGCGACACCTCCCTGCGCCTGCCGCCGGGCACCACGGGCACCATCGTCGAGGTGCGCGTGTTCAACCGGCACGGCGTGGACAAGGACGAGCGTGCGCTGGCCATCGAGCGCGAGGAGATCGAGCGTCTCGCCAAGGACCGCGACGACGAGCAGGCGATCCTCGACCGCAACGTCTACGGCCGCCTCACCGAGATCCTGGACGGTAAGGTCGCCATCGCGGGGCCCAAGGGCTTCAAGAAGGAGACCGAGGTCACCCGCGACATCCTCGGCGAGTATCCGCGCTCGCAGTGGTGGCTGTTCGCCGTGGCGGACGATGCCATCATGGCCGAGCTGGAAGCCATCCGCGCCCAGTATGACGACTCCAAGAAGCGGCTCGAGCAGCGCTTCCTGGACAAGGTCGAGAAGCTGCAGCGCGGCGACGAGCTGCCCCCCGGCGTGATGAAGATGGTCAAGGTCTTCGTCGCGGTGAAGCGCAAGATCCAGCCCGGCGACAAGATGGCCGGACGCCACGGCAACAAGGGCGTGGTCTCGCGCATCGTGCCGGTGGAGGACATGCCCTTCCTGGAGGACGGCACCAACGTCGACATCGTGCTGAACCCGCTGGGCGTGCCCTCGCGCATGAACGTCGGGCAGATTCTGGAGACGCATCTGGGCTGGGCCTGCGCGGGCCTCGGCCGGCAGGTGGCGCAGGCGATCGAGGCCTATTATGGCAAGCAGGATCTGAAGCCCCTGCGCGATCGGCTGGAGACCATCTACGGCAAGAGCGAGATCGAGCAGCTCAAGGATTCCGAGCTGCCCGAGCTGGGCGAGAACCTGCGCAAGGGCGTGCCGATGGCCACCCCGGTCTTCGATGGCGCCCACGAGGCGGACATCGAGAAGGAGCTGGAACGGGCGGGGCTCGATGCCTCCGGCCAGTCCACGCTCTACGACGGGCGCACCGGCGAGCCGTTCGATCGTAAGGTGACGGTCGGCTACATCTACATGCTGAAGCTGCATCACCTGGTCGACGACAAGATCCACGCCCGGTCCATCGGCCCCTACTCGCTCGTCACCCAGCAGCCCCTGGGCGGCAAGGCGCAGTTCGGCGGCCAGCGCTTCGGCGAAATGGAGGTGTGGGCCCTCGAAGCCTACGGCGCCGCCTACACGCTGCAGGAGATGCTGACCGTGAAGTCGGACGACGTGGCCGGCCGCACCAAGGTCTACGAGGCCATCGTGCGCGGCGAGGACACGTTCGAGAGCGGCATTCCCGAGAGCTTCAACGTGCTCGTGAAGGAAATGCGCTCGCTCGGCCTCAACGTCGATCTCGAGAACACCTGACGGGCCATTGCCCCGTCTTCCCGCGAAAGCGGATCGGCCGACCGGCGCTTGTGCCGGTCGGCGTGACAGTTAAAGGCCCACTTCGTTTGGGAGCCAGCTCATGAACCAGGAAATCCTGAACGTCTTCAATCCGACCGTTCCGGCCCCGACCTTCAACCAGATCCGCATCTCCATCGCGAGCCCGGAGAAGATCAAGTCCTGGTCCTACGGCGAGATCAAGAAGCCGGAGACCATCAACTACCGCACGTTCAAGCCCGAGCGCGACGGCCTGTTCTGCGCGCGCATCTTCGGTCCCATCAAGGACTACGAGTGCCTGTGCGGCAAGTACAAGCGGATGAAGTACAAGGGCATCATCTGCGAGAAGTGCGGCGTGGAGGTCACCCTCTCGCGCGTGCGGCGCGAGCGCATGGGCCACATCGAGCTCGCCGCCCCTGTGGCGCACATCTGGTTCCTGAAGTCGCTGCCCTCGCGCATCGGCCTGCTGCTCGACATGACGCTCAAGGACCTCGAGCGCATCCTGTACTTCGAGTATTTCGTCGTTACCGAGCCGGGCATCACCAAGCTCAAGTACCGTCAGCTCCTCTCCGAGGACGACTACCTGCGCGCCCAGGACGAGTATGGCGAGGCGAGCTTCACCGCCATGATCGGCGCGGAGGCCATCCGTGAGCTGCTGCGCTCCATGGACCTCGACAAGATCGCCGCCGACCTGCGGGTGGAGATCTCCGAGGCCACCACCGAGCTGAAGCCCAAGAAGCTCGCCAAGCGGCTGAAGATCGTCGAGGCCTTCCAGCAGTCCGGCAACAAGCCGGAGTGGATGATCCTCACCCACGTGCCGGTCATCCCGCCGGACCTGCGCCCGCTCGTCCCCCTGGACGGCGGTCGCTTCGCCACGTCCGACCTCAACGACCTCTACCGCCGCGTCATCAACCGCAACAACCGCCTCAAGCGGCTGATCGAGCTGCGCGCGCCGGACATCATCATCCGCAACGAGAAGCGCATGCTTCAGGAGGCGGTGGACGCGCTGTTCGACAACGGCCGCCGCGGCCGCGTCATCACCGGCGCCAACAAGCGGCCGCTGAAGTCGCTCGCCGACATGCTGAAGGGCAAGCAGGGCCGGTTCCGCCAGAACCTGCTCGGCAAGCGCGTGGACTATTCCGGCCGCTCGGTGATCGTGGTGGGGCCCGAGCTGAAGCTGCACCAGTGCGGCCTGCCCAAGAAGATGGCGCTGGAGCTGTTCAAGCCCTTCATCTACTCGCGCCTCGACGCGAAGGGCCATTCGGCCACGGTGA
Source organism: Xanthobacter pollutisoli (assembly GCF_040044995.1). Lineage (NCBI taxonomy): Bacteria > Pseudomonadati > Pseudomonadota > Alphaproteobacteria > Hyphomicrobiales > Xanthobacteraceae > Xanthobacter > Xanthobacter pollutisoli. The sequence goes on from NZ_JBDZDP010000031.1 coordinate 12,756, forward strand.
AGCAGGCCAAGAAGCTGGTGGAGAAGGAGCGTCCCGAGGTGTGGGACATCCTCGACGAGGTCATCCGCGAGCACCCGGTGATGCTGAACCGCGCGCCGACGCTCCACCGCCTCGGCATCCAGGCGTTCGAGCCGGTGCTCATCGAGGGCAAGGCGATCCAGCTGCACCCGCTCGTCTGCTCGGCCTTCAACGCCGACTTCGACGGCGACCAGATGGCCGTGCACGTCCCGCTGTCGCTGGAAGCGCAGCTGGAAGCCCGCGTGCTGATGATGTCCACCAACAACATCCTGCACCCGGCCAACGGCGCGCCCATCATCGTGCCGTCGCAGGACATCGTGCTCGGTCTCTACTACCTCTCCATCATGAAGGAGAACGAGCCGGGCGAGGGCATGATGTTCGCCAACATGGCGGAGATCGACCACGCGCTGAACGCCAAGGCGATCACCCTCGCCACCAAGATCCGCGGCCGCTACATCGGCGTCGACGCCGAGGGCAAGTCGTACTCCAAGATCTATGAGACCACCCCCGGTCGCATGAAGATCGGCGAGCTCCTGCCGAGGCATCCAAAGCTCTCCTTCGACGTCGTCAACAAGCTGATGACGAAGAAGGAAATCTCCAACATGATCGATGCCGTCTACCGGCACTGCGGTCAGAAGGAGAGCGTGATCTTCTGCGACCGCATCATGGCGCTCGGCTTCTACAACGCGTTCCGCGCCGGCATCTCGTTCGGCAAGGACGACATGGTGGTGCCGAAGAAGAAGTGGGACCTGGTCGAGGAGACCCGCGCGCTCACCAAGGAATACGAGCAGCAGTACAACGACGGCCTCATCACCCAGGGCGAGAAGTACAACAAGGTGGTCGACGCCTGGGGCAAGTGCACGGACCGCATCGCCGACGAGATGATGAAGGAAATCTCGGCGGTGAAGAAGGACCCGAAGACCGGGCGCGAGAAGCAGATCAACTCGATCTACATGATGAGCCACTCCGGAGCGCGTGGGTCGCCGGCGCAGATGAAGCAGCTCGCGGGCATGCGCGGCCTCATGGCCAAGCCCTCGGGCGAGATCATCGAGAGCCCGATCATCTCGAACTTCAAGGAAGGCCTCACCGTGATGGAGTACTTCAACTCCACCCACGGCGCGCGCAAGGGCCTTGCCGACACCGCCTTGAAGACCGCGAACTCGGGCTACCTCACTCGCCGCCTCGTGGACGTGGCGCAGGATTCCATCATCACCGAGCGCGACTGCGGCTCGGAGAAGGGGATCCACATGCGCGCCATCATCGACGCGGGCCAGATCGTGGCGTCGCTCGCCTCGCGCGTCCTCGGCCGCACCGCGGCGGAGGACGTGGTGGAGCCGGCGACCGGCACCGTCATCGTGCCCCGTGGCACGATGATCGAGGAATGGCACGTCGAGCGGATCAACAAGTCCGGCATCCAGGAAATTAAGATCCGGTCGGTGCTGACCTGCGAGACCCGCAATGGCGTGTGCGGCACCTGCTACGGGCGCGACCTCGCCCGCGGCACGCCGGTCAACATGGGCGAGGCGGTGGGCGTCATCGCCGCCCAGTCCATCGGTGAGCCGGGCACCCAGCTCACCATGCGCACCTTCCACATCGGCGGCGCGGCGACCCTCGCCGACTCGTCCTTCGTGGAATCGAACTTCGAGGGCACCGTCCGCATCCGCAACCGCAACGTGGCGCGGAACTCGGATGGTGACCTCGTGGTCATGGGCCGCAACCTCGCGGTGGTGATCGTCGACCACGACGGCACCGAGCGCGCGGTGAACCGCGTCCAGTACGGCGCCCGCCTCAAGGTGGACGAGGGCGACACCATCAAGCGCGGCCAGCGCATCGCCGAGTGGGACCCCTACACCCGTCCCATCCTCTCCGAGGTGGACGGCACGGTGGCCTTCGAGGATCTGGTGGAAGGCTCGTCCATGAACGAGACGGTCGACGAGTCGACCGGCATCGCCAAGCGCGTGGTGACGGATTCGCGGTCCGGCCGCGGTCCGGAATTGCGCCCCGCCATCCTCATCAAGGGGAAGGACGGCAAGGTCATCAAGCTGCCCCGCGGCGGCGACGCCCGCTATGCGCTGCCGGTGGAGGCCATTCTCTCGGCCGACCCGAACCAGCACATCAAGGCCGGCGACGCGGTGGCCCGCGTGCCCATGGAGAGCGCCAAGACCCGCGACATCACGGGCGGTCTGCCGCGCGTGGCGGAGCTGTTCGAGGCGCGCCGTCCCAAGGACGCGGCCATCATCGCGGAGATCTCCGGCACCATCCGGTTCGGCCGCGACTACAAGAACAAGCGCCGCCTCTCCATCGAGCCGGCGGACGGCGGGGATCCGGTGGAGTACCTGATCCCGAAGGGCAAGCACATCCATCTCCAGGACGGCGACGTGGTGGAGAAGGGCGACTTCATCGTGGACGGCAACCCGGCGCCGCACGACATCCTGGCGATCAAGGGCGTGGAAGAGCTCGCCGCCTTCCTCGTCAACGAGATCCAGGAGGTCTACCGGCTCCAGGGCGTGAACATCAACGACAAGCACATCGAGGTCATCGTCCGCAACATGCTCCAGAAGGTGGAGATCGACGACGCCGGGGAGACCGACTTCCTCGACGGCGAGCAGGTCGACCGCCTGGAGTTCATCGAGGCGAACGAGAAGGCGGCGGAAGAGGCCAAGAAGCCCGCCACCGGCCACCCGGTGCTGCTGGGCATCACCAAGGCGAGCCTGCAGACGCGCTCCTTCTTCTCGGCGGCGTCCTTCCAGGAGACCACCCGCGTCCTCACCGAGGCGGCGGTCAACGGCAAGGTCGATCCGCTCGACGGCCTGAAGGAGAACGTCATCGTCGGCCGCCTCATCCCGGCCGGTACCGGTGCCCAGATGAACCGCCTGCGTACGATCGCCACCAACCGCGACGACCTCATCGTCGCCACCCGTGACGAGCAGGGCGAGGGCCAGTCCCTGGTGGAAGGCCCCGCCGACGCGGCGGAGTGATCCGACGCCACGCGCCCGAAACGTTCAAGATCGAGAAGGCCGCCCCTCCGGGCGGCCTTTTCTTTTGCCTGCCGTCCCTCAACCGCGTCTCAGGCGCCGTTGCCGCTCCGCCGGGCATTGGGCCAATCTCTGCCGTTGGAACCGTCGGCGGGCGCGATAATCTGCGCAAGCTGAGCGGGGGAACGACATGATCAAGCTGAAGCGCGACCTGGGTCCGGTGGAGGCCGTGGGCCTGTCCCTTTCGGTCATGGCGCCCACCATGGCCATGGCGCTCAACGTGACCCTGGCGGTGGGCGTCGCCGGCGTCGCCGCCCCGCTCGGCTTCGCTCTCGGCACGGTGATGGTCGCGCTGGTGGGCCTCTCCTTCGTCTTCTTCGCGCGGCGCGTCACCCGGGCGGGCTCGGCCTATTCCTACATCGGGGAGACTTTCGGCCCGCGCGCCGGCTTCATCGCCGGCTGGTGCATGCTGCTGCTCTACATCGCCGGCGGCTCGGGCAGCGCGGCGCTGGTGGGCGACTTCCTCAGGGCCGGCCTTGCCGACCATGGCATCCAGCTCGGCGGCTGGTGGCTCGCCATCGGGGTGGTGGCGATCCTCGTCGCCATGCTGTTCGCCTATCGCGACATGTCGGTGGCGGCGCGGCTCATGCTGGTGCTGGAGCTCTCCTCCATCCTGGTCATCACCTATCTCGGCGTGCGCATCCTCCTGGCGGTGGGCGCGGCCGAAGGGCTGAGCCTCGCGCCCTTCCGGCCCGATGCATCCGTCGGCTGGTGGGGCATCGGCTATGCCGTGGTGTTCGCGGTGCTCTCCTTCGCCGGGTTCGAGGCGGCGGCCACCCTCGCCGAGGAAACCGGGCAGCCGGGCCGGGCCATTCCCCTCGCCCTGGTGGGGTCGGTGGTGCTGGCCGGACTGTTCTTCGTCTTCGCCTCCTACATCCAGGTGGTGGGCTACGGCCTCGGCAACATGGCCGCGCTGGCGAAGGACGAGGCGCCCCTGAACACGCTGGCGCTGAAGTACGGCACGCTGCGCATGGCGACGGTGCTGGACATCGCCGCCGCCATCTCGGCCTTCTCCGCCGTGCTCGGCACCCTCGCCGCGGCGGGACGCATGCTCTATGTGCTCGGCCGTGCCGGACTGTCCCAAGCCGCCGCGCAGGTGCATCCGCGCCACGGCACGCCCTTTGTGTCGGTGGTGGTCACCGGCCTCCTCATGCTGGCGGGCCTGCTGGCCTGGTCGCCCTTCGTCGGGCCGGCGGACTATTACGACAATGTGGGCACCATCGGCGTGCTGGCGCTGATCGTCGCCTATCTCGGCGTGACGCTCGCCGCCCTCGCCCACGCCGTGCGCGCCGGCAGCCAGCGGTGGATGGTGCTGGGAGCCCTCGGCACCGTGGCCATGCTCTGGCCGCTGTACAATTCCGTCTATCCGGTGCCGGCCTTCCCGGGGAATCTGTGGCCCTACGTGGTGCTGGCCTGGATCGCCATCGGCGCCGCCATCGCCGTGGCCAAGCCCGCCATCGGCACCGCGGAGCCTTGAGGCGGCCCGGCGCGCGCCGAGTTCCACCGCATCTGGCTCCAGTCCTGCATGGCACGCCGGCGACAGCGGCATCGCGGCGCCTTTCGGACACCGGTGGGCGGGCGATGCGGATTCATGCACGAAAGCACGTCGCATGACCGACAAACAGGAATGGGTCGTCTGGAACGGCTCGCTCGGGGTGCTCGACACGGTGACCATCGGCCGGATCGAGGAGGAGGCCGGCGGCCGGAGCGCCTATCTCGACGCCCCCTATGGCGTGGTGGGCCCGTTCAGCCTCGACGAGCTGGAGCGGGAAGGGCGGATCAGCTTCGGCGCCTGCCTCGTCATGTCGCGCCGGCGCTGGCAGGAGGACCAGGTGGAGCTGCGCATCGCCGCGCAGAAGGCTCGCCGCGCCTTCCTCTTCATCCCCGACCCGGACGACGACCGCCCCCACCGCGAAACGCTGGAGCTGCCGCTGGACGGCGCGCTGGAGCCCATCCAGATCAACGCCGCCTTCCGTCGCCTCGCCAAGACGGCGCATCCCGATGCCGGCGGCAGTGATGCCGACTACCGCCGCATCGCCGAGGCGCGCGACGCCCTGCTGGAGCTGTTCGCCAGCGCCTGAGGGCATTTGGTCAAGGTCTCTCCCGCTGGTCAGCGGGGCAGAGGCACCGGCTGGGACCGTCCCTCGTCACCCGCCGCGGTGCGGGAGGGGCTCTTGGGCTGGGCGAGCCCGTCGGCGCCGTGGTCGGGCAGGCTCAGGGTGCGCGTCGTGCCGCCGTTGCGCAGCCGGGCCTGGCGCATGTCCAGCGCCACCAGCTGCCAGCCGTCATGCATGCTGCCGGGCTTCAGGTGCACCACCGTGTTCGTGGTGGCATCGAGGAAGATGCCGAAGCCCTCGCCGCCACGTACCGCCGTGCCCACCAGCGTCAGCCTCAGCTCCGGCGCGCGGACCTCCTGCTGGCGGAGCGGCTGCGGGGCAGGGGCCAGCGCGACCACCGGCTCGGGCGGCCGGCGCGAGGGGCTGAACAGCGGCCTCTCCCGGCTGGCCTGGAGGGTTTCCAGCGGAATGTCCCACAGGGGATTGCCGCGCGCGTCCGCGCCCCTGCCCACGCCTTCTTCGGCGGCGGCGGCGAGGCTTCCCGCCGGCTGCGCCTGAAAGCTGATAGCGCCGATCTGCGGCGGGGGCGCCGCAAGCTCGGGACCGGCCGCCCATGCGCTCGCCACCCCGCCGAAGCCGGCGAGGAGGAGACCGAGGACCTGTGCGCGATGCGTCATGGAGACTTCTGCCACTGCCCATATACCGTAAGCGTTACGCGAACGCGCTCGTCGTCGCCACCCTCGCCGCGGGCCTGCGCCTGTACGGCGAGCTGCCCGACGAACAAGAAGGGCATTCCCGCCTCCAGATCATAGAGCAGCTTCTGCAAATCCGTCTGGCTGATATCGAGGTCGGCGGTCACGGCGACGAAATCGGCGCCGTAGCGGGTGCTCTGCACCTCCACCCGGGAGGAGGTCAGGCGCCCGTCATAGCGGGCGATTGCGGTGGTGACGCGCTGTAGCAGGTCGGCGCCGGCGATGGTGAGGGAGGGACCCTCAAGAAAGGGCGAGCCATCCTGCGCCGTGCCGGTGGGTGGTCCGCCACCCGGGCGGCGCCCTTGCAGGCGGTCGAGGCGGTCCGCCGCCTCGGCCACGGCCGCCCGTCGGTCCATCAGGTCGGCGACGGTGGACGCCGCCACCCCCAGCAGCGCCAGCACCACGGCGGCATAGGCGAGCGCCGCAAGCATCGGCCGCAGATCGCGCCGCGCGCCGCGGCTGGTGGGGGAGGCCGGCATGGTCATCGCGCCACCTCCCAGCGCACGGCGATGCGCGCCTCGATCTGGAAGCGCTCGCCGGCGCCGTCGGTCACGGGCGTGGTGGGCGCCACGAAGGTCGCCTGGGTGAAGCGCCCCGAGCGCTCCAGCAGCCGGATGAGGTCGGGCGCAGCACGCGAGACGCCGGTGATTTCCACCTTGTCGCCCTCCAGCTCCAGCGCGGTCACATAGGTATCGTCGGGCAGGATCTGCGCGAGCGCCTCGATCACCAGCGCGACGGAGGGCTCGGCATGCTTGCGCTGCTCCAGCGCACGCAGGGCCGGCGCCTGGGCGCCCTGGGCATCCATGAGGATGCGGCGGGCGACGGCCGCACGGCGGTCGAGCTCGGCGAGCTCATCGTCGAGGCCGCCGCCGATGAGGGTCGCGACACCCACGCTCGCAGCCGCGAGCATAGCCGCGCCGGCAAGGATGCCCACCAGCACGGTCCGCACGCCCGCCATGCCGCCGCTGTCGGCCGACGGGTCGAGCACACGGACGGGCTCGGCTCCCGCATCGACCCCGGCGCGGGTCAGCACGGTGACCGAGCGGGCGCCGGCCGCCCGCAGCCGGTCGAGGCACGGCGCGATCCGCTCGCGGGGCGCAGCGGCGACGCGGATGCGGATGCGCTCCTCCGCCGTCGCCTCGGGCGTGGTCCAGCCGTAGACGGCGGCGGTCGCGGTCCAGGGGGTCAGGCGGTCGATCTGCGCCCGCACGATGCCGTCGAGGAAGTCCACCGCGCCTTTCGGCAGGTCGAGGGGGCGCACCAGGAAGCGGGCGGGCGCGAGCTCCAACTCCACCGCATGTCCCTTGACCTGTGCGGCCACCGCGGCCGGCAGCGGCGGGTCGGCGGCGCCGGACAAGACGAAGCGCGCGCCGCTCGCGCCCACCAGTGTGAAGCGGCCATCCGCGTCCTCGCGGATGCGCACGGCCTTCACCCGCCGCACCGAACGGATGAGATCGCCGACGTAGGCGGCGGCCAGATCCAGCCAGCGGGCGAAGGCGTCCAGCAGGGTATCCAGCGTCATCCCCGGCTTCCTCCCGCGCCCATCCCGGGTGCGTGCAGCGGCAGCTCGTCCCGCCACGACAGCATGCGGTAGGGCGCATCGCCGAAATTGCGCACCAGGATCACCGCCTCGGCGAAGCGCTGGCGCCCGCCGGGGAAGTCGATGCGCACGACCACCCGCACCGCATCGGAGGCGGTGATGACCTGCGCGGCGGCGTCCGTCCCGGGCCGGGGACCCTCGACGCCGTCGGGACGGGGCGCGGCTGCGGCGGCGGCACGCACCACGGGATCAGCATGCTGCACATTCACCTCGGCGCGGCCGCTGAAGACCGTGAGATGGGGCAGGGCCGCCTCCACCAGCGCCGGCGAGAGCCCGACGACCCGCCACAGCTCGTCCACCTGCACGAACGGGGCGGCGCGCGGCCCATAGCTCAGGCCGGCGTCGCGATAGAGGGCCAGCTCCGCATTCTGATCGGGGCCGGAGGGCGGGGCGCGCCATCCAATGATCCGGTCGGCATGCTGCTCCGCCGTGGCGGGCTCGGCACCGAGCACGGTGAACAGGCCGATCAGGAGCTGCCGCGAGGCCGAATTCAGGTCGATCCGCGCCGTCTCCTCTTGGAAGACGGCGCTGACGCGCGCCTTGCCCATCTGGAACACCACCTCGCCGTGGCGCGGCCGATCGCCGAGCGGCAGACCCGCGAGGCGGGACGCGGCCAGCTCGACCGCTGCGGTGGCCAGGCTGCGGGTGGCGAAGGTCTCGTCCCGCGCCGCCGCGGCCGTGGCGGTGGTGCCGATATAAAGCGAATAGATGGTCACGAAGGTCGCCAGCGCGCCGAGAATCCACAGCACGGCGACGAGGATGAAGCCCTCGCTCCCCCCCGCGGGCCGCCGTGCCGGTGCGTTCGCCATGGCTTCTGGCGGCGTCATTGGGTCCCTTTCTGGTCCGGCTCGGCCGGTGGCGCGGCGTCGGTCGGCAGCGCGTCGCCATCGCAGCCGTGCTGCTGCGGGTCGGTCACGCAGGACGCCGGCAGCTGCGCGCCCAGCATGACGGCGGTGGAGACGTCGAGCGCCCGTCCCGTCGTCCCGTCGCGGACGACGATGCGGATGGCCCGGGGCAGTTCGTCCAGCTCCTGCCACTGCTCCTGCCAGATCCCGTCGGATCCGGCAAAGGAGAAGACGACGCGGTAGGGCGGGCGCAGCAGCGTCACCGGCGCGCCGAACACCGGCAGCGGGGTTTCGGGGTCGCGCGGCAGGTATGGCGCGGTGCTGCGGGTGAGCACCACGCCGCCTGCGCTGCGGTCCTCGGCGAGACGCACCATCTCCAGCCCCGGTCGGGCGTTGGGCCCGAGTGCCGTGCGCACGAAGATCAAGGCGTTGCCGAGCCCCTCGAACAGGGGGCGGGGGCGCTCCCGCGTGGCCGGGACGAACGTGATGGCGGCGATGTCGGCGGCCATGCGGTCCAGTGCCAAGGCCATCTGCTCGCTGTTCTCGACCCGGTCGATGCCGCGATGCCACTGGGGCAGCCATTGCCGCGTCACCAGGATCAGCATGGCAAGCACCAGCCCGGTCAGCGCAAGCGCCACCAGAAGCTCCACCAGAGAGAAGCCGGCGGCCGGGTGGCGGCGCGACATCCACCGCGCTGGGCTCATGGCCCGCTCCGGGGCACGAGGCGGACGGTCTCAAGGGTGATCTGCGCGCCGGAGGGTCCGCGCACCCGGATGCTGACGCTGCGCGGTACCCAGCGCGCGCCGGCCGGCAGCTCGCCGGCGTCGAGGGGGCGCACGTCCATCCGCCAGCGGTGGCCGGCGACCTCGCCGTCCAGCGTACCGAGGGCGAGGTCGCGCCGCTGCGGGATGCCGGCCTCCACCGCCCGCGCGGTCTGGAGAAGCGCGACGTGCTGCTCCAGCGTGCGGGCGGCACGGGCATTGGCGCCGAACACCTGCACGATGGCGCCGAGGCTCGCCGCCGTCACCGCGAGCGCGACCAGCACCTCCAGCAGCGTGAAGCCGGCGCGCCCGCGCCGCCGGTCAGGAGTTGTGCCGGGATACAATCTCCACGCCTCCCGTCAGCCAGTTCACGCGGACCTCGTAGGCGGCAGCGCCGCGCGCCAGGGTGAGCACGCCGCCGCAGGACATGCCGGACGGAAAGAAGCCGATGGCGGCATTCACCCGCCGGCCGTTGCAATAGCGCGGCAGCACCGCCTCAACCCGCACGTCCCGCGGGATGCGGATGGTACGCCCGCTCGCACCCGACACCACCCGGCCGGTCAGGGCGTCCACCCCGGTGGCGATGAGCGCGCCGCGGCGGATGGCGGCGGCGCGGTCCGCCTTGAACACGGCGGCCGCCTCGACGGCATAGGCTTCCAGGCGCGGCCGCGAGGTGCCGAGCGGCAGCCGCGGCAAGGCGATGGCCGCGAGCAGCGCCACGATGGCGAGGGCGCAGACGATCTCGAGCAGGGTGAAGCCGGCTTCGCCTCCCTCCAGCTCGCCCCCCTCTAGCTTGCTCTCGTCCGCCCTCTCCGCGCGCGGCATCGCCGCCCTCCCGGTCTCTTAAGGTCGCCCCGCGCAGCGGCCATCCCTGTTCCGTCGATGCCGGGCATCCGCCCCGCCGCTATCGCATCGCGCTCGAAATATCCGCGGCAGTACCGCTGCCGCCCTCCTGCCCGTCGGAGCCGCGGGACACGATGTCGTAGGGTGCCCCCGCGCCGGGCGAGCGATAGGCGTAGGGCTTGCCCCAGGGGTCGTTGGGCACCTGGCCGCCCTTCAGATAGGGCCCGTTCCACACCGCCACCCCCGGCGGCCGCTGCACCAGCGCGCCCAGCCCCTCGGAGGTGGAGGGATAGCGCCCCGCGTCCAGATAATAGAGGTCGAGGGCGCTGGCGAAGCCCTGGATCTGGATCTTCGCGGTCTTCACCTTGGAATCCCCGAGATATCCGAGCACCCGCGGCCCCACCAGAGCAACGATGAGGCCGATGATGGTGATGACCACCAGCAGCTCCACAAGCGTGTAGCCGGCCTCGGCGGCGCGCCGCCGCCGCGCACTCGGGCGCCGGCGGGCGGGCAAGGCGAATTGGGGGACAAGTCTGGTCCAGATGTTCACGCTGCTCATCCGATGCTTTGGCTGACCGACAGGAGCGCGGTCATGACCGAGACGATCAAGCCGCCGACGACGACGGAAATGGTGACGATGGCGAGCGGCCCGATCACCGCCACCACCTTGGACAGGGCGCGCTGGAGCTTCTCCTCGTAGAAGTCGGCGATGCGGCCGGAGAGCAGGGCCAGCTGGCCGGTCTCCTCGCCGAGGCGCAGCATGCGGATCGCCATGGGCGGCAGCACGTCGCCCTCCGAGAAGGCGTCGGAGAGCCGCCCGCCGTGGCGCACCTTGTCGCCGGCCTTGGCCCAGACCGACACCTCCTCCCCCGAGGACATGACATCGACGATGATGCGCAGCGCCGCCGTCAGCGTCACGCCGTTGCCGAGCAGGATGGAGAGGTTGCGGCAGAACACCGCCGAGCGGCGGAACAGCAGCACCGTCTTGATGAGCGGCAGCCGCGCCAGGACGCGGAACACCGCACCGCGAACGCCCGGCCGGCGCAGCGCCAATGCCGCAAGGAGGGGAATGAGCACGACGGCGATCCCCACCTCCAGCGTATGCGCCTGGAGGCCGTCGGACAGATCGAGCAGCACCTCCACCGCCGGATCGAGCTTGGCGCCCATGTCGCGCAGCACGGAGGAGAATTGCGGCATCACGAACAGCAGGAAGAAGACGAGAACGCCCCCCGCCGCCACCAGCACGAAGGCAGGATACTGGATCGCCTCCATCACCTTGCGCCTCAGCTCCTCGGCCCGTGCCCGCTCGGCGGCGAGCAGTTCGAGGATGCGGTCCATGGTGCCGGAGGCCTCGCCCACCCGCACCAGCGCCACATAGACCGGCGGGAACAGCTTGGGGTGCGCGGCGAGGGCGTCGGCGAGACTTTCGCCGGCGAGCACGTCGGCGCGCACCTTCTGCGCCACCGCCTTCATCCGTCCGAGGTCGGCGTCGGTGGTGAGCAGTTCCAGCGCCTCGTCGAGCCGCGCGCCGGCCCGCAGCAGCAGGGCGAGGTCGCGGGTGAAGAGGGTGACGTCCGCCGCCTTCGGCCCGCCGAAGCTCAGACCGAACCGGGCGGCCGCGGAGGGGTCGCGCGCCGGCATGGTCTCCACCGGCACAAGGCCGAGGAATTCGATGCGCCGGCGCACCTCCGCCTCGGTGGGCGCGGCGATCTGGCCGCTCACCAATTGGCCGGACTGCGTCAGGGCCCTGTAGGTGTAGGTGGCCATGGCGGCTTCAGCGCACCGTTGTCACGCGCAGCACCTCGGCGGCCGAGGTGAGGCCGGCGCGGCACTTGGCGACGCCGTCGTCCAGCATGGTGGTCATGCCGGCGGCGATGGCCGCCCGGTCGAGCGCCGCGGCGCCAGCGTGGCGGTCGATCATCTCGCGGATCGCGTCGTCGAGCACCAAGATCTCGAACACCCCGATGCGGCCACGGTAGCCCGAGCCGCTGCACCGCTCGCAGCCCACCGGCTCGTGCACCGTTTCCCCCGCCTTGAAGCCCAGCGCCTCATAGCGCGGGTCGTCCGCCACATCGGAGGCCGTGAGCCGGTGGGGGCGCTTGCAGCGCTCGCACAATTGCCGGACGAGGCGCTGGGCGATCACCGCCCTCAGCGTCGATTTCAGCAGGAATCCCTCGACGCCGAGGTCAAGCAGGCGCGGCACCGAGGCGGCGGCCGTGTCGGTGTGGAGGGTGGTGAGCACCAGATGGCCGGTGAGGGCGGCGTGCACCGCGATGTGGGCGGTCTCCTGGTCGCGCACCTCGCCCACCATGATGACGTCCGGGTCCTGGCGCAGGAAGGAGCGCAGCGCGGTGGCGAAGGTGAGCCCGATCTGCGGGCGCACCTGGCTCTGGAACACGCCGCGGATCTCGTACTCCACCGGGTCCTCGATGGTGAGGATCTTGCGGGTCGGCTCGTTCAGGATCGACAGGATGGTGGCGAGCGTCGTGGTCTTGCCCGAGCCGGTTGGGCCTGTGACGACGATCATGCCATGCGGCAGAGCGAGGAGGCGGGTCAGGGTGTCGCGGTTGCCCTCGGCGAGGCCCAGCTTGTCAATAGACAGCACGCCGCGCTCGCGGGCGAGCAGGCGGATGACCGCGCTTTCCCCGTGCTGGGTGGGCATGATGGCGACGCGCACCTCCAGCTCGGAGCGGCCGAGCTTGATGCGGGCCGCGCCGTCCTGCGGCAGGCGCCGTTCGGCGATGTCGAGGCCGGCGAGGATCTTGATGCGAGAGATCACCGCCTGGGGGAGCACGTCGCTCAGCGCCGGGATGGGCCGCAGCAGGCCGTCGATGCGCAGGCGCACCTCGAGCCCCGTGCGGAACGGCCCGATGTGGATGTCGCTCGCCCGCAGCTCCAGCGCCTTCTCCAGAAGGTCGTTGACCGCGCGAACCACCGGGGCGCCGCTCGCGAGGTCGCGCAGGCTGTCGATGTCCTCGCCCACCCGGTCGGATGCCGGGGTCGCGGCTTCCGGCGCCACCGCCTCGTCGGCACCGAGGCAGGCGGCGAGGGCGGTAGCGATATCCTCGAACGAGGCCACCACCAGCACCACCTTCTCGCCGAGGGCGATCTCGGCCGCGCGGACCACGGTGGCGTCGGTGGGATCGCCCGCGGCGAGGCAGCAGGTGCCGTCGGCATCGCGGAACGGCAGCACCGTCATCTCGCGCAGGAAGCGCGCCGAGAAATGCGAGACGAGGGCGCTCGCGGCCATCAGCTCCGGCAGGGACACCCGCCGCAGGCGGTAGAAGCGGGCGACCTCGTCGGCGAAGTCTGCAGCGGAGAGCTCGCTCGCCTCCCAGACCCGGCGCAACGGGCGCTCGTCGGACATGAGGCTGGCGAAGGCGTCCGGCGTCTCGGCGCGCAGCAGGTGGCCGCCGGTCAAATGGGTCAGGAAGTCGCCGGCGCCGTCGACAGCCATCCTCATGATCCCTCCGGCGCCTGCATCCCAGAAGCTCTTCCCGCGGGCATCATATGCCAGCAGGGTGGCCCGGCGGCGGCCTCCGCGTGGCGCGCGGACCCGTCGGCAGGAACCGCCCGCGCGCGACACCGCACTCGGGTGCGGGCGCCGCCTTGCCGATGGATCTAGCCCATCAGGACGGCCCGCGCCATCCTTGCGATGGCCCCGCACACGGGGTGTTTTTCTGGTGCCGGCAAAATGTATTGACCGGACGTAACGATAGGAGCGAGGCTAAGCGCGTCAATTGCCCAAGGTCTAAGCTAAATAGAGGAGAGGGGTCCGGCCCGGCTCGTCGCGTTCGTGCTCGCCCGGAAGAGAACGGGCGGCAAATGCTTGCGAAGCCGGGTCTGTTTCAGGCTGGGCCCGTTCCAAGTTCGGCCTCGGTGCCCGGCCGGCGGGACAGCCGTCCCTTGAGACTTCTGTTCCTTCAGACTAGGGTCCGGCCGGCTCATGATGCCGCGCTGCATCCCGGACGGACCGGGACCACAAGAGTGGGATCGGGGGGAGATTGGGGAAGGAACGGCCAGCGGTAAGCCTGCGCGCCCGGAGCTGCTTCAGCTGGGGGGCAAGCACGCTCGTGGTGCTCTTGGGCCTCGGGGGCTGCTCGTTTTTGCCTGAGGACACGCGTCCTCTGAGCCCGATGGATCAGGTTCGGGCTCTGGACCTTTCGCCGCGGCCGATGGCGCCGGCGCCGGCGCAGCAGCAGATCCCCGACGACCGCCGCCCGGTGGAGTATTTCGCCAGCGGGGCGGAGAGCGGCGTCGTCGCGGCGTCCGGCGGCAGCGCCACAAGCGCGGGCGGCGGTGGCGACGGCTACGACCTCTCCTTCGACAACACCCCCATCGCCGGCGTCGCCAAGGTGGTCCTCGGCGACATCCTCGGCCTCGGCTTCGTGGTCGATCCCCGCATCCAGGGCACCATCACCCTCGCCTCCGCCCGCCCGGTGCCCCGCGGCGACCTCATCTACGTGCTGGAGACCGCCCTCAAGGCCAACAACGTGGCCATGGTGCGCGATCCGGTGGGCTACCGCCTGGTGCCCGCCAACGAGGCCCCCGGCACCGGCGCCGTCGACGTGGGCTCCGGCCGCCCGCAGCCGGGCTACGGCGTCTCGGTGGTGCCGCTGCGCTACGTCTCGGTGTCCGCCCTCGTGCCGCTGCTCGACAGCTTCGCCGTGCAGGCCGGCATGCTGCGCCCCGATCCCGCCCGCAACGTCCTGCTCATCCAGGGCACGGCGAGCGAGCGCCAGACCGCCGTCAACACCGCCCTCTCCTTCGACGCCGACTGGATGCGCGGCCAGTCGGTGGGCATCTATCCGGTGCGCAACTCCGGCCCCGAGCCGGTCATCGCCGAGCTCGAGAAGCTGCTGGATTCCGGCGAGAACGGGCTGAG
>NZ_JBDZDP010000032.1:0-25875 GCF_040044995.1 Xanthobacter pollutisoli
GGGCATGGGACGCATCAAACGCTTCAAGCGCGTCGCGCTACGCTGCGAAAAGACGGCTCGAAACTTCCGATCCATCGTCAGTTTCGCCGCAGGCCTCTGCTTGATCAAATTCGTCCACACGGCCTAGTCTTCTCCTGATGCGGCGAAATACCGGTCGTCGTTCCGCGGGAAGACAGCAGCGACGGAGCGCAACTCGTCGTCGCTCTCCTACAAGCGCTATGGGTCCGCTACGCTGCGCCGATGCGGGTCGAAATAGATCTCGGTCACCCGGAACATCCCATCGGCGCGCTTGCATTGGACGATGACGTCGATGGCGATCTTCAACAGGTCTCTGATGTCGCTCCGTTCGAGGTCATGGCCAGCGTCGGACTCCTTGACGAGGAGGGTGAGCTGCTCAAACGCGAGCTGGGCGGAATCCGCATGGACAGTCGTGATCGAGCCAGGATGCCCGCTGTTCACATTGCGAATGTAGTAGAAGGCGGCCGCATCTCGGAGTTCCTGCAGCAGGACGCGGTCCGGGCGCATGCGCAGTGATGCCTCAAGAAGTTCCTTCGGGCCAACCTTGGCAAGCCCTTGATCGTCCTTGGGATAAAACAGTCGGACATGATTGTCCTGCGGAATCACAAGCTCTTTCGTATCTTCGATGGTAATGAGCCGTTCGTCATCGGGTATGTGCTGGATTAGCGCCTTCGACAGAGTCGTCTTTCCCGACCGCGTCGCGCCCGAAATGATGATGTTCTTGCGAGCGAGGACGGCTTCCCGGAGGAAGGCCATATAGCTGCCCGACTGGTAGAGATCGAGCAACCGCGCGTCGGAGGCGCTGAGCTCATCGGTGATCGGCCTGACCTCCGAGAAGAGGCCGGCTGAGTCAAGATCATCCAGTGTCAGCGAGATTGATGACGGATTACGCAACGTGATGCTGACGGTGCCCTTCGTGGTCGCCGGCGGGATCACGATCTGAATGCGGTGCTCGTCGGGGAGGGTTGCGGAGAGAAGGGGGTGCGCCTCGTCAATTGCCTGGTGAGAGTAGCTCGCCACCGCCCGCGCTAGACGCATCAGCTTCTCGAAGGTCAGGTCCGGCGCGTCGTGCGTCGTCCACCCGCCCGGGCCTTCAGTGAGGACTTGGCCGGGTCGGTTGATCACGATCTCAAACAGCGTCTCGTCGCCGAGGAATCCCGCTATGGGAGACAGCAGCTCTCGGACGACCCCGCCGTCGGCGCCATCGGTCATGCCCTCCCCTCGCCTATTTCGTGACCAGCGTCGGGTGGCGGCTGAAGTCGCCAAGGACGCCACGATCGTAGATCGTACGGAGTGGGTCAGTCACGCGCAGGCTATAGACACTGGAGAAGTCGAGATCGCGCGCGACGAAAATCGAGACGAGCTCGCCCTGGTGTTTCAGCAATGTCGGTGGAATATTGATCGACTGCTCCACCGCGATGGCGGCGGCTTGTTGACCGGCATTTGTGGTGTTCTGCACCTGGATGTCATTCTGCTGCAGTTGTGTCTGAGCCAGTTGCGCGGCATCGCTGACGATGGAAAGCAAGAGCGCACTGCCGAAACGCTCCCACCAATGCGTGTCGACATAGCCGTCCATGCCGGCCCGGCCCAATGCGTCGGTTGCGGGCGACGCCAGCGTGATGATCACGCCTTTCGGCGTCTTGGCCCGGTTCCACAGGACGAAAAGGCGGGCCTGTCCTCTGCGCAAGCCACCCCGATACTCGCCTACGATCTGCGTGCCCTTTTCCATGAGGACGACGCGACCGCTATCGGAGAGCACATCGCGATTGATCACGCAGCTGGTGAATCCGGGCTGGTCCGAGGACAGTGCGGTTTCGAGGATGCAGGGAATCGAGGTGCCCATTGCGACGATGAAATCCCGGTTGCCGAGCGTTCCCGCCCGTGACCCTTCAAGGCGCGTCGGCGTCATCATGCGGGCAAACTTCTGATCCTCATTCTCGCCCTGGCCGTTGAAACCGGCTCCGGCGCCATTCAGCGGCACATAGTTCGATCCCGCGTCGGCCGGGGCCTCCGTGCCTTGCCGCCGGCCCGGCGTTCCGCGCTGGGGCCCGAACGCTATGACCGGCGCACGACGTGCGGCGTCGAGCAGGGGGTCTTCGACAGGTGCTGCCAGTGGCACCGCCGCGGGCGTCGGCAACTTGACCTCCGGCACGGCTGGGACCGGACGCTGCGGTTCGCGAGCCGGCTCGAAGTTCGTCGTCTGCCGGATGACCACACGCTCCGGCTTTTCGGCTTCGACCTTGGGTCCGCGATCACGCATCGACCAAAGGGCAAAGCCGACGAACGCGACGACGGCCACCACCACCGCGCCGCGTTTGAGCAGCGGGTTGTCCTGTCGACGGCCGTTAACGGCCTGAGCACGCTCCCCCGGAACGCTGCCTTCGATTTCGTCGGCCATGACCCCCCTCCCCTATTGTGGCTTCGGCGCCGCTTGCGGCTTCACGACCCGCTCGACCGACGGAGACGTCGTGTTGGTCCCGGGATTGATGCCGACCTGGTCATAGGCCTCGTTGAAGATGCACAGCACATCGCCGCCACGTCGCAGGATGAACTTGCGGCTGATGGCGTGGACAAGCACCAAGTCGCCGTCGACGGATTTCGGCACCAGGCTTTCCGTTCCATCGGAATTCTCCATGTAGATCGCCGGCATCTCCTGGTTGCCGGTGAACGCGAAGGTCGTCAGCTTGCCGTTGTCGTAGACCGCCTCCGGCTCGAGCGCCGACGCCCCCTGTGCTGAGTAGCGCCAGTTGCGCGGCCCGAATTGCTCGTGGAACGTGAAGACCTTGTCGGCCAGGCCGGCCTGTGCGGCCTGAGCCCGGACGGCTGCTTCCTGGCGCCGGCGCTCCGCCTCGTCGGCAGGATAGCGGAACTTCACATAGAAATACGTCGGTTGCCCCGAGGCCACAGAACCGTCACGAACCGTCAGTTCCATCTGGTAGCTGCGGGTCGATCCGTTGCGGCGGGTGGTCACCACCGAGATGTTCGTCACCGGCTGGTTCTCGCGCGGCTTCAGGAACAAGATGTTACCAGCCGGCGCGACTTCCCAGGCAACCGTGTTGCCGAGCGCCACGTGAGCGATCTCCTCGTCGGCCGCGAACTCGATCTGGACCGAGGAGCGCAGCGAGCCCACGATCCTGGTGATGTTGTAGGGCTCGTAGTCGACGAAGCGAATGCGGTTGTCCTGGGACGCGCTGGTGGGTGTTTCGAGCGCCTGCGCGGCCGTGACGAGGGCGGCCGAAACGAGGGCGGAGAGGAGGGCGATGCGCTTCAATTGACGGCCTCCGGGTCGGCGCGATATTCGCTCACGACGAAGCCGAGCGGATTGACCAGGCGATCGGTCGAGGACATGGGCGCATTGGCATAGGCGAATGTCAGTGTCGCTACCCAATGGGTGGTGCGCACCTCGTCTCCCCGCGTGACCGTACGAATGTAGCGGACCGACACCACGTGCGGGTTGATCAGGGCAATCGAGACGATGCCAATCCGGGCGCTCGCGCTGCGACCGTAGATGTTCTGCGGAGAATCGGGATTGCTGCCCCGGTAGAGTGACGCGAAGCGTTTCTGCTCGGCCTGCGTAGAAAGGAGGGCGACTGTGCGGAAATTCTCCTCGGCCTCGCTCCAGACATACCCCTCCCGTGCCCGGACATAACGCGCGGCAAAGTATTTGGTGATCGCCTCGTCGTAAGTGCCGGGTGTCGGCGCCAATGCCGAGACGACATCGACGATCCCGGTGGAGTTGTCGACTCTGACGACGAACGGCTGAACGGTCTTGAGCGGCGTGAGCCCGGCCACAGCAAAGATCGCGACACCCGCGAGGATGCTCGCGACGACCGCGACGAGCCAGGCGACCCGTACCGACCGTTCCGCCCGGATCAAGCGGTCCTGATCGAAGCGCCGCGCCTTCTCGAAATAGGCCTTGAGGTTTTCGGTCGTCACCATCACCCCTGCCCCGCGCAAGATCGGTACGAATTGGCGATATCAAGATGCGAGAACGGCTCCGCAGCCGGCGCCGTCAAACCGGCGAACGCGGTCACTGACGTCGGGCCTGTCGGCCCCGAGTCCGAGGATTGCCACATGGAGCGATTGAGGGGCCTGCGTGCATAACCGTCGCATTTCGGCAGGGGATAGGAGAGCGATGCGCAGCCGCTGAGAACCGCCGCAGCGCAAAGCAACATGAACAGGCGCATCATTCACCACCACCTTGTTGATTGTGCCCGCGCGGGACGACTGTCAGCCGCCCGATCGGACGCTGCGCCCGACAGCGCGGAAGCCCCGACCGACGGCGCGGGCTGCGTAGACGGTGCCGCGCGCCACGGCGCTTTGATGCGCGTCGCGCGCGGCGCCATAGCCGTAGGTCAACGAGGCACCACCGGCCGCAAGCGCGGAAGCGATGCCTGGAAGCTGATAGAAGACGTAGAGCGAGGCGAGCGCGATGGCGCCGAGCGCAATCGGACGCATCAGCACGTCGGCGTAAGATTCCATCGTGGCGAACGTGGCGTCGAGGCACGTCACGAGAAGCGACCCTACGGCCACGACGAGCACCTGAAGGATGACGAAGTTCGCCAGCTGGCCGATCCACGCCTCGGTGAAGCGGCGGGTGGACTGAAACATCGCCAGGGCGACGAAAATCGGGCCGATGGCAAGGACGATGGCGAGCGCAACGCGCGCATAGAGCGACACGACGTAGCCGATCGCCGCGACGACGAAGGTCATGACGATGACCACGAGACCGGCTGCGCCGGTGAGGATGTCAACTGGCCAGGAGGCCTTCGCCCAAATGTCGTTGGCCGACTTCTGGCCTTTGTCGAGCAGGGAATCGAAGGCCGAGGCGCTCGGCGCCGAACCCGTGTTCAGAGCCCCGGAGATCTCGGTGGGCAGATCTTCGAAAAACACCTTCGTGACGTAGGTCTGATAGTTGGAGGCGTTCTGCACCAGCATCAGAACGATGGCGAGCTTCATGGCCCGGAAAGCGAACTCCATGATCGGCTCTGGGATCGAACCGCGCAGGACGAGGAAGCCATAGATAACGACGTAGAGCGTGAGCGTGACCGTCAGCGGGCCCGTCACCCATGAGCTGATTCCCGAAGTGCCGGAGCTGATGAAGTTCTCGAGCGGGGACTTGAACTGACTGTCGAGGAACGAGAAGACCTGGTACATCCCCTACCCTCCCAGCGCCTTGTTCATGCGCTTGAGGCGGGCCTTGCCGTCCGCTTCGGTCGCGTTCCTGCAGTTCGGCGACGCGGTAAGCTCGCCCGGGTTCTCCCGGCACCGTGCCAGTTGCTTAGCCCGCAACGTGTCGTCGTCGAGATAGTCGCTGACGGTTCGGGTCCCCTCATCTGCTTCGAAACACCCAGCGAGAGGCAGCATCAGCAGGAACGCCGCGATCGTCCTCATGGCAGCGCTGCCTTCATCGTGTCGATGCGCCGACGCCAATCCTCCGCCTTGCGCTGCTCGTCCACCTGGACCTGCGCCTGCTGCACCATGCGCAGCCCCTGCATGCGCAGCACGTCGGTCTGCAGGAACGCTGTCTCCGCCTGGAGACGCGCCTGCAGGTCCGCCACCTCTTTCGCGGTGCTTGCCGATGAAATCTTCTGGCGGAGTTGGTCGATCCCGTCGATCCGCTTCGTCGCGGCATCGTAAATCTGCTGTCCGAGGCTCAGCTGACCCGCGTTCTTTTTCTGGATGCGGGAAAGCTCCTGCGCATAGAAATCGTTGGCGTTGGTCTGGTAGGTTGAATTGTCCTGCAGGAACTTTGAGGCGGACTGGCCGAAGACCCCGGTGCCCAACCCGTTGAACAGGCTCTCGATCGCACCGAAGTCCTGCGGCAGCGCTTTTCGAATCGATGGATCGTTCAGCACACCGGCGATGTCGGCCATGTTCGTCAACTTGTTCAAAGACGAGTAGAGCTGCTGGGCCTGCTGAAGCTGCTGGTTCAGAGTGTCGAGCTGTGACTTGAGCTGTGCAATGCTTTCCAGTTGTTTGGCGATGGCGGTCTGGTCGATGACCGGGATCCCCTGCCCGACCGCGCCGCCGGTCGAAATCCAAAGCGCGGCCGCGGCCGCCAGCAACGTGGTGTGCGGGGACATCAGCCGGCACTCCTTCTTTGTTGGAACAAGGCGCGCCAGTCCTCCCCGCTATCGCCGAGCTCGGCGCGGATTGCGTCCGCAAGCTCGACATTGGCGGTCCGGCCCGAGAGGATAGCGAGCTCGTCATCGAAACCGTTGAGGTCGAGTTCGGCGACGACGCTGTTGTGGCCTTGCTTGACGACGAAGCGGCGGCTCTCGGGAGGCAGCTCGCGGGCGATCAGCTGGTACTCCCGCTCGGTGAGCTTGAAGCCGTCCACATAGTCGACATGGTTGCCGCGTGGATTCGGCATGAAGATCTGGGTCGGGCACTGTTCGATGATCGTGTGCGCGATCGGCGAGGCGATGGCATCGCGCGGGCTCTGCGTTGCAAACAGCATGAGGCCGCCCTGTTTCCGGATCGTCTTGAGCTTGTTTTGCGCGAGTGCGACGAAGCCCTCGTCGAGCAGCGCTTTCCAGAATTCGTCGATGACGATGATGATGCGGCGGCCGTCGATCAGCTGCTCCACCCTGTGGAACAGATAGGACATCAGCGGCGTGCGGATTTCCTCGTTGTCGAGGAACTCCGTCATGTCGTAACCGAGAAACTTCGCGCCGATGCCGATGTCGTCGGCCTCGTTGTCGAAGACCCAGCCGAGGGGCCCTCCCCTCTCCCATCGGCGTAGCCGTGCCGCGACCCCTTCCGGATCGGTGTTGTTGAGGAAGGTGCGCACCGCACCGATCGTGCGCCGGTGGACTGGAAGGTCCGCCAAGCCATCGATAGCGCCGGCAATGTCGCGCAGGTCGCTCACCGAAAGCTCGCGCGCCTTGGTACCGACCAGCTTGGCGATCCATTGCGCCAGAAACACCTTGTTTTCTGGCGTGAGTTCAAGAGCCTGCAGGGGCGCGCATCCCGTCGGCGCCCCATTCTTCAGCGGCAGATATGTGCCTCCGGTGGCTCTGATGAACAGGTCGGCGCCCCTGTCCTTGTCGAAGAACACCATATGCGGATCATGCTTCTCGAGTTGCGAGAGCATGAAGTTCAAAATGACGGTCTTTCCGGATCCGGAAGGGCCACAGACAAAGGTGTTGCCGAGATCACGGAAATGGAAGTTGAAGTAGAAGGGTGAGCCCGAGGCGGTCTTGAGCATGGCGACGGCCGGGCCCCACTCGTTACCGTCCTTCTTGCCCATCGGATAGGAATGGAACGGCGAAAGTGCTGCAAAGTTGCGCGATGTGATCGCGCCGGAGCGGGCGCGATAGCGAAAGTTACCCGGAAGCTGTGCCCACCATGCCGCCTCCAGGCCGAGATCCTCCCGTGCGACGACGGCCCCTCCACTGGTCAGGTGAGAGCGTGCCTTCGCCAAATTGTCGGCGAGCTCCTTCACCGATGAGGCGAAGACGGACAGCGACAGGTGATGTTCGCCCAGCACGAACCGGTTGGACTCAAGGTCGTCCAACGCGCCATCGAGCTCCTCGACTTGCGAACTTGCCTTGTCTCCCGCGTTCACCAATTGATTCTGCTTGCGCCCTAGGATGGTCCGGGCATCGGCCTTGGAGGTGAAGGCGAAAGACTGCGTCAGGACGAGTTCGAACGGTGTGGTGAGGACACCGGCGAGCATGCCGGGTCGGGTCCGCGCGGGATATTCCTTGAAGCTGAGGATCCCGGCATAGCGCGTGTCGCCTTCGTGGCGAATCTCCACTGTCTCCCTGCCGATGATGACGCGGTCGGTATAGATCGCTGAGGACACCCGTCCCTCGGTGAGGGGCACCCGCTCGCGCCGTCCGCCGAGCAGCTCGTGCAGAACTTCGCTCGGCTCGGAAAACACAAGACCGTCGTGCTCGTACAGCGACAGCACGCGCGGCTGGAACCGCTTGAGCCCTGCCATCACGTCGGTGACCTTGTCACGCAGGCGCTTCAGAGCTTCCTCGTCGAGCTCGACGCCCGTGCGGCTCGCCTTTCGAAGGCGGGACAGCAGCTTTCCGATCTGTTCCGTGGGATCTCGGCTCGGATGCCAAAGCAGGGTCAGGTAGAGCTCGTTCCGAAAAAGGTCCTCCCCCACCATGCGGGCGCGGTACTTCGCGTTCAGTGCGGCGGAGAAGGGATTGGTGAATGTGCCCTCAGGATAGTCGTTGTCTCGCCGTCGGACGATGTGGGTCCACAGCGCGAGCCGTTCGTCCGCGATATTGCGATAGAGGGTGTTCAGATCGCGATGCAGGCCATTGAGATCGAGAGGATCCGCCGTCTCGAACGATACGCCGTCGAGCGCGATCATCATCATCAGCGCCCGGTTGTCGAGCGCGATCGTGGTCTCGTCGACATGACGGACATAGGGGATGAAAGTTTCCGGCTCGATCTCCCGGGCTTTGAGGAGGGCGACGTTAGGCAATGCCGAGATCCCTTTCGTCATAGTGCCGCACGAGTTTGAGCGGAGTGACCGTCGATCCAGCCCAGAAGCTGCCATTGCGCGAACGACCGCGAGTCTCGACCCATGCCACCAGCACGCGAAACATATTGTGGTCGTGCTTCACCAGGGTCTTGAAGACGAGATGGAAGACAATCCCGACAAGGGCGTAAGCGATTGAGCCCGCAAGGATATAGAGAATCGTCGTCAGGATGACGTTGATCCCCATGGCCTCCATGGTCACGCCGCCGACCATGGCCGGCCGCGTGCAGGCCAGGAACAGCGTATCCTCCTCGAGGGACACGATTTCCGCCACGGCGTCAGCCCCCGGAAATCGTAGTGACGAGCTGGGCGGCACCGAAAATGATGCCAATTCCCAGGACAACGTAGGCGGCCTTGCGCAGGTCGAGATAGCCGAACATCCAGGCGATGCCGACGACGATCACGGCGATCGTCGCGAGCAGCTTGGCGACATTGCCCGTCAGCAGGGTGACGATGTTCTGAAGGACAGTCTCGATGCCCCCGGTCGCCTGGGCGTAGGCGGGATCGGCCACTCCGATGGCGAAGACAGCCGCGGTCAGCATGACAGCTGTGGCCGGGCGAACGCGCACCCTCTCACTCATTCGGTTCACTCCGGTTGTTCGGCTCGGAAAACAAGGGCGGACGATTTCCGTCCGATCGCGAAGACGTCCCACGGAGCCGACGCCACCGGGCGCTGCGCCTGAGGCTGCGGGGCTGCCAGCGGCGCGGGTTGCTGTCGCGGTAGCAGGTCGCCAGATAGCGGTCTGCCGTGGCCGCCCAACACAAGGGTGGCGAGCTTCGGTGCGAGCCGCTGTGCCTCCGACCGCACCTGCTTGTCATAGCCGGCCAATTCGCCGACCGATGCGTCCCCGCGGCCGTAGTAGGCCCACAGCATCACGGCGGTGGCCTGGGCGGGAGCGGCACCGCTGCCGAGCGCGACCCGGTAGTGCCCATCCAACAGTCGGGCCGTGGCCTTGAGGTTCAGGCACGGGTCGAAGGCATCGGCGACAGTCAGCCCCTGGCGGCCTAGATCCTCCGCGCCGATCCCACCGAGACCAAGTGCGATGTCCTGGCGCTGTGCAATCAGCGTCGTCGCGAGCTCGATCGCTTCTGACTTGGTGCCGGGCGGTTCGCGCAGCGGTGTTCCGCTGTTGATGCGGATGGCAAATGGGGAAAAGCCGCTTTCGAGGCTCACCACCGCTGCGAGGGTCTCGATCTGAACGGTCGACGCGCAGTTCTGCGCGAGATCGGCGAATGCAACGGGCATGAGCTAGAACCACACCCGCTGGATGCCGACCCCTTCGATCGTCACGTCGATTAAATGGGGCTGGGTGCGGGTGCTTGGCCGAGCCGTCACATAGGCTGTGCATTGACGCTGGCCGTCGCCCAGCACCCAACGGGCGAAGCCGTTGCCCTCTTCGGCTCCGATCGCGCACCGGGCGCTGTCGATGGCGAGCCGCGTCTCGGACACGCAAGTCGTCTGCCGCCCCTGGGCTCCAATGCGGGACATAAGACGGTATCCGACGTCGCAGGAGTATGGCTGGTATCCCGGCGACGATGCGTGGAATCCGACGCCGCTGCAGGTTGGAAAGGCGCGCCCCTTCGCGAGTTCGTTCCAAAGCCGTTGGATGGGAGGGATGCACTCGGCGTACTGGGTCGAGCCACCCGGGTTGGAGAGGCACAGTAGGACCTGGCAACCCCAGTCGTCCGCACGGGCGTAACCGTTGGAAATGCAGTAGGATGATAACAATACAAGCGCGGCGAAAAACGCCCTAGCAGCAGGGGATTTCATGCCTTCCGCCCTCCCGAAACGACCCCGGAAAGGGGTGTCGGCCACAACCTTTTGCCGGGTTAACTATCATATACAACGCAGTTAAGCCGATGCCAACCCCGCTCGACACCCAGTGGCACAGCCTTGCCTTCGCGGCGCTCATCCTGCGCCAAATCCTGGATAATCCGATTGAAAATGAAACGCCTCAGTCACGATTAAAACAAATTGGGATGATGAGTGTCCTCTATTACATGCATCAGGGGAACCAACGACTTACACTGTCTAATATTATGGAGTTAACGGCGCTTACGCGCGGAGGTGTATCCGAAACAGTCGATCAGCTGGTGGCGCGAAAACTCTTGACCGAAACGCTGACGACGAACGCGATGGGCCGCGGGCGAGCCCGCGAATTCAGGATCGCACCGAGTATTTTTGAGAATCTGCGCGCTCTTCAGGGCGGCTGATGGCGGGTGGCTCGCAGGACTTCTACGTGGGAAATACTGCAATATTTGCGACATCAAAAGGGAGCGGACGGGAGGCTTGCCAATCCAATTTGGGAGCCAGCCGCGATTTGGATGTGCGGGCGCACACAAAGCGGGACGAGCGGCGCAACGTGGAGCTTTCCACGCGGTGCCGTCATAATGCGTTCCAGGCAAGGGACGAATTGGGGGCGCGGCCCTTCTGAATCCCGATGAAGTTGCTGCCTCGGCCGAGACCTCCAAGACCGTCGTCGAACGTGGCGCTCAAGCAGATTTTCTTTGGTGTGCGGCGGGCTTCCGGTCGCGATCGTCGGCTGCCGCCGCTGTATGCGGTCGCAGTAGCCGCAACTGTAATATCGCTCGGGCGGTGGCTGACTGTCGGCGACAAGAAGTTCGTCGCACGCAACTGGCCGCGCTGTCGCCGGCGGCGCTGAGGATCGCGGAGATTGAAATGGCCTCGGCCGTCGTCATCCGTGTCGGGTCCTTGGCGCCGGACGCGGTCGAGCGCGCCGCCGCGTAGGCGGCAGACCGGGATGCGTTCTTCTAGCTTGCCGAATGCGTGCAAGGCGGACGCTGGTCATCAGGGGAACAAGGCTCACTGTCAGTGCGATCCTTGGCCGCCTGCCCTCGGGCGACACGACCGCGACGGAAATCGAGGACAATCCCGATATTCGGCGGCGGGCATTCGAACCAGCGGTGCACTATGCGCAGACCCATCTAGGTCGACGGGCCCGGGCAGCGCCGCCGAGCATCGGCAGTGTGAGAATCTTCACCGAAGAATGCATCGCGCCGACATTGAGCATCTCAATCTGGACGGGATGCACAACACGATCCACGCGCGGGATTGCGGCCGATTGTGCAATCCGGATCATGCCGTCTTTGCACGCGCGATTGCGACAAATCGGCTCATCGTCACCGAGAACGCCGATGAATTCAGGACGCTCGCCTGCGGCACTGGTCTGTACCCTGGTCTGATCATCTGGCATTCCATCGCGCGCCGGGGCCCGATAGCTGATGCAATTGGCAATAGCGCGTCTCACCTATATTGGTGGCGAGGGTCCTCAGGATCTTCTCGTCGATGCTGTGCGGGCCATCGCGGTTGATGGCGGTCTTGGAATTGATCTACCGCCCCAATGGGGGGTTTGTCACTCGCGTTGAGCGAAGGTCATCCGACGGTCGACCTGCAATAGACTCGGACGCGACCTACGGCAAGAGAACTTGAGGCGCGGACATTGGCTGCAAAGCCCCTGCCCCGCCCGCCCTGCCTTGGCCGGCGGCCGAAGAGCTACCGCGGGAATTCTTGGTCCACCACGTCCGAGCTCCCTCAGGGCACGCAGCGACGGCGAGCCGGCGCACTGAGTGTTCTGGACCGACTGAGCGCGATCTGTTCGACGGACTGTTTGGTGTTAGCACGCGACCTCACGATCCTCCTCGTCAAATTCACAATGGGCGCCTCCGATGCGAGGCGGCGTTGGTGGCGCAGAGCAACGCCATGGAGAACATGACGTCTCCTTGCACCCGCGAACTCCTTCTTGCCGCGATGGTCGGTGCGGCCCGGCGGAACGAAGGCCGAAAACGGCCGCGATGACGGCGTCGTATTTCCCCAGGGCACTCTACAGTCGATGCCTTGAGATAATATCGGGGGCACCAGCGGAATCGCTCGAAGTTTGCCGTGCTAAGTTGTCAGCGTACAACTGGCGCACTTGCTATCGGCTTATGGGAATGTGATGGAGCGGACGGGAGCCGGCCACCGAGCCTTTGTGCCTGCCTTGGGCAGAGCTAGCTCGGCCAGTGCCTGCCAACGAAATGTTAGGCAAGCACCGCCTCTTTTCACCGGGTCGGAGGTCAAATGGTCGTGCCGTAGGTCACTGGGACACGACCTAGCTCCCCTCCAGCTCGCGCTGCGAGACCTGTATGAAGTCCCCTCGATGCCTAGCTTCCGTTTCACACTGTTCAGTTCACGCCATGTGATATCGGGACAGCACGTGGCGGCCCACACGGTTGCCTCTCACCTGAGGACGCGTCCGCTAAGGTTGTCAGCGTACAACCGTGACGAACAGGCGTCGCGATGCCGCGCCCATCGATGGGGTGCGAGCGTCTGCAGGCGCCAGGCGGTTCCATCGAGAACCGTCGGGAAGGGGCACGACACGACTTGAAGAACGAGGCAACCCTGCGGTTCACTGCGGGAAGGCAATGGTCCTATCCCGGCGAGTCCGATGGGCAGTCCCGTCCAGGTCATCACATGGTGCATGAGGAAGGGCGGTCGGGCGACCGCGGTGATGTCGAGAGCTTCGCGGTTCTTGGGTCGTCCGCTCCAGAGCTGCCGATCTCCTGGCAGTGTGCCGGTATTCCGGGCAGGGAGATGCGCCTGGTACAAAGGCGATGCGGCGGGGGCAGATCGTTTCCGGTTCGGGCAGTCTGCCAATCCCGGTCGCCAACTTGGGGCGGTCGCCGCAGCGTGTGGCCTTCACCAGATCGGCTCGGGGTGAGAAGGTGCGCTCCTTGGAGATCTCGCCAGCGTTGCTAGGGTCGCCAGTGAGAATCTTTTCGTCGAGGGGTGCGATCTCGTCTTGTCAGGCGCCGTGAGAGCGCGGCATCTTAGCCGCAATTATTCATGAAGCGAGTGCTTTGGAGCTGGCGAGCGTGGCATAGAGCCCTGATACGGCGTAGGATTTGGTTGCTTGCACCGATCCCCTGCAGCGCATCGCGCCAGCCACGCCCGCCAATGACCGACACTACGATTCTGCCGTTCTCGTTTCCAGCCGTGGGGCGCAAGAAGCTCACAGCCGATTTCGACGGCGGCCGCCTTACTTCCGATGGCGGCGTCATGCTGCTGGCGATGGCCGAACGTCGTCTGGGGATCGCTGACAGGCTTGCCCGCGCGTTTCCGGATCGGCGCGATCCGTCCCGGATCACGCACACGCTCGCCGACATGATCCGCGCTCGCGCCTTCGCCATCGCCTGCGGCTACGAGGACGCCGACGATCTGGACAGCCTGCGTGTCGATCCCGCGTTCAAGCTCGCCTGTGGACGGTTGCCCGAGACCGGCGCCGATCTTTGTTCGCAGCCGACGCTGTCGCGGCTGGAGAACGCGCCCTCCTTGAAGGACGCGATCCGCCTGACCTACGCGCTCGTGGATCAATGGATGGCGTCTTACCAACGCGAGCCTGCGTCTGTCATTCTGGACATCGACGACACCTGCGATGTCGTGCACGGCCATCAGCAGCTGTCGCTGTTCAACGCGCACTATGACGAACGCTGTTTCCTGCCGATCCATGTCTACGATACTGAACGGAGCCGTCCCGTCGCGGTCGTCCTGCGACCCGGCAAGACGCCGTCCGGCGTCGAGGTGCGCGCGCATCTGCGGCGTCTTGTGCGGCATGTCCGCAAGCGCTGGACCAGGACCCGCATCACGGTCCGCGGCGATGGCCATTACGCCCGGCCGGAGGCGATGGCGTGGTGCGAGGATAACGGCGTCGCTTACGTCTTCGGGCTGCCCGGATCGAAGCCTTTGTCGAGGACAGTCGATGACGCCGCCGATGCGGTTCGTACCGAGCGCGCCGTCTGCGACAAGCCGGTCGTGCGCGATTATGCCGAGACGCGCCACAAGGCGAAATCATGGAACCGCGAGCGGCGCGCCATCGCCCGCATCGAGGCGACGACGCTCGGCCTCGACATCCGCTTCGTCGTCACCAATCTCGAACATGGCTCGCCCGAGTGGATCTACGACAGCCTGTATTGCGCACGCGGGCAGGCCGAGAACCTGATCAAGCTGCACAAGACGCAGCTATCGTCGGATCGCACGTCCTGCCGTTCCGCCGTCGCCAATCAGATGCGCCTCGTGCTGCACACGGCCGCCTACTGGTTGATGTTGACAGTGCGCGACGCCATTCCCAAGGCCCGCGATCTGGCGAAGGCGGAGTTCGCGACGCTGCGGCTCCGGCTGATCAAGATCGCGGCCAGGGTCGTCGAGACCGCCAGCCGCGTGCGCCTCGCCTTCGCCGCCTGCTGTCCAGAGGCCGATCTGTTCCGCGGACTGCCCGGCGCGCTCGCCCCGCTCGGGCCCTGATCGATGGGGCAGTTGCCCCTTCGCTCGTCCGTTCCCTCCAGCGCGTTCAACCAAGTTCCGTTCGTCAGACGGTGAAAAATCCGAACGATGGCGTGCGCCCGAAATCATCCGCAGCGCGATGGCCGGAAAGATCCGGGGCCGTCGTGAATAGGTCGGGTTAGTTTCCTGGAATAGATCAATTGCGTGCGGCGCCCCACGAGACTTGAGAGGCGCGCGCGAGTGGCAGGGATAGCGGTGACTGGCAGGCAAGCATGCAACTCATCTGGAGCAGCAGGCGGGCTTTGCCCCGGCGGTGCCGTCGAGGGCGCCGGACGGGAGTAGCGCCGGCGAAAGCGAGTGCCAAGGTTGATTGAAGCAGCATAAGAGCTGGCCGTGTTTCGGCGGGGACAGCGATCAGCTCATAGTCGAGGCCATTGCGAGGAGCTAACGCTGCGACGCAAAGGCTTTCCAGTGCGGCGATCCAGACGGCGAATGCGTCAGACTAGCTGTGGGTTCACTAAGCCTGGCTGGACACTAAGGAACGGTGCTCGATGCAAGCTCGTGGCGTGTCGCAGCCAACAACCAGCTCTGACATGGTGATAGGCCCCGTCCATGTCGTGCCGGCAGCCCTGAGCGACTATTCTGTGTTTAGCAACACGGAAAGGCCCCTTGCTTTCATGGCCTCCATCCCATCGGGGGAGGGGGCATCCTTCCACTCCGTCACATTCTCACACCTGCGAAATTCACAGGGGAGCGGGATTCGTCAGGGCCGGGTGCGAGGCGAGGGAACAGTGTGCTGCCCGGGTGGATGCCGGGGTTCGAGTGCGCACCTTTTATATGGAGCTTGCTGTCCACTGGGGTCCGGGTCGGGAGGCGCGCCGAGCATGGCGGACACAGTGACACGATGGCCGCCAATACGGCGGGTGTAGCGCTGAACAGGCATTGATATCTCGGTCGGTTTCTTCGCCACCTGTGTTTGTTAGGGCGATTTATGCCGACGAAGATCGCTTGTCCCCGTTAAGTTGTCAGCGTACAATTGAGCGTTGGTCCACGACTCGGTCACCACATCGAGCAACGACTGGGCGGCCCCTCGCACCGAAACCAAATGTATCCCTGCGAGCTCGAATCGTGAGGGCGCCGATGTCCGGGACATTGGTCGCGGGTCAATTCAGCACACCGCACTATACTCCGCCGCACAAGTCTGGCGATCGATCTGATTCGGGTGGTTGGGGCGCTATGCGAAAAGGGGTCTCTTACCACACCTTGGTTCGGTTGATAGCCTCAAACTGGCGCCCCCGTTAATCTTTCATTAACCCAATAGTCCTTGCGGTAACTTGAGAATCGGGCATAACTCCTAATCAGCGCTTTTTGAGCGGGACTGCTCAAAATACCGCAGATGCAGAGAGACAAATGACGGCCCCAGCGATGCCCCAGGACGAGACGCTCCGCGACTTGCGAGCGCTGATCAACTCGGACGCGGCGGAATTGTCCGCCCGCCTGCGGGCGCAGCAGCTTCGGGACTTTCCTCCCGCGGCCGAAAAAACCTTACGAAGGTTCACTCCGGCGGAGGCGGCTCGCTTCCTCGGCATTGCCGAGGGCTATCTTCGGCAACTGGTCTCGGAAGGGAAGGGGCCTCCACCCCTGGCCAATGGTCGGCGCACCTACTCGATCGAAGACATTGAGGCGCTTCGTGCCGACCTGGATGCCTCCGGCAAGGGCGCGAGGCGCTACATCCCAATCCGCAAAGATGGCGAGAAGCTGCAGATCATTTGCGTGATGAATTTCAAGGGCGGCTCTGGAAAGACGACCCACGCGGGTCATCTCGCGCAGTACCTCGCCTTCCGCGGTTACAGGGTGCTCGCAATCGACCTCGATCCTCAAGCCAGCCTCTCCACGCTTTTTGGCCACCAGCCTGAGCTCGATGTCGGAGACAACGAAACGATCTATGGCGCGATCCGATATGACGACGCGCGTCGGGACATGGCTGAGATTGTCCGCGGAACCTACATCCCATCCCTGCATCTCATTCCCGGTCAGCTCGAACTGATGGAGTTCGAGCACGAGACACCAAAGGCCCTTATGACCAAAGAAGGCCGGGAGTCTCTGTTCTTTTCCCGCATTGGGGAAGCTTTGGCCCAAGTCGGCGATGCATACGATGTTGTCGTCATCGATTGCCCGCCCCAACTGGGCTTTCTCACGCTGTCGGCTTTGTGCGCCGCGACGGCTGTGCTGATCACCGTGCATCCTCAGATGCTCGATGTGATGTCCATGTCGCAGTTTCTCAACATGACGGGCAGTTTGCTCGATGTCGTCGCTAATGCCGGCGCTCCAACCCAATACGATTGGATGCGGTACCTAGTGACACGCTACGAGCCAAGTGATGGCCCTCAGACGACAATGGTCGGACTCATGCGATCCATTTTCGGGGCAAGGGTTCTGACCCATCCGATGGTGAAGAGCACGGCGATCGCTGACGCTGGATTGACTAAACAGACGATTTACGAGGTGGAGCGCCAGCAGTTCACACGCGGCACCTACGATCGCGCCGTTGAATCGTTGGATCTGGTCAACGGTGAGATCGAGGCACTGATCAAGCAGGTGTGGAAGAGGAACTGACGATGGCAAGGAAGATCAGTTTCGACCTGCCGGCAGACGAGACGCAGCCAGCCAACGAACAGGCTCGTTCCTCGGCCCCCAACCGTGCGCGGCCCCTTCTCGGTTTGGACCGGCCCCTTCGCCAGCCGAGCGCCTTGGGCGCAATCTCGCAGTCGCTTGGGGACATTTCGGAAAAGGTGAAGCGTGCCGACGCGATCGAGCAGCGTCTCATCGAGGGGCAGACTGTCGTCGAGCTCGATCCGGCTGACGTCGACAATTCGTTTGTCGCTGACCGCATGGACGCAAGCGAGGAGCAGAGCGCTGCGTTTCGGGAAATAATTCGGCAGCACGGGCAGAGTGTCCCCATCCTGGTCCGGCCGAAGCCGAACGAAGCCAACCGATTTGAGGTCGCGTTCGGGCACCGCCGACTGCGCGCTGCCCGCGAGCTCGGGATCAAAGTCCGCGCGGTTGTTCGTGTCCTGACCGATGAAGAATTGGTCATCGCGCAGGGGCAGGAGAACAGCGGT
Source organism: Xanthobacter pollutisoli (assembly GCF_040044995.1). Classification (NCBI taxonomy): domain Bacteria; kingdom Pseudomonadati; phylum Pseudomonadota; class Alphaproteobacteria; order Hyphomicrobiales; family Xanthobacteraceae; genus Xanthobacter; species Xanthobacter pollutisoli. The sequence goes on from NZ_JBDZDP010000032.1 coordinate 17,927, forward strand.
CGGACCGATCTCACGTTCATAGAGCGCGCCCGGTTCGCCTCCCGCCTCGAGGATCGCAAGTTCTCCCGTGAGACGATCATGGCAGCCTTGAATGTGGACAAGGCCGCGCTTTCGCGGCTGATTTCCATTGCAACGAGGGTCCCTGGACCTGTCATCGACGCCATTGGACCGGCACCCGCATTCGGAAGGATCCGATGGCAGGAATTGTCGGACCTGCTCGAGGATGAGAACAATCGACAGCGCGCGCTCGGCGCTGTTCAGGACCCAAGCTTCGGGGCTCACGAAAGCGACAAGCGCTTTGAGATCCTGGCCAACGCGCTGCGCGAAAAGGCCGTGCGCGCACGGCCTGAGGCCTGGGCGGCTACGGATGGAACCCACGCTGCCAAGGTGATGCGCTCCGGCAAGAAAATTACGCTGACTTTCGATGATCGTGTAGCGCCGCAGTTCGGTGACTTCGTGCGAGAGCAGCTTCAGCGCCTCTATGACGAATACAAGCGCAAGGGACGCGATGAATAGACAGCTTGCCCAGGCGGAATGAGCCGGCTGGATCGAGGCAACCTGATAAACAGGAGAACCGAAGGCAAAAGGAAAAAGGCCCCCGAAACGTTGCCGTCCCGGAAGCCCTCTTCATGTGTAGCGACTGACAGAGAATCACTTCCGCGAATCCGTGTCAAGCGTTTAGGCGCCGTTTTGGCGAGCCGGATTTCTTTGCCCCTTTTGAGGCAAGGACATGCAAACACATGCACCAACGACGCCCTTTGGGCGGCGACCAATGACGCTTGCCCAGGTTTCGAGTCAAATGGCGGCGCAAGCCTCCCGGCCCGAGGCCATTGTGCACAAGTGGAAGGTCTTCCAACATATCCGCGAGGCGAGGGAGGCAATCGGTGCCACCGATCGGTCTCTGGCTATCCTGAGTGCCCTTCTATCGTTTCATCAGGAGACGGCGCTGTGCACGGAGGCTGACCTCGTCGTGTTCCCATCAAACGAGCACCTGAGTGATCGAGCCAATGGGATGTCTCCGGCGACGCTCCGGCGACACATCGCTGTCCTCGTGCACTGTGGCCTCGTCATCCGCCGTGACAGTCCGAACGGCAAGCGCTTCGCGCGCAAGGGGCCCTCAGGCGAAATCGAGCAGGCCTACGGCTTCGACCTGGCGCCAATCGTGGCGCGTGCCGAAGAGTTCAAGGCGCTTGCGGAGGCGGTAGAAGCTGAGAAGAAGGCCCTGCGGATCGCGCGCGAGCGCCTGACGATCACACGTCGGGATGTGGTGAAGCTGATCGCCGCCGGCATTGAGGACAGCGTCCCCGGAGATTGGCCGGCCTATCGTGCGCGTTACGAAGACCTGATGCGGCAGCTGCCGCGGTCGGCATCGAGGGCAATCATCGACGGGATCCTTGCAGAGCTCTGCGATCTCCATGGCGATGTGCACAAGACACTGGAAAACTTCCTCAATTCTCAATATTTAAGCGCCAATGAGTCTCAAGCTGAGCGCCACAAACAGAATTCAAACCCAAACTCCCTCAATGAATCTGAACAGGCTCTTCGAGAAAAGAAGAAGAACACGGAGCCGGTAGCTCCCGACAATGTCCATTCGCTCCCGGAACGGGATCTGCCACTTGGAATCGTGCTCGAGGCCTGTCCAGAGATCGTGACCCTGGTGCCGGGTGGTGAAATCCGAACCTGGCGCGACTTGCTGGCCACGGCGCAAACGGCGCGGGCCTTCCTTGGGATCAGTCCGAGCGCCTATCAGGACGCCTGTGTGGCGATGGGCGAAACCCACGCGGCCACGGTCATTGCCGCGATCCTGCAGCGGGCTGACCACATCTCGAGCCATGGGGGATATCTACGAAGCCTGACGAAGCGAGCGCAGGACGGGAAGTTCTCGACATGGCCGATGGTGATGGCGCTTTTGCGCGCGAAGCTGGATACCCAGGCTGGCGGGGGAGGCGGCGACGGCAAGACTCAGAAATCAACGATCTCAGCCCGCCGGGAGAGGCCGTAATGCACCTTTCGGCGACGAGGTCCGGCTGTGGGAGCCTGAAATCGCGTCTACAGACCGGCGGCTTTGGTGAGGTTCACCCGGAACCGGTCGCGCCGGCGCTGATACCGGCGGGTCATTTCGGCCGAGGCGTGGCCGAGCTGCTTCTGGACATGACGTTCGTCGACCTCGGCGGAGGAGGCGAGGCCGGCGCGCAACGAGTGGCCGGCAAATTTCTCCTCCCGTTCGACCTCGCTGAGATCGCCACGGACGCCAGCGGCAAGCGCGGTGCGCTTGACGAGCCGCGCCACCTCGCGGTCGTTGAGCCGGTCGGGCCCGACATCCTTGCCATCGCCGGTGACGCGGCGGAACAAAGGGCCGTGGCCGATGCGCGCCAGCTTCAGCCAGATCTGCAGCGCGACGACCGGGCAGGTGGTGTCGGAGGAGCCGCGTCCGATCTCGACCTCGCGCCAGCCGGTCTTGCCGCGCAGCGTGACCACCAGTCCCTTATCGAGGATCTCGGCCCAACCGCGCCCGTCCTGCGTCTGATCGCGGCCGAGGTCAAGGCCGACGACTTCCGAGCGTCGCAGCCCGCCGGCGAAGCCGAGCAACAGCATGGCGCGGTCACGCAGGCCGCGCAGTGTGCCGCGATCGAGCGTCTCGAGCATGGCGACGAGATCCTCAGGCAGCACCGCTTCCTTCTGCCGGGGAGGGGAGGCGTGGGTGTTGCGGATGCCGGCCAGCACGGTGGCGATGTGTCGGTCGCCGCGCTCGAGCAGGGTGCCGCGCTGGGTGTAGGTCCACGATAGAGCGGAGAGCCGGCGCTCGATGGTCGAGACCGCGTTCGGCTTGTCGCCGGGAATGGCGGTGCCCGACGCGCAGGCGGTGATGTAGAGTCCGACGACCTGGGGCAAGGGTGGGAAGGTCTCCAGCCCCTGTCGGCGGCACCAGGCGGCAAAATGCTTCCAGTCGGAGGTGTAGGCCCTGCGCGTGTTGGCCGAGCTCGCCGCCTCGACATAGTCGCGCGCCCGTTCCGTGAGCTGCTCGAGATGTGCGGGAAGGGGAGGGGAGGGGGCCTCGGCGATCGCCTGCGCCGGGTCAGGATCGGTGACCGGATCCTCGTCGCCGCGATGTTCAGGGATCATGGCGCCGCTCATCACGCCACCCTGATGTCGGTTTTGGGGAAATCGTCGCCCTTGAACAGCAGCGGCTCGCCGGAGAGCACGGCGAGGGCGTAGGAAAAACAGTCGCCGTAGTTCAGGCCGGCCGGGTGCCGGCCCTTGCCGTAGCGCCGCCAGGCGCGGCGTGCCTGGTCGGCGTGCTCGGCGGTCACCGCCACGACCTCGACCTCGGCCTTGTGCAGCCACAGATCGAGTTCGGCGCCGCCGGCCTCGCCGAAGCGTGCCTCGATCACCATCGCGGCTTCCAGGAATGTCGCCGCGGAGATGAGCCGGATCGGATCGTCGGCGATGCGTTCGCGATAGCTCGGGGCATCCGGCTCGTTGAAGAAGATGGCGACGATCGCTGAGGTGTCGATGACCATCAGCCGGGCAGTCCGTTTTCGTCGTAGCCGATCATCTCCTCGGGACTGCGATCGTCGAGGACCGGCAGGGCACCCAGGCGCCGCTGCATCGCTTCCATATCCTCGAGGAGGGCGGCCTTGCGCGCGAGCGCTCCCGTCCGCTTGAGGCGTTCCTCGAGCGCCCGGCGGGTCGCGACGGTGATGGTCTCGCCGGTGCGCGCGGCGAGCGCGCGGGCGAGCTTCTCGGTTTCGGGGTCCTTGATGCTCAGCGCCATAGAATAGGCTCCAGGTTCCTATTTGTTAATATTCTACCTTAGCATCTCGTGGCGGGCAATTTTCCCGACAACACCTTCGGAACGCGATTCTCGTGGCCCTGGGCCCGGCAGATGGCCGCCGGCGAGCTCCGACGCGCCCAAAACCGCCTGTCGTTTGCATTTCATTGGCGGATGGCAAGTCATTGATCTGGCACGAATCGTGTTTTGGGTTCATACATAGATGGATTCTAGCCGAATCAGCGGATTTTTCGTAGTATTTGGGCGGACGAACTTCGCAGCGAGGCTGCTGTGGTTCATGCGCCTGACAAGAACACGGCTGATGAGGCTGCCTGGAGCGAGGCGGTTGCTCGGGAGGCCGTGATCCGGCGACTGGTATCGCTCGACCGTCCCGGCCGGTCCGACTTCCTCCGCGCCTGCCATGACCTCGGCGTCAGACGAACCCGCCTCTATGAGCTGATCAGGGCCTATCGCGAGCATCCCGTCGCGAGTTCGCTGCTGCCGCGCCCGGCGGGCACGCGGCAAGGCAGCCGCCGACTGCCGGATCAGACCGAAACGGTGATCGCCGAGGCGTTGCAGGATTTCTACAAGACGCGCCAGAAGCCGAGCATCAATCAGCTGCACAAGGAAATCCGCCGGCTCTGCCGTATGCGCGGCCTGCGGGCGCCGTCCTGGCATACCCTCAATGCGCGGATCGCTGCGCTGGATCCTGCCGAGCTCACCATGGCGCGGGAGGGCCCGAAGGCGGCACGGGACCGCTTTCGGCCTGTTCCTGGGCAATACGAAGCCGGGCACGCATTTGCGGTGGTCCAGATCGATCATACGCTGGTTGATGTCATCGTCGTCGATCGCCAGCACCGACGGCCCATGCAAAGGCCGTGGTTGACGCTCGCTATCGACGTTGCGAGCCGCATGGTCGCGGGCTTCTACCTGACGCTCGAGGCGCCGTCGGCGGTTTCGGTCGCCCTCGCAATTCAGCATCTCGTGCAACCGAAAGAGCCATGGCTTGCCGGGCTGGAGATCGATGCGGATTGGCCGACCTGTGGTTTCCCCGATGCGATCCATGTCGATAACGCCAAGGAGTTCCGGTCGCGCGCCCTGCGGCGCGGCGCCGAAGAATATGGCATCGACCTCATCCACCGGCCGGTGGCGACGCCCCATTACGGAGGCCATATCGAACGGCTCATCGGCACGATGATGGGTGCCGTCCATCTTCTGCCGGGTACGACCTTCAGCGATATCGACGGGCGCGGCAGCTACGACTCGACCGCCAATGCGATGATGACGCTGGATGAGCTCGAGCAGTGGATGGCGCTTGAGATCACGCGCTACCATGCTGATCGGCATGGAGTCTTGGGAATCCCGCCGCTGGCGGCCTGGCACGAAACCCTGGGCCTCCGTGTCAGGCCCGTGCGTCAGCCCCATGATCTCGCTGGCTTCATGATCGATTTCCTGCCTTCGGTTGACCGGCAGGTCCGACGCGATGGCCTTCACCTGTTCGGCCTCCGATACTGGGATGACATCCTGAGCATCTGGGCCGGGCGGCTCGGTAGGCCCTTGCGCGTAGCTTACGATCCACGCGATCTCTCGAAAATCCTCGTAAGGGCTCCAGATGGCACACGCTGGCCGATCCGTTTTGCCGATTTGCGGCGATCGCCGATTACGCTGGGCGAGCACCGCCGCGCCCGAACCGTCCTGCGCGAGCGCGGCCTTGCGCTTGTCGACGAGCAGTTGATCTTCGAAACCATCGAGGCTCAACGAGCATTGGTTGATGAGGCCACCAGGCGCACCAAAGCGGCGCGTCAGCTCGCCGAAAAGCGTGACCGCGCTCTCGCCGCCGCCGCAATGCACAGCTCCTCGGCGCCGGCCGAGCCAGGGCAAGCCGAGGACGATCGACCGATCGACTGGAGCAAGGTGCCTATCTTTCCCGTCGAGGAATGGTCGTGAGAGGGGAGGGGACCTACGAGTACCTCGATGCTCGCTACCGCCGCTATGCCGCGCTCCCGGATGAAGAGCGCATCGCCTGGATCAAAGCGGATCGCTGGGTTGGTTTCGACCAGGCGGCCGCAGTGCTGGCCCGCCTGGAGGCATTGCTGGCCTATCCGTCGCGCGACCGCATGCCCTGTCTGCTGATCTACGGTGACACCGGCATGGGCAAGACCAAGATCGTTCGCAAGTTCGAGCGCACCCACCCCGCGACCTTGTGTCAGTCGACCGGCGTCACCAACAGGCCGGTTGTGGTGGCGCAGGTGCCCTCGGAGCCGGTCGAGCGGGATCTCTACCGCGAATTGCTGGCCAGCCTGCAGGCTCCCGCGCTGGTGGGCGGGGCACTTGCGCGGGAAAAGGACATCTGCCGCTCGCTGCTGCGCACGGTCGGCGCCAAGCTGATCGTGCTGGATGAGGTGAACGGCATGCTGGCGGGGACCTATCGGCAACAACGGATTTTTCTGAATGCGTTGCGGTTTCTCGCGAACGACCTGAGAGTGCCGCTTGTCTGCGCCGGGACGGATCTGGCGCGTCAGGCCTTGCTCACCGACGCCCAGCTCGCCGAGCGCTTCGAGGCGTTTCATCTCAAGCCCTGGAAGAACGACCACGCCTTTGCACGGCTTTTGAAGAGCCTGGCTGGCATCCTGCCGCTGCGAGCTCCATCCGATCTCGAAAGCGACGCCGTTCGAGGACGGATCCACTTGCTTACCAGCGGCGTCACGGCCCGGATTTTCAGGCTGATCGAGACGGCGGCCGAGGAGGCCGTCGGGTCGGGGCGGGAACGGCTCGATCTCACGAGCTTCGGTGATGACCTGGTGCTACCGCTGGTGTCGATGACGCAATCGGCACGCCGGCCGCCGGCGGCGGCGCGATGATGAGCCGTTTGCCGGTTGCGCCACGGCCTTATCGCGACGAATTGCTGTCATCGTGGCTCGCGCGAGTGGCCTGTCGATATGGTCTTGCGGCGCAGGAACTGGGCGGCCATTTCCCCGGAGGGCAAAATCCTGCGCCATCTCGGCCGATCGATGATTGGGCGCCGACCGCAGATCGAACCAGGGAGTTGGCCGCTGCCTGCGGTCTCGATCCCGAGCGACTGCGGCGCCTGTCCTTGAGCCGGCGCTATCCGCAACGCCCGCGATCCTGGTACGCAACCCGGGGGCCGGAGTGGGCGCTATCGATCGGATCACCGTCGGTCTGTGTTGCGTGCTTTGATGACGATCATGCTGCCGGCCGCGACGCCTATCTGCGCGCCCATTGGGAGCTCTCTGAGCTCTGCGTTTGTCCTCGACATGGCCGGCTTTTTCACGATCGCTGCATGTGGTGCCATCGGCGTCTTTCCCTGGGCTTCCGCATGCGCGAGGGTTGTGCGCGGCCCGTCAACAGAGCCGCTCCTCGGCCGAATACGAGCGCCTGGCTGGTCAAATTCTGGCTGATCCAGCCTGGATCGCAGCAGAGGCTTTGCCCCGAGCAAAGCGGGAGCGCGTGCGCGCGCGTCTGATCGACGCTGCGCTTGCGCTGTCCGTGGAGGCATCCGCCGGAACGAGCGTGTCGTTGGAACCGGTGAAGGCCGGCTAGGAGATTCGGATATCGTGAGACCACGTGCTGTTGGTGGCCAGTCTCATCAAATCCGATTCATCGCGGCCGGATGGGAGGGCGGGAGAACGGCGACGCGTGCTCGGTTCGATGGTCTGCCGCTCGAAACCCTCCAAAAAAGCCGAAATCCCCTCAAAGCCACTCAGGAGCCCGTAGGCGGCAATTTGCCGTTTTCCGACCTTTGCCCTGTCCGCAGCGGCCGATCGGCCTCTGCGGCCTTCTGACGAGGTCGACCAAACGCGATCGCGGCGGACCAGTTCGGGATCAGCGGCCCTTTGGGGCGCAGGCGCCCTTCCGATCTGGCTGCCTGTCTCGCGAAAACCGCTCCAAAATCACTCCGGCGGCCGAGCCGTTATGAATTCCCGGTCCGCGGTCCGGAAATCAAGCGCGAACCCAGTCCACTCAATGAACGCGAAAAACGACGCCTGCGGGGCCTTTTTGAGGCGTGTCCGGCGCTGAAATGCGAGCGACTGTCGGACTACCGGGGTTGATGAGACTGGCGCCTGCGCAATTTCAATGCCTTGGCCGTGTCGTCATTATGAGACCGATTCAAGGTAATTGAGACTGGCGACGGTATTGAGTCGGTAGTTGTGAGACC
>NZ_JBDZDP010000033.1:0-25228 GCF_040044995.1 Xanthobacter pollutisoli
TCTGCCCGCTGTGGGCGCCGGACTGGTCTGGGTGCCGGCGGCAGCCTATCTGCTGCTGACCGGCGCCTATCTGAAGGGCGCCATCCTGCTCGCGATCGGCACGCTGGTGATCAGCACGGTGGACAACTTCCTGCGGCCAGCTTTGGTGGGGAAGGGCACCATGCTGCCGGACTACGCCGTGCTCATTTCCACGGTGGGCGGGCTCTCGTTGATCGGCATGAACGGATTTGTCCTCGGCCCGCTGATCGTCGCTCTGTTCGTTGCTGTCTGGTCACTTCTCAACCATGACGAACCGTAGGCTTGCGGTACAGCGTGGTTCGACGTTCACCGCCAGCCCACTTCGGGCCCCGGTTGAGGGCCATGCAGGACCCGCGTGCATGGCAGCCCCGAGACCGCGGCCAATTATCCAAACTCCGTGGCTATGGCCACTCCTGCGAGGCAAACGCGTCGCCCTGAACTGTATCTTTGGTTTTTTCTCAACGACCTCTCCCCTGGCCGATGGAATTACCGCCGGCGAATTTGGCCATTGACGGTATATGAAGTGTCGATCGAACCACCTCACTTCATCATTGAGCCGCTGTTGCCGAACAAGCCGCGCGGGGTGGCTCGGGCGGACGACCGGATGGTGCTGAACGGCATCTACTGGCGCCTTCGCACGGGCTCGCCGTGGGCCGACATCCCCGAACGCTACGGGCCTTCCACAACCTGCTACAACCGTTTCGTGCGATGGCGGAAGATCGGCGTCTGGGATCGCATCTTCGATGCGGTGTCGAAGGCCTACGACGGCGACATCCAGATGGTCGATTCCACCACCATCCGCGTCCACCAGCAGGGGGCGAACGGCAAAAAGGGGGGAGCTTCTCGGCGCTCGCCGCCGCTCGGAACCCAGCGTCTGGACGCAGAACGGGAGCTTCTTCAGCGCCATGGCCGTCGTCACCTTCGGCGGGGCCTATGCCGTCCTTGCCTACGTGGCCCAGGCGGCGGTGCAGACCTTCGGTTGGCTCGCCCCCCGGGAAATGGTGGACGGCCTCGGCCTCGCGGAGACCACCCCCGGTCCCCTCATCATGGTGCTCCAGTTCGTGGGTTTCCTAGCCGCCGTCCGGACGCCGGGGTCGCTCGATCCGCGTCTCGCCGGATGCCTCGGCGCCCTCCTCACCACCTGGATGACGTTCGCGCCGTGCTTCCTCTGGACCTTCCTCGGGGCGCCCTATGTCGAGGCGCTGCGCAGCAACCGGGCCATATCGGCGGCTTTGTCCGCCATCACGGCGGCCGTAGTCGGCGTGATCATGAATCTCGCCCTCTGGTTCGCGCTCCACGTCGTGTTCCGCGAAGTCCGAACGGTTTGGTTTCTCGGCATCGGCGTGGACCTTCCTTTTCCCGACACCGTCGATTGGCGGGCGGCTGTTCTTTCCCTTGCGGCGATGGTCGCTATGCTCCGGTTTGAGATTGGAATGTTGCCAACCCTGGCAGGTTGTGCACTGGCAGGCGTGGCGCTTCGGCATCTGATAGGCTGACGCCTCACCTCACGATGGGGCTTAAAAGGCTTGATGGCACTGCTAAGCTTTGGGGTACTTGGCATAGGCGAGCCGGTCACACTGCTATTTAGGTATCCGTCGCACTGCTGCCAAAAAAAGCGGTAGGCCTAGGATGGAAGTCAAATCTCAAACCGTGCAAAGATCGACGCTTTGCCATTTTGGAAGCCAAATTCTGGATGAATATCTTGGATTCGCCCATGGCGTGTCTCGGATAGCGCGCGAAAGCATGCCGAAGTGACGAACAGCTCTTCGATCAATGAAACAGTATTCGACCCTCCGATTAGCTCCTCGCGCTACATCTCTGGTCCGGTGTGCCGATGCGGATCGAAATAGATCTCTGACACACGAAATCGCCCCCCTGCTCTCCTGCACTGAACGATGACGTCGATCGCGATCTTCAGCAGGTCGCGGATATCGCTCCGCTCGAGGTCGTGCCCACCATCAGATTCCTTCACGAGCAGCGTAAGCTGCTCGAACGCCAACCTGGCGGAATCGGCATGCACGGTGGTGATCGAGCCGGGATGTCCTGAATTCACGTTGCGGATGTAATAGAAGGCGGTGCCGTCGCGGAGCTCCTGCAGCAGGACGCGATCCGGACGCATGCGCAAGGATGCCTCCAAAAGCTCCTTCGCCCCGATCTTGGCCAGCCCCTGCCCGTCCTTCGAATAGAACAGCCGCACATGGTTATCCTGCGGGATCACGAGTTCGGGCGTGTCCTCGATGGTGATCAGCCGTTCGTCTTCGGGGATATGTTGGATCAGCGCCTTCGAGAGCGTGGTCTTGCCGGACCGCGTCGCGCCCGAAATGATAATATTCTTTCGAGCGAGCACCGCCTCCCGCAAGAACGGCATGTAGCTTCCGGCTTGGTATAGCTCGAGCAGCCTGGCGTCGGCTGCCGAGAGCTCGTCGGGGATCGGACTGACTTCCGAGAAGAGGCCGGCGGTTTCGAGATCGTCGAGCGTCAGCGCGACCGCGGAGGGATTGCGGAGCGTGATACTCACCGTGCCTTTAGGGGTGGCGGGTGGAATGACGATCTGGATGCGATGCTCATCGGGCAGGGTGGCGGAGAGCAGGGGATGGGACTCGTCGATCGACTGGTGCGAATAGCTCGCCACGGCCCGCGCGAGCCGCATCAGCTTCTCGAACGTGAGATCCGGTGCTTCGTGCCTGCGCCACCCGCCGGGACCCTCGGTCAGGACCACGCCCGGGCGGTTGATCACGATCTCGTAGAGCGTCTCGTCGCTGAGGAATTGCGCGAGAGGGAAAAGCAGGTCGCGGACGACGCCGACATCTGCTCCTTCTGTCATCCCCCTCCCCTCGCCTATTTTGTGACGAGCGTCGAACGCCGGCTGAAGTCGCCGAGCACGCCGCGATCGTAGATCGTGTTGCGCGGCTCGGTGACGCGCAGACCGTAGACGCCAGAGAAATCCAGGTCCCGGGCGACGAAGATCGACACCAACTCGCCCTGGTGTTTCTCCAGCGTCGGCGGGATGTTGATGGACTGCTCGACCGCGATGGCGGCCGCCTGCTGGCCGGCATTGGCGCTGTTCTGGACTTGGATGTCGCCCTGCTGGAGCTGGCCCTGGGCGTAGTTGGCGGCGTCGCCAACAATCGAAAGCAGCAGAGCGCTGCCGAAGCGCTCCCACCAATGAGTGTCGACATAGCCGTCCATGCCGGCCCGGCCCAAGGCGTCGGTGGCCGGTGATGCGAGGGTGATGATCACGCCTTTCGGGGTCTTGGCGCGATTCCACAGTACGAAGAGGCGGGCCTGCCCGCGGCGCAGGCGACCACGGTACTCGCCCACGACCTGCGTGCCCTTCTCCATCATGACGACACGGCCATTGTCCGAGAGCACGTCGCGATTGATGACGCAGCTGGCGAAGCCGGGCTGATCCGAGGACAAGGCGGTCTCAAGGACGCACGGGATCGACGTGCCCATGGCGATGATGAAATCACGATTGCCCAGGGTGCCCGCCCGTGACCCTTCGAGGCGGGTCGGCGTCATCATGCGGCCGAAACGCTGGTCCTCATTCTCGCCCGGCCCATTGAAGCCGCCTCCTGCTCCATTCAGAGGCACATAGTTGGAGCTTGCGTCAGCTGGAACGCCGGAAGCTTGTTGCCGGTTCTGTGGGCCCCGCTGTGCGCCGAACGCCATCACCGGGGCGCGGCGGGCGGCATCGAGCAACGGGTCGTCCGCTGGGGCGGCTTGCGGCGTGACGACCGGCGTCGGCAGCTTCACCTCCGGCATGGCCGCAGGCTGGCGGGCCGGCTCAAAAGCCGAGGTCTGCCGGATGACGACACGCTCGGGCTTCTCAGCGTCCGTCCGCGGTCCTCGATCTCGCATCGACCACAGGGCAAAGCCGACGAATGCGATGACGGCCAGCACCACCGCTCCGCGTTTCAGGAGCGGGTTGTCTTGCCGCCGTCCAGTGACGGACTGACCGCGCTCTCCCGGCACGCCGCTTTCGATATCGTCCGCCATCGCCCGCCCCTATTGCGCCTTCGGCGCCGATTGTGGTTTCACGATCCGCTCGACCGAGGGAGACGTCGTGTTGGTGCCCGGGTTGATCCCAACCCGGTCATAGGCTTCGTTGAAGATGCAGAGCACATCGCCGCCACGTCGCAGGATGAACTTGCGGCTGATGGCCTGGACGAGCACCAGGTCGCCCTCGACCGATTTCGGGACCAGGCTCTCCGTGCCGTCGGAATTCTCCGTGTAGATCGCCGGCATCTCCTGGTTGCCGGTGAAAGCGAAGGTGGTCAGCTTGCCATTGTCGTAGACCGCCTCCGGCTCGAGCGCGGCCGAGCCCTGCGCCGAGTAGCGCCAGTTGCGGGGGCCATATTGCTCATGGAAGGTGAGCACCTTGTCGGCATAGCCGGCCTGGGCGGCCTGAGCCCTTGCCGCTGCCTCCTGGCGCCGGCGCCCGGCCTCGTCGGCGGGATATCGATACTTCACATAGAAGTAGGTGGGCTGTCCCGAGGCCACCGAGCCGTCGCGCACCGTGAGCTCCATCTGATAGCTGCGGGTCGCTCCATTGCGCCGTGTCGTCACCACAGAGATGTTCGTCACCGGCTGGTTCTCGCGCGGCTTTAGGAACAGGATGTTTCCGGCGGGTGCCACCTCCCAGGCCACTGTGTTGCCGAGCGCCACATGAGCGATCTCCTCGTCTTCGGCGAACTCGACCTGGACCGAGGAGCGCAGCGAGCCCACGACCTTGGTGATGTTGTAGGGCTCGTAGTCGACGAAGCGGACCCGGTTGTCCTGGGGTGCGCTGCTGGGCGTCTCCAGGGCATTGGCAGGGGTGACGAGGCAGGCCCAAGCCACCACGAAGATGAGAGCAGCGCGCTTCAATTGATGGCCTCCGGGTCGGCCCGGTACTCGCTCACGACAAAGCCGAGCGGATTGACCAACCGGTCCGTCGCGGACATGGGCGCGTTGACATAGGCGAAGGTCAACGTTGCCACCCAATGGGTGGTGCGGACATCCTCTCCGCGCGTGACGGTGCGGATGTAGCGGACCGACACCACGTGAGGGTTGATCAGCGAGATCGAGACGATGTTGATCCGGGCAGTGGCGCTGCGGACATAGATGTTCTGGGGAGATTCCGGATTGCTGCCGCGATAGAGCGCGGCGAACCGTTGCTGCTCGGCCTGGGTGGAAAGAAGGGCGACGGTCCGGAAGTTCTCTTCCGCCTCGCTCCAGACATAGGCCTCCCGCGCCCGGACGTATCGCGCCGCGAAATACTTGGTGACGGCCTCGTCGTAGGTTCCGGCGGTCGCGGTCAGGGCCGAGACCACATCGACGATGCCTGTGGAATTGTCGACCCTGACGACAAAGGGCTGCACCGTCTTTAGCGGCGTCAGACCCGCAACCGCGAAGACCGCGGCCGCCGCCAGGATGCTGGCGCAGATCGCCACGAACCAGGCGACCCGGGTCGAGCGCTCCGCCCGGATCATCCGGTCCTGATCGAACCGGCGGGCTTTCTCGAAATAACTTTTAAGGCTTTCGTTCGTCACCATCACCCCTGCCCCGCGCAAGATCGGTAGGAACCGGCGCTGTCGAGATGCGCGAACGGGCCAGTTGGCGATGCCGGCGCCTCATCGGCAAATGCCGTTGCGCGGTTCGGCGCCAGGGGCGCAGCGTCCGACTGCGCCTTCACGTTACTGCTCCCCTCCCACTGCCACATGGCGCGGTTAAGCGGCCGGCGCGCGTAGCCGTCGCATTTGGGCAAGGGATAAGACCAAGAGGCACAGCCGCTGAGAGCCGACGCCATGCAGAGCAATAGGAACGAACGCAACATGCACCCACCCGGCTGTGAAAATGATTCTCAGGAAACGGCGTCACCCAGCCCCGCCCGATCCGAAGTTACGTCCCGCCGCGCGGACACCCCGGCCGACGGCGCGGGCCGCATACCGGGTGCTCCGGGCGATCGTGCCTTCATGCGCGTCGCGCGCGGCGCCGTAGCCGTAGGTCAGTGATGCTCCGCCTGCGGCAAGCGCGGACGCGATGCCGGGGAGCTGGTAGAAGACGTAGAGAGCGGAAAGCGCGATGGCGCCGAGCGCGATCGGACGCATCAGCACGTCCGCATAGGATTCCATGGTGGCGAAGGTGGCATCGAGGCAGGTCACCAGGAGCGATCCCACCGCGACGACGAGCACCTGCAGGATGACGAAGTTTGCCATCTGGCCGATCCACGCCTCGGTGAACCGCCGCGTCGACTGGAACATGGCCAACGCGACGAAGATCGGACCTATGGCGAGGACGATGGCGAGCGCGACGCGGGCATAGAGCGACACCACATAGCCAATCGCCGCGACGATGAAGGTCATGACGATGACCACGAGCCCTGCCGCGCCGGTTAGGATGTCGACCGGCCAGGACCCTTTCGCCCAGATGTCGTTGGCGGATTTTTGCCCCTTGTCGAGGAGGGAATCGAAAGCGGAGGCGCTCGGCGCCGAGCCGGTGTTGAGGGCGCCGGAGATCTCAGTGGGCAAATCCTCGAAGAACACCTTCGAGACATAGGTCTGATAATTCGAGGCGTTCTGCACCAGCATCAGGATGATGGCGAGCTTCATCGCCCGGAATGCGAATTCCATGATCGGCTCGGGAATCGAGCCGCGCAGGACGAGGAAGCCGTAGAGGATGACATAAAGCGTCAGCGCGATGGTCAGCGGCCCCGTCACCCAGGAGCTGATCCCCGATGTCCCCGAGCTGATGAAGTCCTCGAGCGGCGTCTTGAACTGGTTATCGAGGAACGAGAAGACTTGATACATGCCCTACCCTCCCAGCGCCTTGTTCATGCGCTGAAGGCGGGCCTTGCCATCCGCTTCGGTCGCATTCTCGCAGTTGGGGGTTGCGGCGAGCTGCCCCGGATTCTCGCGGCACTTCGCCAGCTGCTCGGCACGCAAGGCATCATCGGCGAGATAGTCGCTGACGGTGTAAGTCCCCTCCCCCGGCTCGAAGCAAGCGGCAAGAGGAAGCATCAGGAGGAACGCCGCGATCCGCTTCATGGCAGCGCCGCGTTCATCGTGTCGATGCGCCTGCGCCAGTCCTCGGCCTTGCGCTGGTCGTCCACCTGGGCCTGGGCCTGCTGCACCATGCGCAGGCCTTGCATCCGCACCACATCGATCTGTAGGAACGCCGCTTCGGCTTGGAGACGCGCCTGCAGGTCCGCCACGTCTTTCGAGGTGCCGGCCGATGCGATCTGCTGCCGGAGCTGGTCGATGCCGTCGATCCGCTTGGTGGCGGCATCATAGATCTGCTGGCCAAGGCTCATCTGGCCGGCGTTCTTCTTCTGGATCCGAGACAGCTCCTGCGCGTAGAAATCGTTGGCGCTGGTCTGGTAGGTGGAATTGTCCTGCAGGAACTTGGACGCGGACTCGCCGAAGGCGCCTGAACCGGAGCCCTGGAGCAGGCCTTCGATCGCATTGAAGTCCTGGGGCAGCGCCTTGCGGATCGCGGGATCGTTGAGCACGCTCGCGACGTCGGCCATGTTTGTCAGCTTGTTCAGCGAACCGTAAAGCTGCTGTGCCTGCTGAAGCTGCTGGTTCAGGGTGTCGAGCTGCGACTTGAGCTGCGCGATGCTCTCCAGCTGCTTGGCGAGGGCTGCTTGGTCGATCACCGGAATGCCTTGGGCGTTGGCCGCTCCCACGAAGATGCAGAGCGCGGCTGCGGCCGCCAACAGCATGGTTCGCTTTGCCATCAGCCGGGACTCCTTCTTTGTTGGAATAGGGGGAGCCAGTCCTCCTGACCGCTGCCGACCTCCGCACGGATCGCGTCGGCCAGCTCGACATTGGCGGTGCGGCCGGAGAGGACGGCGAGCTCGTCGTCGAAGCCAGCGAGGTTCAGCTCGGCGACGACGCTGTTGTGCCCCTGCTTGACAATGAAGCGGCGGCTTTCAGGGGACAGCTCGCGCGCGATGAGCTGATATTCCCGCTCGGTGAGCTTGAAGCCGTCCACGTAATCGGCGTGGCTGCCACGCGGGTTCGGCATGAAGATCTGGGTCGGGCACTGCTCGATGATGGTGTGGGCGATCGGCGAGGCGATCGCATCGCGTGGGCTCTGCGTCGCGAAGAGCATGAGGCCGCCCTGCTTCCGGATGGTCTTGAGCTTGTTCTGGGCGAGGTCGCGAAATCCCTCGTCCAGCAGCGCCTTCCAGAACTCGTCGATGACGATGATGATGCGGCGGCCGTCGATCAGCTGCTCCACCCGGTGGAACAGGTAGGCCATGAGCGGCGTGCGGATCTCCTCATTGTCGAGGAAATCCGTCATGTCGTAGCCAAGGAACTTGGCGCCGATCCCAATGTCGTCGGTCTCGTTGTCGAAGACCCAGCCGAGGGGCCCTCCCCTCTCCCAACGCCGCAGCCGGGCGGCAATGCCCTCCGGGTCGGTGTTGTTGAGGAAGGTGCGCAACGCGCCGATGGTGCGCCGCTGGACCGGGAGGTCCGCGAGGCCGTCGACGGCGCCGGCGATGTCGCGCAGGTCACTCACGGAAAGCTCGCGCGACTTTGAGCCGACGAGCTTGGCGATCCATTGCGCCAGGAACACCTTGTTCTCCGGCGTGAGCTCAAGCCCCTTCAGCGGCGCGCAGCCGGTTGGCGTCCCATTCTTCAGAGGCAGATACGTGCCGCCCGCCGCCCGCACGAAGAGATCGGCGCCACGGTCCTTGTCGAAGAACACCATGTGGGGATCGTGCTTCTCGAGCTGCGAGAGCATGAAGTTCAGGATAACGGTCTTGCCGGATCCAGAGGGGCCGCACACGAAGGTGTTGCCGAGATCGCCATGGTGGAAGTTGAAATAGAACGGCGAGCCGGAGGCCGTCTTCAGCATCGCGACGGCCGGCCCCCACTCGTTGCCGTCCTTCCTGCCCACCGGATAGGAATGAAAGGGTGACAGCGCAGCGAAGTTGCGCGAGGTGATCGCACCAGAGCGGGCCCGGTAGCGGAAATTGCCAGGCAGCTGCGCCCACCATGCGGCTTCGAGGCCAAGGTCCTCGCGTGCCACGACGGCACCGCCGTTGGTCAGATGAGAGCGTGCCTTCGCCAGATTGTCGGTGAGGTCCTTCACCGATGGGGCGCAGACCGACAGCGTCAGGTGATGCTCGCCCAGCACGAAGTGATTGGATTCCAGTTCGTCCAGGGCGCCATCGAGCTCATCGACCTGCGAATTCGCCTTGTCGCCGGCGCTCACCATCTGGTTCTGCTTGCGTCCCAGGATGGTCCGGGCATCGGCCTTTGAGGCGAACGCGAAGGACTGCGTCAGGATGAGCTCGAACGGCGTGGTGAGGACGCCAGCGAGCATGCCGGGCCTGGTCCGGGCGGGATATTCCTTGAAGCTGAAGATCCCTGCATACCGGGTCTCAGCCTCATGGCGGATCTCCACCGTCTCGCGACCGATGATGACGCGGTCGGAATAGATCGCTGACGAAACCCGCCCCTCCGTGAGGGGCACTCGTTCCCGCCGGCCGCCGATGATCTGGTGCAGGACCTCACTCGGCTCGGAAAACAGAAGACCATCGTGTTCGTAGAGGGAAAGAACACGTGGCTGGAACCGCTTGAGGCCGGCCGTCACGTCGGTGACCTTGTCGCGCAACTGCTTGAGCGCCTCCTCGTCGAGCTCTACGCTCCCGCGGCGCGCCCGGCGAAGGCGGCCCAGGAGCTCCGAGATCTTCTCAGCGGGATCGCGGGTCGGATACCACAGCAGGGTCAGATAGAGGTCGTTGCGGAAGAGATCCTCCTCTACCATGCGGGCGCGATATTTCGCGTTCAGGGCAGCGGAGAAGGGATTGGCAAACGCTCCCTCGGGATAGTCGTTGTCGCGACGACGGAGGATGTGGGTCCAAAGCGCGAGGCGTTCGTCCGCGAGGTTGCGGTAGAGCGTGTTGAGGTCGCGATGAAGGCCGTTGAGTTCGAGCGGATCGGCCGTCTCGAACGATATGCCGTCGAGGGCGATCATGACCATCAGCGCCCGGGAATCGAGCGCGATCGTCGTCTCGTCCACGTGACGGACATACGGGATGAAGGTCTCGGGCTCGAGCTCGCGGGTTTTGAGAATGGCGACGTTAGGCAAGGCCAAGGTCTCTTTCGTCGTAGCGCCTCACGAGCTTGAGGGGGGTCAGCGTGGTGCCGCCCCAGAAGGCCCCGTTGCGCGACCGGCCGCGAGTTTCGATCCACGCCATCAAGACGCGAAACATGTTGTGGTCATGCTTCACCAGCGTCTTGAAGACGAGATGGAAGACGATGCCGACAAGGGCGTAGGCGATCGAGCCCGCAAGGATATAGAGGATCGTCGTCAGGATGACGTTGATGCCCATGGCCTCCATCGTCACGCCGGCGACCATGGCCGGCCGCGTGCAGGCCAGGAACAGCGTGTCCTCCTCAAGCGCCACGCTCTCCGCCATGGCCGTCACCCGCCGGAGATCGTCGTGACGAGCTGGGCGGCGCCGAAGATGATGCCGATGCCCAGCACCACATAGGCGGCCTTGCGCAGGTCGAGATAGCCGAACATCCAGGCGATGCCGACGACGATCACGGCGATCGTCGCGAGGAGCTTGGCGACGTTGCCCGTGAGCAGGGTGACGATGTTCTGAAGGACTGTCTCGATGCCGCCGGACGCCTGGGCGAATGCCGGCTCGGCCATCCCGATCGCGAAGACGCCAGCCATCAGTATGATGGCTAGGGCTGGACGCACGCGCACTTTTTCACTCATTCGGCTCACTCCGATTGTTCGTTCTGGAAGACGAGAACGGAGGACGTCCGCCCTGTCGCAAAAACATCCCAGGGCGCTGGCTTGGCATCGCGCCGTGGGCCGGGCGACGCGGCAGCCGGCGGCGCCGATGCGGGTCCCTCCCCCACGCGATCTTTCGAGGCGGACGTGTTGGCTGGGTTGATCGCCAGCGAAACCAGCGTCGGCGCGAGGTGCTTTGCCTCGTCACGCACCTGCTTGTCGTAGCCGACCATCTCGCCAACCGAGGCGTCGCCGCGTCCGTAATAGGCTTGCAACATCATGGTGGCCGCCTGCCCGGGGCTGGCACCTTTACCGATCGCCACGCGGTAGTAGCGGTCGAGCAGTCGGGCGGTCGCCTTGAGGTTCAGGCAGGGATCGAATGCGTCGGAGACCGTGAGTTCGAGACGACCCAGATCGTCGGCATTGATGCCGCCAAGACCGAGATCGACATCCTGGCGTTGCGCAATCAACGTGGTGGCCAGCTCGATGGCCTCCGCTTTGGTGTTCGGCAAGTCGCGCAGAGGCGTGCCGCTGTTGATGCGGATGGCGAATGGCGCGAAACCGCTTTCGAGGCTCACGACCGCCGAGAGGGTCTCGACCTGAACGGTCGGCGCGCAGGTCTGCGCGAGATCGGCGAAGGCAACGGGCATGAGCTAGAACCACACCCGCTGGGTGCCCGCACCGTCGATCATTACATCGATAAAATGAGGTTGCGCTCGGGCGCTCGGCTGAGCTGTCACGTAGGCCATGCACCGGTGCTGTCCGCCGCCCGACACCCAGCGTGCGGCGCCACTGCCGGCTCCGGCGCCGGATGTGCATTGGCTGCTGTCGACCACTTGGCGTGTCGCCGACACACAGGCCGCTTCTTGCCCTTGCGGGCCGAACCGGGCGGTCAGGCGGTAGCCGGTCTCGCAAGAATACGGTTCGTATCCGGGCCTGGAGGTCTGGAGTCCGACGCCATTGCAGGTTGGAAAGGGGCGTCCCCTGGCGAGTTCGTTCCAAAGCCTCTGAACGGGAGGGACGCATTCGGCGAACTGCATGGGACCGCCCGGGTTCGAAAGGCAAAGGAGAACCTGACAGCCCCAATCGTCCGCGCGCGCTTTACTGCTGGAAATGCAGTAGGATGACAGCAATACGAATGCGCAGGAAAGCGCCCTGGCAGTAGGGGAATTCATGCCTTCCACCCTCCCGAAACGACCCCGGAAAGGCTTGTCGGCCGCAATCTCATGCCCGGTTAACTCTCATATACAGAGCAGTTAAGCAGATGCCAAGAGCACTTGACGCCGAATGGCGCAGCCTCTCGTTCTCGGCGCTTATTCTGCGGCTGATCCTCGATAATCCGCTCGACGATGAGACCCCTCAGTCGCGCCTGAAGCAAATTGGAATGATGAGCGTCCTCTATTATATGCATCAGGGCAATCAGCGCCTGACGTTAACCAATATAATTGAGGTGACGTCGCTAACACGCGGTGGTGTCACGGAGACGATTGATCGGCTTGTCAATCGTAAAATCTTGACGGAAGCAATGGTTAAAAACTCGTTGGGGCGAGGGCAGGCGCGCGAATTCAAGATTGCACCTGATATTTTCAAGAAGCTCCGCAGCCTACAGGGCGGTTGATGGAGCGGCGCAAAATTCCGGTCGACGGTCGGTATCATCTCAAACTGCCGTAACTGTGATAGTATGGCGCCTCCGGTTGAGGTCATCCAGCCTTCATTCGGATCAGGCCGAATCGCGAGTAGGCAATGGTTGGTGGGACGGGGGGTAAGGTTCATCGGGACAAAGAGGGCTCGTACGCCTCTCCTCTCCTCTCCTCTCCTCTCCTCTCCTCTCCTTCTCTCTCCGTACCGCTCCCGCTTAGAGCGGCGCCCGAGGAATGGATGGCAGTGGCTGCAAAGTATGGTTGTTGTGGCCACTGTGCTTATCATGGGGGAGGTCATGGCAGCGCCGAGGAAATCCGCCGCCGATCGATCTGAGAGTTGGACAGTCACCGATGCCAAAGCACGTCTGTCCGAGGTCATCGAGCGGGCGCAACGCGATCCCCAGGTCATTGCGCGGCACGGCAAGCCGAGCGCCGTCGGCGTCTCGGCCGAGGAATGGTCCCGCAAGACGGCGCGCAGGGGCACGCTGGTCGAATTCCTGATGGCATCACCGCTGCGGGACGCCGATCTCGATCTCGAGCGCGTCCGTGATCAGCCACGCCACCTCGACCGGTGAACGTTCAGCTCAACACCAACTCAGCTTGCCGATTGGCTTGCACAGGATCTTCCAGAGCGCTTTGCTGGTCGCATCCTGCCTATTGACCCTGCGACTGCCGAATCGCCGGGGAGATTCGATGGCGGAGGCCCGCGTAAGCAGGAAGGACTTTGCATCACTCGGTGTGTCAATATTCAATCCCTGGACCGATGGCGGCCAATCGAGATGAGGGCCTCTATTCGACTACCCGACGTCGCATCGCTCGAAATCGCGCTGGCCGGGCCTTATCCTCACCCGGGCGTTCCCGGGTTTTAAGTTCAGTCTCGCCCAGGTCGATGATGACGATTGGCGCGCCGCCCGCAGCGTCATCCAGCTGGATGGCACTCGGATCGGCGATCTGCAATCGTGGATGACGGACGAACTCGTCAAGGGGCGTGGCGACGTCGCAGCGCTGTGACGCCGTCTAAAAGAGACCGCCTGCAGATTACCGCATGGCGCGTCACCAGCGCGTTTGTGTTCGCGCCGACAGGGCCCGGGCCAGCCGATGGTGTGCAGATTTCGCTCGGCCGCGAGACGGAATGGCGGGCCGCTCCGATCGGTGATCCGTGCTGGCCGCTATCGGACGCGGGAGAGCTTCTCGAGCCGTCCTGGATTTTGCGGGAAGCCCCCTCCCCGGCCGGCCGGATCGCAGGTCGAGTCTACCGCGTGCATGACCGCGCCGGCGGCGCTGTGGTTCACGTCCGCAGTTTCCTTATTTGTCGCGCGCACCATGAGCGCGCTACCCGCGAGGCGCGTCGCCCGGAGATGGCGCAGCGTGTCATCCATGAGGTCGGGCCGACGGTATCCGGGAGACGCCTTTTCTTTCGGCGATGCCGGACTTGTTCGACCACGGGCCACGCGAGTTGTGGTTCTTTGAAGACTGGGAAGCTTCCTGCGCTGCGACGTCGGGTCGTGTCCCAACCCGTGGTGTAACTGCGGCGGCGTGATCACCGCGCTCTCCGGCGGGGCCGGATTGGTCAGGCTGCCCCGATGTGCAGACTGACGAGGGGATCATCGCTCAGCTGGGCGACGGATTCCACCGTCATGTAGAGGGAGCGCTGAACGGCCCATTCGTCATTCTGTTCGAGCAGGATGGCGCCGACCAGCCGGATTATGGCCTGTTCATTCGGGAAGATGCCGACCATCTCGGTGCGGCGCTTGATCTCGCCATTGAGCCGCTCGATGGGATTGTTGGAGTGCAGCTTGGTTCGGTGCTCCTTGGGGAAGGACATGTAGGCCAGTACATCGGTCTCGGCCTGGTCCATGAAGCCGGCGAGCTTGGGGACCCGCGGCCGCAACTGGTCGGCGACCTGACGCCATTGCGCCTTGGCGGCGGTCTCGTCGTCCTGGGCAAAGGCCGTGCCGACGAAGGCGGAGACCACCCGGCGCTGGGTCTTGCCGGCATGGGCCAGGGCGTTGCGCATGAAGTGGACGCGGCAGCGCTGCCAGCTGGCGCTGAGCACGCGGGACACGGCCGCCTTGATGCCCTCGTGGGCGTCGGAGATCACCAGCTTGACGCCGCGCAGGCCGCGCCGGGTCAGCTTGCGCAGGAACTCGATCCAGAACGTCGCCGCCTCCGAGACGCCGATGTCCATGCCCAGCACCTCGCGCCGGCCGTCGGTGTTGACGCCCACGGCGATGATCACCGCCACCGAGACGATGCGGCCGTTCTGGCGGACCTTCAGATAGGTGGCGTCGACCCAGACATAGGGCCAGTCGCCCTCGATCGGCCGGTCCAGGAAGGTGTGCACCCGCTCGTCGATCTCCTCGCAGAGCCGCGAGACCTGGCTCTTGGAGATGCCGCTCATGCCCATCGCCTTGACCAGGTCATCCACCGAGCGGGTCGAGATCCCCTGGATGTAGGCCTCCTGGATCACCGCCGTCAGGGCCTTTTCAGCCAACCGACGGGGCTCCAGGAAGCCGGGGAAGTAGCTGGCCTTGCGCAGGCGGGGAATGCGCAGCTCCACCGTCCCGGCCCGCGTCTCCCAGTCACGGTCGCGGTAGCCGTTGCGCTGGGCCAGCCGCTCGGGGCTCTTCTCACCGTGCGCCGCCCCGGTCAGCCCGCCCACCTCCAGCTCCATCAGCCGCGTCGCCGCGAAGCCGATCATCTCGCGCAGCAAATCGGCGTCGGGGCTCTTTTCCATCAGCCCGCGCAGGGCCATCATCTCGTCGGTCATCTTCGGTCCTTGGTTCAGGTTGCGTCTGCAAACCCGACCCTACCGAAGATCGCGGATGACCACCGCCGGCAAGCTACACCACGTCCAGGGACACGACCCGACGTCGCGCGTATTCGCCCGCTGGGCGTTGGACGTGCATGATTACGAGTATCTGGCGTAACGCTAGATCGGTTTCATTCCGAGGGCGCTCCGCGAGCCGCGCGAGCGCCTGACCGCGACGGAGGGCACATCCGTGCACATCCTGATGGACTGCATCAAGGCGATCGACCGCGAAGTCGGGCTTCCGTTCGGGCGGTTCTTCCTGATGACTCACGGCAATTGGGGCGATTCCGATGTGGGTCAGGCCATAGCGCAAGGCTTGAAGGTTCAAGCGGGGGCGTCCGTCAGATTGCGATGCCGGTGAGTTTATGCACTGGGCGGATCGAACGTACAGCTTCTAATCTCTCAGAACATGCCGTTGTCCAAGGTGCGGGGACGTGCCGACCGCTCGAATGATTGGAGCGGATTGCTCTTAGAGCCAAGAGCCCTCCCGTCCTGTCAAAGAGGCCGCATCTGCTTCGCCTCGATTCCTGCGGCGCTTTTATCTGCCCTCGTGCGTGAGGCGGGCCGCGCAGGCGGGGCTCATGAAACACACGACCTTGCAGGAGCTGACAGGAAGGCCGTATCAGCGCTAGTGGCTCATCGATTGGCCGCCGAGGGGTTCGGCGCAGAGCGAAGAGAAATGGCCAATGCGTAGCGCAGGGTCCGATTGGAGATTGAGTTGCCACCTGGCAACTCACCCTGAATGCCATAGCGGTAAACCGGCGTTAACGTTAAAATCCTTGCCAATAAGCCCGACTCGGCCTCATTCTGCCTACGATCAAATGCCGTAGTTGGAATGGGCATCGTAGTTATGCAGAAAGCACGTAGCTCAAAGACTCTTACATCGGGGGCTAAGCCGCTGATGACGGATGTCATCGCCGGCGACGGCGCCGCGCTGTCAGCGGAACTGCTCGCTATGCGCGAGGCTCTTTTCCCGCCGGTTTCAAAGAAATCCCTTCGATCATTTTCCTCGGTAGAGGCTGCGAAGCTCATTGGAATTGCCGACGCCTATCTGCGGCAGCTGTCGCTGGGTGGTAAGGGCCCCCAGCCGTCGCTCGGGGCCGGAGGGCGTCGGTCCTATACACTCGAGCAAATCAATGAGTTACGCGTCACGCTAGAGGAGGGGTCGAAGGGAAAGAAGTACGTACCGCATCGCCGTGAAGCGGAGCACTGCCAAGTGATGGCGGTCGTGAATTTCAAAGGCGGTAGCGGAAAGACCACGACCGCCGCGCATCTGGCGCAGTATCTCGCCCTTCACGGATACCGGGTCCTGGCAGTCGATCTCGATCCCCAGGCGTCGCTGACAGCACTTCATGGCTATCAGCCTGAGTATGATATCCAGCCGAACGAGACGATGTACGCGGCGGTGCGATACGATGAAAATCGTCGCCCGCTAAAGGACGTCATTCGCAAGACCTATTTCGCAGGCCTTGATCTGATCCCAGCCAATCTTGAGCTGATGGAGTATGAGCACGATACGCCGCGGGCGTTAGCCGAGCGTGACGCGGAACCATTCTTTGGCCGGGTTGCTACGGCGCTTGGAACAGTCGCGGATGGCTATGACGTGATGATCCTGGATTGTCCTCCTCAGCTCGGTTTTCTAACGCTCGGCGCGTTATGCGCTGCGACAGGTCTTCTGATCACCGTGCATCCTCAGATGCTCGACGTGATGTCGATGTGCCAGTTCTTACTGATGGCGTCTGATATCCTGGGTGTGGTGCAGGAGTCCGGGGGGGATCTTGATTACGATTTCATTCGATATGTCGTCACGCGGTTTGAGCCCGCAGACGCGCCCCAGACGCAGATGGTCGCTTTCATGCGGTCGCTTTTCAGGGAGCGCGTGCTCAACAGCACGATGGTCAAGTCGACAGCGATCTCAGATGCCGGGCTCTCAAAGCAAACGCTCTATGAAGTCGGGCGGGAGAATTTTGGGAAGCAAACTTACGATCGCGCAATGGAATCGCTCGACGGCGTTAATGGCGAGATCGAGAATCTGATGAAACTAGCGTGGGGACGCGAGACATGAGCCGGAAGGACACGCTGAAGGCTATGCTGACCCGCAGAACAGACGAGTTGCCAGGTGGCAACTCGTCGTTAGAATTGGCCGCGCCGACGCCAGTGGCGCATGTGAGGTCAGGCGCTGTCGGTGCTATGGGTCGTTCGCTTGGACAAATAGCGACCGCCGCTGAGCGTGCAAGAGCGCTCGTGGCGTCTGGCGCCGCCGTCGTAGACATTCCGGCCGAGAAGCTCCTGGGATCCTTCGCGCAAGACCGTCTCGACGACGAGGGCACCGAATACGAGACGCTCTTCAATGCCATCAAGGAGTCCGGCCAGAAGAGTCCAATTCTCGTCCGGCCACATCCTGATAGGCCAGATTACTATCAGATCGCCTATGGCCACCGACGCGCAAAAATCCTCGCCAAGCTCGGACGGCCAGTGCGCGCGGTGGTCCAGGACTTGACCGACGAAGAGCTCGTTGTCATCCAAGGCCAGGAGAACTCCGCCCGCAAGGACCTCAGCTACATCGAGCGAGGTCTGTTTGCCATGACACTCGAAGATCAGGGTTTCGATCGCGCCGTGATCATGTCGGCGCTGAGCATGGAGAAGACACAGCTGTCGCGCCTTCTGGCATTGGCGAAGTCGGTTCCGAAGAGTGTTGTTCACGCAATCGGGCCCGCTCCAAAAGCAGGCCGTCCAAGATGGACAGCGCTCGCCGAGCGTCTGTCGGAACTCCCAGACATGTCGCGGCTGGACGAAGTGCTAGCCGACCCGAAATTTCAGCAGGCTGATACCGACCAGAGGTTCGTGCGTCTGTTCAATGCCATTGCGCCCAATAGGGGAGCCGCTAAGCCGCGGAAGGTCGCGGTAAAGACAGATGCCGGCAACAAGATCGCGACAGTCGAACGAGGGGGTGACACGGTCACCATCATCGTCGACGCCGATGGTTCACGTGAGTTTGGAGAGTTCATCGCGGCGAAGCTGCTGGAGCTCTACCAACAATTCGAGGAGAACAAGGAGGCGCCCATCTAAACAGCCGCTAACCCCTTAGGCCGCAAAAGAAAAAGGCCCCCGAAACAACGTCCCGGAAGCCCTTCTCAGTCCTTAAGCAAGCAGAGAATCGCACTTCCGCGAATCGCAGTCAAGAGTCCCATCGTGGGATGCGCTGTTTCGGCGAGCAGGTTTCTTTTGCCTCAACATAGGTAAAAGGAAATGCATACCCATATGCCCACGACGCCCTTCGGGCGGCGGTCGATGTCACTTGGCCTGTTGGCTAGCCAAGTGACAGCTCAGGCCGTCGCGTCCGATGTGGTGGTTCATAAATGGAAGGTCTTCCAACATATCCGGGAGGCCAGGGAAGCGATCGGCGCGACCGACCGCGCGCTCGCGATCCTCAGCGCGTTGCTGTCGTTCCACCAGGAGACGACGATGTGCGCGGATGGCGACCTCGTCGTCTTCCCGTCCAATGCACAGCTCAGTGACCGGGCGAACGGCATGTCGCCGGCGACGCTCCGCAGGCACATCGCAGTGCTCGTGCATTGTGGCCTGATAATCCGCAGAGACAGCCCGAACGGCAAGCGGTTCGCGCGCAAAGGGCCGGCAGGTGAGATCGAGCAGGCTTACGGCTTTGACCTGGCGCCCATTGTGGCCCGGGCGGATGAGTTCAAAAGACTCGCGGAGACCACGCAGGCGGAGAAAAAGGCCCTCCGGGTTCTGCGCGAACGGCTGACGATCGCACGGCGGGATGTCGTGAAGATGATCGCTGCCGGCATCGAAGAAGGGGTTCCTGGTGACTGGCGAGGATATCGCATGGCTTACCAGGACCTCATGGACCGTCTCCCGAGGTCAGCGTCGAAGGTAACGGTGGAGATTATTCTGACCGAGCTCAGCGAGCTTCGTGCCCTTGTGCATAAAACGCTGGAGGACTTCATAAAATCACAAAATTCAAACGCCAATGAGTCTCACAATGAGCGCCACAAACAGAATTCAAATCCAGACTCTAAAACTGAATCTGAACAAAGCCATGCGAAAAAAGAAGAAGGCGAAGCGTCTGGTTCTAATAACGTCCGCACGCTCCCGCAGCGGGAGCTTCCTCTGAACATCATCCTTGATGCCTGTCCCGAAATCCGGGGCCTTGCAGCAGGGGGAGAAATTCGAACGTGGCGTGATCTGCTCGCGACCGCGCAGCTGGCCCGGGCCTATCTCGGGATCAGCCCCAGTGCCTACCAGGACGCCTGTACCGCGATGGGAGAAGGCCAAGCGGCCACGGTCATCGCTGCGATCCTGCAGCGGACGGAGCACATTTCGTGCCCCGGGGGCTATCTACGCAGCCTGACGCAACGAGCGCAGGAGAGCAAATTCTCGACTTGGCCAATGGTGATGGCGCTTCTGCGGGCGAAGCTCGAGCAACAGCGTGACGGGGCAGGGGGTGTGCATGGCCGCTCGTCGTCGGCTGACGGGACTGATCCGGTGGGCAATCGGTGATGAGCACGCGTGACCCCGAACGGGGGGTGCTGGAAGGGCCCGCCTGGTTGCTTGGCTCGAGACTAGAGACCGGCCGCCTTGGTCAGGTTGACCCTGAACCGATCCCGTCGGCGCTGATAGCGGCGGGTCATTTCCGCGCTGGCATGGCCGAGCTGCCTCTGGACGTGCCGCTCGTCGACCTCGGCGGAAGAGGCGAGCCCGGCGCGCAGCGAATGGCCGGCGAATTTTTTCTCCCGTTCGCCCTCGGTGAGATCGCCGCGGACACCGGCGGCGAGCGCCGTGCGCTTGACGAGGCGTGCTACCTCGCGGTCGGTCAGGCGGTCGGGGCCAACGTCCTTGCCTTGCCGCGTCACGCGCCGGAACAGGGGTCCGTGGCCGATCTTCGCCAGCTTGAGCCAGGTTTCCAGCGCCACCACGGGGCAGGTGGCATCGGACGATCCACGCCCGACCTCGACCTCCCGCCAGCCGGTCTTGCCGCGGAGCGTCACGATCATCCCCTTGTCGAGGATCTCCACCCAACCGCGGCCGTCCTCGGTCTGGTCCCGGGCGACGTCGAGGCCGACGATCTCGGAGCGGCGCAAGCCGCCGGCGAAGCCAAGGAGCAGCATGGCGCGATCCCGCAGGCCGCGCAGCGCGCCGCGGTCGAGCGTCTCCAGCATGGCGATGACATCCTCGGGCAGGACCGCTTCCTTCTGCCGGGGCGGGGCGGCGTGGGTGTTGCGGATGCCCGTCAGCACGGTGGCGATATGCCGATCGCTCCGATCCAGCACCGCGCCGCGCTGGGTATAGTTCCAGGAGATGGCGGACAGCCGGCGCTCGATGGTCGTGACCGCATTTGGCTCGCCACCCGGAATGGCGGCGCCCGACGCGCAGGCCGTGATGTAGAGCCCGACCACCTCCGGGGCAGGGGGGAGGGGCTCAAGGCCCTGCCGCCGGCACCAGGCGGAAAAGTGCTTCCAGTCGGAAGCATAGGCGCGACGCGTGTTGGCCGAGCTTGCGGCCTCGACGTAGTCCCGTGCGCGGTCTGCGAGGCGTTCGAGATGCGCCGGAAGGGCAGGGGAGGGGGCCTGCGATGCTACCAATGCCGTAGCCGGATCCGGAGGGCCGTCCTCATCGCCGAGCTGGTCAGGAGCGGGGTCGCTGCTCGCCACCATCACGCGACCTCGATGTCGGTTTGTGAGAAGTCATTGCCCTTGAACAGCAGCGGCACCCGGTACGCCCGCGCGCAGGCATACGACATGCAGTCGGCGAGGTTGAGCTGGGCCGGATGGCCGCGGCCCTTGCCGAAGGTCGCGAAAGCGGCGACGGCGCGCTTGGCGATGCTGGCGTTGATGGGAATTACGGAGATCCGCGCCTCCTCCAGGACCTGCTGGATGCGCACCTCGACGTCGACGGGGTCGACCTTGAGCAGTGTCGACAGACGCATCGCCGCTTCCAGGATGACCAGACCCGAGGTGTAGCGGCGCGGCGCGTCGGTGAGCTTGTTGGCGAAGACGACGGCGTCCGGCTCGTCGGCGAGGATTGAGACGATGACCGAGGTGTCGACGAACATCAGTGGCCCCACATCTCATCGACCTCGTCTTTGGTCATCTCCCGGCCGCCGGGCTGTGCTTCGGCCGCCAGCGCCGTGGCGATCTGCTTGAGACGGCTGGCCAGCGGCTCCTTGTCCTTCTCGCGTGTCAGCTCGCCCTCCAGGGCTTGGATCACGGCTTCGGTCATCGTAACCTTGCGCCGTGCCGCCAGCTGCTCGGCCAGCACGCGGGCGCGTTCATCACGGATCTGCAGCGTTCGCATCGCGGGCTCCTCTGTATGGACGTTCTTATCATGATGTATGGATGAAGTCATCCATACGCGCCCTGACCCGGGTTTGCCAGCTCGAAGTCCGCCGCGGGGACAGACCTCGCGCGCCAGGCGCTGTTGACCGATCCGCAGCTGGCAGAGCGGTTCGAAGCCTTCCACCTGCAGCACTGGAAGAACGATGCACGCCTCGCGCAGTTGCTGGCGAGCCTGGCGACGATCCTGCCGCTGCGGCAACCCTCGAATCTCGCGGCACCGGCGATCCGTACGCGGGTGCTCGATCTCACCGATGGCGTCACGGTGCGGATCTTCCGCCTGATCGAGACGGTTGCAGTCGAGGCGATCCGCTCCGGCGCAGAATGCATCACCATGGACAGCTTCCAGACCGAGGAACTGGTGCTGCCACTCGTCGCGATGACGCGCAAGGTCGAGGCGCGCCTTCAGCCGCGCGCCGGTCGATGACAGTGCGGCGCGAGCTTCCCCTCGCGCCCCGGCCCGAAGGCGATGAGCTGCTGTCGTCTTGGCAAGGTCGCGTCGCATGCCGCTATGACCTCATCCACGACGACCTTTCGAGGTGGCTTGGCGTCCTCCGAGACGACCGCTGTGCCGGATTCACCGAGCGGGACTTCGCACCCTCGGCCGAGATGGTGCAGGCTTGGGCGGCGTCGTGCCGATTTTCGGAAGAGCGCGTGCAGGCCCTCACGCTCTCCTCGCGGCCACGGTCGCGCAGCTGGTATGTCTGGGGGGAGGGGAGGGTGCCCGGCGCTTTCCAGCGGCCGGTCTGTTTGGCCTGTCTTGATGACGATGCCGCCGCCTGCCGCGACCATCATATCCGCCGGTCGTGGGCGCTGGTGGAGACCGTGGTCTGCGACCGCCATCATCGTATTCTCGATGAAGCCTGTCCGCACTGTTTCGATGATTCCGGTTTCCGCTTCGTTGTTCATGAGGCAGCAGCTCGGCTGGCCTGTGTCCGATGCGGCAGGCTTGCACGAGCGGCACCCCAGGGGCGCCGCGCCGGCTCCACAGGGCTCTTTGCCACCGTGTCGGCGCTGGTGGCGGCAACGATCGACGATCAGTCTGCGGTCCGGGATCGGATGATCCATGTCGCTCGGCTGCTGTGGAAGCCGCCTCGCCCGCGCACCGGGCGTCGCACACCATTCGTGGCCGATGTCGTTCCGGATCTTCGTCTGACGCCGACGGCACAGGCGCGGGTCGATCCCGCCGAGCCTCTGGCAACGGCGCCGATCGGCTGGCGCATGGTGACGCTTCTGGGCGTCGTGGCGTTGCTGGACCTCGGCCGCTCCTCGATGAGGGGCCGCCCGGCCTTCACACTGGACCAGATGGTGGCCTGGACCGAGGAGCCGCGCCCGCGGGTGAAGGAGCGACCCGCGCCGATGGCGGCTTCCTCGTGTGCGAAAACCCCGGGCCGATCGGATGCGGACGATCTGGCGCTTGCCCGGTCCATCCTGGCCCGTGCGGAATGGCGTGCCGCTCAGGGGCAGGATCCGCGCCCGCAGCGCCGAACTCTCAACACCCTGTCCAACAAGGCCCTGGCCCGGCGGCCTCGGGCCGATGCCCCGGCTCCGTCGGCAGTGCGGTTGGCGGCAGGGCATGGCGCCGCCCAAGGACCGGCGCACAGCGCCACCAGGGCCGCAGAAGTCCCGCGGGTTCCCGCGCCCGCGGGGCTCTCAGGAGCCGCGGGCTTGTCGCCGGCGCCAGCGCGCGCGGAGCGGGCACGTTGCGATCTCAGGCATCGTCCCGCGGCTGCGGCACCACGCGCCCCAGCCGGCGCGCCTGGTCGAGCAGGGACTTCACCGAGGAGGCCGCCCACTGCCGCCCGCCACGGGGCGTGCGCTCGCGCATCCGCTCGAGCTGGGCGGCGATGTCGCGCAGGCTGAGATCCGGGTCGGCGATGGCGATGCCGGCGACCAGCGTCATCAGCCGGTCCTCGGGCGGGCGCCGGGGCGAGCGCTGGAGCAGTTCCGCCTCCGCCATCCGCTCCTGCACCAGCCGATGCACGGCGCGCCGCAGCTTCTCGATGGTCCAGGTCTGGCCACCATGGTTCAGCACCCGCACGACGTCGTCCCAGCTGTGCTGCGGCCGCATGCGCCGCACGATCGGCAGCCAGGTCGAGGCCGAGGCGATCAGGTCGCCCACATAGACCTTCTGGCGTGCCGCCGCGGCGGCGCGGATGGCCTCTGGCCGGCGCTCGCGCAGGCCAGGATTGCCGGCGCGCTTGCCGCGCGCCTTGGCCGCCTTCATGCCGGCTTTGGTGCGCTCGGCGATCAGGGCGCGCTCGAGCTGGGCGACGGCGCCGAGCACCTGCAGCGAGAACATGCCTTGTGGCGTCGAGGTGTCGATCGGGTCGCGTAGCGAGCGGAAGTGGGCCTGACGTCCCTCCAAGTCCTCGATCACCGCGAGCAGGTGGTTGACCGAGCGGGCGAGGCGGTCGAGCCGCACCACCACCAGGACGTCACTGGGCCCGATCTCGCGCATCAGCCTGGCCAGCACCGGCCGGGCCCGCGAGGCCCCGGAGCCGTGCTCCTGGCGGATGATCTGGCAGCCGGCCGCACGGAGCTCGTCGACCTGCGCATCGGTCGCCTGCTCGTCGGTCGAGACCCGGGCATAGCCGATCAGGCGGCGGGCCGGCCGGGGCGAGGAGAGGACGGGGCGGGCCATGGGGTTTCCAGGGGGCGAGTCTTGGGGGCGATTCAGGCCTTTGTACAATCAATACAGATTTGAGCAAACGAACCTTTGCAGGCGTGTTTTATCGATCGCGTCAGAGGACCGTGAAGGCGGCCGGTGGGTTTCAGATGGACCCAAGGGTCATCTAACGTCAAAACGCTCGCCTACGGCCTTCTGTGCGGAAAAGGGGCGCTTTCAGGGACCTTGGAGGCGCGTGAGGTGGGATGGTTAGGCCGCAAGGATGTCGGTTTTGGAAAAATCGTTGCCGATAAAGAGTAGGCGCTCGTTGGAGCGCTTCGACAGGGCATAGGAAAAGCAATCGGCGAAATTCAGTGCGGCCGGGTGGCGCCCCTTACCATAAGCAAGCCAGGCCTGCGTTGCCAGGTCCGCCAGCTCCGCGTCGACCGGAATGATGTCGGCCCCAATTTTGGTGAGCCACAGGTCGATCTCGGCGAGCGCGTGCTCGCCGCGCCGGCTGACCAGAACCATTCGGGCCTCAAACACGCATGTAGCGGGGACGAGGCGAACAGGGGCGCCGACGATCAATCGCTCGAGCGCATCGGCTTCAGGCTCATTGCGCAGGATCGCAACAATGGCAGAGGTATCGATCACCATCAGTTTGGGATTCCGTGCTCGTCGAAGCCAACGATCTCCTCGTCACTCCTGGTGTCGAGCTCAGGTAACCGCGCCACCCGCTCGCGGATTGCACGCAGCTCGCCGAGAAGACGTGCTTGAGCGGTATCTCCATAGCCCATGCGGTGCAGGCGTTCGCTCAGGGCCTGGTGAATGGCGGCAGTCTTGGTGACGCCCTGGCGGCGGGCGAGCTCGTCGGCAAGGGCGACGGTCGCCGGATTTTTGATGTTCAGAGACATGGGAAGGGTTCCGTGTCGGACTACCGGGGTTGATGAGACTGGCGCCTGCGCAATTTCAATGCCTTGGCCGTGTCGTCATTATGAGACCGATTCAAGGTAATTGAGACTGGCGACGGTATTGAGTCGGTAGTTGTGAGACC
>NZ_JBDZDP010000034.1:0-24865 GCF_040044995.1 Xanthobacter pollutisoli
ACCACGGACAGAAGCAAAGAACCCGCGACGTGCCATCATCGGGGTTGACGACACCGGACCGAATACAGAAGCAGATCATCGGGATCCTGAAGGAGCACGAGGCCGGGGTGCCGGTCTCGGACCTGTGTCGCAAGCACGGGGTCAGCGATGCCAGCATCTACAAGTGGAAGGCCCGTTTCGGCGGGATGGACGTGTCGGAGGCCAAGCGGCTGCGGGCGCTCGAGGACGAGAACGCCAAGCTCAAGCGCATGCTCGCCGACGCCATGCTGGACAACGTCGCGCTGAAGGATCTCCTGGGAAAGAAGTGGTGACGTCCGCTGCCGAGCGCAGGGCTGTCGCCCACCTCATGGAAGCCCATGGGATGAGCGAACGGCGGGCGTGTAAAGCCACCGGCTTCTGCCGCATGACCATGAGATACGAAGCCACGCGCGGGAATGACGCCTCGCTGCGTGAGCGGATGAAGGCAATCGCCCAGGAACGGCGGCGGTTCGGCTATCGCCGTCTCCACGTCCTGCTCAGGCGGGAGGGC
The DNA here is from genome assembly GCF_040044995.1 of Xanthobacter pollutisoli. NCBI lineage: Bacteria > Pseudomonadati > Pseudomonadota > Alphaproteobacteria > Hyphomicrobiales > Xanthobacteraceae > Xanthobacter > Xanthobacter pollutisoli. The sequence goes on from NZ_JBDZDP010000034.1 coordinate 530, forward strand.
TTCCGGGTCAACCACAAGCGCCTGTTCCGGCTCTACCGTGAGGAACGGCTGATGGTCCGCCGGCGGGGCGGTCGCAAGCGGGCGATCGGCACACGGGCGCCGATGATGATCCCGCTGCGACCGAACGAGCGCTGGTCGCTCGACTTCGTCGCCGACCAGATGACCGATGGCCGGCGCTTCCGGATGCTGGCCATCGTGGACGACTGCACTCGCGAGTGCCTGGCGCTGGTGGCGGACACGTCGCTGTCCGGGGTCAGGGTCGCTCGCGAACTCGACAGGCTTCTGGCAGAGCGCGGCCGGCCCAAGATGATCGTCAGCGACAATGGCAGCGAGTTCACCTCCAATGCCATTCTGGCCTGGACCGACGCGGCCCGGGTCGAGTGGCACTACATCGCGCCCGGCAAGCCGATGCAGAATGGCTTCATCGAGAGCTTCAACGGCCGCCTGCGGGACGAGTTGTTGAACGAGACGCTGTTCTCCAGCCTGTCTCAGGCCAGAGCCGCTCTCGGCCGGTGGCAGCTCGACTACAACACCGCCCGGCCGCACTCAAAGCTCGGATGGCAGACGCCAAGCGCCTTCGCCTCAACGTTCCACCCGCGGCGGGATCAGACGCTCCGCAACATGAACGGCTCCGCGTCTGCCCCCGCCGCTCCACACGCCCGAGAAGGCAAATCCAACCGCCAGAACGAACTCACCGCTGGATAGAAGTTGGGGGCAACGTCATGGTCACCCGAGCTTTTATGCCCCGCCGCCTTTTCACCAGGCTTAAGAAATGTCATCAGAGATGTAAGAACAGCGACGGACAATGCCATCGATCCGGCTAGAACCGGGTAGTCCTTAAAGAAGGTAGCACCGGCGGCCGTACTAAGTATTACTGATGGGATACCGAATATATAATTCCATCTCTCCCATCTGCTGGCGGCGTTAAAATGCGCCTTTCCAGAATGTGTACAGTCTTCTTCCATGCGGTGAAGCTCAGCTTCAATTTTTTTGCGAAGTTCCTCTATCATGCGGCCTCTCCCATCTCCGAGCGTAGCATTGGGGATCCCCGCAAAGGAAAGCGGATGGGGCCTATGCACAGATAAAATTTCTTGGGGTTGATTTTTGCGGTGCAACCAAAAGAGGCGGAGGTCGCTAGCTAGCCCTCTCCGCAATCTGCGCCAGATCCTGGCACTGGAAACACGCAAGCAGGGTCTCCCGGAAATTGCTTCCCAGATGGGGCAAGTTGCAGAAATCACGAATTATGCAAATTCCCTTGGCCTATGTTCGCCAATGGGTTATATTTGCATAATATAGGTACGAAAGTTTGAGCCGATCCATGCCTCCCCGCGCTGCCCACAACGCCTCCTCAGCTGGCGCCACATTGGTGGGATATGCGCGTGTCTCGACGGTCGGACAGACGCTTGATGCGCAGCTGGAACAGCTTACGGCGGCCGGATGCAGCCGCATCTTCAAGGAAAAGGCCAGCGGTGCCCGTGCCGACCGCCGGGAACTGAGCCGACTCCTCGCTGGCCTCCAGGAGGGAGACCAGGTGGTCGTGACCCGGATTGACCGCTTGGCGCGCTCGACTTTCGACCTGTTCGGCATCGTCCGGCGCATCGTGGACGCCAAGGCTCAATTCCGGTCCCTGGCCGAGCCGTGGGCAGATACTGCCACCAGCACCGGTCGCCTGATGCTTGCCGTGCTCGGGGGGCTGGCGGATGTAGAGCGCGACCTGATCCGCACGCGAACCGCCGAGGGCCGCTCGCGGGCCAAGGAACGCGGTCAGGTGATGGGCCGGCGCTCGTCCTTGAGCCCCCAGCAAAAGCAGGAAGTCCGCGAGCGTCTGGCGGACGGCGCCCAGCTAGCTGACTTGGCGCGCACCTTCAATGTCAGCCGCTCCACCATCTCGAGGCTGCGACCCAAGGGCTGAGTCTTTCGGCAGCGCTACAGGTCGAAAGCTGACTTCCCGACTACCCGCAGCATGTCAGCGGTGAATTGCGTCAGCGGCCTGTAGAGAGCAGTTCCATTGATGTTGACCGCATACTGGCTCCTGTTCTGATCCTCAAGCTTTTCGTTCAAGAGAGCCAACGTCGAATCCGGCATATAAATGGCCGAAAACCCCATGCGTTTGTAGAGCTGCATCCGTCTCGCGGTCCAGAATTCGCTTGGCTCGTCGAAAAACCCGAACCCTATGCCCTCGATTGAATTTGCGGAATACAGAAGGCGTTCCTTTGCCTTCTCCGATTTGACTGATATGATCAGGTTTGTTGGCGCGCAGGGCACCAGTATATCACCCAAAGCCTTGAGATCACCCATCTTACCTTCATTCAGAAGGATATGCCCGGGCATGTTCCATACCGGCCACCTAGCCGTGTCGTGTGGCATGGTGGGAATACCGCCGGAAGTGAGCACCTCGCTGCAGAGCAGCTCCATCACCGTACCGCCTGAGCCACGGAAGGCTGTGGCCGGCGGATATCTCCATCCCGGGCTCTTCGGGTGCTGGACCGCGAACGCGGCAGTGACGTTCTGATCCGTTATTCTCGCGCCAAGTGCTATCTCGCAGAAATGGACGATAGCTCTGGATGTCGGGGCCACCTCCACCTGATTGAACAGGCACGGACAACATTCAAGGAGCCCCTTCAACACAGCCACTGACGCCAGAGGCGCTGGCCTGGGCCGCGCCGGATTCGAGGGAGGCTCGCTGAACCGCGCATCAAGATCGGCGGCAATAGCCTTCAGCGCAGGGCTTTTCAGTCTGAATCGAGGGCGGTCCAGAACTTCCGACCAACTCGAGCCGCCCGCCGACATGGGGCAGTGCGGGTGCAGACACAGCATTGCGCAACTCCGGCAAGGTGCCTGCCCTGCATAAACCGATTCGTCTCGGACTCATGAAGCGTTCTGGGGTGCGAAGATCGCTGCCCAATTATAGAACATAAAGAGAACGAGTAATTGACCGCGACTCCAGGCAGTGTCAGCTTGTCAAAAAATGACACAGCAATGATTCGGGGTACTGATGCGCGGCGAACGGAACGATTTCACCAGGCTGAGGGAGCAGGCCGGCCTCACCCTCGAACAGGCCGCGAGCCTGCTGGCCGTGACCCCGCGCACTGTCTACCGCTACGAGAACGGCACCAGCCAGCCGAACCGGCTCTCAATCCGCACCCTGAAGGAAGCTGCACGGCAACGGGTGGCCGATGTGAAGCCGTCCGCCGGCTTTGCCTTCATTGACCTGTTCGCCGGAATCGGCGGGCTGCGCCTCGGGTTCGAGAGCATCGGCGGGCGCTGCGTATTCACCTCGGAGTGGGACCCCAACAGCCAGAAGACCTATGCCCTCAATTTCCCGGACAACCATCCCATAGCCGGCGACATCCGCGATTACTCCCGGGACCCGGACCGCATTCCGCCGCACGACCTGCTGCTGGCCGGTTTCCCCTGCCAGCCCTTCTCCATTGCCGGCGTGTCCAAGAAAAACGCCTTGGGGCGGCCCCACGGCTTCCTGTGTGACACCCAGGGAACCCTGTTTTTCGACACCGCCCAGATCATCGCCCATCACCGGCCGGCGGCCTTCGTCCTCGAAAACGTCAAGAACCTCGAGAGCCACGACCAGGGACGAACCTTCCGCACCATCATCAACGTGCTCACCAACGAGCTGGGCTACCATGTCCAGCACCGTGTCATCAGCTCCGAGCCATGGGTGCCGCAGAAGCGCGAGCGCATCTTCATTGTGGGCTTCCGCGAGCCGACCGGCTTCGACCTCTCTGCCCTCGATGTGCCATTGCCCGGCACCGGGCCGAAGCTCGGCACCATCCTGGAGCCGCACGACGAGGTCGATCCCAAATACACCCTGACCGAGAAGCTCTGGGCCTATCTCCAGAACTACAAGGACAAGCACCGGGCGGCCGGCAACGGGTTCGGCTACAGCCTGTTCGGCCCGGGCGATGTGACCCGGACCCTTTCCGCCCGATACTACAAGGACGGATCCGAGGTGCTGGTGGACCAGCCCAGCCGCCGGCCGCGCCGGCTCACTCCCCTGGAGTGCGCCAGGCTGATGGGCTTCGACCGCCCCGGGCGTCCCTGGCGCATCGAGGTGTCGGACACCCAGGCCTACCGGCAGTTCGGCAATGCCGTGGTGGTCCCCGTCGTGGAGTTCGTGGCCAGAGCCATGCAGCCGTGGATCGACGAGGCCTTGGCCCGCAGCGGCGGGTCCGGGACGGATACGGGACTGCTCCGGCGCCATGGCTGACACGGTCACCCCCGAGGTCCGCAGCCGGATGATGGCAGGCATCCGCGGCCGGGACACCAAGCCCGAGCTGGCGCTCCGCCATGCCCTGCACTCCATGGGTTTCCGCTACCGCCTTCACGTCCGGTCGCTGCCTGGCAGGCCCGACATGGTCTTCCCGGGGCGGCAGGCTGTGCTGTTCGCCCACGGCTGTTTCTGGCATGGCCACGACTGTCACCTGTTCCGGCTGCCGGCCACACGCTCCGACTTCTGGCAGGACAAGATTGCCGGCAACCGGGTCCGTGATGCCGGCGCGGAGGCCTCTCTTGCGGGGATGGGATGGAGGATAGGCATTGTCTGGGAATGCGCCCTGAAGGGCAGGACCGCCCTTGTCGCTGGGGAGGTGTTCGCCCGCTGCGCCGAGTGGCTGCGCTCCCCTGCCCCACACCTTGAAATAAGGGGGCGCGGATGATGGCGCGGGGCATGCTGTCCGATTATTTCGAGGGGGTAGCTGTCAAGCGGCTCTCCGTCGTGGAGACCTCCCCGGCCGCGTCCAACCAGCACGAGTTCAACGGCTCGAGGGCCCTGCGCGGCCTGTTCGGCGACGACGACCGCAAGAACATTCCCGCCCGCTTCATATGGCTCGGCGAGGAGCAGGAAGGCATCACCGCCGACAGCACGGTGAGCTGGTACGATGCCCGCCGCAACCATCCGACGCGGACCGAGTACCGGCTCTATTATCCGGCCAACGAGGTGACCGCGCTCATGGGCGCCGGCGACTCGTTCTTCCTCGCCCTGCGCAGCGACGGCAGCGTGATGGTGATTGTCACGCCTGCCGGCAGCACCATCCAGAACCAGCTGCTGTGGCTGTTCGGCCTCGATGCGCAGCCGGGGTTCGAATTCACCGCCCGCGAGATTACTCCCGACCATGACGCAGGAGTGGACTTTGCTGCCCGCTACATCCTCGACGAGCTTGGCATCGAGCCGGAGGAACCCGAGGCCGATCTGCTGGATGGCCTCATTGCCCGGTTCGGCATGGCCTTTCCGAACACCCGCGTGTTCTCGGCTCTTGCCCGCGACTCCCTTGCCGGCGTCTCGCCCCATGATGATCCTGATGCCGTCCTGATGGCGTGGATCGAGCGCGAGGACCTGCTGTTCCGGCGCCTCGAGCGCCACATCGTGGCTGACCGGCTGCGCAGCGGGTTCATGGCGGCGGGTGACGCCGCCGATGTGGAGGGCTTCCTAGCCTTCTCCCTCAGCGTGCAGAACCGCCGCAAGTCGCGGGCCGGCCAGTCCTTGGAAAACCACCTCGAAGCGCTGTTCGGGGCCCGAGGTATCCGCTTTTCGCGGGGCGCAGAGACGGAAAACCATCACCGGCCGGACTTCCTGTTTCCGGGACAGGCCGAATATCTGGACCCTCTTTTTCCCGCACCGCGGCTCACCATGCTTGCCTCGAAGTCCACCCTGAAGGACCGCTGGCGGCAGGTCCTCACCGAAGCTGCGCGTATCCCGCAGAAGCACCTGCTGACCCTTCAGCCGGCCATCTCCGAGAATCAAACCGCCCAGATGCAGGAGGCAGGTCTCCGGCTTGTCCTCCCTGCCCGGCTGCACGACACCTACCGCGAGAGCCAGCGGGCATGGCTCATGTCGCTGAGTGATTTTGTCGGTCTGGCCGAGGAACGGCAGCAGGCCTAAGCGCGTCCCCTGGCAAACTCGCGGGGCGCGAGCATATGCAGGCGGGCGTCGTCCATAGGCCAGTACACCAGAAAGGTCGCGTCCGGGTACTCGGCCGACGAGCACCGCAGCTCCACAGGGGTTCCCCGCAAGATGGCTACACCGCCTTTTGCGGCCTCGCTACGCAGCAGGCGTTCAAGTTCGGGCGGCATCTCGATCATTACCAGGCTAGATAGAGGCAGCCGCTGGTCGATGAAAGGATAAAGGCCGTCGGGAAGGTCAGGTATCATGGGATATCCCTGTCACATGCGGGGAATGCTTGCCAGCCGAGGGGCACTCTCCGCCGATACCTACCGGCACAGCTGCCCACGCGCGATGTCTCCGTACCACGCGCCAATGCTAAGCTGACCGCTGGCGCTTGGCCCACGCTTTGCCGGCGCAATGCGGCGCCCTTGGGGTTAATTCCCATCTCCTGTGCAGCCGCTCAATCGAGCGGCCCTGCCCTTCTCTGCCGCTCGCTATGGCAGGCATGCAAAGCCAGCCGCTGCCGATAAAAATACGATTTTACGATTTTATGTAAAATCGTTGATACAGAATTGTAAAAAATATGCCGTAGAATCTCGCACCTGCATGGTGCGTGGCTGGCTTTCAGCTGAAAATCGTGAAATCGTAAATCCAGATATCCGCAAATCCAGAAAGGCGACGCTTCATGATCTATGGCGTGCTCAACCAGAAAGGCGGAGCTGGCAAAACCACCATCTCCACCAACCTCGCCGCGGCCATGGCCCTGGCGGGCCATCGTACATTGCTGGTGGATGCCGATCCGCAGGGCAGCGCCCTGGCCTGGTCGTCCGCCCGCCGGGGCGACCCGCTCTTCCCGGTCGTGGGCATGCCCAAGCCCACCCTGCACAAGGACCTGCCGGAGATCGCCCGGGACTATGAGTTCGTCTTCATCGACGGTGCGCCCCGCGTGAGCGAGCTTGGCCGGGCCGCCATCATGGCCAGCGACTTCGTCCTGATCCCCGTCCAGCCGTCCCCCTATGATGTGTGGGCCGCCGCCGAGACGGTGCAGCTGATCCGGGAAGCCCGGCAGTTCAAGGAATCTCTGCAAGCCGCATTTGTGATTAATCGTAAAATCGTAAATACTGCACTTGGTAACGCGGTCGTGGAGGCTCTGGCGGAATTCGAGGACGTGCCGGCGCTGAGCGCCAGCGTCGCCCAGCGCGTCATCTATGCCGAGAGCGCGGGGCAGGGCCTGTCGGTCATGGAGGCCGACCCGCGCAGCGAGGCCGCCCGCGAGATCGGAACCCTGGCTCGCCTTCTCGCCAGCCACAAGGAAAGGAAAGTCGCGTGAAAAAGCAGGTCGCCTTCTCCGCTATCCCGCCCAAGCCCTCCGTCCTGGGCGCGGATGACTGGGTCAAATCCCGCGGTTCGGTCGAAGAGGTGGTCGCTCCCGCGCCGAGCGTGGTGGTGCCGCTGCCCCACACGCCGGAGCCCATGAAGCGGTTCACCATCGACGTCACCGAGGAGCTGCACAAGCGCATCAAGTCCCAGTGCGCCCAGCGCGGCGCCAAGATGGCCGACGTCATCCGCGAGCTGCTCGAGCGCGAGTTCCCGAAAGCGTGATTACGATTTTACGATTTTAAGGAATTGCGCCCCAGATGAAGCCGCCTCCCGCCCCTTCGGAAACCGACATCCGCGACCCGGACCTGCGCGCCGAGATGGAGCAGGCGCGCGGCACCCCGGAGTTTGCGGACGTGCTGCGCTATCTGGGCACCAAACAACGCATGCGGGACAGCGGGCAAATCCAGCCCAGCCAGCCACGGCTGAACCTGGACCAGATCCGCGACCCGGACCTGCTGAAGCGCGTCGAGGGCATCAAGCCCGGCGACCGCATCGGCGAGCACAGCATCCGTGCCGCCATTGACGAGCAAGCCCGGCGCGACCAGAAAGCCGCCTACCTGGCGAAGCTAAAACCGATTGCCCGCCGGCGCGAGCTGGTGCGCGACAGCCTGGCCGAGCCGTTCAGCGACGAGAACCGCTATTTCGTGCACAGCGTTCTCGCCACCTGCGGCCTGCCGTACAAGAAGCCCGCGGAAGGGCAGGGGGAGTACCTCAGCGAGTACGGGCGCAGCTCGCTGGTGGTGCAAGCCGGCTACCTGAAGGATCCGGCGAGCGGGCGGATGATCAAGCAGGGACTGCCCTATGGCCCCAAGGCCCGCCTGCTGATGCTCCACATCTGCACCATGGCCCTGCGGCAGAACACCAACGAGATCGAAATCGCCGACAGCATGAGCGCGTTCATCCGCGAGCTGGGGTTCGAGGTCACGGGCGGCGCCCGCGGCACCATCTCCCAGTTCAAGGAGCAGCTGCACCGCCTGGCGGCGTCGCGCATGCAGATCGGCCTGTGGAAGGGCGACACCACCACCACCATCAGCACGCAACCCATCGAGGCGTTCGACGTGTGGCTGCCGACCGACCCCGACCAGAAAATGCTCTGGAACACCCGTCTCATCATGGACGAGAAGTTCTTCCGCACCCTCAAGGTCCACGCCCTTCCGGTCGACATGCGGACCATGCGGGCCTTCGCCCATTCCGCCAAGCAGATCGACATGGTGCTGTGGCTGTTCGCCCGCCTGAACCAGCTCGAGAAGCCCGTCCCCATCAGCTGGGCCACCCTGAAAACCCAGTTCGGTCGCGACATCCAGAGCCGGGACCGCAAGTTCCGCCAGTCATTCTCCGATGACTGGAAGGCCATTGAGGAGGTGTTCCCCAAGCTGCGCACCCGTCTGACCGATAACGGCATCCTCCTCCATCCCGGCGACGGTGACGTACTCCTGGTCCCCGCCAAGCGGGTCCTTCCAGCCCGCAAATAGGCGAATCGGAAAACGCCCATGCGCCAGAGACTTACGGACGCAGACTCGGGTGCGCTTTTCGGGTCAATTTTCCTCACGAATTCAAGGCTATCGACGCCGTCACGCAGACTCGGGTGCGCCTGCCGGCATCGGCTTTCGCCCTGGATCGAGGCACGCAGACTTGGGTGCGCCTGTTGATAACTTTCCCCATAGGGAACAGTGCCTTACAAAGGTTGCACGCAGACTTGGGTGCGCCGTCACGCAGACTCGGGTGCGCTTCGGCCGGGAATCACGCAGAGTCAGGTGCGCTTCCACGCAGACTCGGGTGCGCCCCTACGCAGACTTGGGTGCGCACTTGATAGCCAAACACCTGACTATCAACGTGTTTTTGGCTTCTCTTATAGATATACTGATAGGTTCTTATAGACTCTTCCCTATAGATACTTATATTTCTGATAGAGGGTTTTTGAATTTTCGATTCGGGTTTTAAGATTTTGTTCACCAACCCGTTGACTCTTGTTCGTCTCAGCTACGCCTGCATCGCCTAAGCGATTCGCAACGGCATCCAGAGCCAGCAGGTGCGGATTAAAGCCTGTTTTGCCATCTGGTCGTGAAGTGGCGCCACCAGGCATCCGAAACCCCCTCTAATCCCCACTCCGCTCTCCCAGATATCTTCCGTGTCGAGGCCCGGTTCCTGCGTGCCGGTTCCCCTTGGCATACGGCCACTCCCGCGGCCAGCACGATCGGGAGATGCGTCATGCCCTGCCGGCGGCTCAATCGGCTGCCCGCTCCGTTCGCTACTGCTCCCGCGTTGCCGGTGACCGCCGGACACACCCTGCAGGGGTTCAGCTGCCTGCCGCCTTGGACCTCCCGACCGGCCGCGATGGACGTGGCCGGCGAAACCAAAAGGGAGAACCCATCATGAAACGCACTCAACCGAGCCGCCCCACCCACGAGGTCTACGTGGTCGAAGGGGAGGGGGAGCAGGCCTTCTGGACCCGGGTTGGCGCTGCTTGGTCCCACCAGGACAGCGACGGCTTCAACGTCCAGCTGAGCTGCATGCCCGTCGACGGACGCCTGGTCATCCGCCGGCGCAAGGAACAATCCCATCGGGAGGCGGGGCGTTGAACGCCCCCCTCCACCCCCTCGGGGGTACCGTGCGTCACGGCGACTGTGTCCGCCTGATGCGCCGCATGCCGTCCGCCAGTGTGGATTTCATCCTGACCGATCCGCCGTATCTCTGCCGCTACAGGGACCGTGCCGGCCGCCGCGTCCGCAACGACGACAACGCCCGCTGGCTCCATCCCGCCTTCGCGGAGATGCACCGGCTGCTCAAGCCCGACAGCCTCTGCGTGAGCTTCTACGGCTGGCACCGCGTGGACGCCTTCATGGCCGCCTGGCGCGCGGCGGGGTTCCGGCCGGTCGGGCACCTGGTGTTCGCCAAGGGATACGCCTCCTCACGACGCTTCCTGCGGCACCAGCACGAGCAGGCCTATCTCCTTGCCAAGGGCGACCCCGCCCTGACCGAGACGACGATCAGCGATGTGCGCGAGTGGGTCTATACCGGCAACCGCCGGCACCCCACGGAAAAGCCGGTGACGGTGCTTCAGCCCATCATCGAGGCGCTGTGTCCGCCCGGCGGGCTGGTTCTCGACCCCTTCTGCGGTTCAGGGTCCACCCTGGTCGCTGCCACGCGATGTGGACGGCCCTTCCTCGGGATCGAGCTGGACTTCCGGCACCACCGTGCCGCCAGCGAGCGCGTCGCGTCGGCGCGGTATCGCTAGAGGAAACCGCTCCGGGGGTCAGGGCTGCCCGGAGCGGCTCCCGTTCCTGACGGTCATCGCCGTCCCCGGCTGTACCGTGCCCAAATGCTACCGGAAGGGACCCATTCCTGTCCAAATATCCTCGGGGGAGCGGGGGTAGACGGCCCCCGCCGGGGTGCGTTCAGCGCAGGCAGAAGTTCTCCTCCCGGTCCACGACGCAGTTCGAAAACGGCAGGTTCAGCCGCTGGCAGGTACTCACCGAGGTCTTTCCGGCCTCGTACAGGGTGCGACCGACCCCATAGGCCCGTTTTCTGTTCAGCGTATTGACAGTCACCACGAAGCATTCGAACTGGCCGGGCACCAGCGAGACGATGGGGCGGCAGCCCGGCTCCCGGGCCTGGCAGGCCGCCATTGCCGCGTTGCGGGCCTCGGCCGGTTGCGCTCCCCGCGCCTTGAAGAAGTCGCCGCGCCCGCCCATCACCACCACGGCGAACGTCGCTGCAGCGGCCGGAGGCATGACGGGAGCCGCTTCCGGGGCCGCAGCAGGAGGCGACTGGGGCAACGGTTGGAGAGCCGGAGGCGGGGCGGGCTGAATGTATCCTCCGCCTTGCGGCGTCCCCTCCCGGCGCGATATCGCCAGCTCGCGCTGGTTCAGGCTGGCTTCCTTCTGCGCTGCAGCGGCCTCCCGGACCGCGACGCTGGCGCTGCGGGCGTCCAGTGTGTCCTGAGCCTGCTTTTGCGCCGTCTCACGCGAGGCAACCACGCTTTCCCGGTTGGCGACGCTTGTCTCCCGGGCGTTGAGGGATCGCACCCGGGTGTCCAGCACATCCTGCATCCGCCGCTGTGCAGCCTCGCGGGAGGTGGCATCCCGTTCCCGCTCGGCCACGGCCGCTTCACGCGCGCCAAGGCCGGTGAAGGACCCCACGGCCTCGGCAACGGTCGCGGAAATCCATCCGCCGCCTGGCCACACAAACCATGCCCCGAGGAGGAGCACGGCCACGAGGGCGGCGAAGGCGAGCCAGCCTGAGCGGACAATGGCGGCAGCCGCCCGCCCGCCTGCCTGGAGGGCGCGGGGCGCGTCGGCCACCACGGGGGCGGCCCTGATCCAGGCGGTGCCGACGCCGGCGAGGGCGGCATCGAGCACACCGGCCTGACGGGGAGCCGTTCTGGGATGCACCGCCGGTGCCCGCAGGGCCTCGGCGACGGCCGCTTCGAGTCCAAGGTCGCTCACCATGCCGGGGATCGGCGGAATGGCCGGGGTCTCGACAGGTCCGGCGAGGTTCGACACCAGGTTGAGCCGCCGGATGTAGGTCTGTGCCCGGAGCGCGGCGATCCGCCGTTCAATGGGCGGATGGCTGGCGAACAGGCCGAAGGCGCTGGCACGGAACATCATGCGTGCGTTGCGCCGTTCCGCTTTGGTGTACGTGTTAAGGCCTCGCAGCTTGAGCAGCGCGCCGATCATGGCGTCGGGGCTGGTGAGCGCCGCCCCCATGGCGTCGGCCCAGTACTCCCGGTTGCGCGACATCCCCTGGATGCAGATTTCCGAGAAGGAGGTGAACACGCCGCGCGCGAACAGCTTCACCCGGTTGAAGACCAGGAACCAGGTCAGCCCGTCCTGAAACGCGCGCGCGAATGTCATGCGCCGCACGTCGCGGCTGATAACGTGCCCCAGCTCGTGGCCCAGCACGGCCCGCCGCTCCGCCGGTGTGAGCCGATCCATGAGCCCCTGGCTGATGGCAATGACCGAGCTTGTATCCCCGGAGCCGATGGCGAAAGCGTTGATGATGCCCGGGGTGGTGATGAGGCCGATCTCCGGCCGCGACTGCACCCCGGCCCGTTCCAGCAGGAAGGTGAGGTCCTGGCCCAACGGATCGTCGGGTCGGTGCAGGGTGATGTTCCAGGTGCGGACAGCCTGCTCCGGCGACGCTGACATACTCCTGAGCCCACCGACAAACCCGCTCACCAGTACCAAGGCCGCGCCGAAAATATAGAAGGTCCCGGCCTGGCCAACCGCGGCCAGGCTGGCCGCCGATAATCCAAGGCTGAGGCCGCCGGTGAACGGTGCGAGGAGCACGCCGCCTGCAATGGGCGCGGTGAGAAAAAAGACGAAGCCGACGCCGGCGCCGATCACGGCACCGACCAGCAGATAGAGGGTGATGCCGAAGAGGGAGCGGCTGTAGCCGCGATTGACGAGCCGGACCCCGCGGTCGCCGTCGTCTTCGGGAGGGAAGTCGAGCGGAGCTGGCCGGCTTTGGGTAAGGAGGTGCGGGACGACGAAAACAAGTCGTGCCAGAGCGATGTACTGCCCCAAAAATATAACCCAGACCAGTACAGAGCATATGGTGCCAAGCTGCCCGATGAACGGGCTTTGCAGGCGATACACAAATGATGAAAGTGACGATATTATCGAAATTGATTGTGGAAATAGTGTTGTATCAACATAGAATTGGAAAACGCCCCGGTGAAGATATCTGATAGAGGCAAACGTTAGACTTGGCAGGGCCGCATAGAAAATGATGAACAGTGCGACCTGCCGGAAAGGGTCGACATATTCTCGGCGCGGGTAAATGCCGATGACGCGCCCTAGCGGCGCGAGGAAGCGGGGGAGGGGCATGGTCAGGCCTTGCTGCGCCGGGCAACGTCCGAGGAGGCCACCACCTGGACGGTGCAGCCCACGCGCTCGAGGCACCATGGCGTTCGGAAAAAGGGCATCAGCCGCACGGGAGCGCCGACGAACGGCCCCAGCTGGGTGATGGCGAGGCGGGTTCCGTCGCCGGCCACCAGGGCCATGCGCTTGCGGATTTCATCCGGCATCAGCAGCGGCCGGCCGTGGAGGTCCACATGGCGCTGCGTGGAGGTGCCGTGGGTTTGCGTCGGAAACTGGAAAGGGTCGCCGCGCGACACCGAGCTGTTGAACGTGAACGACAGCTTTTCCTGGCCCACGGTCGCGGTGCCCAGCTCCTTCGACAGCCTCTCCGCGGTGACATGGTCGTTGGTGCCGAACCATATCTTGAGGGCGGTGTTGAACACCGCCTCGCCGCCGTCGCCGTAGATGTTCTTGAGCGCGCCGATGTCCTGGAGGATGAACCAGAGGCGCACGCCTGAGCCCGCATGGGTGCGGATCGCGTCCACCACGTCGCTGGCGTCATCGAGCGCCAGGAACTCGTCGAGTACAAACAGCACCGGGATCTCGGGCGTGCGCGGGTTCTGCACCATGGCGTCCAGCGCGGTACGGAGCAGGACCTTGGTGAACGGGGCGAACGGCCGCAGCTTGTCGAACGGCACCGTGACATAGACCGTGGCGGTCTTGTCCTTGAGGCTCTCGAAGTTGAGGTCGACCTCCTCGTCCGTCCCCGAAACCGCATACGCCACATCGGGGTCGGTCCACAGCGACAGGTCGGCGTTCAGCGTATCGATGAGGTTCGGCAGGCCCCGGTCGGCCGACTTGAAGGTCACTACGTTGGCGCCGTTGCGGACCTCGGCGATGGGGCTGTCCTGCATCCTGCGCAGCATCGCCTTGAATGCCTGCAGCGGCAGGCTGGTCATGCGCCGCAGCTCGGAAATGGTCTGGCTCTTCGTCGGCGCCACATCGAGCAGGTAGAGGATCGCGGCGGTGAGGAATGACACCGCGTCCTTGTTGAAAAAGGCCTGCGCCTTGGCGTCGGGCGGCAGCAGCAGGGAGGCCAGCGCCCGCGCGTCGCCCACGGAGCGGACGCCGGCGAGGGGATTGAAGCGGTCGCGCGGATAGCCGGCCTCGTGCCGGTCCTGGCGGTCAAAGAGTGCGATCCGGTAGACCGGTCCCAGGCTCTGCCGCCAGCGGGAGGTCAGCTCGAACAGCTCGCCCTTGGGGTCCAGCACGATGGCGCTGCCCCGGTAGCTGAGGAGGTTGGGCACGATGAGGGTGGTGGCCTTGCCCGAGCGGGTCGGCGCGACGGTGAGGATGTGCCCCTCGCCCTCCCAGTCCAGCAGGGCCGCCGGCGGCGAGGTCAGATCAGGGGCGCCCAGCAGGGACCCGAGCCGCAGGCCCCGTCCGCTCGGCAGGCCGGTGAAGTTGCGCGAACCGAACCCCGCCGCGAGGACCTCCTCCGGGTGGGGCCAGCCGGCGGAGCCGTGAACAGGCGGAGGGCTGGCCAGCAGCGCCTCGTTATGCTCGCGCGCCTCCGCTTCCTTCGCCGCGCGGTTCGAGCGCTCGAGGATGGCCCGGAAAATCCCGCCGAGGGCATTGCCAAGCGCCATCCCGGAACGGAGGCCTTGAGACGTGGGCAACCCGCCGAAGGGGTCAAATTTGTTCCCCATCCCCCAATCCCCATCCCCCGAGGGTGATCAAGCAGCTGAGATAAACACACGAAAAAGATGTATAAAAACAGGTGTGCAACAGCGCACTTACACGTTGCCCAAGATGTATACTGGTTACGATAGGGAGGGGCAACGTGCGCCGGAACCGGGGTCTGGTAAGCCCTTCGTCGGTTCCGTCGTGTGCGCCAGGGGGACCCCTGGACCCCTCCGTGCCGCCCGGAGCGTGGTGCCGATGGCCATTTTTCATCTGCACGTGAAGAACATCAGTCGGGGCGACGGCCGTTCCGTGGTGGCCGCCGCCGCCTACAGGGCAGGGGAGGTGCTGCGGAACGACCTCGAGGAACGCGAGTCCGCGTTCGGCGGCAAGCGGCACGTGGTGTTCAGCGAAATCCGCCGGCCCGCCGGCGCGCCGCCCTGGATGGGCGAGCGCACGCAGCTGTGGAATGCGGTCGAGGCCCGCGAGCAACGCAAGGATTCCCGTCTTGCCAAGGAAATCGAATGCGCGCTGCCGCGTGAGCTGCCGCGCGCGGATTCCATCGCGCTCGTGCGCCGGTTCGCCGACATGTACATGTCGGCCGGCCATGTGGTCGACCTCGCCATTCACGACGATCCGGCCGCCGCCAATCCCCACGTCCATTTCCTGATGACCCTGCGGAAGGCGGGGGAGGGCGGTCTGGGCGACAAGATCAAGTCGGCCGACGCCTTGCAGTTCGTGACCGAGGCGCGCGCCTGCTGGGCGAAGCTCGCCAACGAGGCGCTGGGGCTGGTTGGTGCCGGCGTCGAGGTCGATCATCGCAGCCTGAAGGCCCAGGGTATCGAGCGGCCCCCGACCGAACACAGGGGCGTGGACCGGGCCGAACGCCTGCGGCGGCGCAGCCGCCGGGGTGACCCGGCCGAGGTGCTGGCGCCGGTGCCCGGACGGTCGGTCGGCCTGGCGCCGGACGAGCCCGCCGGCCAGCTGCCGCGGGAGGATCATGGACATCATGGGCGGCATCGCGCGCCTGGCGAGGGAGGGCAGGGGACCATGGCCGATGCGAGGAGAGAAGCGGAGGACCTGCAGGCGCGGCTTGCCCGCCTGCGGGAGCTGCCGCAGGAGGATGCGGGACGGGTCTATCCGGCCCTGATCGATGCCGCCGTGGCGCTCTCGGCAGGAGACGAGGACAGCGCCCGCGCCGCGCTGGAGCGCGCCGAGGCGTCAGTCCGCGAAGCGCTCGCGGTTCAAGACGATCTGCGGGCGGTGCCGGACCCCGAGGGCGCACCCATCCCCCTCCGGGAAGCCCGCCACGCCGAGGATGCCATGCTGGCAGCGATGGAACACAGCGAGGGGCCGGACGCGGAAGCCCGCGCGGCCCTGCGGGCAGAGGTGTCGCGGCCGAGGGAGCCGGTCCCGCCCCGGGTGCCCTGGCAGTCGGAAATCGGCGACAGCGATTGGCTGGATCAGGAGATCGCGAAGGGGATCAGTCAGCTTGAGAGCGACCGCGCTCACGAGCCAGAGCGCGCTTTTGAGCGGCTTCGCGGGCGAGACGGCGCCTGAGCGCAATAGGGTGTCCATCCTGCTCCGCGAGCTTGGGATAGAAGCGATAGATCGCGGCGTCATACGGGTGCGGGATCGAGTAGGAAGAGCGCTTTTTGACGTGGAAGAGCCAGAAGGCATAAGGCGCAACGATTATATCGCGGATGATGAAATAGGGGTTGAAGCGCCGCGTCAGAAGAGTGTCCAGTATCGAAATGACGCACGTGAAGAAGTATTCCGAATTTGTCATGTGAAAATCATGGGTATTGCTATGGATAAAGTCAAGTTATCCGATCTAAATAGAGATGCTATCAAGTCTTATGCCAGCCAAAGGTCGGACACTCTGATGAGTGAAATCCACAAGCAGCATCGCGACCTGGTCAGCTCGCTGCACCGGATTTACAAGGATGACGCGCTATGCAGCCGGCTTGCGGATGATGCCGTCGACTGGTCCTGGCGCAGTGGCAGCCCCTATTACCCGAAGGAGGTTGAGCGCCTGAAGTCGGCGCCGGGGGACGTTGGTCGCCTCAAGGGGACCTATTTCGGGATTGTGCCACGCGGTGCCCTGGAGGCGCGGGGCATCATGGCGTCCGATCAGATGCGCCGGCTGGTGGATCTGGGCCGCTGCCTCAACACCTATCGGGAGATTGCCGATCGTGCCGACAAAATCGGCCATGTGCCGGCAGCCGAGCGCGACCAGGAACTCGAGCAGCTCCGCGCCGGGCTGGAGACCGCGGACGTTGCCGTCCGCTCCCGCGGCATCGAGGACCGGGACAGCCGGGCCGAGCTGCGGAAGCATCCTGTCATGGAGCAGTCCCGGGACCCCGAGGTGCAGGCGTGGCTGCGATCTGAGCCGGACCGATAAAAAAGATCACCAGCCACGCCATTTGTAGTCTTACTGAGGTTGTAACGCATACCCTAATAACTTCATTTCACACTTCTGATGCCCCGCATTATTTGAAACGGCTCCCACGCAGCGGGCTGGTGCCACGCCAACATAAAGCGGGAGGTCGCTCGGGGAATTTCGCCCCGGCTTTATGACATAGCCGATGGGCTTTGTCTTGCCTCCACGCCATCCTGAGGCGCCGGTGTTTACTATGCTTGCATTTAAATTCGGAGTTTCTCCAACGAATATAGCTTCGCCGGAGAAATCATCATCCTTCTCAATTGTAAATCCATATTGATTGTTCAGGGCGTTTTTGTGATTAACGTGATCGGCTATTTCACCCTCATTTACATTCGGTGTTAGGCCAACAAAAAGAGGATTCTTTTTTAACGGGATTTTTGCAAATACTGGTGGTGGAGGTATGAAGGCAACAAGTGCTGAATCCGTAAACCCACCAACATTTGCAACTATGCGAAAATCAGAATTCTTATCTCTCTTGATAATTGCCGAATTTGATTCGCCGGGCGACCATTTCTTAGGAAAATCCACTAACGGCTTTCCGCCGCTAATGCTTACTTGGCCGTTTGCCGATTTAATGCTGTTACTTGGAACTATAAATTTAACAGTTACCGTAAGAGCGTCATCTTTGGCATCGGATACGATAATGGAGAGAGGTAATTGGCCGCGAATGCATGTTTTGTATGCATCGGCGGCATTCTGAGACAAGGTTTGAGTTGCAACGCTTTCCAGTCTATCTCTGGTCCAGTTTATCGTTGATTTAGAAAAATAGTCGTTTGTCACATCTTCTGCGCTGTTTGCTCCGATTCCGACTGGAACGCCAGATATTGGTACATTAATTGATCCTGACCAGCCGGATGATTTTGTAGAAGATTGTTGAAGTAATCTAAGTGCTGCTAACGTTGATACATCGTGAACATCAATTCTGGTCTTATCTTGTATTAATGCTTTGGCGCAGTTGTTTTGCGCCTGTGCATTGGATGTCATGATAAGCATTGCAATAATTGGAAATGCCCGTCTCATAGCCGACCCCCTGTTTGGCCCGCATAGCGGTGTAGACTTTTAAAAAGTGCACGTACACGTCAGCGTTGTAAATACGGGTGAAACCCAACGGGTCACCAGCTGATGGTGAGGGCCTGCACGATCGGGCCGTCAGGACCGGTCGGCCGGCGTGGCTGCCATTCGCACCGGGCGCCGGCCTCGGTGAGCTGGCGCAACAGCTCGCGGGCTGCCTCGGTGCCGCTGAGGTCCAGCGGCAGCGGCGGCATGACCGTGAGCGTGGTGTAGCCCTTCACCGCTTCTGCGCTCATCGCCTCCTCGATGCGGCTGACCGCGAACACCTCGGCGGCCAGCTTCTCGCGGGCGTCCGCCGCGACCTCCTTCAATTTGCTGACGCGGATCTGCAGGGGGGTCAGAGGCTTTTTCATGCCGCCGCCTCCCGCTTCGCGTTCGCGGCCCAGCGGCGGCCGAGATAGGTATCCGTCACGTCCAGGCGACCGTGCCCCAGCTCGTGGGATATCTGCATGCGGGCGTCGCGGTCGCGCCGCTGTTCTGCCTCCGTCATGCGGTCGCAGGTGGGACCGCCGGCCGCCGGGCAGGCCCAGCCGGTGAGCACCTTGTAGCGCCATTGCGCATAGGCGTGCCGGTAGCCGTGGGCGTTGCCGATGCCCGCCCGGACCAGGCTGCGCTCGTAGCGCTTCACGGCGGCCACGTAGTTGGCCCCTGCCGGAATCAGCGAGCCGTCGCCCACGGCCGCCTTCACCTCCTCGAGCAGCGCCCGCTGCTTTGGATGGGTGAGCGGGATTTCCCGGTAGCGGCCCCCCTTGCACCAGCTCGCCCGCAGGGCCAGCCGGTTGCCCTGGTCGGCAACAGCGGGCCGCATCTTGAGGGCCTCCTCCCGGCGCAGGCCGAATGCGGCCTCGAGCTTGAGCGCGAGGCGCACCCGCTCGTCCGGGACGCGGGCCAGGGCGTCCGGCGTGAGCGGCTTGGCCCGGTTCTTCGAGAACCGGCCCCGCTCCGCCAGGCCGTAACCCTCGTTGGAGCGCGGCAGCAGGCCGGGCTTGCCCACGGCCATGGCCCAGTCGCGCAGCCAGGTGAGGCGGTTCCGCACGGTCTGGTCAGCAATGCCGCTGCCCTTCCAGTGCGCCACCAGGGCGGTGACGTGCTTGCCCTTCAGGCTGCGCGCGTCGGGCAGGCGGTAGCCCAGCTCGCGCAGCTCCTTCGCCATGGCCTGCAAGCCCCGGTGCCGCAGCGCCCGGGTGCCGAAAGACCCGTCGCCCATGCTGGCGGCGAGGTTCTTCAGGCTAAAGCTCAAATCATCCATGGCGGACTCTTTCATTGGTAAGTTTTAATGACCAACCACGGTGCCGCATGCGGCAGCAGTGGCGCTTGCTGGTGCAAGCAAAAGGCCGGATACTCCCTGTTGTTGTCTCCGTTTCTCCGTTCTTTCAGTCTCCAAGCGGTTGGTGGAGGCGGGTGGGCCGTCCCTTCATTTACGGCCAGACCGTCGTGTTCACTCCTTCTCTGTGGTTGCCTCTCTGGGCATCCTCGGGCCGTGCCCGTGGGGCCGTGCGATTGCATTCCGAGGGTGTGGCGGCGTCGATGACGCGGCCGATCTATGGTGTTCATGCGGGTGCATGCAGGGTGTCCTTTCCGGGGTGAGCGGGCGGGCCGTTCCCGTTGCCGGGTGTGGCCGAGATGTCTCGGTGTCGATATCGGCACGGCTCCCAGTGAACCGCGCCAGTCCCTTATGGTGTCGTCCCTCGCGCCGGGCCTGACACCGGCGAGGCGTCCCGGCCAATCCATCTCCCGCGCCAAATCCTGTGCCCGGCTAACCGGCGGCGCGCGCAGCGGGTCGTCCTGTCACTACCCGCGTTCGCCGGTAGTGACAGGACGGGCATGGCCTGCCCTGTGCTGGCCTTGCCACGGCTGCGGCCATGGGGAGAGGCTCCCTCCCCAGCCCCTCCCCTGCCCCGCTTAGGGCTTGCAGCCTGCCAGCAGGGCAAGCGGGGCGCTGCCGCCCCCGCAGGCCCCCGGCTATGGGCTGCTTAGGGCCTCCGGCCGGCCAGCATCCCAACGGCCGCCCGGACGGGGCGGCCGTAGACGGCGGGGCTCTCTACGGCGCCTGTTGGGGGGGCGCGTTCGCCGCGCCGTCTTGAAAACTGGTGCCTGCTTCCGGCATCAGGAGAGGAGCCTCAGCGAATTTATTCACAGTCACATAAGCTTAGTGTAGAATGCACCCATGAACCGTGTTGAGGCCATGCAGCGACTGAAGGGCTACGCCGCCGATCTGCGCGCGCGGGGCGCAACGGCGCTTTACCTGTTCGGCTCCACGGCGCGCGACGAGGCCCGGGCCGACAGCGACCTGGACCTGTTCCTTGAATACGAGCACGGCCGGGGGTTCTCGCTGGTCGACCTGGTCAGCATCAAGAACCTGCTGCAGGACCGGCTCGGCATCGAGGTGGATGTGACCACCCGTGACAGCCTGCACCCTGCGCTCCGCCAGGACATCGAAAAGGCGGCGCTGCGCGTTTTCTGATGGCTCCCCGGAAATTCCAGTTCGCCCTGCGCGAGATCCTCGACGAGATCGCCTGGATCGACCAGGTGACGGCCTCGAAGACGTTCGCGGACTTCGAGGCCGACCGACTCCTGCGCTATGGCGTGGAGCGCTCCCTTGAGGTGGTTTCCGAGGCGAGTCGGCGCATTCCCGATGACCTGAAGGCGACGCAGAGCCAGATCGACTGGCCCGCCATCGCCGGAATCGGGAATGTCATGCGCCACGAGTACCATTCGACCTCGCCGGAGATCATCTGGAACGTCGTGCAGAAGCACCTCGCACCGCTGCAGGAGGCGGTTCAGGCTATTGCGGACGCTTATCCCGAGTCTCAAGCGTGAAGGTGCCCGCTTAGGGCCTTGCGTCCGCAAACCGGCCTTGCGCCGCAAGTGCTACATGTGGTAGTTTCTACAAAATGAATAAGAAGAAACCTCTTGCTTAAGAGTCGAGGTCATCACATGGCCAACTTCTGTATATCTCCGAGAGTTAAGCGTAAAGTTAAGAAATTTATAAGAGGTTATGACGAAATTCGTAGGCTAGAGGTCGTTATTTCAGAATATCCAAATATTGGTAGGCTCTATGTGCGCGACAGCTATCTGATACGCGCGCTAAATTTTAAACCTATCTGCAATAAAAATTTGCCATACATGACGGCAATATACTGTGTCTTGCCAACGGCTGACGAGATACCTGGTGCAGATGATGAAATAATACTCATTGATATAATAAGGTCACCTCCGGTTGCTCAGATTACTCTATCAGAATGGGAAATGATTGAGTTGAAGTCACATATTCAGGCAATTTGGGCCGCCGCTGTTGCGGAAAGCTCTGAATAAACGGGGGGTGTAGATGAAATATATGGTAAGTCAATGTATACTAAATGGTAAAATATACCGATCTGTTGACTGATCAAGCTCTCGGATGTACCTTTGTGTTAAAGGTACTTTCTGTTACGTTTGGAGATTGTGATGTCTAAAGATCTTATCTTGAGCATAAAGGAAGCCGCAGATGCGGTCCGGTCCGGAAGATCTTCTGGAAGTCGTCGCAAATTTAGCGGTGACGAGATTAAAAAAATTCGGAATGATCTATCCCTGACCCAGGAGCAGCTCGCGGACGAGATATGTGTATCTGTCCAGGCTGTTAGGAGTTGGGAGCAAGGTTCTCGCACCCCGGGACTTCTTGCTTCCACGCTTCTTAATGCGCTTGATAAGGGGCGTGTTAAATCGGTCTCCCATGTGGATGGCGATACGTTCGTGTAACAACGTATCAAGAACCGACATGGTCTACGCGCTATTGTAAGTGCGTGCGAATCTAGCACTCACTCGCCCCGTTCAACGGGGGAGTGAGTGCTTTATATTTTAAGTCAGGTTTAGTTTTTACGTGCTCTCATAAGCTGCCGTGAACAAGAAGCGGCAACGCCCTTCCCCGATCCGACCGGCCGACGCTGCCAAGGGCGCCGCGGCCGAATCCGCCTTCCGCGCCTGGCTGGACGCTTCCGTGCTCCCTCACATCTATGTGGAGCAATCCCCCATCAGCGTCCCGGTGCCCCTGCGCGGCCACATCAAGCGCCCGGACTACATCGTGGGCATCCCCCACGTGGGCATGGTGGCGTTCGATGTGAAGGCAAAGACCCTCTACCCCGAGGGCCTAGTGTTCGACCTGGACGAAATCCGCAGGCTGCGTGCCTTCGCCCGCATGTTCCGCGTCACGATCTATTTCGCGTGTCTCGACCCTGAGGGCGGTCACCAGGCCTACTGGGTGCGCCTTGATCAGCTTGACGGGATTCCTCTCCAGCACATGGCAAAAAAGCCCGTCCTGATCCTGCCGCTTAGCCAGGCCCAGCCCGTCGACATGCGGGCTAGTTTCTACGACGCTTTTTGGGATGCAGTGTTCTTGGGTTAGTTATTGCGAGATAATGTCGCAGTTAGTCAAAACTAGGCCTTTTTGCCGATTCTGAACTGAGCTGGAGCATAAATACAAGTAAGCGGCACATCTGCCGTGATTAGCATAAGGAGATACTATATGCATGTAAAAGCCACCCTCGATTACGAAACATCTGCCCGAGCCGGAGCCGCTGGAACCTTTCAGGTTACAGAGCTAACTGATATGTCGACGGACAAGGAGATTACCAGTCTCGTTGATCAGGGATACCACTATCACGACATTAATGAGCTGAAAGCCGATTTGGCAAAGGCTCTCAAACTGAATGCAACGGCAATTACGATCGAAGTGGAATAGCCGCAAAGGACGAGCCCCAACCTCCGTAGCGTAGTGATTACCGCTACGCCTGGGCAAACTTCTTAAAGGGGCATGGACATTTGACCATGCCCCACTGGCGCTTTATTCGCGTACATCCGCAAACCAAACCCTTATGACGAGCGCGCGAGATGCTCTTCGCATCTTTTCGATACGCTACATTTGCAGAAATCAAGATTCCTGTACCAAACTTTGTGATGGGTGAATCCGCCCGATTGCCATGACGGGTTGCCCCTCGGGAGGAGGATCGGATCCTATCGAGCGCCATCGTATTGCATCCTGAGAGACCCATTCTTTCGGGACACGTCGTTCCAGAGCAACCCAATCGGGTCGGTGATAAAGACGCAAAGCTAGGGCAACAGTCGCGTTCGTAAACCTAAACCGCGGATCCCCCCCTGAGTATCCATCTGGTAAGTCAGAGGCGAAGGTCGCACACAGCCCTTGAATCCGCGCGTCTTCAAATGACAAGCCATGTCGGGCGTGAGCGAACTCATTGCGAACTTTCCGCACGAGCTCAATCTCAGAGTGTTCAAACGCATCGATTAGGCCGAGGGCGCGGCAAAGTTGAATTCGCGCGGAAAAGGTTCCAAGCGGTGCGTTTCCGTCACTCAACAGCTTGGTGGATTTATACCCTTCACAAAAAAAGGCGGCCAATGTCTCAGAGAGCTTTTCGTCTATGAGAGCTGCACTAACGAGAGCTAGCCCCCTGTCTGACTCTCGCATCAGCTCGGCTACAAACGCCGCAAGGTCCTCTGCCGTCTTGAGCATCATATTACGTCGCTCGCTCGTCTAGGTACCGATATGGCGTCGCTTTCGAGATCCAAAGCGCGCGGTCACTTCCTTTGCTTGGATGGGTCTTAAAAGCTCGGCGGGGTGGCCCCTGCCCCGGTAAGCTGACACTTTCCCTAACCCTCGACCAAGTCCACCGGCGGACATGCGGGCCGATTTCTACAGCGCCTTTATGGCACCGGTGAATCTGGCCTAGACGCCGACCGGCACACCGCAAGACAGGAGGCGCATCAAATGCGGATGGCAACAGACCTTCGCGTTACGCTTCCGGTACGAGCTTCTTGACTTCGCTCTCTGCCAAATTGGGGTAGCCGTCATGACGTTGCCCCTCCTGGCTAATCCAGTTTGAAGTTCGTTCTGGCCCAATGAGAGGACCAGAACATGAGGCGCAGCCGCTTCACCGAGGAGATGGGGTATTCGGTCCTGATCTCTTGAGCCGTTTGCGGCGTTCCGCGGCGAAGAGGACGATCGGGGCCTGAACCCAGCGCCGGGAGGTCCCCATGGTGTACGTCGGCCTTGATGTCTCTCTGAA
>NZ_JBDZDP010000035.1:0-17455 GCF_040044995.1 Xanthobacter pollutisoli
GGCATGGGACGCATCAAACGCTTCAAGCGCGTCGCGCTACGCTGCGAAAAGACGGCTCGAAACTTCCGATCCATCGTCAGTTTCGCCGCAGGCCTCTGCTTGATCAAATTCGTCCACACGGCCTAGCGTCGGTTCATCGATAAAATTAGCCAGCCAGACGGCGTCCCTCCGCGCCTTGATGATGGGGCCGATTGAGGCAGGCACATCCGGGAGGGCCTCGATCGTTTCGAAGACAGCGGTTTCAAGATTCGCCATGGTCTTCCCGCCGGCTGAAACCGACGTACCGGAACCCGTCAAAACCACGAGGTTTTCCATGCGTAGCCATTCGGAGATCAGAGCTTGGAGGCGAACTCGCCCCTGTTTCTGGTCAAGCCCAAGCAGGAGATCTCCAGCATTGCCGTCTTCGGTCAGACCGATGAGCTGGTACTCGATGGGTACAGGCGGCGGCGCCATCTTCATTTTTCCCCCTCCAGGCCGCCACGCAACGGATTGATGATCTGGAGCCCGGCGAAGTCCTTCTCGTTGTCAGTCACCACGACGCATTCATTCGCACCGGCGACGGCGGCGATGATCATGTCGAGTCCGCTACGGGGACGACCCGCCACCTTGCCCTCCGCCATCAGCCGCGCCCAGATCAGGCCGGCCTTGGCGTCGAAGGATAAAATGCGGCCCGTGAACAGGGCCTGCGGCCCCTCCGGCCCGACAAACCAGGCGTCGAGCGCATCGCGTTTCTTGCCGCGGGGCTTTTCCAGAATGCCACGTCGAATTTCAGCGACGGTCAATGACGCAATAAACAGGTCCTCGTCGCGCTGTGTTGCCATCCAAGCCAGCAACGACGCCGACGGCTGCGGCTTGACGATATTGCTGATGATGTTGGTATCGAGGAGATAGCGCGTCACAGATCGACCTTACGCCCCTCTTCACGCGGGCGGGAAAGATCAAGCTCCGCGCCCACCAGCGGCGAGCGGCGTAAAGCGGTGAGGATGCCGCCGGGCTTGGGTGGTTCGCCAGCGACGACTGTCTTCACGGCCGCGCGAACCTGCTCCGCTTCCGGCCCTTCCTCAGCCAGACGACGGGCAAGAGCGCGTATCAGCTCGCGATCGGATTCGAGCGCCATGATCTCGAAGCGCGTGAAGCCGCGCTGCGTCAGACGGGCGCGGTAATTCTGGATCGCTCTCTTCTGTGCAGCATTGCCCATGGCCACCCTCCATGCTATATCTGGATATATAGCCCAGATTTGTTGTGCAGACAAGTGAGGACGCGATGGCGAAACGCGTTTCAGACAGGCTTGGCCAGAGAGCGGATCGCCGCGCCATCCGATGCCGGTATTTTCCGTCTGCTGTGATGCGCTTTTCTACGCCGGATGGCGCCAGCACCAGCAACAATATGCCGAATGCCGTCGAATACTCTCCGTTGATTTGCGTTGCTTATACTTCGATTCACAACAATCGTGAAGCCGATCAACTTGCAATCGCTATCGAACGGCGCAACGATGGACCAGGACAAACGCCAGCAGCAAAGGAGCGCGCTTCGGCTCGTCGAGCCGGAACTGTCGCTCGTGCGCCGCGGCGACGGTCCCGACCCGCGCCTGAGCGAGTTGGCTCGCCTGCTCGCCCGTCGTGCTGCGCGGGAGGTGTTCGAAGAGCAGATGAAGGAACGCAGCACGACGCGCTCCTGACACCTCAGGAGAGTGCGCTTTGAAAGTCGCGATCTACGCCCGCTATTCGTCCGACAATCAGCGCGACGCCTCCATCGCCGACCAGCTCCGCATCTGCCGCCTCCATGCCGAGAAGCAGGGTTGGCAGGTGGTCGAGGAATATACCGACCACGCCATTTCCGGCGCCTCCCTTCTTCGTCCCGGTATCCAAGCCCTGATCTCGGACGCAGCGCGCGGCCGTTTCCAGTACGTGCTGGCCGAGGCGATGGATCGTCTTTCGCGCGATCAGGAGGACATTGCCGGCCTCTACAAGCGCATGGCCTATGCGGACGTGAAGATCGTCACGCTCTCCGAGGGCGAAGTCACGCATCTGCATGTCGGTCTGAAGGGCACGATGAACGCCCTGTTCCTCAAGGATCTCGCCGACAAGACGCGCCGAGGCCAGCGCGGGCGCGTCGAGATGGGCAAGTCCGGCGGCGGCAACGCCTATGGCTATGATGTGGTGAAGAAGTTCGACGCCGGCGGCGAGCCCATACGCGGCGACCGGACCATCAACGAGTTTCAGGCGGGGGTCATCCGCCGCATCTTCCGTGACTATTCGGCCGGAAAGTCGGCGAAGCGAATTGCCTTCGAGCTGAACAAGGAGGGCATCTCCGCGCCGGGCGGTGGAGAATGGGGCTTCAGCACGATCAACGGCAATCCGAAGCGCGGCAACGGAATCCTCAACAACGAGATGTACGTTGGCAAGCTGGTCTGGAACCGTCAGCGCTTCATCAAAGACCCGGACACTGGCAAGCGCCAGGCGCGCATAAACCCGGAGGAGGACTGGATCACCCAGGATGTGCCCGAGTTGCGCATCCTTGACGACGAGCTGTGGCGGGCGGTCAAGGATCGCCAGAAAGCGGTCAAACTGAACCGTAGCGACAACGGCGAGACCGAGAACCACTTCCGGGAACGTCGGCGCCCCAAATACCTTTTCTCGGGCCTGACCAAGTGCGCCTGCTGTGGCGGTGGCTATTCGATGATCTCGGCTGACCTGGTTGGCTGCTCGACAGCCCGGAATAAGGGCACTTGCGACAATCGCAGGAACATCCGGCGCGATCAGTTCGAGGCGCGCGTCCTGAACGCGCTGCGCCATCACCTGATGGACCCAGCGCTGTTCAAAGAATTCTGCGAGGAATTCACCCGCGAGATGAATCGGCTGCGCATGGAAGGCCGAGCGTCGATCGATGCGGCCGAGGCCGAGATCAAGCGAATCGACCGGGAACTCGACAAGTTGATGAAGCTCATCCTCGCGTCCGACAGCGACGACGCCCCCACCCGGATGATGAAGCAGATGAAGGAGCTGGAGGCTCGCCAGAAGGAGCTAAAAGCGTTCCTGCAGGACGCCCAGGAGCCGCCGCCCCTCCTGCATCCAAACATGGCGCATCACTACCACGCCCAGGTGGATGAGCTGTATGCGGCGCTTCAGGAGGATTCGGAGGAAAAGCGGATGACGGCGGCCGACCTGATTCGCTCGCTGGTGAAGGAGATCATCCTGACGCCGGCAGAAGGCGAGCTTCGGGTCGACGTGCGAGGTGATCTGGCTGGAATTCTTGCGATTTCGCTCAAAAGCAAACGGCCCGCCAGAGGGGCGGGCCGATCGCAAGTCGAGATGGTTGCGGGGACCTGCTCTGATCAGAACTTGCGAACGCAAAAAAGCCGCCCGGTGGGGGCGGCTGATTTGCGCGATTTGGTATCGCAATTTGAGATGGTTGCGGGGGCAGGATTTGAACCTGCGACCTTCAGGTTATGAGCCTGACGAGCTACCGGGCTGCTCCACCCCGCGTCAGAGCCGAAAATGAGCCGGCGAACCGGCCATCGGCGAGGCGTATGTAGCAATCCCTGCCGGTGATTGAAAGGGCAGGCGCCTAAAAAAATGCCGCCCTCGCCGAAGCCTGTGGACGGACGACCGCTGAAGCCTGCGTACTCAAGGCTTGCCTCGACGATCAGCCGGTGAGCAGCCAGGCCCCGCCGATGAGGACCACCTCGCCCACCAGGACGCCGGCGAACACCGAGCGGCGCAGCAGGGTGAAGCCGCAGACGCCAGCGGCAACGGCGCCGAGCCGCAGCGCAAGCGGGACGGCAGCGAGCGCCCCGGCCGGGTTGAACAGGAGACGGGCGACCACGGCCGCCAGAAGCGCCGTCGCCACCGCTTTCACCCAATGGAACAGGGGGCTGCCGTCGGACACCCGCCGCCCCGCCACCACGGCGAGGCTGCGCCAGACCTCAGTGGGCAGGAAACCGAGCAGCACCACCAGCAGCAGGGCCGCGCCTTCGCTCAGCTGGCCGTTCATCGGACGGGTCCCGCGCTGCGGCGCCGCTCCAGCAGCCGACCCACCGCAAAGGCCGCGGTGCCGCCGCCGATGCCGGCGATGAGCAGGTCGAACCCGTCAAGACTCATGGAGAGGGGCATAAGGAAGAATCCCGCGGCGAGGGCGAGCCAGTCGGTCGGTGCGGCGGCGTTGCGCACCATCAGCACGGTGAAGCTCAGCGGCGTGAGCAGGAGCAGGCCGGCGGAGAACCAGGCGGGCACTTCTCCTGCCATGGAATAGCCGGCAAGGGTGCCGAGGCAGCTCACCGCGATCAGCGCATTGCCAAGGCCAAGCGTGAACGGCACCCGCGCCTCGCCGGGCAGGTGCGGCAGCAGGCGCAGCCCCTCGAGCCACACGGTCATGGCGACGTAATGGGCGCAGACCAGCTCCCACAGCAGGCTGCGGCGCGGCCCGCGCATATAGGGCGCCACCGAGACCACCATGGGCAGCAGCCGCATGGATGAGAGCGCCACCGCCAGCGCCACCGCCGGGAGCGCCGTGCCGGCGGCAAGCCCGCCCATGAGGATCAGCTGGGCCGGAAGCGCCCAGACGAGGAAGGTGGATGCGACGCCCGCGCCGATGGGAAAGCCCATGCTTTGTAGGACGGCGCCAAATCCGAGATAGCTCGCGAAAAGGACGATGGCCGGCACCGACACGGCGCTGCCCACGCCCTTGAAAAACCAGACGAGCGGCGAGTGATGGACGTGAAGTCTCGCGGGCGGGGCGTTCACGCGGCAAGATTCCTCGGGCAGGAAACAGGGGATGCGGCCCTGAGGCGGCTGATCCTCCATAGCATCGCCCAATGGACGCGGGGAGGCATTCCGCCGCAGAGCGGACCCCGGTGCCATGCGTGCAGGGAAGCCTTGGGGCGGGTCACCCGCCTATGCGTCCCTCCATATGCGTTTCAGTCGAGCGCCAAGGTCAGGCGATCCATTATTGAGCCGCATCACAATCGACACAATAGTTCGACCGCCTACTACTCGCGTGCAGTGATGGCCGAAGTGGTCACGCGGCGAATAGCCGAATATGACGCCGAGACGCAGACAAAGCCTATTATACAGACTCTTATATTACTTATTTTTGTCTATGGTATGACAGTCCGGACGGTGCCGAGTGTTGCCGCAGGGAGACAGTGCTGGCGACCGAAGTGGGGTATCACCCCTCTCATCCTGCTTCACTTTGGGCTCGGGGATTCTCACATGCGCAGGTCGCTGCTCGTAACCAACATTCTCGCCGTGCTGATGGCCGGCGGCGCCGCTCAGGCTGCCGACCTCGCCATGAAGCCGGTCACCAAGGCGCCCGTCGCGGCGCCGTTCAGCTGGACCGGCTTCTACATCGGTGCTCAGGCCGGCTACGGCTGGGGGCAGAACGACTTCAGCAACTCCTTCGATCCGCTGAACCCGTCCACCATCAGCCCGGTCGACGCTGAGTACTCCACCGACGGCTGGATGCTCGGCGGCCAGGTCGGCTACAACTGGCAGATCAACAACATCGTGCTCGGCGTCGAAGCCGACGCGGTGTGGTCGGACATCTCCGGCAGCGGCAGCTATTACAACGGCATCGCGCCGAGCTGCATCCAGAGCAACGACGCCTGCACCTCCAAGATCGACGCGCTTGGCACCATCACCGCGCGCCTCGGCGTCGCCTACGACCGCATCCTGCTCTACGCCAAGGGCGGCGCGGCCTGGGCCACCACTTCGCACACCGCTGGCAGCACGGCCCCCGCGCCGTTCGGCTACAGCGCCACCGCCGACAGCACCCGCTGGGGCTGGACCTTGGGCGCCGGCGTGGAGTGGGCGTTCTTCAACAACTGGTCGGCCAAGATCGAGTACAACTACATCGATCTCGGCAGCAGCGACGTGACCTTCGCCTTCGTGCCGAACACCTTCATCAACCCCTACGTGGCGACGGTGGACCAGACCGTTCAGGCCGTGAAGTTCGGTATCAACTACCGCTTCTGATGCCTGACCGCCCGGCCCCCAGCCCGGCGATCCCTCTCGAGCCCCGGCTTTGCTGGGGCTCTTTTTTTGCGCGCCGGGATCAAGACGGCAGTGGCAGGCCGACCGCAGCGCGCCGTCGCATCGAATTCCCCGCGCGCCGCCGCGTCAGGCTGATCCGACGCCGAAGGCCGGGGGCCATGATATGCGGGGTCGAGCGCGTGCGTTACGGGACGCGATAGCGTCCGAAAGACGGAAGACAGGGCGAAGCCGTCTGGGCCGGCTGGTTCGGCCTGGGCGACGGTGCGGGCAAGTGCACTGCGGTCAGAGAAGTGAGGGAGGCCGCCGCGATGCCGCCACGCGATTCTCGCAGCCGGCCTACGCCGGCGCGCCCGCCCAGCAGGCCGGAACGACACCTTTCAGAAGACATCGCGGAAGAATGACTGGACGGGAGCGCGCCGAGCCCTCCGCTCGCGTATCGCGTCGCCCTGCGTGGAACTCAGCCGGCGGCGGCACGGGTCATCATCTGCAGCCCGAGCACCATGATGCCCACGGCCGCCACCCAGCTGCCCCCGGCCCGCAACGCGATCGGCCGCCAGGTCCCGCCGCGCAGGAAGGCGATGGCAGCACCGATTCCCAGCGTTACCACCGCGTAGCCGCTCGCAATCATGCCCGAGATGAACAGAAGGCGGTCGGTGGCAGGCCCCATGGTGGCAGCGTTCTGCGCGCCATGGAGCAGGCCGGCAACGACGGCGAGGGCGATGAGCGCCGGCAGTGGCAGCCGCGCCGCCGCGGCGACTGCAAGCCCCATGGCGGCCACGAGGACCAGGCCGAGGATCGGCGCCTCGGTGGGAAGCTGCAGCACCATTTCCGCCATTGCCCCGGCCAGAAGGGCCAGGGGAAAGGCGAGGACCACCCACCGGGCGCGCGCGGCGCCCTGGAAGGCGGCAAGCACCGCCAGGGCGATCCAGGGCAGCACTTGCTGGAGATCGGTGAGGGGGTGGAGCGCGCCGCTGTAGAAATCGCCGAGCCGCGTGTCCACCAGATGGGCTTCGGCCACCCCGGGCGTGAGCGCCAGCGCGGCCGCGAGCGCGAGAAGTCGTGCTGCGCGCCTCATGCGATGATCCCGACCGCCCCGAGCAGGAAATAAAAGCCGACGCAGCCGATGGCCGCGCCGCAGGCGCGCACCGCCGCGGCCCCCGCCTCCCAGCGCACCAGCACGCCGATGAGGATGCCGAGGAGATGCAGCATCCCCGTGGCCACCACGAAGCCAACCGCATAGGCGACGGCGTCGGCCGCCTCCGGCAGCTCCTGGCCATGGGCATAGCCGTGGAAGACCGCGAACACACCGACGAGGATGGCCGCGGCCCACAAGGGCGGACGCACGTTGAGCGCCACCATCATGCCGAGGGCAATGCCCGAGATGGCGATGAGCGGCTCGACGAAGGGAATATCGATGCCGCTGATGCCGAGCAGGCCGCCCACCGCCATCACCAATGGGAAGGTGATGGGAAGCACCCAGATGGCGGGATTGCCGAGCTGCGCGCCCCACAGGCCCACCGCCACCATGGCGACGAGATGGTCCGGCCCGAGCAGCGGATGGAGGAAGCCGCTGAGAACGCCCTCCTGCACGCCGGATCCGGTATGGGCGAGGGCGGGCGCCAGCGGAATGGCGCACAGCGCCAGCGCCAGCGTCAGGCGGGAAAAGGGAGCAATCCTGGTCATCATCATGATCCTCGCAAGGAAAAGCGGGCGCCTTCGGCGCTCATATCCGGGTCAGGAACCAGAAGGAGGCGACGGAGCCGATGACATAGGCCGGGATGGCAGCACCCCATCGCGGCAGCAGCGCCTGCGCCTGCCGGTGCGCCCAGAGCAGCGCCAGCACCACCATCACGAACATGAGCTGGCCGATCTCGACGCCCACGTTGAAGAACAGCAGCGCGATAGGCAGCGTCGCCTGCGGGATGCCGAGGCTGGTCAGGGCGCTGGCGAAGCCGAGGCCGTGCAGCAGGCCGAAGGCGAAGGCGACGGTCCAGGGATAGCGCGCGGTGAGCCCCTCCTCCCCGCGCTGGAGCTTCACGATCTCGACGCCTACGAAGACGATGCTGAGGGCGATGGCCGCATTCAGCGGACGCTCCGGTACGCCGACCCAGCCAAAGGTCGCCGCCGCCAGCGACAGGCTGTGGCCCACCGTGAAGGCGGTGATGGTCTTCACCAGCTTCCAGCCGCCCCGCACCAGCCAGATGAGGCCCAGCACGAACAGCAAATGGTCGATGCCGCGCAGGATATGGTCGATGCCGAGGTTCACATAGGTCTCGGCCAGCTCGCGCCAGACGACGAGGTCGGTGCCGGGATTGCGCGCCGCCGTGGCGAACGGCTTGGCGGCACTCACCGTATAGGCCTCCATGGGCCCGTCGTGAGGCAGGACCCGGATGGTCGCCACCGACTGCTTGCTGCCGAGCCCCATGAAGCTCAGCCGGCCCACCAGCCCGCGCTCTCCGCAGATGAGCTCCGGCGCTTCCCAGCGGCAGTGGGGCGGAAAGATGGGCTGCAGCGTCGGATCGGTGGGCGGCATGGTCCACTGGCCGATGAAGCGGCCCGGCGCGATCTCGCGCAACGTCAGCACCGCCATGGTCGCCTCGTGGGCGCGCGCCGCCTGAGCGAGGCCGCACAGCACCAGCAGGAGCGCGCCGAGCGCCCCGAGCCATCGCATCCGCGGAAGGAAACGCATCATCATGGCTCGTCGCGCCGGATCACATAGGCCTTGCCGAGATCGCGAGTCGCCGCGATGGCGAGGATGCGGCGTCGCTCGTCCTTCCAGGTCTGGGCCACCTGGGACCCGACCTCGGAAAGATCGACCTTCCGGCCGGGCACGAAGGTGTCGAGGCGCACCACGTGCCATCCGTCGGCCGCCGCCAGCACGCGCCATGTGCCGGGCGAGCCCTCCACCAGCTGGTCCACGAACGCCTTGCCGAATGAAGGCTCCAAAGACTGCCGCGGCCGCTGGCCGAAGATGGTGGCGCGCCGCTGCACCTCCTCCGATTCGGTACCGGCCAGGATCTGCTCCAGCACCGTGCGCGCCTCGGCCTCGGCGGCGGGGCCGGAAAAGGCGACGTCGATGAAGCTGACGAAATCGGGAATGTCGTAATCGGCGCGGCGCCGCTCGTACCAGGCGGCAAGCTCTGCGTTGGAAGGCTCATCCACCTGGACGCCGTTGAAGATGAGGAGCCGCATCTTGTGCGTGATGCGGTCCCGAATCATCTCGTCGCCCTTATCGAGGCCCTGGGCGAGCGCCTCGCGGAAGGTGATCTCGTTGAGGATCCACAGGTCGATGAGGCGCTTGAGTTCGTCGGCACCGGGCTCGCGCCCCTCGTGCTCGGGCTTGAAAGCGTCAATGATCGACTGGCGCACCTCGGGGGTGACCTCGATCAGCCGCTCCTTGCTGACGGACGGGGTGACCGCGGCATGCACGGCAAAGATCGTCGCCCCCATCAGCATGAACTGAATCAACGGCTCGCGAAGCAGCCGCACCACGAACCCCCGCAGGGTGCCAGCCCCGCCGCCGGGCCGCTGCGCGCCCTCGTTCCTGCCTGATGCCGCCACCGCTCCGTCCCCCTTCGCGCACGCCGCTGCCGGGCCGGGCCGACCCGAGCCGCCCCGCCGGCCCTCTCCTACTGGCCCGGTGGTGTCGGACTCATGACAGCGCAGCCGGCAACGGATTGGCGCAGGCCTCGGGCACGCGGGCGCGAAGCCGGCGAATACTTTGGAATGACGGGCTAAAAATTACTTATTCGGCTTACATTCGCGGCCGTCACGGAAGCTTCAGGAAGAGGTCACAGAACACCGATAGTAGAGGGCCATCGGATTCTCGACATCCGAAGGCAGCGAAGGGGTTGGAGAATGAAAAAGGGGATGCTGGCGCAGCAGCTCATCGTAGGAGCCTCGGCGCTCGCGGTGGCCGGTGGCGCCATGGTGGTGCCTGAGGCGCCGTCGTTCGCCGACAGCTACATGGCAGGCGACTTCCATAACCACACGCCATGCTCGGACGGCCGCTCGTCGGTCGAGACCATGGTGAAGAAGGCCGTGCAGAGCTTCGGCCTTGAGTGGCTGGGCGCCGCCGACCATGGCGGATCGAGCCCGCGCGACTGCCGGGTGGACGACCCGGAAGGCGACGGCTCCAACACCGGCACCGGAAAGTTCTGGGACGTAGCCCCCGTGACTGCCGTCAAGGGCGACGTGGCCATGTCCGGCGGCCATCGCTCCATGTGGCGCTGGCAGTCTGCCGAGGAGATCATCTACCCCGAGCTCACCCGCCTCGCGAAGCAGCTCAACAAGCCCATGCTCTACGCCGGCATCGAGACCAACGTGCCGGGCCATGAGCACACCTCCATGACGGTGATCGGCAACCAGAAGCCGCAGAACTTCGGCGGCGACGTGGGCGATGCCGGCGCGGTCGCCGAGTTCGAGTACCGCTTCGACCGCTCGGACACCGACTTCAGCAAGGGTGCGCCCAACCACAATTGGGAAGGCAAGGTTGCGAACGCCTCCGGCACCGGCTCGGGCCTGCTCAACCACCAGAACAAGGCTGTGCCCAGCGTCGCCTGGATGCAGAAGTATTACCCGCTGGACAGCTACTACGTGCCCGCCCACGTCGAGCGCGCCGGCGTGTTCAACCCCAACGGCAACAACGGCTTCAACGTCGAGCACTTCCGCGACTTCAACAACGCGGGCCCGACCGTCGCCGTCGGCTTCGAGAGCCAGCCCGGCCACCAGGCCTCCAACAACCGCGGTGAATACCGCGCGGGCTTCTGCGGCACGGGCTGCGATTCGGTGGGCGTGACCACCTTCGGCGGCACCGGCATCTATGCCGCGAAGATCGGCGGCCTGTGGGACGCCATGCTGGGCGAAGGCCGCAACTGGTTCTTCTACGCCAGCTCCGACTGGCACAACCGCGGCGCCTTCAGCATCTACGAGAAGTCGACCACCGCCGACTTCTATCCCGGCGAGTACCAGAAGCTCTACGTGCCGCGCCCGGCCGCCGGCACCGCCCTGCGTCCGCAGGTGGTGGTGGATGGCGTCCGCTCGGGCAACTCCTACTCGGTGATGGGTGACCTCATCACCGGCGAGCTGAGCTACACCGCCAGCGTGATCGGCTATGCGGCTGCGGGCTCCGCCAAGATGGGCCAGACGCTGGTCGTCCCCCGCGGCCGCTCGGTGCAGCTCACCCTCGAGGTGAACCTGCCGACCGCCGTCAACAACTCGCCCTACAGCTTCAACAATCCCTCTCTCGCGCAGATCGGGATCAAGGAAGCTCTCAACCGGCCGACGCTGCGTCAGGTCCAGTTCATCAAGGGCAACGTGACCGGGGTGGTGGCGCCCTCCAGCGCCAACTACACCAACGCCAGCAACCCGACCGCGGCCTCGTTCGCCTCGTTCGACGCCACCAAGTGGACCGCCAAGGGCCAGAAGCGGACGATGGTCGTGACCATCGCCAACGTGCAGAACAACATGTACGTCCGCGCCCGCGGCAGCAACCTGCCGGCCTCGGTCCCGGCCGAGACCGACGCCCAGGGCAACCCGCTCAACGACTGGGATCCGGAGAACGCCACGCAGGGCCCGTACGTGCCCTGCAATGACGCCGCCTGCCCCGCGCACATGGTGGTGCGCGACGGCAAGAAGATCTCCAGCTACGACGTGGCCGGCTGGTCCGACCTGTGGTTCTACACCAACCCCATCTTCATCCGTGTCGCCGACCAGCCGAAGCTCCTCGTGGAGACCAACGGCGCCCTGGCGATCTCGCTGAAGAAGTGATCGCGGCGGCAAAAGCCGCCCACCGCAACGTCCAGCGCCCGGGAGCCGCACAGGCCCCCGGGCGTTTCTTGCCGTAGGAACAAGGTCCCGATGTCCGACGCCCGCGTGGCCTCGCCCGCGCCGCCCCCCGCCGCCCCGCTCGCGGCCGCGCGCATTCGTCTCGTGGCGGTTTCGACGGTCGCCTTCACCTCGGGCTTCGCAGGGCTCGGCTACGAGATCGTCTGGGCCCGCATGCTGGCCGTGGCGCTGGGGCACGAGATCGTCGCCGTCCTCGGCGTGGTCTCCGCTTTGTTCGCCGGCCTCGCCTTGGGCAGCCTGCTCCTCGGCCGCCGCATCGCCCGCTCCGGGCGCCCCGCCTTCTGGTATGCCGGGCTGGAAGTGGTCATCGGCGTGTGGGCTCTCGCCCTCATCGTCCTGTCACCGCTCGCCACGCGCCTCGTTCCGGCCGTGCTGCCCCTCGATGCCAGCGCCGTCGCCCAGTGGCTCGTGGCGTTCAGCCTGCCCCTCTTTCTGCTGCTGCCGGCGACCCTCGCCATGGGAGCCACCCTGCCGGCGCTCGAAGCCATGCTCGCCCCGCTCCTCGCCTCGGGCGGCGCAGTGGGTCCGGTCTATGCCGCCAACACGCTGGGGGCGGTCGCCGGCACACTCGCCACGGCCTTCCTTCTCATTCCCGCCGTCGGTCTTTCCACGACGCTGGCTGTGTGCGCGTTCCTGAACTTCGGCTGCGCCGCGCTCCTACTGGTTCGCCCCGCAGCCCGTCGCGCCATTGCCAGCCCGGACCGGTCAGCGCAGGGGCGCGCGCCTCTCGCCGGCCTTTTCATCACCGGACTTCTCGGCATCGGCTACGAGGTGCTGACGGTCCGGGTGTTGAGCCAAATCCTCGAAAACACCATCTACACCTTCGCCTTGCTGCTTGCCGCCTACCTCGCGGGGACCGCGCTGGGGGCCGGCCTGCACCACCGCTTCGCCGGCCGGGCGGACCCGCGCCGGCTGACCTCCACTCTCGTCGCCGCCACCGCCCTCGCCTGCCTCGCCGGAGCCGCCCTGCTCGGTGTGTCCGACGTCTTGCTCGACACGCTGCGCAACCTGCTGCCGGCGACGGTGGAAGGCCGGCTTGGCGCGGAGCTGGCGATTGCCGCCCTCACCTTCCTGCCTCCCACCATCGCCATGGGCGCGCTGTTCACCCAGCTGGCGCAGGCCGCCAGCGACCGCGCCGGCGGGGTGGGCGATGCGCTGGCCGCCAACACCCTGGGTGCCGCCCTCGCGCCTATCCTGTTCGGCCCCGTGCTGCTCCCGCTGCTCGGCGCCAAAGCAGCCTTCGCCGTGATCGCGCTCGGCTATCTCCTCGCCTTGCCCGACCTGCGCCGGCCCGCGACCCTCGCCGCCGGATCCGTCGCCGCCGCCACCCTGGCGCTGGTGCTGGCGCCGGTCTCCTTGCGCTTCGTGCCGATCCCGCCCGGCGGGGCGCTGCTGTGGCATCGCGATGGGGTGATGGCGGCGGTGAGCGTGGTGCGCAACGGCGTGGGCGACCAGCACCTTCAGGTGAACAACCATTTCCGCATGGGCGGCAGCGCCTCCATGCGCTCGGACCACCGGCAGGCGCATATTCCGCTCCTGCTGCATCCGGATCCGAAGCGGGCGCTGTTCCTCGGCCTGGGCACGGGCGCGACCCTGTCGGCTGCCGCGGACCATCCCGGCCTCGCGGCGGACGGAGTGGAGCTGGTGCCCGAGGTGGTGGAGACCTTCCCCTTCTTCGCCCAATCGGCGCCGGGCCTTGGGAATGATTCGCGCATCCGCGTTCACATCGCCGATGCGCGCCGCTTCGTCCGCAGCGCGGGCAAACCCTATGACGTGATCATCGCCGACCTCTACCACCCCTCCGTGGACGGCTCGGGCGCGCTCTATGCCCGCGAGCATTTCGCCGCGATCCGCGAGCGGCTGGCGCCGGCCGGCGTATTCTGCCAGTGGCTGCCGCTCCACCAGTTGGACATCGGCACCTTGAAGGTGATCGTGCGCACCTTCCTCGACGTGTTCCCGCAGAGCGACGCCTATCTGGCGCAGTTCAGCGTCGAAACCCCGCTCGTTGCCCTGGTGGGCCGTGTGGGCGGTCCGGACGGCGCACAAATCCCCTACCCCGCCGGCTGGCTTGCCCGCCGCGCCGGCGATCCGGCGCTGTCGGCCCGGCTGTCCGCCCTCGACCTGAAGGACGACCTCTCCCTGTTCGGCCTCTATCTTGCGGGCGCCGAGCAGCTCTCGGCCTTCGCCGGACCCGGCCGGCTGAACACCGACGACCACCCCCTCGTCACCGCCGAGGCGCCGCGCGTCGCCTATGCCAGCAGCGATACGCCTGCCGACCGTC
Source organism: Xanthobacter pollutisoli (assembly GCF_040044995.1). Taxonomy (NCBI): domain Bacteria; kingdom Pseudomonadati; phylum Pseudomonadota; class Alphaproteobacteria; order Hyphomicrobiales; family Xanthobacteraceae; genus Xanthobacter; species Xanthobacter pollutisoli. The sequence continues at coordinate 14,119 of NZ_JBDZDP010000035.1, forward strand.
TGGTGGCGCTGCTGTCACGCCTGTCGCCGCGCGCATCGCAGGTGGTGTCCGACGGCAACACGCAGCAGCGCCTCGCGGCCTATTGGAAAGCGCGCGACGCCTATCTCGCCATCGGCGCCAGCACGCTCGCGGCACGATCCGCGGGCGCCGCGGCCGCACCGCAGGCGCTGATCGCCGACATCGCGCCCAAGCTGGTCGCCCTGGTGCGGCTCAGCCCCGATTTCGAGGCGGCCTACGCCCCCGTCATCGCCATGGCGCGGCAGCTCTCGGTCAGCGACCCGGCTGCGGCGCGCCAGCTCCTAGAAATGCTGGATAGGGCGAACCCTTCGCGGCCCGAGGCGCGGCGCCTGCTTGCGGTGCTGCCGCCGGGTTCGCCTCCGGCGGGGCCTCGCCGGTCGCCAACACGGTAAAGGGAATCGAGCCGCCATCGGGATGACGGTGGCGGCGCAGGTAGCCGTTCCACTCGATCATATACCGGCCGGGCGGCAGCGGCGCGCTCACGCGGAACTCGGTGCGGCGCACCTGCTCGGGCACCCGCACCCAGTCGATGGGCCAATCGGCATTGTCGGGCCCCCGCAGGCGCACGTCCTGCAGCTCGAACTCGTCGGTGAAGTCGATGGTCACCGCCGGTTGCGGATCCTTGAGAATGTCGTTGGCATTGGGGATCGACTGGTCGAAGGCGCATTGCGCCTGGGCCGAGGCGGCGGCGAACGCGCTCGCCACAAGGACGAGAGCGCCGAGGGCGTAGCGCGGTGTCATGGGATCCTCCGGGTCTTGCGCGGCAGAAGGCCGTCAGGAAAAGCCGATGGCGTAGCCGAAATTGTCGAGCCGCTCGGGAATGGCGTTGAAGGCGATGGAGATGCGCCGCGCGCCGTGGTTCGGCGGCACTTCGTGCAGCAGATAGCTCGGGAACAGCACAAGATCGCCGGCCCGGGTCTCGGGCATCGCCCACTTGCCGCCGTTGAAGGCGTTGACCTTGGCACGGGGATTGGAATTGCCGAAAATGAAGTTCGAGCCGCCGATGGCCTTGTGAAAGACGAGGTTGGCGGAGGGATGCGCCTCTGTGAGATAGACCACCCCCGAGATGAAGCTGTTGGCGTGGGTGTGGATCGCCTGCCGCCCGCCGGGCTCCAGGACGTTCACCCAGATCTCCTTGATCCGCCAGGCCAGCGCCTCGCCGAACAGCACTTCGCCGAATTCCACCACCTTCGGTCCCACGAGCCCGCCGAGCCGGCTGAAGTTGCTGTTGGCCTCCACGCCGGCCACCGGAGTGTGGGAGAGAAGGTCCGAATAGGCATTGGTGAGCGAGGTGGAGGCCACCGCCTCTTCGGCGAAGGCCGCCACGTCCTCGGGGCTCAGCACGCCTGGCGCCCGCATGACGGGGGTGGGAAACAGTCCGATGATCTGGCTCACGATTCTGCCCGTCGTCTCGCGCTGCTGAAAGGGAGCCGGCACTTTCCCTGCCGGTCATGACCCGCGCATGACGGCCCGCTGCGGAGCCGGCCGCGGTCAATGGTCCGCATAGTCGAGGGCTGGCGGGGCGGCGCGGCGCGGCACGACGATGTGCTCCGCCGCGACACGCGTCGCGCCGGCGACCGGGGCGCGCGCCTGCACGGGCGCGCTTTCGCCGCGCTCGGCCGACGGCAGCGCGAGAACCGCCGAGGCGCGCCCGTTCTGCAAGAGCACGTCGCGGACGCTGACGGAACGCAACACCCAGCCGTCGTGACTTTCGCCAACGCGCAGTTGCACCGCACCGCGGCCGGAGGGATCGAGGAACAAGGCGAAATTGTCATCGGTGCTCACCACTGTCCCGATGAGCGTGAGGCGCGGCTTCAGCGGTGTCGGAGCTGCCGGGGCGGCGGCGGGCGCTGGCGGGGCAATGGTCGTGGCGGGTGGCCGCGGCCGGCGCGTCGGCGCGAAGAGGGGCCGTTCGCGCGTAGCGGAGAGTGCGTCGAGCGGGATTTTCCAGAGCGGATTTCCCGTCGGCGCAGGCCCCGCGGCCGGAGTGGGCCCGTCTCCCGAAAGCGCGGAAAATCCGCTGCTCGAGGGGCCGCCGTCGAAAGAGCCGACGGATTGCCCCCCGTCCATCGGGCCGGCCACCGTCACGCCCGACGCAAGAGGCGCTGCCGCAAGGCCCGCCAGCGCAAAGGCGCGCAACAAAGTGCGGAAGAACCTCACCGCGCCCAGCTCGTGATGTCGGCGGCGGACCCGGTTCCGCCCTGCTGGCCGTCCGGTCCGAGCGACACGATGTCGTAGGGCCCGTGCTCGCCGGGCGCGCGATAGACGTAGGGCTTGCCCCAGGGGTCGTTGGGCAGCGTGCCGGCCTTGAGGTACGGCCCGTTCCAGGTGGCGATCCCCGGCGTGCGCTGGACCAGCGCGGCGAGGCCTTCCGACGTGGAGGGATAGCGACCAGCGTCGAGATAATAGAGATCGAGGGCGCTGGAAAAGCCCTGGATCTGGATCTTCGCCGTCTTAATCTTGGAGTCGCCGAGATAGCCCAGCACCCGCGGCCCCACCAGAGCGACGATGAGGCCGATGATGGTGATGACCACCAGCAGTTCCACCAGCGTGTAGCCCGCCTGGGCGCGCCGTCGGCGGCGGCTGGAACCATGGACGCGCCCAAATCGCGGTGCCCCACGGGCGGCTGACCTGAAAGACCCTGCGTTCACGCTTCTCTTCCGATGCATTGGCCGATCGCCGGACGGGCCCGCAATGGCTGAGCCCCTGCCATGGTCTTGGCCGCGAAACCTGCGCGGCCTCGGGCTTAAGGGCGTCGTTCGGACGTCATCGCCCGGGCCGGGCGCATCATGGTCAGGCCGGATGAAGCTTTGACGGCATGCAGATGACGCTATTGTAACGAGCTGATGCGGTGGCATTATTGGGGAATTGGCGCGGATAGGTTGTGTACAGCACCCCAATATTTCTGTCACATGCCGACGATACTAGGAATTTACCGCCGCGGGCCTCGGGTGACCGTCGCGTCGGAAGCCGGCGTGCAACGAGGCATCGGGTGGAGTTGTGGGGACCTTTCATGCAGACCGGGCCGGCTCGAAGGCAGGCGGCCCTCCTCGCGTCTGCGCCGTTCCCGTGCGCACCGCCCCCGTGCGCCTCTTCGTCCCCGCCCGCAGATCTGGCCCGCGGACCCTCTGCGCTCTGTTGCTCGGTGTTCTCCTCGGGGGCTGCTCGTTTTTGCCTGAGGACACGCGACCCCTGAGCCCGATGGATCAGGTTCGGGCTCTGGACCTTTCGCCGCGGCCGATGGCGCCGGCGCCGGCGCAGCAGCAGATCCCCGACGACCGCCGCCCGGTGGAGTATTTCGCCAGCGGGGCGGAGAGCG
>NZ_JBDZDP010000036.1:0-17314 GCF_040044995.1 Xanthobacter pollutisoli
CGACGGGATCTGCCGCTGCGCCAAGCCAGAAGCTCCGCGCCAGACCCCGCCGCTCACACCGCCGAACAGGCCAAACCCCACCGCCAGAGCGAACTCACCGCTGGATAAAAGTTGGGGGCAACGTCAGTTAGCCTCCCAGTGCGGGAGCTTGAATCACGACACGCTCAGACGCGCAAATTGATGGGGCCACTGCCTAGGCGCGGATTCATCGCTGATTACCCCATATGCGTGCTGTAGCGATTTTGAATGCGGTGAGGAAGTTGACGAGGCCAATGTCTTAGCTGGTGACGTCGCGCCAACTTCTATCCAGCTTCGAGTTCGTTCTGACCGTCGGGTTTGCCTTTTTGGGTGTGCTTCGGCATGGAAGATTGGGTCTGACTCATTTTTGATGGAGTTTGGGATTCGGCTGGCGTTGATTTTGAGATTGGAATCAACACCATGCAGCTCTCTCCGACCTTCGACCCTGGTCCCGCGCGGATTCGTGGCGGACGATGTCAGCAGCGACAGCGCCGGCACGCTGATTACGGTTCGCGCGGTTGGCAAGGCGAGTTCGTGCCCGGGATGCGGGAGAACCTCGGAGCGGATACACAGTCGCTATTATCGGCATCTGGCGGATCTGCCGATGGCGGGCAAGCCGGTTCGGCTCGTCGTCCGGGCGCGGCGTTTCCACTGCGACACGGTGCTTTGTGGACGGCGCATCTTCGCGGAGCGCTTCGACGCCAAGGTTTTGGCGCCGTGGGCGCGGCGGACTGCCCGGCTCGACCACATCGTCCACCACCTGGGGCTGGCGCTGGGCGGACGGCCCGCGGCGAGCTTTGCCCGCAGGCTGATGCTGCCGGTCAGCAACGACACCCTGCTGCGGGTGGTGCGGCGGCGCGGTCACCGGCCTTTCGTCCCGCCAACGGTCGTCGGGATCGACGACTGGGCGTGGCGGCGCAACCAACGCTATGGCACGATCATCTGTGACCTTGAGCGCCACAGAACCATCACTCTCTTACCCGACCGGGAGCCCGCGACAGCGCAGGCGTGGCTGACCTGCCAGCCCCAAATCGCCACCGTCGCTCGTGATCGCGGCGGCGGATATGCCACGGCACGGCCAAGGCCCTGCCGACGGCCACGCAGGTGGCTGACCGCTGGCACCTGATGGAGAACGCCAGCCGTGCCTTTCTCGACGCGGTGCGCAAATCCATGCGTCAGGTACGAGCCGCGATCGGCGCCGCGACCATCAACCCTGATCTGCTCACGGCCGCCAAGCGGCTGCAATATGAGGGATATCTTCGTCGGGAAGACGCAAACGGGGCCATCCTCCGCATGGCGAAGGACGGGATCGCGATCAAGGAGATCGTGCGCCGCACCGGGCATAGCCGAGGCCTTGTCCGCAGGACCCTGCGTGGCGAACGCATGGACGTGTTCCGCTCCCGGGAAAGTGCGCTGGAACTGTACCTGCCGTGGCTCGAGGACAGGGGGGCAGCCGGCGAACGCGACGGCGCGGAGCTGTGGCGACGCCTCAAGCGCCAAGGCTTCCGCGGTTGCCTTCGGGTCGTCACCGAGTGGGTGGCACGCCGTCGGCGCGCCGAACGGATGGACAGTGATGCACTCACTCGAACCCCTTCGGCGCGCACCATCGCGCCCCTCATGACCATTGGCCGGGACCGCGTGTCCAAATCCGAGAGCGTCGCGATCGCTGCGATCGAAGCCGGCGTGCCGCTCCTCGTCGAGGCGCGAGAGATCATCGCCGCGTTCCAGGCCAGATCCGCAAGAAAATTGTCGCAGAGCTCGAGCCATGGATCGAGCGGGCCAGATCCAGCCTGATCGCGTCATTCGCCAACGGCGTCGTGAAGATCGGGCCGCCGCGGTTGCCGCCATCACCTCGCACTGGTCCAACGGCCATACCGAGGCGCAGATCACCAAGCTCAAACTCGTCAAGCGCCAGATGTACGGCAGAGGAAAGCTCGATCTCCTTCAGGCCCGTCTCGTCGGCGCGCCCTAGATCTGCTTCACCTAAACTGCGTCAGACCCGAAGATTGACCCTGTTGTGAGGGGGGCGTGTAAAAATTCGGCGCCGATGGGGGTTAATTTTACACGCAGATTGACAGATATCGTAGCTCACACGAGTCTCCGTTGGCATGCAAGGTCCTTGCGCCGAAATAATATTCCATGATCATAAGGCGGATAATTTGCGGGAATGCAACGCAAAGCCAATGTAATGTCTTGAAGGCAGGTCCGGGCATAAGTCTAAAGCCGCGGCTCGAACACGCTTTCCTGCACGCGGACGTCCCTCTTGCTCGAGCATGTCGGAGAAACGTCGCGTGCTCGGGACAGGCCGAATAGCACTTTTGCCGCACCCGGGGATCCTTTGCGGCAAAGTGAGTTGTGGCGTAATATTATTCGCGCAAGAATGGGTGCTGGGGGGGCGACCATGCGGGTGGACTGGGTTGTAATAATAACTATAATTTTCTGTGGAACCACGCTTTATTTGCTTTGGCGATGAAGAAACGAGCTGGGATCTCAAAATCACCCAAGACTGCTTGGATCACAATTTTCCATCTGCGACTTATGTAATGAACGGAGTTTGGTTTCTATCTATCGAAAATACTAAGAGCGCTGTGTCATTTAGGAAGAGATTTCTGCAATTTCGTTGCAACGACTCCGCGGAGTAATTTATGGTTTCTCTGCAAGGTCGAGCTACGCCTCCGCTTCGACGACTGAATTCGATCCCTAGGTGGAGCTACCCACTCACTGCGTTCCACGTTTACTTTCGCGGTGGAAAATGAGCTGAATGGCTGGCATCACCGTCGGCCATCCGGTTCTCCCCATCGAGCCCTTAATGTGCTATGCAATATCTGCTGCCTTACACGCCATGTCGGGTAGCATGGACCCGGGCGTGGCCGCGAACTGTCGCCCGGGTCCCCCCTTTGCCCTTCAAGTTTGTGCGCCGAATCTTGACCGCTCCCCTTTCGTGAGGAGTGTACCCTCACGCATGACCGAGGTGTGTCCCACGGCGAAGGTGGCTGAACCGCCCCGAGTTTTCTAGACGCCTTTGGGGGTCGCTTTGTGCTGCCGTTCGAACTCGATGGGCGACAGCATCCCGTTGCGTGCGTGTTTGCGGGTGGGGTTGTCGAACATCTCGACGTAATCGAACACGTCCCGGCGTGCCTCGTCGCGCGTGCGGCAGACCTTGCGGCGGATGCGTTCGCGCTTCAGCAGGTTGAAGAAGCTCTCGGCCACGGCGTTGTCATGGCAGTTCCCGCGACGGCTCATCGAGGGCTGCAGATCGTGGTGTTTCAGGAACGAAGCCCACTCCATGCTAGGAACTGGCTCCCCTGATCCGAATGCACCAGCACACGGCCCTTCGGCTTGCGTCGCCAGACGGCGGCCAGCTGCGCCTGAAGCACGACGTTGGTCGTCTGCCGGGCCTTGATGGACCAGCCGACGACGCGGCGGGAGAAGAGGTCGATCACGACCGCCAGATAGGCGAAGCCTTCGTGGGTGCGGATGTAGGTGATGTCGGTCACCCAGGCCTTGTCCGGCGCCTCCGCGTCAAACCGGCGATCGAGCGTGTTGTCGACCGCCAGGGATGGCGTGCCTCCATAGTGGCCGGGGCGGCGCTTGTAGCCGATCTGCGCCCGGATGCCAGCAAGTCGCGTCAGCCGCGCAACCCGGTTTGGGCAGCAGCTCTCGCCCATGTCCGCCAGATCGTCGTGAAGCTTACGATAGCCATAGACCTTGCCGCTCTCGCTCCATGCCGCGCGGATCAGCTCGTTCTGTCGTTGGTCCTCCCGAGCGCGCCTGCTCAGCGGGTCCTTCAGCCAGGCGTAGAAGCCGCTAGGCTGGACACGCAGGCACCGACACATGGCACGGATCGAAAACAGAAGGCGATGCTCGGCGATGAACGCGTACTTCACTTTGCATCCTTGGCGAAGTACGCGGCCGCTTTTTTTAGGATGTCGCGCTCCTCCGTCACGCGCTACAGCTCGCGCTTCAGCCGGCGGACCTCCGCGGCCTGATCGTCATCGCGGGCCACGGCGGCAGGCTTGCCGTACCGTTTCCTCCACTCGTAGAGCGAGTACTTGCTAATCCCCAGCCGCACCGCCACCTCCGCAACCGGATAGCCCCGTTCGGTGATCTGAACGACCGCGTCGCGCTTGAAGTCCTCGGTGAAATTCGCTTTGCCCATCGGGGCCTCCTTGCCTCAAAATTTAGGGAAGAAAGCGTCCAGGAATCTAGGGGCGGTTCAGCCTATAACAAAAAGCACCGGCAGCATTCGCCAGCCATAATTTCCTAACGCACTGAGGCGCCGCCTTGGCGGCAAAGCGCCCGCCGCGCTAGCATCAGCTTCTTTGGGGACACCGGTGCACGACCAGATCATCCGACTTGAGAGTGAGGCGATCGCACAGTTCCGCGCCGGCGACGACGCGATGGCTGTCGCCTTGCTCGGTGCGGCGATCGGCCTGTGCGACGCATCGGCGGCGGGCCGGGAGCGGGCGGCCGCGCTCAGGGAGAAGCTGGGCCGCGTCCATCTCGCACGTGGCGACCGCGACGCGGCGCAAGAAGCAGCCCGGCGCGGCCTTGCGGACCTGCCGCCGCCAGATGCGGATTCGGCCCAGGCGAGCCTTGTGCGCGCTCGCCTGCTCATCACCCTCGGCAACACCCTCTTCCATCGCGGTGCCTATGACGAGGCTGCTGCCGGCTATGACAAAGCCGCCACCCTGCTCGCGCCCCACACTAGCGCCCGAGGCGAGGGGGCGCGGGCGCTTTCCAATGCCGGGCTGGCAGCCCGCGAGGCGGGGCGCACGAAGGACGCCATCTTTCGGCTCAAGGCGGCGCTGGCGCTGCTGGAGGATGGCATCGACGGGGTGCTGCGCCTGAACACACGGCGCTTCCTCGCCAATGCCCTGCAGGACGTCGGAGAGCTGGCGGCAGCCGCGGAGCTGCTAGGCGATATTGAAGAGGAGGCGCGAGGCGACCCGGCCCTCCACGCGCAAACCCTCGAAGCCTTTGCAGGCCTGTGCGAACGCCAGGGCGATCCGGCCGGTGCGAGCGCCGCCTATAAGCAGGCGCTGGCCAGCTGTGCGCAAGCACCCAGGACGGAGCGGGCCGCGCTGGCCCTGGTGCTAGTCAATGCTGGCCAGCATGCCGCCGATCTAGGCGACATCGCCGGCGCGCGGCGGCTTCTGACGCGCGCCCGGCGTTGGGGCGGCAAGCCCTTGAGCCTGGCGCTGGCCGTGGCCCTAGATGCAGCACGGGCGGACCTTGCCGTGGCGGAGGGGCGGCCGGCTCGCGCGGTGCGCATCCTACAGCGCTGCGCCCGGAAAGTCGCGGCCGAAGCCGGAGCCGATGCCCCGGATGCGCTGGCCCTCATGGTGGAGGCGGAGGAACTCGAGCGGGAGACGGGCCGGCGACCCGGCGGCAGCGCGCGCCTCGCCCGGGCCATGGCCCGCGCGGCGTGCGCGGCGGACCATCCCTATCAGATCGCCGCCCAGCTCCTGCGCGCCGAGCTGCTGGTGGCGGACGGCGCACTCGACGCAGCCGAAGACGCTGTGCGGGCGGTCTTCGCGGCGGATGCCGGTCGCGACCGCACCGCCGCCCTTTCCGGCCTGTTCCACGCTGCCGCGCTGCTCGCGTCCGCCCGCGGGCGGCACCACGCCGGTGCGTTGTTCGGCAAGATGGCCGTCGCTGCGGTGCTGTCGGCGCCCGTGGCTGCGCTAGCCGTGCGGGAGCGGGACGCCTATCTGGCACGGCGGGGACGCCCGTTCCGCCAGCTCATCGCCACCCTTGCGAGCCGTGCCCGCTTGCCCGAGGCGGAGCATATTCATGGCCTGGTGCAGCGGGACCGGCTGGCGGCCTTCGCGGCGCGCGACGCTGAGCTGGTAGCGCAGGCCCTGCCCGTGCCCTTTCGCGCCGACGAGGACGTCATGGCGGCATCCTACCGGGCACAGGTAGATGCGCTGCGCGAGATCGGGAAGGCGAGGGCGCTCGCAGCTGCTGGCGAGGGGCCGGCATCGGCGGCGGCGCCCGATCCCGAACACCTTCGCCGCCGCCTGGTGCACTGGTTCGATCGCGTGCTGGCGGAAGACTGGGTGGCGCCCGCGGCGGCCTCGCGGCGCAGCGATGCGATCGCGTCCCCGCCCCCCGGCGTCGCCCACCTGCGCTTCCTCGACCTTGGTGACGGCAGCATGCGCGTCGTGCTGCGAACCTGCGAGGGGGAACTGAACGCCGCGATTGGACTGGCGAGCGAGCATCTAGCTCACCTCGTCCATGGCTTTCGGACCGCCATCCTCCATCTCCCTGGGGAGGTGATGCCGTTGGGACGGGAGCTTTACGCCGCCCTGATCGCCCCTGTTGCCGCTGGCCTCGGCGATGTCCACACCCTCCACCTTGCCCTCGATCCGCCGCTGCTACATCTGCCGTTCGCGGCCTTGCACGATGGCACGCGCCATCTCGTGGAGCGCTGGGCGCTCGCCATCGACACCGGCGTGCCGGCCCGCGCGGCACCCGCACCCGAGCGCGGGGCCTGGCGCGTCGCCGCCTTCGCCGCCACGCACGCCGAAGGCTTTGCCGCGCTGCCCTATGCGGCGCACGAGGCCCGGCGGGTGGCGGCGCTGCGCGCTGGTGTGCTTGCCCTCGATGGCGACTTCACCTCGGCCGCCTTGCGCGACGCCCTCCATGCGGGCACGGAAATCATCCATATCGCCAGTCATTTCCAACTGGTGCCGGCGCGGCCGGAGCGATCATGTCTCGCTCTCGGCGACGGGGGCAGCCTGTCGCTCGCCGCTTTGCGCCGGACGGATCTCGATCTCAGCCGGGTGGAGCTCCTCGTCCTGTCGGCCTGCGCCACCGCTACCGCCGATCTCGGCCCCCACGGACCGGAAAGCCTCGCGGGCCTTGCCCAATTGAAGGGCGCGCGATCCGTGGTTGCCACTTTGTGGCCGGTGGTGGACGCGGCGGCGGCGGAACTGATGACCGCCTTCTATGCCCACGCCTTCGCCGACACGGACCGCCCGAGCCTGGCCGAAGCGCTGCGCCGTGCCCAGGCGGCCATGGCCACCGGCCGCGCGCCGGACACGGCCGTGGCCGGTCCGCTCCGCCGCTTCGGCGCCGGCCGGAGCGCATCGGCGCAGCCGGCGGCGCGCTGGGCCGCCTTCGTGCTGCATGGGCCGCCATAAGCGGGGGGTGGCATAGAACCGGAACCGACGGCATGAATTTGCAAGAAACGGCAATCGGCATCGGCGCGGACCGCGTCAAAATTCCCACACATCCCGCCAACCGGACCACTGCCCATGGCCAAGTCTCCCTGCCCCGAAGACGCGACGAAGCACGCACAGCACGAGACGCGCCCGTTCCGCGATCCGGCTCTCGGCGAGAAGATCGAGCATATCGCAGGGGTGGTGGGATATCTGTTTTCCATAGGCCATTTCAGCAACAAGGCCCTGGCCGCCGCGCTGGACACCACCGAAGCGCAGATGACGCGCAAGCGCAGCGGCAAGGCGCCGGTGGAAAATCAGGAATTGTCACATCTTCTGAAGTATTGCGGCCTCGAAGGGCTCTCCGTCGACGACTTGAAGGCGGACATCGACCACCTGAGGGCGGCCCTTCAACGTGAACGGATCGGTCTGCATGGCGACGGGGACCGGCTGCGCCGAAATTGGCTGGCCGACCCTAACCGCCAGAACGGCCGCGTCAAGATCCAGCCGGTCACCGCGCACCGCGCCGGCCTCGGCGCGCCGGTAGAGAGCGCCACCGCCATTCCGCATTTGCGCATTGGCGCCCAGGTGCGGCTGGTGTTCACCGTGCCGTCGGACGGCCATATCCTGCTATTGAACGACGAATATCTGCGGCGCGAGATGACCTGCCTCATGCCGTCCTGCTACGCGCCGACCACGAAGGTTGCCGCCGGCTCCGTCGGCGTGCCCTTCAGCGATCCCAACATCGAGCCGGCCCTGACGGTGCTGGGCCCGCCGGGCTGGTGCCGCCTTTTCGCGATCTGGACGGAACAGGAGCTGCGGCTTGCCGCGATGCCCGCAAATGCGGGAGAGCAGGCTCCCTTCGCCGCCGGCTCCGTTTTCCTCGACGAGATCGAGCGCGCCGTCGACCGGCTGCGCAAGGCCGGACGGCCCTACGCCATCCTTACCGGCGATTATCGCGTCGTAGAATAGACGTGCGTCGTCGCTAAGCTCAGGGTAGTATTTGCAGTGCAGCATGTGCCTTGCACGGGGGCGTTCGCTCGGCGGTGGGCGCGCGGAGGTTTCGGTCGTTCTGAAACGCGCGCGGCGCCCGTCCGCAATGGGTGGTTCCTGCCCGTCGGGGTCCGTGACTTCCGTCCAGAAGCCGGCACCAAGATCGCTGCGCCGGACGGAGGGTGGCCCGGCCGGCCCTGACGCGCCTTGTCCTGAATACCTTGCCATCTCTCAATTTTCCCGACGGAGACGATACCATGCGCGTCTGGCGGATCGGACGAACCCTCATGGCCCTGGGAGTCCTCGGACTGGGCTTCCTCGCGCTGTCACAGCCGGCCCGGGCGCAGAGTGCGGAAGAGACGGTGCTGTTCCTCCTCACCGGCGAGACGCAGGCCCCGAAGGCGAACGGCCGCTTCGCCATCGACACCAAGGGGGAGACCACCGTTTTCTCGGCGGCTACGCCGATGGCCGCAACACCCAGGTGGTGTTCCACACCCTGTGGCGCCTGCAGCCGCTGGATGCCTGCCGATATCGGCTATTCCGGTTGAACTACGTCACCCGCCCCGACGGCGCCGTGGTGACCGAGGCCGAGGCCCGCCGCAGCATGGCGTCGGCGGTTGAGCCGAGCTACATCATGAGTGAGTTTGATTTCCGCAAGCTGGTGACGGCCGACGTCTCCCGCTTCGGCATCGGCTACAGCACAAAACTCACCTTCACCGAAGCCTTCGAGGCCAAGGCGCAGCTCGATCCGGCGGCGGTCTCCGATGGGCGGATGGTGGCGTTCGACGCGAAAGAATTCCCGACCCCGGCGATCCGGCCCATCTTGATCGCCGGCGGCAAAGGTCCCGCCTTCGAGACCCGCTTCGCCGATGCGGTGAAGTATTTGCAGAGCAAGTTCTGTCCGAAGACCAGCGCCTTCTGAAGCACGGGGCTGCCCGACGCGCGACGCGGCATGCCGCATGCATGACCGAAGTCGGGCGGCGGGCGGAAACGTGAGCGGATGTTGGGGTTCTGATTTCACCACGAGCAGAATGGGGGCTGCCGGTGCGGGGCTTTCTTAAGTTTATTTTCTGGGCGGGCGGTCTTCTCATCGCCCTCAACCTGAGCTTCAACCTGGCGAGTGCCGTGGACCCTCGGACCGACAGGGGGCAGACGAGCATGACGGCGTTCGTGCTGCTCATGGTCCTCGCCATTGCAATCCTGTTTGTCCTCAGCCGGAAGCTCGGCGACGTCGGTCGCGTGAACATGAACCCCTGGCTCGCAGGGGTGAGCGACTGCAAATACAAATATGCCTGGGACGGCACCGGCATCGCGGTGGACGAAGCCGGCGGCTGCCTGCACATGCTCGCGCGCTTCAACGGCATTCCGGTGGCGAAGACCTATCCGCTCAGCGACGTGCGGAGCTGGCGCTACGAGATGCCGGAACTGGTCCTCGAACGCGGCGGCGCGGTGATCGGCGGGGGCCTGATGGGAGCCTCCCGGAATCTCGGCCACGGCATCGGACAGGGCATCGCCAATTCGGTGCGTGAAAGCCGGGTGATCGAGAATACCGGCCTCTATGTGGACGTCCGAGACATCGACCACCCGGAGTGGTTCATCAAGTTCCGGTCACGCACGCCCCACGACAAGTCCACGCAGATGGAGCTGCGGCGCTGGATGGAAATCCTGAGCCAGCACGTCAACGGATAGGTCCTTGGCCCTTGCTGCCGTAACAAACGGCAAGGATCTGCAATCGCCCTCCACCGGACCGGCGTGGAACACTCTGAAAGTCGGAGCCCGGCGTCGGGCCCACCAAGCTCAATTCGCCGCCGGCTTGACCATCTGGGGAGAAGGTCCATGGAAGCGTTCGGGATCCGCGTTTTCGGAGTACGGGCCTGCAGGATCGGGCAGATGGCGGCGGTGCTGGCGAGCGGGGTCGCGGCCTGCACCATGGCGCTCCTTGCGTCCCCGCCGCCCGCCCATGCCCAGTCCGCCGCCGAGGCCGCCTTGTACATCCTCACCGGGGAGCAACGGGCTCCGGTGGCGGGCGGCCAATATGTGCTGGAGCACAATTGGACGGAAAACATCGTGCTGGGCAGCGACCGGAACGGGACCCGATTGACGTTCCATCGACGCTGGCGCCTCCAGCCGCTCGATGCCTGCCGTTATCTCCTATTCCGGCTCGACTATGCGACCACGCCCAGCGGCCGCGTGCTCGACGAGAATGACGACCGGCGCAACAACGGCGCGCGTTTCTCCCCCCGCTACACCTTCAACGCCTTCGATTTCCGCAATCTGGTGACGGCGGACCTCCGCGACGAGGACACGCTCTTCACCTTCACCACCGCCGTCGAAGGCGAGGCGCGGGTTGATGCGCGCACCCTGGCGGGCGGACGGATGGTGGCCTTCGATGCCCGCGAGTTTGCCGCCACACGCCCCCAGCCGACATTCACAGCCGGCGGCGACCTGACCAATGGCTCCGAGATCCGCCTCGCCAATGCCGTGAAATACTTGCGATCGAACTTCTGTCCGCGAGGCGGCGGCTGGTGAACCTGTTGGAGATTGACATGAGCCTTGCCGTCTTCATCCGCCGCCACGGGAGCGCCTTCGCTGCCGTTCGCCTGCTGTCCTGCATTGTGGGAGCCGGCCTGGCCGGGGCCTTCGCTTCCACCCCGGGCGTGGCGCGGACGGTTCCGCCGGCAGGCAGCTGGCAAACGCTGACCAACGCGCGACTCGCCGATGAAAGCTTCTTTGCGAGATCCATCGTCAATCTGTTCAAGCTTGACCGCAGTCAACTGGGATCGCGCACGGCCTTCATCTACTGGGTAGCGATGAACGATTGCCGGGCGGCGCTGAAGCACAACAACGAATTCGAATGGGAAGACGTCCGTCGCTGGTACGAGGCGCGGACGGATGCCATCCTCGACGGGATCGCACCGCTCATGCATGCCTCGCTGTGGGTGGAACTCGGCGCCTATGACATGGCGGCGGGGGCGTTCCCCATCGCCTACCAAGCGCCTCCCGAGCAGATCAAGGGCGTGCTGCTGACGGAGGGCCAGGAAACATGGCTCTGCGGGGGCGGCATTCCGCATTTCAAGGTGCCGGCGATGAATGTGGAGTTCGATCGCTCCTTTCCGGCTCTCTTCCCGATCGATCGCGCGGCTGCCAAGGCTTATGTGGATGCCCGCTCCAACCCGACAGACCGCAGCGCGCGTGTGCAGGTTCTGTTCGGTCTCGGCCCGCCCGTGAAGAAGGCGACCATCGATGTCAGCGGGCGGCCCGTGGAGCGGCTCGTCTTCCCCGGCCGCATCGAATTCGTCCAGGTCGCCGCCAGCTTCGCGACGCCGGGCCGGCCCGTCCAGACCCGCGTCATCGGGGAGCTGATTGCGCCCTCGTCCCCCGCGATCCGCGCGGCAATGCCGCCGGCGAACCGGGTCGATTCGCTGCCGCTGCTTATCGCCCGCTAGCCGCAAGAGCCCGCAATTCAGGAGGTTGATCCCATGACTCGCTCGAAGATTTTTCTCCTGGGCATGGCTCTCCTGCTCGCCGGCTGCGGCGAGGGCAAGGGAGCCTATCAGACCGCTCTGCAGTCTTATCTCGATGCCCGGCCGCGCTGCGTCGATATCGGCCAGGAGATCGCCTTGCCGGCGACCTCGCGCCTCATGCCCGATGGCGGTGTGACGCGCTACGAGACCGTCGTCCTGCGTTATGACGATCCCGAGGCCTTGCCGAAGCGGCTCCGCCGGCTCGAGGAGATCGGACTGGTCAAGGTCGAGACCATCACGCGCTCGGACCTGCCGCTGCCCGCCCTCGACCATCCGTCGCGCCAGAGGATCCGCTTCTCCGTAGCCCTCAAGCCCACCCCGGCCTTTGCCGGCCGGGTCGGACCCGATGTGCGCAGCCTGTGCACCTTGCGCCGCGTGGAGGAGACGCTCTCCCTCGGCGACGTCTACAAGGAGCAGGGCGAAAGCTTCCGCAAAGGACGCTACAGGATCGGGGAAACACCTCAATTGCCGCCCACCCTCGGCGACGTGCTGCTCGGGTCCGAGACCGGCGAGGTCGAGGTGATCTTCCGAGACGCGAGCCCGCCGGTCGTCGTCGCCATCACCCGCAACGGCGTTCCGATTGCGGACGCGGCAGCCGTGCTCAAGGCTGTCACAAGCGCCGTGCCGCCGGCCGCCCGGCCGGAGCAGATCGTCCCGCCGACGGCGCCGCAGAAAATTCCCGGCGGACCGGACTGCCCTGCCGAGGCGGCCCTCTTTCCGAATGCGCCCTGCAACGAAGCCGATTTCGTAAGGCGCTATCCCGAATGCGCCGCGGCCGATCGCGTCTCAATCGACGTCGCGCGCCTCAACGCCGCGGCTCTGAACAAGGTCACGGACATCAAGGGGGCGGAGCCGACCTCCGCCGGAATGCTGGATCGTAACCTGACAGGGCGTGCGCTGCTTCAAATGGGATTGTTGAACCGCACGACGGGCGCCTGCCACTCCACGAAATTCGACGAACTATCGACGTTTCTCGAAGCGCAGAGGGCTGCCTACCGGCAGTACCGGGAGCAGCCCGACGGAGAGGTGCGTGCCCTGAAGGCCGGGCTTGCTGCCGTCTTCGCCCAGAGGACCGCGCGCGGAGGCTGAGATGCATGTCGGCAGGTGCGGAGCCCGGGCAAGAATCTGCAAGAGCCGTCAACTGCCAATGGGTCCGCAATGGGCCAAGACAGATGGGCGAAGGGCAAAGGCCAATCCCGACGGTCGGCGCTTTCGCGGCCTCACTTTCATCAGGAGTAGGGCGATGATCATACGCATATCTGCCGGCCTCCTCATTCTGTTGCCGCTGGCAACGGCGGCCCAGGCCCAGACCTGCGGCGCGTGCCGGGCGATCGCCAATCGCGTCGAGCTGATGAAGATCTGCGGCATGGATCCCAAACTGCCCGACGATAGAAAGATCTACCTGGCCGCGCCGTGGGATCTTCGGCTCGCCACCATCATGCGGTGCGACACGAAGAACCGGACGGCCGTGATCGACAGGCCGCTCTGGAACGAGATGGACAAGTGCCTGGCCAAGTTCGCGGGCTCCAACACGTGCCAGTAGCGCCGGCCGGGAGCGCTGGCCATGGCTGCGGCGCTCTCCCGCCCTGTTCGCGCATCCCCATAGCGTCCGACGCTGTCCCGACAGCCAAACCGGAGGTCGTACATCCATGTCCGCCCATCGCCATCCCGGACCATCGTGGCGGCCGCGCATCGCGCTTGCCCTTCTGTCGGCCCTCGCCCTCGCCGGCTGTGGAGACGAGCGCGGCGCCTATAAGAGCGCGGTGGAGGCCTATTTCAAGAATGACCGGGAGTGTTTCTCTCCCTCCGACTATATCGACCGGAAGATCCGCACCCTTCTGCCCCATACACCGATCCATTTCTCGCCCAAGGGCGAAAACACTACGTTTTATGCGTTGTTCACCAAGACGGACGGGCGGGGTGCCAAGTCTATGTCCGAGCTACGACCGCTGCTCGACCACCTGCACAATGAAAAGCTGATTGACGTCGTGACGTTCAACACGGAGGATCGTCCCTCCAACATCGTCTATATCGAGTTTACCATCCGGCTGTCTGATGCGGCGCGGCCCTATCTCGATGCGACCGGGCAACAGCTTTGTTCGACATGGTCGATTGCCGAGGTCCTGTCCCTTGGCGAGACGTTCAAGCACGCGGGCGAGGACTACCGCATCGGCCGCTTTAAGATCGTCCGCACGGGTCCTGCGCGGCCCGCAGATGCAGGCCCGAGCGACCTTGGCGCCAACCCGATCGGCAACCTCCTGTTCAACATCACCGCCCTTGCCACGGGAGCCAACCCGAGGGGGCCGCTCGCCATCGAGGTCCTGTTCCGGCCGACGCGGGAGGCCCCGCAGGTGGTGAGGGCAATGCCCGGCGGCTGAGGCGGCGTGCCTTTTGCTTTCATGAGTGCGCGGATATTGGGACTGTCGAGGTCTTGATGATGAACAATAGATCGTATCTCACTTACACCTTGGCGGCTTTCCTCCTGATCGGAGCCCTTCCGGCTCAAGGGGCCGACAACGACGCGCCGCAGGCAACCTTCGCGGACCAGTCCTGTGACCGGCTCGCCGCGCATCCCGACGACCGCACCCGCCCGCCGGGCGTGCCGGGCGTGTCATTCAGCCAGGTGGACGGCCCGGCCGCGGTCACGGCCTGTCGCGCCACGCTTGCGCAGGCACCGGGCGATCCCCGCCTCGCGTTCCAGCTCGGTCGCGCCCTTTACGTCAGCGGCGTGGACCTGCCGGAGGCAGCAGCGTTGTTCAAGGCGGCAGCGCAAGCCGGCCATGTGTTGGCCATGCGCAACCTCGGTACGCTTTTACGAGACGGGCTGGGTGTGCCGCGAGATTACGCACAGGCCCGCCAATGGTACGAAAAAGCAGGTGCGTCGAACGATCCGGGCTCGCTGCACGCGCTTGCGCGCCTCTATCTCGATGGTCTCGGCGTCCCCAAGGACTGTGCAAAGGCCCGCGATCTGTTCGAACGTGCGGCGGCGCTGGGCGATGATGGCGCCGCGGCCAATCTGCCGCTGCTTTATTCCTACTGTAACGCAGGGTTGCCGCGCGACTTCGAAAGGGCGAGCGCCTGGTTCGAGAAGCGCGCAGCCGAAGGCGATGCCGACGCCATGTACAAGCTCGGCTTGATGTATGAGATCAGCCGGGGCACGCCGCGCGATTTCGTCAAGGCGCGGGACTGGTACGAAAAGGCGGCCGCGCGCGGTGACGCCGATGCCATGCGGCGGGTGGGCGACTTGCACGCTTACGGCAAGGGAACCCCCGAGAATGACGCCGAGGCGCTCGCTTGGTGGAGCAAGGCGGCGGCGGTCGGAAACGCCGAGGCGATGCGCAGGATCGGCTGGATGCATCATTATGGCGACGGCGTGCCGATGAACGACGCCGCCGCCCTCGAATGGTGGACCAAGGCGGCCAATGCCGGATCGCGGGATGCCTCGCTGAATGTGGCCTGGGCCCATGAGAATGGCATCGGCACGGCGAAAGACGATTCGAATGCCAATGCCTGGTATCGCAAGGCCGCAGATGCTGGGTCTGTCGTCGCCATGAAGCGTCTGGACGAGCGGCTGAGGCGGGCGGGAGAAGCCGCCGAGGCCGACGAATGGCTGCGCAAGGCCGCGGAGGCGGGAGATGGGGAAGCCGCCGTCAAGGTTGCGGCTTCGCTCGACGCGCGGGGAAATCGGGCCGCCGCGACCGCATTGCTGCAGAAAGCGGCCGCCTATGACCGGCAGGCGCAGGCGAATTTGGCCTATCAGGACGTCAAGTCCGCCAACGCCGCGACGACAGCCGTAGAAGCGGAGGACTTTTTCGAGATCGCCGTCGCCTATAACGATGAGAGGGCCCTGATCGCCTATGGGACCGCGTTGACGGATGGCAAGCTTCTGCCGCGCAATCCCGAGCGAGCCGTCGAGATACTGCTGCGGACAAGGCCGCTGGCGGGCGAAGACGGCCGCCTCATGCTGCTGGGACAGTTGTACGACAATGGCAAGGGCGTCGCCGCAGCGCGCGATGCGGCGTTGGCTGCCTATCATTTCTACGCCGATCCGGGCTTCGTCACCTTTCTGCGCAACGAGACGGCCTACGCCTCCGCCGATGGCGTGACGCAGCGCTCCTGCTATTATGACGGCTCCTGGCGCATCCCGACGCCCGGCGAACTTCCCGCGCTCCGCGCTGCGGCCCAGGCAGGGCAGCCTTCGGCGATGATCTGCCTTGGGCATCTCCTTTCAAAATACGGGGGAAGCTTTCTCTCCGACGAGCTTGAGGCGGCCGCGTGGTACGCACGGCTCTATGCAGAGTTCGGCGACGTCAACGCCGCTTTTGCACTGGCTGAGCTCTACCGCAAGCTCAAGGACCGCGCCTGGCCTTTCCCCATCGGCTGGATGGAGCCTGTCGCACGCAATATCTCAAACACGTTCGGCTATTGGCGGAGCCTCGACCCCGCCGATCATGTGAAGGCTTCGGACTGGTTCGCGCGGGCGGCCAAGGAGGGGCATCCCGACGCAATGGGTGCCATGGCCGATCTGGCGGGAACGGCCGAAGAGCGCTTCGCATGGCGATTGCGCTGGGCCGAAGCGAAAGCGGGCGCCACGGTCCCGTTCTGGCGGCACGAGATGCCCTACTTCTGGCAGCCCGTCGCCATGGCCTATCTGCGCGGGGAGGGGACTGCCGCTGATCCCGTCCTCGCCGCGCGCACCCTGATGAAGGAAGTGGACCGCGATAGATATTCCTTCGCGAAGAATTTTCTCATCATCATCGGCCCGGTGAAGGACGGCAAGGCGCAGATCCTTGCGACCCGGTTCGAGTTCCACCGCGAACCGTTCAAGGTGGGCGACACTGTGCCAGCGGCCTTCGTGGAGGAGGTGGTGCGCATCCTGAAGGAGCGCTATGGCGCCGCCGCCGCGAAGATCAGCGCCGAGAGAGGCCTCAGCAACCGGCGCGTCGCGGGGCTGCTCGGCATGTCCTACGACGTGCTCCAGTGAGCGCCGCCCTGAGGACCACTGGCTCCGCCCGCCGCGCCACGCGTGGCGCGGGGCTCCAGGCACCGGGCAAACATCCCCCATGACGCTCTGAACCAGAAAGGACGTGGCATGCACGATATGTCCAAGCTCCCGGCCCTGATGGCCGCGAGCATCTGCCTGAGCACCCTCGCCATGGAGACCGCGGCGGCCCAGACTGGGGCGAGCATCGCGGGATACTGGCGGACCCCCGAGGGGAACTGCAATCGCGAGAGCCCGGACGGACCCTTTCTCATCCGACCCGACGGCATCGCCAACTACCACATGACCTGCGCCACGCCGCTACGGAAGGAACAGGACGGCAGTCTCTCCTATCGCGGGCGATGCAATCTCGAAGAGGGCGGTGGCGGCACCATGGCGATCACCTTGCGCCCGCTCGCCCCCGATCGGCTGATCCTGCAGATCACGCGCGGCGGCCGCACTTTCCAGCCACTGCATCTCGTTCGCTGCCCAAGGTGAGATAGGGGTAAGCGTCGTCCCGGGGTCACCTTCATAGGTCAGGCGTGAGAGCGCAGTCTGACGATCCTGATTGGAGGATCGTTTTGTGTCTGGGCTTGACCATAGACTTGAGCCGGAGGGTGAGGTCCGGCGCT
>NZ_JBDZDP010000037.1:0-16203 GCF_040044995.1 Xanthobacter pollutisoli
GACAGCTACCTGCGGTGGTATCACCTCGCCGTCCTCCCGCGCGCTCCTTCACCCCGCGCGGTCCTCGCCGCAGCCGGGGGAATGCTGAGTGTTAGACCTGCGTGCATAGCTAATGCTAATTGAGCCTTCCGAAATGATTGATCTGCCTGAGCAGCGGCGTCGTCAGCGTCTGAACCTGTCCGATGAGCGTCGAGATACGGCCGATCTCGGTATCAGCTCCGGTCGCCACCGCGATGCCCGTCGCCTGGCCGGTCGCGATCAGTGTGCCCGAATAGAGCATGGAGAAGCGGTCTCCGAGGGATGCTTCGGCGGCGACCGCTTTCTCCGTTTTTTCCGCCGGAAGCGATTCGCCGGTCAGTATGGCTTCGTCCGCAAGTAGATTGCGTGCGCGCGCCAGCCTTAGATCCGCGGGCGTCTTGTCGCCCGCTTCGACAACGACGATGTCGCCGGTCACGATCTCGCGCGCATCGATGCTATGACGCTTGCCCTCGCGTAGAACCGTCGCATGGGGCGCGATCATGTCGCGGATCGCGTCGAGCGCTTTTTCCGCCTTGCCTTCCTGCACAAAGCCGACCACCGCGTTGATCAGAACCACCGCCACGATCACCGCCGCATCGACGGCATGGCCGAGGAAGCCCGCAGCCGCCGCGGCCGCCAGCAGGAAGTAGATCAGCACGTTGTTGAACTGGGCGAGAAAGCGCAGAACCGGGTGTGCCCGTGGTGGCGCGGGTAATGCGTTCGGACCGTTCAACCTCAGGCGGCGTGCGGCCTCCGCAGGATCGAGCCCATCTTCGCTTGTGTCCAGTTCTGTGAAAACTTCTTCGAGCTCAAGTGCGTGCCAATGGCGGAAGCCATCGGTACACACTTCACTCGCTGTCATCCGGACGCCAAGCCGTTCGTTCATGGGCATTCCTTCTCCCTCTTAATCCACCTTGCTTCACCCGGGAGGAAGGCGATATCTCAACCCGCCAGCGGCTGACCACAAGGGCTGCGCCAAACAAGGCTGGACATCATGACGCAGACTGGAAGCCCTGCGGATGTCAATCCAGCCGTCGACCAGCCATGACCCGTCTTCCGCCTTTTCCGCGACAGGCTGCTCCTCGCCCTCGTCGGGGAATTCGCCCGCGATCGCTTCGAGAATGTCAGTGGGCGTGGCCATGCCTTCGAGCATACCGTATTCATCGACCATGATCGCCAGTTGGAGCGGAGATTTGCGAAGCTGTTCCATGAGGCGCAAAACGTTGACACTTCCGTGGACGACGAGCGGCTGACGGAGTGACCGCTCCAGGTTAATGGCGCCCCCTTCCAGAAGGTCGCGGAGCAGGTCCTTGGCAAACGCCACGCCGATGAAATCGTCTAGACTACCGCGAGCAAGCAGGAAGCGCGAATGGCCCAGGTCGAGGATTTTCGCCCGCAGCGCCTCCTGGCTGTCGTCAACGTCGAGCCAGTCGATATCGGTTCGCGGTGTCATGATCGAGACGACGGGGCGCTCGGCGAGCGTGAGAACGCCACGAATCATCTCTTTCTCTTCGCGGGCGAAGATATCGTTTTTCGCCGTCAGATCGGAGATCAGATCCGCCGTCTCGCCCAGCCCGGCGTCACCGCGCTTGCCGCCAAGAAGCCGGAGCACCGCGTCGGCGGCACGGTCCCGGAGAACGCCGGTCGTCACGAGCTTCTCGCGGTTGCGCCGGCCGATCTGGTTGAACGCCTCGATCAGCACTGAGAAGCCGATTGCGGCGTAGAGATAGGCCTTCGGTATGTAGAAGCCAAATCCTTCAACGATCAACGAAAAGCCGATCATCATCAGGAAGCCAAGACAGAGGATGACAACGGTCGGATGCTTCGACACGAAGGCCATCAGCGGCTTCGACGACAGCATCATCACGCCAACTGCGATGATGACGGCAATCACCATCACGGACAACTCGTCGACCATGCCGACGGCGGTGATGACGCTGTCGAGGGAAAAGACCGCGTCGAGCACGACGATCTGGACGATCACCTGCCAGAACACGGCGTGGGCGATCTTGCCTTCCTTGTGCGCCATCTGGCCTTCGAGCCGCTCGTGCAGTTCCATCGTGCCCTTGAAGAGCAGGAACAAGCCGCCGAAGATAAGGATCAGGTCGCGACCGGAAAAATCGTGGCCGAGTACGGTGAAGAGCGGTTGTGTCAGCGTCACGATCCAGACGATCGAGGCCAGCAGAGCTAGGCGCATGATCAGCGCCAGCGACAGGCCGATCATCCGCGCCCTCTCGCGCTGGTGCGGCGGCAGCTTGTCGGCAAGGATCGCGATAAAGACCAGATTGTCGATGCCGAGCACAATCTCGAGTACAATCAGTGTCCCAAGCCCGGCCCAGGCGGCCGGATCGGACATCCATTCGAAAAACATCCTTCAACACCTTCGGCGAAGCCATGGTGCGGCCGCCGTCCGTTCTCAAGCAGTTTGATCCGCCCCGGGTTTCGCGGAGGCTGGTTGGTTTGAGTCATGCCGCTATATCGAGTGCCTGCTGTGCGGCATAGTAGATAGCCTCGGCCTCGGCGGGCGGAATGTTGCCGAGCTGAACCCGGTGCGCGCCCGCGTCCAGCCTTAGAGGACGGCGAGTTCCTTCGGGATGGCCCCGTCGCAAACTTAGATATCGACCCGATAAACCAGCAGTCTGAGTGGGTGTGCGCCGGTATCCGACATGTCACCCCTTTGCGGCCTATGCCCCTTTGCCGGCAGCCGGCTTTGTCCATCCCTTGAATTTTTCGCGCCTGCGCTTACTTATAGTAGTGCGGGCCGGGCCCCTCTGGCGAGTCTTAGGTCGTGTGGACAAACCTGATCCAACATCTGATTGTCGCCAACTGCACGAAGCCGAGAAAGCTCGACTGCAGCTTGTCGTAGCGGGTGGCCACGCGGCGTGAATGCTTGATCTTGTTGAAGAAGCGCTCGATGCGGTTGCGCATCGCGTAGGTTGCCTTGTCGATGGCACGCTGCACTTTCCGGTTCGACTTCGTGGGGATCACGGGATCGATGCCGCGCTTTTCGAGGTCGCTTCGGATGGCGTCGCTGTCGTAACCCTTGTCGCCCAGCATGGCCTCGGGCAGCGGCGCATCCTCGGCCATCAGGTCGTCATAGGCCGTCATGTCCGAGGCCTGGCCGGGCGTCACATGGAAACCGACCGCCAGTCCTTCCGCATTCGCTCGGGTATGAACCTTGGTCGTGAGCCCACCGCGCGAACGGCCAATACCGTTTCTCTGAATCCCCCCTTCCTCCGGCTCCGTGCTGATGCACCCGCACGATGGTTGAATCGATCATTTGTGTCGTGTTGTCAGATGCTTCACTCTCCGAGAGAGCAGCCAGCATCACATCCCAGACGCCAGCCGCGGTCCAGCGTCGATATTGTCGATGGACCGAGTTCCAGTTGCCCAACTCGGGCGGCAGATCGCGCCAGGGCAATCCTGTCCGCGTCACATACAGAACGCCATCCAGCACGCGCCGATGGTCCGCAGGCCGACGCCCGCCCTGCGACCGGCTCTCGATAAGGAACGGCGCAAAGAACGCCCATTCCACGTCGCTCATCAATCCGCGAACCACCGCTGCCCTCCTCAAAGAGCAGCCTTGAATCACGCATCAAATGATTTGGGAATCCCGTTTGTCCACACGACCTAAGTGAAACTCGCGATGTCGGACCGCATCGGGTAACTCCGGTGCTTTGGGTCCGACGCAAGCGATCCCCCCAAAGTGCCAAGCCACTCGATTGGACAGCCTCTTGTTCCAGGAGTGGGAAAATGAAAAATCGTACTTTTGATATGCTCTCTGTGCACCAGAGTCTGGACGAGCGTATTCGTTCTGAAATGAAACAACGCCGGCCGGATTGGCTTAAGTTTCAAAAGCTCAAGAAATTGAGGCTCGCAATCAAGGATCGACTATACCGGCGCGCCGGTCCGCGAACAAGTTGAAGCGCCCGCTGCGGGCGAACGCTTCGATGCTCTTCCCCCGGCTGTTTTCATTGAGGAGATTTTCCAATGTCTGGACGAGAGTATGTTGATCGCGCCGCCGTTGCCCCGCGCGGCGCGGTCTTCGACGAAGGCCTGCGGCAGCACATGCTGCGGGTCTACAACTATATGGCCTTGGGTGTGTTGCTGACGGGGATCATTGCGCTGCTCGTCGCGTCAACCCCCCCACTCTACCAGCCAATCTTTGGCACGCCGCTCAAATGGGTAGTGATGCTGGCGCCGCTCGCATTCGTCTTCTTCCTCTCCTTCCGAATCGAGCGGATGTCGGCGTTAACCGCGCAGACGACTTTCTGGGCGTTCGCGGCGGTGATGGGCCTTTCGCTCGCCTCGGTGTTCCTGGTCTTCACCGGCATGAGCATCGCACGCACTTTCTTCATCGCCGCGGCCATGTTCGCCTCGATGAGCCTGTGGGGCTACACCACGAAGCGCGACCTGTCGAAGTTCGGCAGCTTCCTGTTCATGGGTGTGATCGGTGTACTGATCGCCAGTGTCGTCAATCTCTTCCTGGGCTCGACACTGCTGCAGATGGTCGTCTCGGTCGTCGGCGTCCTCGTCTTCACAGGCCTCACCGCCTATGACACCCAGAACATCAAGGCGCGATATGCCGAGCTTCACGGCCATGAGGCGAATAGCAAGCTCGCCGTGATCGGCGCGCTCTCCCTCTACCTCAACTTCGTCAACATCTTCCAGCTGCTGCTGACCTTTACTGGCCAGCGCAAGGAGTAACCGCCATGAACACCGGACACCGCAGAGCGATCGAGGAACGGCTCGGCAAGCTCGGCGCTGTCGGACAGAGCGCGCCTGATCTCAAGATGCAGAATCACTTGCAGTTGCTGACTGGCGTCCACCGACGCGGAGAGGCTTGGGCGGTCCGGAGCGAAGACGCTGTCGCTGCGATGTTTCGATCCGCACGACCGTGCTGAGCGACCGCCAACTCACTCAATAAATATCGCTGAATTTCCGACCTGATCTAGACAAGGAAACACCATGCCCGACCGCAGGCCGCTAAAGCGATTTTCTAAAGCATCTTGGCAAGCCCTCATCGCCGAATCCCCGGCGCCCCATAATCAGCGCATAATGGAAGGCGTCGTGGCTGGTTGCGCGATCGTAGCCTACGCGGACGGCTGGGTCACCGACAATGAACGACAGCGCATGGCCGGCTTGATCCGCGGCTTTGAGCCGATGACCGACTTCGGCTTGGATGATGTGCTCGGCTATTTCGAAGAGATCACCGCTCGTTTCGCCGATGTCCACGAAGTGGGTGAGCGCGAGGCTCTGACCGTACTCGCCCGCCTCAAGTGTGAGAAGCGGTATTCCCCCCTGCTCGTGGAGACCTGCTGCGCCATCGCCGCCGCGGATGGGAACTTCGACGCCGAAGAGCGCGAGGCTGTCATTCGGATCTGCGAGGCCCTCGGGCTTAACCCGGCCGACTTCGACCTCACCGATGCGCCCTGAGTGAACGCCGTCGCATTTGAATAGGTCTGGGCCAAAAGTGGTGGCGCTGTCAAACGGCGCGCGGCAGCCACGCGAAAGGTGATCGGCGATGAAGTCCCTGCATGCAAAGAGCCACATTTGGCGATGATCGAATAGCAAGGGCGTGAATTCGATAATCGATGGTTTCGCACAGTGTGGTTTAGTCGGAGCGCATCGATAACCACAGCAACATGCGATTTATTCACGCAGATGCACTTCGGACTCTGAAGGGCTGGAGGCAAAGGAGCTTAACATGACCGTGCAGCGTATTCTCGACATGAGCGAAAGGGCACAGCGCATTGCGCACATAGCACCTGATGCAACCGTCGCCCAGGTTCTTGACTCCCCAGAATTTGACGACACGGGTGCCCTGGTAGTGAGCGGCGACGGAAGAACGGTAGATGGCATTGTTTCGGAGCGCGACATCGCGCGTGGTTTAAGGAGAATGGGCACTGATCTGTTGGGCAAGCCTGTGAAGGAAGTTATGACTGCAAAGGTGTTTACTTGCGCACCAGAAGATCGGGCGGCGGGCATTATTGCCCTCATGGTTTCCAAGCATGTGCGACATGTGCCTGTGATGAAGGACGGCAAGCTAGTCGGCATGGTGAGCGTCCACGACGTGCTCAATCTGCGTCTGGAAGAGGTTCAGTCAGAGGCTCGGGCCATGCAAGAATATATTCATGGCAATACGTGAGGGAGTTCCGGCAATTAGACAGTGGGTTAGTGTGGGTTCGACTAGGGTCGAGACTTCCGCGCCCTGATCCGAGCAGATGCATTCCGGCGTCGCACGGTAGAAGGGAGCGCGGTGAAGGGCCCGATCGAGGGTGTTGGGGCGAGCACCGCCTACATCGAGAAGGCGAGCCTGTGGGAGAATTCAAGCCACGCTTACCAATCAGTCGTAGTAGCTTTGGCGCGCCTCGGATGCTTCCGGCGGCACTCGCAGGCCGACGGCTGGAATATCATAGCGCTGCAGCGGAAACGTAGTTATCAGTTTCATCAACGCTGGGGCGCCATATTGTTAATCTAAATCAGCATCTTACCCGACATTTCGCCGGCTTGTCGCCTGCTGCCCACTATGGGTCACCAGCGGGTCACCACGCGGCGCAATTTCGCGAGGCTCGTTGAGGAGCCGGAACGGCGGCTGCTCATTGGTGGGCGCGATGACGGGCCCCATGTCCCCGAATCGCCAGAAGCGACGGCAAGCCATCCGTGTGCGCTTGGGGCTTCATTGCGGATGCTGCATCGAAGGCTCCGCCGCCCCCTAGCGCCCCATGGGCCGGCTGGCGTATCGGAAGCCGCCTGCGCCCAGAAGGCCCCCCGAGCACGCGCCACGCCGGGGCCACATCCCGCACGCTGCCGGCGCCAAGCGAGCGCCGGTTGCTGGCCCAAAATGTCTGTGCGCACGCGAAACCCATTGCTATCACTGCACAATGGCGATTTCGGGTGGAGCGCTGGGAATGTTCAACTGGAACGACCTGATCTATTTCCTTGAGCTCGCGCGGCAGGGACGCCTTATGCCAGTGGCGCGCCGCCTGAAGGTCGACCACACCACGGTCTCCCGCCGCATCAGCGAGCTGGAGAAAGATCTCTCCCTGAAACTGTTCGACCGCAAGACGGACGGCTTCGTCCTGACCGAGGCCGGCCATCGCCTCTTCTCCATGGCGGAACGGATCGAGCAGGAGGCGGCGGGCATCGAAGAGACGATCCAGATGACCCCGATCGGTGCAAAGGGCCACGTGCGCGTGGCCTCGATGGAGGGCATCGGCGCCTTCTATCTCGCCGAGCGGTTCGCTGAACTCGCCGAGAAGGAGCCGGGTCTGATGGTGGAGCTGGTGACGGAGCGCTACCTGATCAATCTCACCAAGCGCGAAGCCGACATTTCCATTTCCTTCGTGCCGCCTCAGGGATCGCGCCTGTCGGTGCGGCGCATCGGCAGCTTCCGGCTGGCGCTCTATGCCTCGGCGGACTATGTGCGCAGGTTCGGAATGCCGCTCAGCCGTGCCGAACTGCCGGCGCACAGCTTCGTGGACTATGTGGAGGATCTCATCGCCATCCAGTCCGCCCACTGGCTGCTCGACGTTCTGGAGCCGCAAAAGGTGGTCTTCCGATCCACCTCCATGCATGCGCAACAGAATGCGGTCGCAGGTGGCGCCGGAATCGGACTGCTCCCGCTCTTTTCGGCCAAGACCAATCCAAGCCTGATCCCCGTCCTCGCCGACGAGGTTGTCGTGATGCGGGACATCTATGTCAGCGTCCATGAAGACATGGAGTTCATGGGGCGCTTCAAGGCCGTCCTGCGGCACCTCACCGAGGTGGTACAGCGCGACGCGGCGTTTCTCACGGAGTTCTAAAGGCCCTCCATTCGCCTATTGCACCTGCTGCCCCGGCAGGACGCCCAGAAGTCCCGTTCCGGGCGCGCAGTTCAGGTATTCGAACTGGTGCTTGTCGCCCTCCGGCAGCACGAATACCTCGTGCCATGTGCGCAGCTGGTTCGCCTTGCCGTATTTGCGGTACCGAGCGATGGCAGCGGAGAAGATGGCCTCGTGGGTAGGGTGGTGCTCCGCCCAGTTTTCCAGATGACTGAGGGAGAGGAAATAGCCGAGCGCATGGGTCTCCAGCACCGGCGTGCCGGCCGCGTCGCAGGTCTGCTGGAAGCGCAGCGAGGCGCAGCCGGCCGCCTCGCCGTTCTCCTTGAGGAAGTCCATGCCCTTGAGCAGCGGCTCGCGCAGCTCGCGCATATAATTCTCCGCCTGTTCGGGATCGCAGCGACCCCAGAAGGCGGCGGAGCGGATGACCGCGAAATTGTGCGGAATGGCGAGCCGCCAACGTGCCCCTTTCGTCTCGCGCTCCACCGCTACGAGGGCGGGAGCGGAGCTCTCCAGCGTATCGGCGGCGGCGAGCGGGATGCGGTCGCGCATGGCGCCATAATAGCCGCACCACGGGGTTGGATAGAGCGCCACATCGGGCGCGGCGGAAAGGCCGCCGGCATAGTCCTGCCAGTAGATGCTTTCCTGGCGCTCCACCGGCACGGTCATGCTCTCGCGGAAATAGCCGGCGGGCTCGGTGAGGCGGGCGGCGTCCTCCCACCAGCCGGCGACGACGGGGTCGGTGAGGAAGCGGTCGCGCTTGTCCTCGTCCAGCCAATAGGCGGCGACGATGTGCGTGTAGAGACCGTTCTGGTCTACGAAGGCGGCATGGTCGCTCACGCTCGGGCCGTCGGGCAGGGCCAGCGTCTTTTCGATCCAGGCGAAGAAGGGGGAGGCATGGACCTCCTCCGCGCTCCTGCCCTGCACGCCGTGGAAGGCGACGCAGAGCGAGCGGCAGTTGTTGGCGAAGGCGGTAGACCAGCGCTGCACCACCGGCTCGAAGCCCTTCGGCTTGCGCAGGGGATGGACGCGGTCAAAGACGGGCATGGCCATGGGGTGTCGTCCCGATCGTGTTGTTGATTGTTCAGTGAACGCCAAAATAGGCCTTGTGCAGCTCGCCGTCGGCGGCGAGCGCCGCGCTGGTGCCGGACGTGACGACGCGCCCCTGTGCGAGCACATAGCCGTCATCCGCAACATCCAGCGTCTGGCGCACGTTCTGCTCCACAAGGAGGATGGTATAGCCCTCCTCCTTCAGCTGCCGCACGATGCGGAAGACTTCCGATACGAACAGGGGCGAAAGTCCCAGCGACGGCTCGTCGAACACGATCAGCTCCGGGTCGGTCATCAGCCCCCGGGCGATGGAGAGCATGGAGCGCTCGCCCCCGGAGAGGGTCCCGGCGAGCTGATTGCGCCGTTCCTTCAGCCGCGGGAAGGTCTCGAACATGCGATCCATGCGCGCTGCGAGGCGGTGGCGGTCTTTCTCCAGCAGCCCGCCGACCTTGAGGTTTTCGAGCACGCTCATGCGCGGCAGCACGCGATTGCCCTCCGGGACTGTGGCGATGCCGAGCGCCGCGATGCGGTGGGTCGCGAGGTTGGTGATGATGTCGCCGCCGAACGCCACCGATCCCCGCCGCACCGGCGTCAGCCCCAGGATGGAGCGGATAAGGGTGGACTTGCCCGCCCCGTTGGCGCCGAGGATGCAGGTGATACGGCCGGGCTTCGCCTCGATGGAGACATCATGGAGGACATCAGCCCGATCATATCCGGTGGTGACGTCGGAGACGGAGAGGCGGCGGGAGGCTTCTGGCCGGCTCATTGGGCGCCTCCGAGATAAGCAGTTTGAACCTCGCGGTCGGCAATGAGGGCGTCGAATGGCCCCTCGAAGATCTTCCTGCCGAAGTTGAGCACGATGCAGCGGTCCGAGATGCGGCGGATGACGTCCATCTCGTGCTCCACGAGGACGATGGCGAGATCCGGCATCTCCTCCCGGAAGGCAAGCAGATCGTCCATCAGTGCCCGCGTCTCCTCATGGGTCATGCCGGCGGAGGGCTCGTCCAGCAACAGGAGGCGCGGGCTACCGACGAGGGCGCGGCAGATCTCGATGCGCCGCCGGTCTATCATGGTGAAGCTGCCGGCCGGCTTGAACAGGTTCGCCGCGATCTGAGGGTTGAAGCGGCGGGTCAGGGTCGTCGCTCGTTCCACAAGTACTGCAAGCTGGCGGCGGAAGCGGTCGCGCAGCACCAGGGCGGAGAGGAGGCTGAGGTCCAGCCGGCCGAGCGCGCCGAGTGCGATGTTGTCGAACACCGTCTGGTCCAGCATCAGGCGCGAGCGCTGGAAGGTGCGGGCCACACCGGCCCGGCCGATCTCCTGCGCCGACTGGGCGAAGAGGTCCTTATCGGCCAGCCGGACCGCTCCAGCCGACGGCTTGTAGAGGCCGGTCAGCACG
Source organism: Xanthobacter pollutisoli (assembly GCF_040044995.1). Lineage (NCBI taxonomy): Bacteria > Pseudomonadati > Pseudomonadota > Alphaproteobacteria > Hyphomicrobiales > Xanthobacteraceae > Xanthobacter > Xanthobacter pollutisoli. Next base: position 10,285 of record NZ_JBDZDP010000037.1, read on the forward strand.
TTGAAAAAGGTTGTCTTGCCTGAGCCGTTCGGCCCGACAAGGCCGATGGTCTCGCCCTTGCCGACGCTGATGTCGAGGGCGTCCAGTGCGGTGAGGCCGCCGAAGCGCATGGTGAGGCCGGAGCAGGCCAGCAGCGGGCTCATCGGGGGCCTCCCTTCAGGAGCGAGGAGAAATCGCGTGCCGCGCGCGGCATCAGGCCGGACGGACGGAAGCGCAGGATGGCAATGACGAGAAGAGCGAAGATGACAAGGCGGAATTCCTGGATCGCCTGCAGCTTTTCCGGGATGACGAGGATGACCACCGCCGCCACGACCGCGCCCCACAGATTGCCGAGCCCGCCCAGGACGAGGATGGAGAGCATGATGAGGCTGTCGCCAAAAGCGGCGCTATTGGGATTCACGAAGCCGTTCATCATCCCGTAGAGCGCGCCCGCGACACCGATCATGGCATTGCCGAGCAGGAAGGCCGTGGCCTTCCAGCGGGCGATGGAGAGGCCGAACACGCTCGCCGCCACCTCGTCCGAGCGAACCGCGTCGAGCGCCACGCCGACGAACGACGTCTCCAGCCGCCGGACCAGGAAGAAGGCGAGGGCGAACAGGGCGCAGGAAGCAAGCGCGTAGGGCAGGTAGAAGGAGACGTCGTAAGGACCGATCTCGGTCACACGGCTGAAATCCACGCCGAACAGCGAGAAGGATTTCACCTTCATCCCCTGGGGGCCTCCAAGCACATCGTTCACCTCCAGGAAGGCGCGCAGCAGCAGGCCGAAGGCGATGGTGACGAGGGCAGCATAGTGGCCGCGCGTGCGCAGCACCGGCAGCAGCAGGACGAGCCCCAGCACCGCTGCCGCGAGTCCCGCAATGACCAGCACGAAGAGGTGCGGGATACCTGTATTCCCCAGCAGCGCCGCCACATAGGCACCGACCGCGAAGAAGGCGGCGCCCGCGAAATTGGGCACTCCCGCAAACGCCATCTGCAGCGTCAGCCCGGCCGCCGCGGTGGCGAAAAGGGCGACAGTCGCCATCATCAGCAGGGTGTAGTGCTCCTCGCGCAGCACGGTCGCGATGGCGAGGATGCTGAGGGCGGCCGTGAGGTTCACCGTGCCGGGAAAGGCGCGGCAGAGGCCGGAGATCCGCCGTCCAGCGGGTACCTTCTCGGCCAGCGCGAACACCGCGACGAAGGCGGCGAGAAGCGCAATGACTTGGCCCTGCTGCTCCGCGTGGAGCAGGAAGCCGCCGCCGGCGAACAGGAGGGCCACGGTGGCGGCCACCGCGAGGCGCGAGAGGCTGCCGCTGCGCGCCGTTTGCGCTGCTACGGAGGGGGCAAGGTCCGCCATGCTCATCACACCCGCTCGCTGGATTTCTCGGCGATGAGGCCGGTCGGGAAAAGGCCGATCAGGGCGATAATGACGGCGAAGGCCACCACGTCCTTGTAGGCGCTGGTGAAGGGCAGAAGGACGGTGACCAGCGTCTGCACGCCGGCGAACAGGAAGCCGCCAAGGATCGGTCCCATGAGGCTGCCGAGGCCGCCCACCACGGCGCAGGCAAAGCCGATGATGCCGAGCATGACACCCATGTTGAAGTTGATTTCCCGATAGTAGAGCCCGAGCATCAGCCCCGCGAGGCCGGCGAGCATCGATCCCAGCGCGAAGGTGCCGAGCACGGTGCGGCTGAAGCTGACACCGGCCAGTTGCGCCACCTCCTCGTCCTGCGCCACGGCACGGATGGAGAGGCCGAGGCGGGTGCGGGTGATGACGAGATGGGTGGCCACGACCACCGCGATGCCGGCGAGAAGGATGATGACGCTGTCCACGCCCACGCTGAACGATCCGGCCTTCAGCACCCCGTCCGGCAGCAGGGCCGGAAAAGGCTTGGGGTTGCCGCCGTTGGGCACGCCGAGGCGGATCGCCTCGCGCAGCACGGTGCCGGCCATGAGGGTGGCGAGCAGCACATTGACACCGGGTGCGTTCTTCAGGGGCAGCACCAGGAGCCGGCCGATGATGACACCGGAAAGCGCGCCTGCTCCCAGTGCCGCGATCAGCCCGACCGCCAGCGCCAGCGGACCGGAGAGGGTGACGAGGGCGGCCATGAGGCCCGCCGCCCCGAAGGCCGAGAAAGCGCCCACCGTCACCACGTCGCCGTGGGAGAACTTGATCACGTCCAGCACGCCGAAGAACAGCGAGAAGCCCACCGCGACGATGGCGTAGATGGTGCCGAGCATCAGCCCGTTGAACAGGTATTGGGCGAGAAGTCCGGGATCCATGGCAGGTCTCTCAGGAGGGACACAGGCGGGCGCTCTGCAAGAATGACGCCGGGAGGCAGTTCTGGAGCCGCCAGGCTCCGCCTCATCCGGCCGCCTGGACGCATGCGGCTTTCGGATGACAGTCCGGGATCATCGCGCTCCGATGGATCCCCCGGACACGCCGGGGGATAACGATTGGGTGCGCCGAACAGGCGCGCTCAGTTGCTGGCCGCCTTGCCGGGGAGCTTCTTGCTGCCCGCCGCATAGGCACTGTCCGGCCAGTAGACCCACTTGCCGTCCTGCGAGACATAGACGTTGGCGGAGACGATGTTCTGGCGGTGATCGTCGAAATTGATCTCGCCCACCAGCGCCTTGTAACCCTTGGTCGTATTGAGTACGTCGCGCACCTTCTTGCGGTCGGGGCCGACCTTCTCGATGGCGTCCATGATGAGGTTGGCGGCGGAAAAGGCGAACGGGCCGTAGGCGTCGGGGTCCTCGCGGTAGCCGGCCTTTGCATAGGCGTCCATGAAGGCCTTGCCGTCGGCATACTTGGTCAGCGGCGCGCCGTTGTGGAACGAGACGGTGCCTTCGGCGGCAGGGCCGGCGCCCTCGATGAAGCCGGCGCTCATGATGCCGGAGACACCGGCGAGCTGGGCCTGGATACCGAGGCGGTCCATCTGCGAGCGCACGCGCACGCCGAGCGGCGTCAGGCCGCCAATGAACACCACGTCCGGCTTCAGTTCCTTCACCTTGGTGAGCTCGGCGGTGAAGTCCTGCTGGTCGGGGGGAACCGGGAAGGTGGCGAGGATCTCACCGCCCTGCGGCTTCAGGTTTTCAGCGAAATACTTGTTCTGGCCCTTGCCATAATCGGTGGTGTCATGGATGACCACGAAGGTCTTGAAGCCCTGCTTGGTCAGGAATTCCGCGGCCATCTTGCCTTCGTTGATCATCGTGCCGTTGACGCGGTGGATTTCTTTGTAGTCGTTGCCGTAGGTGATCTCCGGCAGTACCGCGCCCCACACCACCACCGGCAGGCCGAAGCGGTTGTAGGTATCCACCGTGGCGATGGCAACTGCCGAGCAGTAATGGGTGATGCCCGCGAAGATGGACTTGTCCGACGCCGCCTTGGTGGCCACCTGCACGCCTACGTTCGGCTTGCATTCGTCATCGAAGGGGACGAGCTCATAGGTATATTTGGCGTCCGGCTTCGCATTGTGCAGGTCCACGGCGAGCGCCGCGGAATTGCGGCCGCCGAGGCCAGTTGCGGAATTGCCGCCGGTGAGCGGGCCGATGAAGGCGATCTTCACCGTGTCGCGCGCCAGTGCCGGGGAGGCGGCCAGCGACAGTGTCGCGAGCACCGCACCCGCGAGGTTGAACAGTTTTCGAGCCGGGAGCTTTCGATCCGTTGCCATGTGATGATCCTCTGAAGGGTGCTTTTTTCAGGCGATGCGACGCCGGTCGTTGCCGGCACCGGTGATGGGAAAAGTCAGGCCGCCCCGTCGGCGAAGAGCATGCCTGCGGCGGGGTCGAGGACCCCGTCCTCAGCCGCGCGGGCGATGGCTGCGCCTTCCGAGAAGTAGGCCGGCTCGCGGGCCGAGCGGTCCACCTCCAGGTGGAACACGTCGAAGCGGTTGTAATAGCCCACAACGTCGTGGAACTGCTTGGGCTCCACGCAGCGGGCAGTATCGATCTCGGCGTAGAGGATGCCCTCGTGATCGCCCAGCACTTCGCCCACGACCTGCGACGTGGGATCAAGCACCATGGAGATTCCGCGGGGGGAATTGTCGATCACCTCAAGACTCGCCGGGCTCATGGAGCTCAACGCCTCGCGCATGGCGGCATCGACAAAGCCCGAGGCGACGATGTTGAAGACCTTCGCCTCGAAGGCATGGGCGCCGGCGCGGATCTCAATGGCGCGCTTCAGGTCGTAGGCGCCATCCTCTTCCGGCGGGCGGGTCGGCCAGATCGGTGGATAGGAGGAGATGTGCACCTGCTCCCCCTGCGCCATCAGGGCATAGCGCGCGAGAGGATTGGTGTTCTCTCCGCAGATCAGCATGCCGACCCGGCCGATCTCGGTGGCGGTGACCCGCAGCCCGCGGGCGTCGCCATTCGCCCACACCAGCTTCTCATAGAAGGTTGGGACCAGCTTCCGGTGGTGATTGAGGATCGCACCATCCGGCCCGATGAGGATGTTGGAATTCCAGATGCAGCCGACGCTGGCCTCGGTGCCTTCGGTGAAGCCGACGGAGACGTGGACGCCGTGCCGGCGCGCCGCCATGCGAATGGTGCGGATGGCGCCGTCCGAGAGCTTCTGTGCCTGGGCCACCAGCGCGCGGAAGAAGCCATGATTGTAGATGGGGGCCTGCAGCGCAGCCCACACCGGGAACCCCGGCAGGAAGGATTCGGGAAACACCACCAGGGACGCACCATTGGCGGCGGCCTCGGCAATGAGATCGCACGCCTTCTCGGCGGTCTTGTCAGCGTCCAGGAAGACGGACGCGGCGTGGCAAGCAGCTGCTTTGAAACGGGAATAGGTGATCGTCATCGAACCGACCGCGTGAGGGGAACACCGGATTTATCGGGGAATGATGACGCCGGTGCATTTTAGCGGAAGGCCGGAAAACCACAGGGGGCCTTGCATTTTTGCGCGTTCAAAACGTGGGCTGTCGCAATGGTGTGCAAGCATTCCCGCGAAAGCCCATTTGAAGGGCATTTGCCGCGCAAGTTGCCGCCTTATGGTGATTTACGTGCCTATTCGCGAGCCGGGCCGCCCGCCCGCCCGTTGCGCAGCCGCCCATTTTCAGGGGGAGGACGGCATGCGTCACGAGCGTCTCCAGAGAACGGTCAGAATCGATTGATGGGGACGGCTATTCCGATTATTGCCGGCAAGTCGTCCGCCCGCCCGGCCTGTAGCAAGGAGGCTGCGACCCGAGGCCGTCAGTCTTGATGTTCGGCGGCGCATAAGCGCCGCCATACACCCCAATTTGATCCCGGGGCCTTAATAGCCCGAAGCCTTGGCAAGCTGACGCAGCGCGAAATTGGGCGCGATACGGCTCAGCAGTTTGAGGGCGTTGCTCAAGCCCGGACGTATTTCACTTCTTTCCGATGCGATGCCGGCCATCGCCTTGTCTGCCAACGTACCCAGCGGCATTGGCTTGGTACCCTTCGTCTCCTGCGCGAACCCGTCGTGAAAAAGCCCCGTGTCCGTGCCTGGCGGTGCAAGGTCGATCACGCGCACGGAGGTGTTCGAGAGCTGAGCACGAAGCGCGCGGGTGTAGGCGTGCAGCCCGGCCTTCGCCGCACTGTAGATTGGCGCCGCAGGGAACGGCACGAATGCCAATCCTGAGGTCACGTTCACAATCATGGCCTCCGGTCGACCCAGGAGATGCGGGAGAAACTGCTGCACCATGCGGATGGGCCCGCTCAGGTCTATGTCGACTTCCCTTGCGATATCGTCGAGCGGTCGGTCCTCACGGAGTTTGATGTTTCGCATGATTCCCGCGTTGTTAACGAGAACGTCCAGCGCCGGAAACTCACGCATGACGCGCTCATGGTGACGTTGCCCCCAACTTCTATCCAGCGGTGAGTTCGCTCTGGCGGTGGGGTTTGGCCTGTTCGGCGGTGTGAGCGGCGGGGTCTGGCGCGGAGCTTCTGGCTAGGCGCAGCGGCAGATCCCGTCGC
>NZ_JBDZDP010000038.1:0-16165 GCF_040044995.1 Xanthobacter pollutisoli
AAGCGCTTGAGTCTCACAAATTCCGCCCATCCGACATGGGAAGGGTTCCGAATATTCTACCTTTCAGGTCATTTCTACCCTGTTTGGCGCCCTCTGTCAATATGTCCGATAATGCAACATTATCGGACATATTTATTCGGAGACGGGCGGTGCGGTTTCGTTCGTTAAGGGTGGCACAAAGCGCACAACTCGGCTATGCTTCCGACGATGCCCGCACCAGACTCCGCCTCTATTCCGGCTTTCCAGACCCCGGTCGTCCCGGGTTGGGCGGTGCCACGCGCGCCGGTCGCCGACCCGGTCGAGGCCGCCTTCCTGGCTGGCGCTGCCTTGAATTCCCTCGATAATCTGGTGCGAGCAGAGCCGCCCTGGGCCGGCGCCTGGCGCCAGCGGGTGGCCCTCAGCGCGGCCGCGAGCGTCGCCCGCCTGCTCGGCCACCACGAGGATGCGGCGGCGCTGCGCGATGCCTGGCACCTGCGCCCGCCCGGCGCCGATCCGGGCCCCGCCGGCAACCTGCTGGCCGCCTGGCGGCGCCTGGCCTCCCGCTCCCCGATCATTGACATCGACGGCGTGCGCTCCCTCGCCAATCTGCTGGGCCTCGCCTGGGCGCCGGCGTTCGAGCGCCTGCCGGAAGCGATTGCGGCGGCTGCGGCTTCCGGCCGGCCGGCGCCGCTCGCCGCCGCTGCGGTCGCCGGCGCGGTTCCCGCCCTTGGACCCGCGGCCGAGGCGTTCGCCTGGTGGCTCGCGGACCTCGTTTTGGCTGCGCGCCTGCGCTGGCCGATCCCGGTGCCGGTGCTTGCCACCCAGGTCCACGCGCCGGTGCTGCGGTCCGGTCCGGGCGGTCGCCGGCATCGGCCGGGAGGGGAGGGGGGCGAGCTGGCCCTGTGCCTCGCCGCGGCCGCCGGCGCGGCGGAGGCCTGCCGCCTTGCCGCCGAGATCGGCCGCCGCGCCGACCGCCTCGCTGTGGTGGCGCCGAAGCTGCGCGCCAAGGGGGCGGGGGAGGCGGTCCGGCTGCTGCTCGACGACGATGCGGTGTCGGGCTCCCTGACGACACCCTCGCTGTCGCGCTGGGCATCGCGCCGGCTGTTCGAGCGGCTCGCGACGCTCGATGCGGTGCGTGAGCTTTCCGGCCGGCCCACCTTCCGGCTCTACGGGCTCTAACCATGGGTCGCCGACGCCGCGCCGCCACGGCCCTCGACACCGAACTCGCCGAGTTGCCGACCGAGCTGCGCTGGCGCGAATGGATGGCGCGGGTCGAGGCGGTGCTGTTCGCCGCGCCCGGGATCGTCGACCGGGAGGTGCTCGCCCGCCTGGTCGGCCGCGACTGCAGTCTCGAGCTGGTGATCGACGATATCCGCGCGGCGCTGCGCGAGCGGCCCTACGAACTGGTGACGGTCGCCGGCGGCTGGCAGCTGCGCACCCGGCCGCGCCATGCCGAGGCGCTCCATGCCGCGTTCGGCTCGGAACCGGCGCCGGTCCAACTGTCCGAGACTGAGATGCTGGTGCTCGCCTCAATCGCCTACCATCAGCCAGTGACCCGGGGCGCCCTGAGCGAGATGATCGGCAAGGCGGTCAGCCGCGACACCATCGCCGAGCTGCGCGCACGGGACTTTATCGTTGCCGGGCCGCGGAGCCCGCAGCCGGGTGCGCCCTACACCTACGTGACGACGCGGGCCTTCCTCGCGCACTTCGGTCTCGATACGCTGCGCGACCTGCCCGACATCGAGGCGCTCGAGGACGCCGGGCTGCTCGACACGGTGCAACTGCGCGCGGGCGGGTTCCCGCTGCCGGGCGACGATGAGGACGATCTCGGACCCGAGAATGGGGAAGACGAGGAGGGAGATTGAGCGATCGACAGCGCCTGTAGGTTCTGAAGGCGACGTTGGTAGGTGTGTTTCGGGTGGATTGGCGTGAGCTGGATTGACAAGCCAAGGGCTCTGCGCGGTTGGTTGCTCGAGTTGTCAAAGTTGCCGAAGTTGTCTCTCGTTCCTATCTTCCTGCCAGGAGTTGGACCGATGGCAAGTAAGCTGCAGACTGTGACCCCGACTGGCGTGAAGCCGCTGCGCAAGCGCACAGGCCGTAGGTTGACGATGTTCATGCTCAAGGGCGATCCAGTCCAGGCCTTGAAGCGATATGGACTTCCGCCAGGTGCCAAAGTCGCAATCGTATCGTCGGGTCCCGGAGCCGCGCGGAAGCTGAGTGCGGCTGTCGGCAAGGGCGTCGAGGTGGGGGCAGAAGTCACAATCGCCGATATCGAGACCGAATGGCCGGTTGCCGTTATCGACAAGGCGGCGTTCGAGCCGGACGCACGCAGCCGGGCCATTGTCGAGGGCCTGCGCATCGCCGAGCGAGACCTGAAGGAGGCCGGCGGCGCGTATGATCTTGCGCAGGTTCGCACCCTGATGCGCGGTGTGTCGCGGCAGGCGGTCGACAAGCGGGTGCAGGACGGCAGCCTGCTGGCGGTGCCGGGACCGAGCAACCGGCGGGTCTACCCGACGCTGCAGTTTAATCGCGACGGCTCGATCGTGCCGGGCCTGAAGGAGGTCCACATGGCCTGCGACGGCATCAACATGGCGGCGTGACACACACCAGAACCAAGCTTAGCGAAGCCGCCAATCTGTCCGCCAATGCGGGACCACCTCAGTTCGAAGCTGGCGCGGACCTCGTCCACAGCTTCCTCGACGAGCGCAGACGGCGTCACCGCCGCCGATGTGGTAGGGGTCTTCATGGCGTTGCTTTCCTTCGAGGATTCGACACCCCGAGCCTAACGGCTCAAGGCGAGCAACGCCGCCCTCCCTTTTTCAACATCGACCGGGACATCCCCTGCCGCCGATACAGTTAAGAATTAAGAATTCGCGGAATAGATTTTCAATCGTCTTCGGCGCTTGAAGGGGAGGGAAGTGACCAGCCTCGACGGCGACAAAACGGGCCGATGGAATCAGCTTCTTCAACGCCGCACCATGTTCCGGTGGCCAGATAAAGTCATGGACGCCCGATATGAGCAAAGTGGGCATGGTGAGTGTCTCGAGACGCTCATAACCTACGAACTCGGCAAGGGCCCGCGAGGAAGCGGCGTAGGTTGCGGGGCAGTTTGCGAGATACTGATTTCGATAACCCGCCGCCGCTTCCGTGGCGCGACAGAAGGGCGGAAACGCGTTTTCAAAGCTCGCCTCCAAGACCGCGCGCATGCCTTCGCGCTCAACCCTATCCGCACGGCTGAGCAGATAGTTTCGCGCATGTTCCTCAATTTCAACTGCTGGGCTCACAAGAAAAAGGCCAGCTACGCGCTCGGGATAGCGTTGAGCAAAACGCAGGCCCGTCACTGAGCCCATGGCGAGCCCGCCGAACAGCACCGGAGCGTCGGGCGAGAACGCGTGGCAGACCTCGGCCAAGTCATCGGCGAGCAGATCTATGGAATAGGGGCCGGGCGTCTTCTCGGAGGCGCCGGAACCGCGTTGGTCGAACGCCACCAAGCGAAAGCCCGCAGCCGCCACGCTCGGCGCGATGCCGCTCCAGCTCCAGGCCGCGCCGCCGAGTTCGTGCAGGAGGACCACCAGCGGGCCGTCCTGCCCCCAGGCACGATAATGCAGATCGACAGGCGCGGGGCCCGCTCGGCGAATACTCAGCCAACTGGACATGTGATCGCTTCCGCTCATAGGCTTTCCTTGGAGCCGGTGCCGAAGTAGCTCTCGGCAATGCGCGGATCACGCTCGAGGTCGCGCGCCGCGGCACCGATCTCGATGCGCCCGTTCTCAATCACATAGGCGCGGTCCGCCACCTTCAGCGCGCTGCGCACATTCTGCTCCACCAGCAGGACGGTGATGTTCTCGGCGCGGATGTCCGAAATTGTCTGGAAGAGCTGGCGCACGATGAGCGGGGACAGCCCGAGCGAGGGCTCGTCCAGCAGCAGCATGCGCGGCAGGGCCATCAGACCACGCCCGATGGCCGCCATCTGCTGCTCGCCGCCGGACAGGCTTCCCGCCAACTGGTCGCGCCGCTCGTAAAGTTTTGGAAAGAGCGTGTAGACCTTTTCGAGCGTGGCCGCCCGGTGCGGCTTCGCGCGCGAGTTAGAGCCGCCGACCATCAGATTGTCGAATACCGACAGGTTAGGAAAGAGTTGGCGCCCCTCCGGCACCGACACGAGACCCGCACCAACGATGTCCCGCGGCGTGGCCCCGGCGATGCTCTTTCCATCGAAGCGGATGTCGCCGTGGGTCGGCTTGAGCAGGCCGGACAGGCACCGCAGTGTCGTCGTCTTGCCGGCGCTGTTGGAGCCGATAAGTGCGACGACCTCTCCCTCATCGACGTAGAAGCTCACCGCGTGAAGCACCGGAAAGACGCCGTAGCCTGCAGAAATGCCTGTGACCTCAAGCAGCTTCGTCATTGGCCGCCCCCATATAAGCGCTCTGGACATCGGGATCGGAGAGCACTTCGCGCGCCGTTCCCTCGGCGATCTTGCGGCCGGCGCTAAGGCACATCACCCGCCGCCCGAGGCGCACCACCATGGTGATGGAATGCTCCACCAGCACCACGCCCACCCCGCGCCGATGAATCGCCTCGATGACGTCGCCGACCTCGTGCTGCTCGCGCACGTTCAGTCCGGCCATCACCTCGTCGAGAAGCAGATAGCGTGGGCGGGTCGCCAGCGCCCGTGCGAGTTCGAGGCGCTTCATGTCTGGGAGGGTAAGGTAGTTGGCGAGAAAGCGGCGCTTGTGAAACAGCCCCACCTCTTCCAGGACGGCCTCTGCGACCTCGACCGCCTCGCGATAGGTGGTGCAATGGGCGTAGGCGCCGGCCACCACATTCTCAAGGGTGGAAAGGTCCGGAAACGGCCGGCAGACCTGGAATGTGCGCACCACGCCGAGGTTGGACACCTGATGGGCCTGAAGGCCCATGATGCTTTTCCCGTCCAGGCTCATCTCGCCCGAACTCGGCCGCTGGAAGCCGGAGAGCAGGTTGAAGAAGGTGGTCTTGCCGGCGCCGTTCGGGCCGATGATCGCCACGACCTCGTCGGTCGCCGCACGGAAGTCCACATCCGCCACGGCCACCAGGCCGCCGTAACGCTTGCTCAGCGATTTGGTTTCGAGCATGGCGGTCTCCTATAGGCTCGCGGGCGTGATCTTGCCGGGCTCGCCCAGCACGGCCTGCCGGTCGAAATGCTGGCGTTGCAGCGTGCCGACGATTCCGCGAGGGAAGCCGAGGATGATGAACACGAAGAACAGGCCGTAGACCACCTGCGCCAGCGCCGAGACCGATGTCGTCCCCACGATGCCGCCGGCCACCACCAGAAGCTCCTGCACCGCCTGTACGAGGATGCCGCCAAGGATAGGACCGAGCACGGTGCCGCGGCCGCCGAGAACCGCGCCCATCACGATGGTGAGGGCGAGCAGGAGTCCAAGATTGAAATCCGGCTCCACGAAGCCCACCACCAGCGCGTGCATTGCGCCGCCGGCGGCGGTGAGCACAGCGCTGATTACGAACGCGACCTGCTTGGTGCGGGTGGTGTTGATGCCGAGCGCCTTTGCGCTCTGCTCCTGCTCACGCAGCGAGATCAGGCGAAAGCCGAGGCGCGAGCGCTGGAGCCAGTAGGTGCCGGCGGCGATGGCGACCGTCATCGCGAACACGATGTAGTAGAACGGGAGGTAACTTTCGAACTGGAGGTTCCAGATCGAGGCCTCCACGTGGATCTGCAGACCCTGGGAGCGGCCGAGGAAGCTCGAATTGATGGCCATGATCCGTGCGATCTCGGCCAACAGGATGGTGCCGACGGCAAAGTGAATGCCGCTCAGTTCGTAGCCGAAGCACACTCTGGCAACGACGAAGCTGACGCAGGCGACAATGACGATGCCAACGGGAATGGCGAACACCAGGGGCGCCACCTGGTAGACGGAGAACAGTGCCACCGTGTAAGCGCCGATTCCGAAGAAAATGCCGTGGGCGAACGACATCTGACCGCCATAGCCGCCGATGATATTCCAGCTCGACGAGAGATAGGCGTATAGCAGGGCCAGCAAAGTGAGCTTCAGATAGTATCCGCCCACGAAGAATGGAAAGCACAGCCCAGCGAGAATGATCAGCCCCACGAGCAGTTTTGTCATTTGATCACCGTGCTCTTTGACAGTGTGATGCATCGCAGATATCTTCTGAAAAGATCCGAGGGACTTACGCGAGCTTCGCGCCGAAGATTCCCGTCGGCTTGAACAAGAAGGTGACGAAGACGCAGGTATAGACCAGTGCTTGCGCAACCTGCCCGTAACCCAACGCCTGTGCGACGCCGAGGACGACGCCCACCAGCAGACCGCCGATCAGTGAACCCACCACGCTGCCGAGACCGCCGAGCACCGAGACGACCACGGCCATGATTGCGTATTGGAAGGCGAGATCCGGCACGATCGGCACGAGATTGGACAAGGCGATGCCGGCGAGCGCCGCGCATACCCAGCTGATGCCCATGGCGACGGCGTAGAGACGGCGATTGTCGAGGCCGCAGGCAGCAGCTCCAATGGCGTTCTGGGAACACGCCTTCAGGTCTCGCCCGAGATCGGTGTAGCGCAGCAGGAGATGGAGGCCGAGCAAGCCCACGAGCGCGACGCCGGCGGCGGCGATCTGCTTATACTGCAGGAAGAGGTCGCCCAGGATGATTGCGCCCTGAAGCTCCCGCGCCTGGAGCGAGTGCGCGTCCGTGCTGAAGATGAACTGGGCGAAATACTGCAGCGAAATCAGCAGCCCGATGGAGAACAGAATCTGGCTGTCCTCGGGCACGTTGAGGATGCGGTCGATCAAAAGCCGCTGGGCGACATAGCCGATGACGAACGCAAGGCCGCAGATCACCGGTGTCACATAAAGCGGATTGAGGCCCCATGTGTGCCAGGCGAAATAGGCGGCGTACATGGACCAGAGAATGGCCGCGCCGTGCTGGAGATTGACCACGCGCGCGATGCCGAGGCTCAGATTGAACCCGGTGGACATGAGGGCGTAAACGAGGCCGCTCAGCAGCCCGCTCACGATACCGATCTGAAGAAGCGTCAAGAACATATTCAGCCCTCAGGAGAAGCAGGAATACGGGATGTCATTCCGCCGCCCCTGCTTTGGCTGTGCAGCGCTGGCCGAAGGCCTGGCCCTCGGCCGGCAGGGCGGTCTCGTGCCGCCGCCAGAGCGGGGCTAGGAGCGCGCTGTCAGACGCGCGCCGCCCATTTCGGCATCGGCCACACGGCCTTCACGGTCGCCAGGGTCTGCGGGAAGACGATGCGCTGCTGCTGGTCGATGATCTGCATGACCAGCGCCTTGGCTCGCATATTGTCCCCCGCCTCGCTGAACTTCACGCCGTCGCGCACGATGAAGGGGTTGCTGCCGACTTCCAGATCGGTTTCCCGCAGCGCCTTAGTGATGGCCTCGCGATCGAGGGTCGGGGCGCGCTCCAGCGCGTCGAGCAGTATGCCGACGCCGTTGACCGCGAGCGATGCCTGGTCGTCCAGGTTTCGGTTGTAGGTTTCCTTGTAGATGCGTCCGAACTCGGCAATCTTGGGATTGGAGTTCACCAGCTCGGGGACGTAGCCGACGGCATCGGTGATATAGTTGCCGGTGGCCTTCGCGTTCGATGCGAACTCGGGGGTGTAGGGTGCCCCGAGAACATGCAGGCTGGCGATCGGATTATAGTCCAGCGCCTTGCACGCCTGGAGAATCTGGATGCCATCCGGGGCAGTGGTCGCCTGAAGGAAGAGGTCGACGCCATTCAGCTTGAGGCGCTGGATAATGGGCGAGAAGTCGCCCACGTTCCCGGCGGGGAAGCTGATGTTATCGAACAGCGGCCAGTCGGTGCCTTTCAGGGCTTTCACCAGCCCGTTTGCCGCATCCTGGCTGAAGGTCGTGTCGTCGGCGAGGATCGCGACCGATTTCGGCACCACCTTCGTCGTCTCCGCCATGGACTTGGCGAAGTCGATGGCGGTTTGAGAGAGCAGCGAGGTCCGGGCGCCGATGCGGAAATAATATTTGAGGCCGCGGCTGCTAAGGGTGTCGCCGCTGTCGGTGGATATCAACGGCGTCTTGTTGCGGTCGGCCGCGGCGCTGCCGACCATCGTCGCGCCGCTCACCGCATTGCCGAACACGGCGAGCACACCGGCGGTCTGAATCAAGCGCTCGGTCTGGGTGCCGGCCATCTGCGGATTGCTCTGGTGGTCCGCGACGAAGAGTTCGAGCTTGGCGCCCTCCTTGGACTTGATCCCGCCCGACTTATTGACCATGTCGATGGCGAGCCGGGTGGCATCCGCGACGGGAATGCCCCAGGGCGCACTGCGGCCGGTCAGGCCAACCACGACGCCCACCGGTATAGTCGCGGGCGCGGCCTTCGCGGTGACGACAAATGGCGCAGAAATGGCAAAGCCGGCAACGCCGGCAATGACTTGGCGGCGGTTGGGAGCCATGGCTCCGGCGCTCTTGCCGCGTTGGATCGGGTTGGCGGAATCTTCGTCGGGCGACATCGGCGGGCTCCTCCTCAAGTGCGACCTCGTTCTCAAGGGCGGGTCGTCACGTTCGGGTGAATGATTAGTCATTCGACGCAGCCTGTCAACACGGATCGGATGCAGCTCAGGGGAATCGCATTTGAACGCGCTTGACAATAGCTTTGGGGTTGCAGGCTTGTGACGAATCGATTCTAGCCGATGGCCGGATCGGGCGACGGCTGGGGGATCGCATGGAAGGCTTGGCGGCTTGTTTTGAGGACCTGGAAGACCCGCGCACCGGCAACGCCGGGCTTCACGATCTCACCGAGATCATGGTCATCGCGCTGTGCACCGTGTTGTGCGGCGGGCAATACGCCTCGGACATGGCGTTGTTCGCGCGCGAGAAGGAAGAATTCCTGCGGCAATTCTTGAAGCTTGAGAACGGATTGCCGAGCCACGACACGTTTTCCCGCGTGTTCCGCCTCCTCGACCCCGAGCAGTTCCGCGCCTGCTTTTTGACGTTCATGGGCCGGTTCTCGCAAGCCTGTGAAGGCGTGATCGCCATCGACGGCAAGGTGCTGCGCCGCTCCTTCGACAAGGCCAGCGGCAAGTCGCCGCTGCATATGGTCTCGGCCTGGGGCTGCGAGCAGCGCCTCGTGCTGGCGCAGATCGCCACGGACGCCAAGTCGAACGAGATCTCCGCCGTGCCGAAGCTGTTGGAGATGCTGACGCTGAAAGGGGCGATCGTGACCGTCGACGCGCTCAATTGCCAGCGCGCCATCGCCCGGCAGATCGTCGATCAGGGTGGCGACTACGCCTTCGCGCTCAAAGGCAATCAGGGAACGCTCCACGAGGATGTCATCTTTATCTCGACGATCCGCTGGCGAAGGTCGAAACGAGCATCCCCACGGTCGACGCCGATCATGGCCGCATCGAAACCAGGGCCGTCGTCGTCTCGACCGACATCGACTGGCTGCAGGAGCGCCATCAATGGCCCGGCTTGAAGGCCATTGCCAAGGTCACGCGCACACGCGAGATCCCCGGATCAACGCCGGAGACCGATAAACTCTCCACGGAAACAGCCTGTTATCTTCTCAGCGCGCCGCTGTCGCCCGAGCGTGTCGGCGAGGTCGTGCGCAGCCATTGGGGCGTGGAGAACAACTTGCACTGGCGCCTCGACGTGACGATGAACGAAGACGCCTCACGCAACCGCATGGACAACGGCCCCCATAACTTCGCCGTCCTCCGTCACATGGCGCTCAACGTCATGGCCAAGGAGAGCAGCAAGGCCTCGCTCCGCGCGAAGTTCAAAAAAGCAGCTTGGAATCAAGACTATCTCCTCAAACTCCTCGCGCTAGTCTGAAATGCGATTACCCTGGATGCAGCTTTCTGTACCAAACGCACTATTTCGCATGATGTTTGCACCTGCGAACGCTTCAACGCAGTTGCAGCACGTATAAATGGCGAATGATCAGCATTGACATTGAATGACCGTTCATTCTAAACCATTTCAGGCTCAAACCGGGTCACGGATCGATCCGAATGCACCACGTCCTCGCCGTCTGGAACGATTGTCATCCTGCTTCTCAGGAAGGTTACGAGCGCTGGTGTACGGAAGAGCACCTGCCCGAGCGCATCTCCATTCCCGGTTTCCTTTCGGGCCACCGCTACGAGGCCCAGGCGGGCGACCGCCGATACTTCACCTATTACGAGACGCAGTCCGGGGACGTGCTGCACAGCCGCGCCTATCGGGAACGGCTCGAAAATCCCACGGCGCTTACCCAACGGATCATGCCCGCCTTCACCAATACGATGCGCACCATATGCGCGGTCAGTGCGCCACGGCCGCATCCAAGGCGCCGATGTGGTGACCCTGCGCCGCGAAGCCGAAGGGGCGGGGGCTCTGGCGTCCATGATGCCTGTGGCGAGCGAAGCGCCCGGCGTCACGCGCGCACAATTATGGACCGCCAGCGAAAGCCAGACGCCGCGCACCGCGGTAGCGCAGATCCGGCCGGGAGCGGACGCCTTGATCACCGAGGCGGTGGTCGCCGAGTTTTTGCGCCTGCCCGACGCGACGGCTTTCGCCGATCGCCTCGCGCGCGAACATGCTTCGCTCGGCGAGATTGGCGTTTATTCCCACCTCTGCTCGCTCCACCGCGAAGGGGCGCCGTCGTGACCGGCCGCGGCACGGCATTGGTTGCCGGCTTTAGCGGCGTCGCGGGATCTGCCCTTGCCAGACATCTCGCAGCGATCGGATACGAGGTCATCGGCATTGCGCGAAAGCCGCCGTCGTATCTCTCGCCGGACGTGCGCTTTCGGTCGGCCGACCTCGTGGAACCGGTAAGCTTGCGGGCCGCAGGCCAGCACTTGGGAGCGGTGACCCACGTCTTCTACACAGCGTTCGCAAACGCTCCCGGTTGGGTGGCCCAGGTTGCGCCCAATGCGGCCATGCTGAGAAACCTGTTAGATTGCGTCGAAGACGCCGCCTCCGGCCTCCGGCATGTGAGCCTGCTGCAGGGAACGAAATATTACGGCGCCCATCTGGGTCCATTCCGGACCCCGATCCGGGAGGATGACGCCCGCCATTTTCCGCCCAGTTTCTATTATGACCAGCAGGATCTCCTCGCCGGTCGCCAGGCCGGGAAAACCTGGTCCTGTTCGTTCATCCGGCCGCACACGATCTGCGGATACGCGGTCGGCACCCCGCTCAACCTGATCATGGTGCTGGGCGTCTATGCGACGCTCGGCCGGGAATTGGGCCTGCCGCTGCGCTGGCCCGGCAAGCCGGCGGCATTCTGGACCGTCTACCAGACGACCGACGCTGACCTGCTGGCGCGCGCCATGACCTGGGCCGCGACGGAAAAGCGGTGCGCCAACGAGGCGTTCAACATCACCAACGGCGACTTCATTCGGTTCGAGCATCTCTGGCCGCGCCTAGCGCAGCATTTCGGCATGGAGACGGCTGCCCCGCAGCAGATCGATCTGCCCCAATTCATGGCGGACAAGTCCGAAACATGGGCGGCCATCCAGCGCAAACACGGCCTGGAGCCTGTGCCCTTCACCGCGCTGGTGGACTGGAACTACGCGCAATACGCCTTTTCCTGTGCGTGGGACATCATGTCATCAACACTCAAAGCCCGGCAGTTCGGGTTCCAGGACTGCCTCGATACCTACGACATGTTCATCCGGAACCTACGCGTTCTGTCCGATCGCCGCCTCATTCCTGCCTGACCAAGGAGCAGCACCATGTCTGCCTTTTTTCTCGTGCGCGCGAACGTCGCCGATCCGGCGGATCGGCCCGGCTTCGACGAATGGTACCGCGCCCATCACCTGCCCCTCGCGCGATCCGCGTTCGGCGCGGAGCACGCGGTGCGCATGTGGAGCCGGACCGATCCGGCGGTCCATATCGCGCTTTACCGTTTCCCCTCGCTGGCGGCGGTCGAAGCGATCACGACGCCGGAAATCCTCACTCCACTGCTCGCGGACTTCGACGCCGCATGGCCACAGGTGACGCGCACGCGCGAGGTGCTGGAAGGCTTCGAGGAACTGCGCGGCTAAGGCCTCGCCAACGAAAATCCTGTCCTCGGGAGGATGGAAGAATGACACGGAATGTCGCGCTCGTCGCAGGATCAGGCGGTATCGTTGGCCGGGCCCTGATGGAGCAACTCGCTCTGCGCAAGGACTGGCACGCCATCGGGCTGTCTCGCCGCTCCCAGCACAGCCTGTCCCAGGGACACCAGGTGCGCGCCGACCTGGCGGACAAGCAATCCCTGCTGGCGGTGGCCGACGAACTGAAGGACGTGACTCACGTCTTCTTCACCGCCTACAGCCAGCGCGCCGACCTCGCCGAGGAAAACGAGGTCAATCTGAATATCCTGCGCAATCTCGTGGATGTGCTGGAGGCGGCGGCGCCGAGGCTGAAGCACATCCAGCTCGTCCACGGAAGCAAGTGGTACGGCAGCCATCGCGGGCCCTACCGCACCCCGGCGCGGGAAGACCAGATCCGGCACCCCATGGGCATCTTCTATTACGCGCAACAGGACATGCTGGAAGCCCGGCAAGCGGGCAAAGGCTGGAGCTGGAGCACCATGCGCCCGCACGGCATTTGGGGCTTCGCCGTCAACAGTCAGCTCAACATGATGCAGGCCGTCGCCGTCTATGCGACGGTGATGAAGCACATGGGCATGCCGCTGCACTTTCCCGGCAAGCGGGCGGCCTGGGAGGCCCTGTATCAGTGCACGGAGGCGGATCACCTCGCCCGCGCCATGATGTGGGCCGCCACCAGCCCCAACGGCGCCAAACAGGCCTTCAATATCACCAATGGCGACTTCATCCGCTGGAAGCTCGCCTGGCCAGTCATCGCCGACTGGTTCGACATGGAGGTGGGCGACGTCATGACCTTTGACGTCGGGCAATTCATGTCCGGCAAGGCGGGGCTCTGGGAGGAGATCCGCCGCAAATACGGGCTGCTCTATTCCATTTCCGAGCTCGCCTCCTTCGAGGCAGCGATCTCCTACATGTTCATGGTGGAGTGGGATCAGATGTCGGCCCTGACCAAGATACAGAAGGCCGGGTGGACGGAGGTGATCGACACCTACGAGATGATCCCGCGCCAGTTCGACCGACTGGCCAGGGAGAAGGCCATTCCGGGGCCGCCCCGGCAGGGGCGGATCATTCGCTCGACCGCGGCCTGAGGCGAGCGGGGCGGCCTTCCGGTTGCCCGCATCGTCCTCGCATAATCGGGTGCGCAGATGCCTTTCGCATGTGATCTCCTCGTGATCGGTTCCGGTGCCGCCGGGATGTCGGCGGCCATTACGGCGCGGCTTCTGGGCCTGAGCGTCGTCGTCATCGAGAAGGAGCCCTGGCTGGGGGGCACCACGGCGCTCTCAGGGGGATGGTGCTGGGTGCCCATGAGCCCGGTCGCGATTGCGGCGGGCGTGCGCGACAGCCGCGCGGCGGCGATGACCTATCTCCTGCACGAGACCGGCGCGCACGCGGACACAGCACGGATCGAGACTTATCTGGATGAAGCCCCGCGCATGGTGAGCTTCTTCGAAGCGCACACGGCGGTGCGCTTCCTCGCCTCCCCCGCCTTTCCTGATTATCACTCCGACGCGCCCGGCGCGGGAGAGGGGCGCTCCATCGTCTGCGCGCCCTTCGATGCCCGCCTGCTCGGCGATTTCAGGCTCAAGCTGCGGCCGCCCCTGCAACAGACCACGTTCCTGGGGCTGAACGTCGGCTCGGGGACCGAGTTGAAGCACTTCTTCAACGCGACACGCTCGTGGACATCGGCAGTCTACGTGGCCCGGCGCATCGCCGGACATTTCGTCGAGGTCATCCGCTACGGGCGCGGCGTCACCCTGGCGAACGGCAATGCGCTGGCCGGCCGACTGCTGAAATCGGCGATCGAACTCGGCGTCGATATGCGCCTGGAAACACGGGCCATCGCGCTACTGAGCGAGCCAGGGCGCGTGACCGGGGTGGTGATCGAACACGCCGGCCAGACCGACGAAATCCATGCGAGCGCTGGAGTCATTCTCGCCTGCGGCGGCTTTTCCCAGGATGTGACCTTCCAAAAGCGCCTGTTCCCGCACGCCCGTGCCGGCGCTGAACACGCATCCCCCACCTCGGGCGGAACCACGGGCGATGGCTTGCGGCTGGGCGAAGCGGCGGGAGGTGTGGTCGATGAGGCCCTGCCGAATGCCGCCGCATGGATGCCGGTCTCGCGCATCTTGACACCCGGCGCAGAACAGGCTTTTCCCCATGTCATCGATCGCGCCAAGCCGGGCGTCATCGCCGTCACCGCGCCGGGCAGGCGCTTCGTGAATGAGGCGCTGTCCTACCACGATTTCGTACAGGCCTTGCTGGCGGCCACACAGGGGCGGGAGCCGCGTGCCTATCTGGTCTGCGACAGCCGGACCCTGCGCCGTTTCGGCCTTGGCTATGTGCGGCCGTTTCCCGTTCCCTTCTCGCGCCATGTCCGCTCCGGTTATCTCAGGCGCGGGCGGTCGATCGCTGAGCTCGCTGCGCGTTGCGGGCTCGATCCCGCGATGCTCGATCGCACCGTCGCGGCCTTCAATCACGACGTGGCGAGTGGCCGGGACAGCGAATTCGGCAAGGGCAGCACCGCCTATAACCGCTTCCAGGGCGACCAGGGCGGCATGGGGGATCCCTGCCTCGGCCCCATCATCCAGCCGCCGTTCTACGCCGTCGCGGTGGAGCCCGGCGACATCGGCACGTTCGCGGGCCTAAAGGTGAATGCCGCCAGCCAGGTGCTGGACGGCGATGGCGCGCCCATAGCCGGCCTCTACGCCGCCGGAAACGACGCCGTCAGCGTGATGGCGGGCCGCTATCCCGGGGCGGGCATTAATCTGGGGCCGGCATTGACCTTTGGTTACCTCGCCGCCCGCCACGCGGCGGATGCGCGGGAGGAGGCGCATTCGCTGGCGCAAGCCGACGAATAATCGCCGGGAAAAACTTGGAAACAGGGAGGAAACGGCATGGAACAGACGAACGTCGACCCACTGGTAGTCGGAGGTGGAATCGCCGGACTGGTGGCAGCCGCACGTGCGGCTGAACTTAGGGCGCGCGTGACGGTGCTGGAGCGCGGCGAGGGGCTTTATCGCTGCAATGCGCGCATGGCCGGCGGCGGTTTCCATGCCTGTTTCCGCACCGATGTCCTCGACGACCCCAAGGCCCTGCTGTATGTCATCCTCGCGGAGGTGCCCTCGGCGTCCCCGGCGCTCGCGGAGGCAGTCGCGGCGACGGCCGCGCAGGTGATCGATTGGCTGCAGCGGCAGGGCGTCCAGATCGCGCAGGTGGGAACTGATGCCTGCCGGGATCTCGGTGCGATCAGCAGGGCGGCGGAATGAACGCCTTGACCCAGGCAGAATGGCCCGGACCAGGATGGAAGCCATGAGTGAACCGCTGGGTCTTCTTCTCGTCACCATGCAGCCGCCTTCCGAAATGGAAGAGGAGTTCCAGGACTGGTACGATGACGAGCACGTGCCGGAGCGGGCGGCCATTCCCGGCTTCCTGAATGCACGTCGCTATGTCTGCATCGAGGGCTGGCCGCGATATGTCGCCCTTTATGATCTGGCCCATCCGGATGTGCTCCGCGAGCCGGGGTATCTTGCGATTTCGGGGACGAATTTTTCGCCCTGGTCAAAGCGCATTCTGCCCCGCATGCAGGGCCTTTACCGCGCCGAGGGCGTGCAGATTTCCCGCCCCTGCGCCCAGATCGGGGCCAGCGGGGCCTGCGAGTGGCTGGCCTTGATGAAGTTTCGCGGCGTCCCCGCCGATCAGGGCGAGGCTCTCGTTTCCACTGTTCGGCAGGCCTATGCGGACAAGCCGGCTGTCGCCGCGGCAAGGGTTTTCAGGACCAGCTATAATGGGGAGGACGAGTTTCTGGCGACGATCGAGCTGCGACGGCCGCTCGGGCTATCGCAGTTGCGGATCGACACGCTGGAGCCCTTCGCTTCAAGCCTCGATCTTCTAAACCTCTATGCTCGCTACTGGCGTCACGGCCGGCTGCACGGCGTTCTCTCGGATTGACGCCGGGAGCAGGGGAGGAACGCGACCCGCGCGAATACCGAAGTGGTGTCCCTAATTCCGCGATGAAGAAAGTTCCGTCCCGCTGAAGCTCCTTTATCCTATGGGTGTTTGAGGAATCGGAATCACGGTTTCCCTTCACCCGGAGGGTGCGATGGGGTTGTTGCAGACGGTGTTGC
>NZ_JBDZDP010000039.1:0-15992 GCF_040044995.1 Xanthobacter pollutisoli
ACGCTTTCTTCAAATCCCTGGACCGCCACGCCCTGCCGGTCAGCGCCCATGTGATCCGATCTTTCGCGGGTTCGGCCCGCAAGCTCGACCTCTACACTTGGCTGGGATACCGGCTGCACAACATCGACGCCAACTTGCGGGTCAGCTGGAACGCGCTCCAGGAGCAATTCGGCGGATCGTTCAACCGCCCCCGGGCGTTTCGCGCCCAGCTCGCCAGCGACCTGGCCCACATCAAGGAAGTGCTGCCGAAAATCCCGGTCAAGGTGACGGAGGAGGGGCTTATCCTCGAACCGGCGGACCCTTCCGTGCTCGCGCTCCCCGCGCCCCGTCTTTCCAAAAAAGCCTAACATCCCAAGGGATTGTATACGCAGACTTGGTGGCGACTCAGGCGCTTAGCCGTCCTCGCCCGGCTGCCATGCCGTCCCATTCCGCTGCACTCAGCTCCTCCACGCAGACTTACTGGCGCCTCCCAGCCCCCGAATCGTCCGGCCTCTACGCAGACTTGGTGGCGGGGTGGCCCCGCCCGATTGACGCAGACTTACTGGCGCCCGTTCATGCGCGAGCATGCAGACTTGGTGGCGGCAAAATCGCCTCAAAACGCCACGCAGACTTGGTGGCGCACCCCCATCAAATGGACCCCTTAAGATTCAACGGGTTAGTGAATGCGCTACGCAGACTTGGTGGCGCGACCACGCAGACTTGGTGGCGCACCCCCCGGTTTCGCACGCAGACTTACTGGCGCAGTTCACGCAGACTTACTGGCGCAAATCGCGCAGACTTGGTGGCGCCTTATATAGAACAGAACATTGCAGAACATCTCAGAACACTTTATTACAGAAAAGAATCAGAATCACAGAACAGGGCCTTTTGAAAATTCGGATGAATTTTTGGGCTCTAGCGCCATCGAGCCCCTACCCGACTGAAGATGGACGCGACGAAGGCCACAGACGGCCTTTCAGGCCCGTTTTTGACATCTGAACGATAGACGGGCCGCTACGGTCTCAAAATCGCTCGTAGCGCCTTCCTGTACAGCCCGTCACGCATTGAAGAGCGAAGGATCCGCTAAAGCGGAACAAAGGGCCGCGTTCGCGGCCTGGATGAAGTCGCCCCGGACGGCGGCGACCCCCGGGGCGACTCCCAACCCTGGCGGCCATCGCCTTCCCAGACTGTACCGCGGCGGAATCCTAACGGAAGTCCCCCAACCCTGTCCAAATATCCTCGGGGGTGCGGGGGCGGACAGCCCCCACCTCAGGGCATTTGCGGCCGGACTTTTAGTTTTGTACCCCCGCCTGAGACCGGCTCGGGGGGAGTGTTGTGAGCAACACTCCATTCTGCTCCGACTGGCCCAGGGGCCAGCCGATGCGGCCGGAGCACACCAAATCGTCCTGCGGCATCACCTTGGTCAAGCGAGCAGGGTGGTTCTTGGCAATGAAGGCAATAATCTTATCCGCATACTCTGGACCGCTTAGTTGCCATGGCTCAACGAGCGCCTTCCGACGTCCGTCAAGAAGCCCTTCGCGTTCATTGAGAAGTCGGGAGAGCCGCTGCGCGTCTTCCTCGTCCGGATTCATGTAGCAGCGCACCATGCAATTGCCGATCATGCCATCGGCATTCTTGTAGCGCTCGCGGAACTGACCGATATTTTGGGCGAGAAGCCAGACTCGCAGGCCGTAGCCCCGACCGATGTCGATCATGGACTCCAGGATGTCCATGCGGCCGAGGCGGGGCGCCTCGTCAATGAAGAAAGTGACGACCGGGGCTTCACGGTCAGGGCCTCCGAACATGAGATCGCGCATGGAGAGGCCGATGAGAGGCCGCAGCACGGTCGCATAGCGTTCCAGATCTTCGTCCCGGACGCACAGGTAAAGCGTGGCACCGGTGCGCAGGCCTAGGGTATTGATGGAGCTGGTGTGACTGATGGCTTTGATCGCCGGGGAAATCCACACCCGCAGCTGTGTGCGCGCATTCTCGAACACGCCTTCCCGCTGGTTCTGCGGCATGTCGCGGAACGCTTTAGCCTCTAAACGCAGCTGCTCTACCCCGGTTTCCGCCAAGGCGGCCGCCCATTTCTGGCGGTCCTCGTCCTCGGTGATGGCGTACAGCTGGTTGAGTACGTGGCTCATATTGCGCTGTTCTGGCGGAGCGGCGATTGCGGTGTAAGACAATGCCGTGGTCACCAGGGAAAGGCCTCGCTGCTCCCAATAGGGGTCTTTTGCCTCCTTGGTCTTGACCACCAGAAGATCGGCCAATCGCTCGGCGTCGTCCCAGGCATATGTCGGATCGCCGCGCACCCAATCCAGGGGATTGAACGTGGCGGATATCTCTGGCCGATCCGGAGCGAAACATTGCACCGGCCCGACTTCCGCATGCCGCCAGCCGCCCGTCATGTCGAAAAGTTCGCCCTTCAGGTCAACCACCACGGCACCGCCCCGGTAATGCAGCAGGTTCCTTGCGACCTGGGTTTGCGATTTGCCCGAGCCAGGCATACCGATGGTGGTGAGGCTTTGCGGCAAGTCGTACAGGAGATCGCCGCCGTCTTCGAAGGCGCCTAGCCGCAGCACGGTCCTGCTGTTCGTTCCTTGCGGCGCAAGGGAAGACGCGGAGGAACCAGGCGCTAGCCAACGGGCTCCGGCGAACAAATAGCGCTCGAGCACGGCCCGATCCCCTTCGCTGACCCGCCCCGGCTGGGCCAAAACCGCGCGCAAGCGCGCCTGTAGGCGTTCCGCTGACGCAACGGTCTCGCCAAAATGTCCCAACAGCAGCTTTCCGAGGCGTTCACGCAGGGCCTCTAGTCGGTCCCCGCTACGGAAACCCGGCACATCGGAGCGCACGAGGCACTTGCCCTCATTCCACACGATGGGGGCGAAGATTTCCATGCGCTCGCGCGCGCTCACCTCGCCGAGGGCGTGCAGTATCTCGGTCAGGCGGAGTACCGCGCGTTCGTTGTCCTTGAAATCGGTCAGGGTGCGCGTCAGCACCGCATCTTCCAACGCCCCGGCCGCGATCTTACGCAGATAGGATTCCTGAGTGTCGCCGATCAGGCGATCCATCCCGTCATCTTTGTTATTGTAGATCTTCTTGAACGTCGCCAGCTCGTCGGCCATGGCGATGCCCATGCGTTCCAGCGAGACGCGCGAGATTAGCCCCGGCACCAGGTCCGCCACGCGGATCTCGATGGGGGTGAGGTCATTGGAATATTTTTTGTCGATGGCCGCAAGGATGTCGGGCCGTGAAAATCCAGCCCCCGCCGAAGCGGGAGGCTGGGAAGACAGGCTGTCCGCGCGCACGGCAGCGGTGCTGTGCACGTGCTCCCGGCGGCGGGCGGATTCGATGGTGCGGTTTGCCGAAAGCGATCCGATGATGCCGCCGAGACCCCCGACATAGAAATACAGTCCGAGGCCGAACAGCACGAGCATGAAGCCGATGATGACGGCAGCATCACCCATGACATTTCATCCGCTGATCAAAGACCGGCGTTCTTTTCGTCACGGCGGTCTTTCACATAGCGGGCGACCGCAGCGCCGCCTTTGGCGGCTTGAACTGTCGTCTTTCCGAGACCCGCCATGATCATGCCTCCGGCCATGACGAGGATCGGGATACCGAAAATGAATGGCGGGATAAACGAGACCATCGCGCCGACGACGATCAGGAAGCATCCCATAAGAAGCTTGAACATGCGCCCTACCTCCCGTTGCAACCGGGCTAGCTAGATCGCCACCATTCCCCTGCGCAAGAAGCTTGTGCAAGTGCACAATTCACGAATTGCAACTAAGTTGACGTGATGTCCCCCGGATGAGTAGCCGGCCTTGGCATTGGGCGCTGTGCGGAGATGTCCAACGGGGGTGCTAGTTGTCGTTCAGACCGGGGGCTTGCGGGCGACCGTGCGGGCATTTTATGGTGCCAACCAGGGGTAGAGCGCACTTATGGGTTTGCGTAGCAAACCCTGTGACCATTCGACGGGGAATGACGCTGGTGGCCATCTACAGCCTCCACCACAGCGCAGTCGGCAAATCTACTCAACGGCAGCCATATACCGCCGCCGCTCACGCCCGATATGTCACTCGTCCTGGTGCCATGAGCCGCCTGGAGGGGGCCAGGATGCCGGTTGCGCCCGCATCCGTCATCGACTGGTTGTGCCAGGCAGAAGACACGTCACGCGCGAATGCACGCATCATCGACAAGGTCACGCTTGCGCTTCCACGTGAGCTCAATGCTGCGCAACGAGTGCAGCTTGTGCGGTCCTTCGCCGAGGATGTTACAATGGGAAAAGCGCCCTGGCTGGCGGCCTATCACGATAAGGGCAAGGACGAGAGCAATCCCCATTGTCACCTGATCATCCGGGACCGTGATCCGGAGACGGGCAAGCGGGTAATGGGCATGAGCGAGCATGGCTCGACCCAGCGCCTGCGTCTCGCATGGGAGCGCCACGCGAATGCCGCCCTTGAACTCGCCGGGCGGCAAGAGCGCATCGACCATCGTACTCTGAAAGCCCAGGGCATCGACCGGGCACCTACCATTCACGAAGGCCCGAAGGCCCGAGCGATGGAGGGGCGTGGCGCCCGGCCGGTTTCGCGTGAGCGTGCCGCTCGCAATATGCCCAAGTGCCGGACCCGCACGCGGCGGATCAATTACCCCCAGATCGACGGGTCACGCTCCCGGCCCGGATACAATCGCAGGGTAAGGGAGGGCGTCGGGGACTATTGGGCGGCCATTGACGCAGACCAGCAGGGCCGCGAGCTGGAAGTGCTGCGCGGAATCCATCGACCTGAGCCGTTAATGGAGGGTGGTCGTATCATCCTGATCCAGCCCCCGCAGAAGCAGGGAATAGGTGCTGGCTCGCATCTCCTCCCGATATCGGACACACTCAGCGTCCCAAGCGGCTCGTTTAGCGTCAATTTCCGCCCAACCGTCTTCCAGCCAACGTCGAATGGGGTTGCAGGACGGAAGGCGCAAGATGAAGCGGCCGATGGCTTCGCCCGAAGCATACAACCAGCGGTCAATCCACTCTATCATGTTGTAGAAATAGGGCAGTCACTCTCTTTTGACAAGGAAAAATCGATGTCTATAGAAGATGATATTCTAAGAAGGCATAGATTCGAACTGGTTAATGCTCAAGTTAATGCCGATAAAGCGAAGTCTAACTACGATCAATTGATGAAAAGATCTTTTTTAAATCCGGAAGAAGCAGAAAGAAAAATGAATAATTTTTCAAAGCATAATAGTGACGATAAATTTTACAATCTATTACGTAATAACGAGAGAAAAAATGAATTTGGAAGACGTCCAGGAAGCCTTATGTCAAAGGACTTTTTCAAATCAGGAGCTTCTGAGAGGAGGAAGGACTCCTGGCTGGCGCGTAGAGATCTGCCTGATGCTGTTCGCGATCACCGAGAGGCGCAGAAGCGTTTAAATATCGCTAAGGCGGCCTATGACACTTCCTTAGATCGGCAACGAACCGCCGCAGCGGCGCCCTCAACAGAGCGCGCGCCTCATGTGGCGCCGGAACCTGCCGGACCTGCTCAATCTCCATCTATCCGGCCTCCGGAACCCCATCGCGCGCCGCACGTAGTGGCGCAGCCTCTGCCGCAGAAAGCGCCATCAGCGACACCGCCAACTCCGCAAGCCCAACGAGCGCCGCACATGGCAACGCAACCAAATCGGGCTCCTGGTATCCAAGCCACGCCTGCCGCGCCCGCGCCAATAACGTCAGGTTCTGCCCCAACTCCGGCCGTCACTCCCCAGCAGATGGCCGCAAAGACAGTTGTGCCTAAGAAGGACAAGGAGTTTCAGCCGTAGGTATGGTCACCGTGCCGCTGCTAGGTCGTCCAGCTAATGGACAGCACATAGAAATGCGTTCCGGGGTGTGGTCCTGGTCGCGAGTCCCAGCTTGCCGAAAAGCCGAGGCGGGTCAGTCTTTCCATGGCCCTCCGGCCGGTCTCCGTGTCGCGGATGTTGATGGGCAAAGCGGGGGCCAGGTTCACGTGGTCAAACCCCTTGCCCGCCGCCTCCCGAATGGCGCCCTCGACCTTTTCCCATTCCAGCAGCTCGCGCGCGGCCTGTTCCCGGCCGTCCTGCGTGGATTGCCGCGCCCGTTCGAGCATGGCGGAAGATTTGCGGGGGGCGATCATGCCGCGCGCCTTTCCTTCGGCGCCCGGCGGCGGCCCAGGTAGGTGTCCACCACGGCAAGGCGGCCGTGCCCCAGCTCGCGGGAGATCGCCAAACGTACCGCCCGGTCGCGGCGCTCCTGGTCGGCCGTCATGCCCTCGATGGTGGGGCCGCCCCGGGCCGGGCAGTCCCAACCGGTCAGCACCTTGTACCGCCATTGCGCGTAGCCGTGGCGCAGGCCGTGGGCCTGCCCCAGCCCCGCCGCCCGGGTCTGGTGCTTGTAGCGTTGCAGGTAGTCCCGATACGTCATGCCGGCCGGCACCAGGGAGCCGTCGCCGGCGACGCGGCGCACCTCTTCCAGCAGCTCCCGTTGCCGGGGGTGCGTCAGTGGGATTTCCCGATAGCGCCCGCCCTTGGTGGTGGACGGGACCAGCGCCAGGTATTGCCCCCGGTCACTGATCCGCGGCCGGAATTTCAGAGCCTCCTCGCGGCGCAGGCCGAAGGCCGCTTCCAGCTGGAGCGCCAGCTTGATCCGGTCGTCTTTCACCTTGGCCAAGGTGGCCGCGTCCGCCTTGCGAGCCTTGCTGCCCTGGTACGGGGTGCGCTCGGCCAGGCCGAACCGTTCGTTCGAGGCGGGCAGCAGGCCCGGCTTGTTGATCTGCTCCGCCCACCACCTGGCCCAGCCCAGCCGGTTGCGTATGGTGGAATCTGTCACGCCCTCGGCCTTCCAGTGGCCCACCAGGGCATCGATATGCTTCGGCTTCAGGGAGATGGCCGCCGGGAGCCGGAACCCCAGCTGGCGCAGCTCCCCCGCCATTGCCTGCAAGCCCCGGTGCCGGTTGGCGCGGGTCGCAAAGGACCCGTCCGCCACCCGCTGAGTGAGGGCTTTGAGGGAAAAACTCAGATCGTCCATTCATCATGCAATCGTTGTGGTTAGTGTTCATGGCCTCCGCCTGTCCCGCGCGCGGGTTCCAGGTGGCGCGTCCGAAGACGCCAAGGGGCCGGGGTCCTCCGAACTAGCTAGGTCCGCGTCCTCCGCTCCTTCATGCCTACAAGCCTTCCATGCTCTCAGCGGCGTGGCCGCGTCCTTTCAGCCGTTCGCTCGCTCGTCGTCATGTTCTTCATCGTTCGCATCTCTGTGCTCTCCTGTGCCGTGCCCGTGGGGCCGTGCGGTTCTGTCCAGGGGGTGGCGCCGCGCTCGCGACCGCCGGTGTTGTGATGCTCGCGCATCCTCAGGGTTCCTTTCCAATGTTGCGCGGGCTGTTGCCCGCAGATGTCACCTGTCATCGATGACGCGGCCCGTGTGGCACGCGTCGGGCATTTATCCCGGCGCGGTCCTGCCCCGCCTGACGGGGGGCGCCTGGTCCGCCCATTCCTGGCTGCTGCATTGGGGTTTGGGCCGTCAGGCCCGGGCGGCGCGCGCCTGCAAGCCGCCCTGTCACTGTCAGCCCAACCGCCGCCAGTGACAGGGCTCTGTCGCGCCCAGAGGTGCCCAGGCCACACCCCGGGAGGGCATGGCCTGGCCAGCGGGAGGGTGCCCTCCCGCCCCCTCCCCATGCCCGCTTAGGGGCTCCGCCCATCCAGCGGGCGGCGGGGTGCCTGCCGCCCCCGCAAGCCCCCGGCGTGGCCCGCTTAGGGCCTTGCGGCCGTCCAGCAGGCCAACGTCCGCCCCGACTGGCGGCCGTGGACGGCTCAGGCTCCCTACAGCGCCATGTGGGGGGCGCGCTCGCCTCGCCTTCCGGGAAGGGACCTCCGCTTGTCTGTGTTCTGTTTTTGTTCTATTTCGTGCGGCCCATGGAGCGGCTTTGGCAATTCCCCTATGTCGTCGTCCGGGTGGACTGCCCCCTGTGCAAACGGCAGGGCAGCTACCGCCTGGCCCGCCTCGCCCAGCTCCACGGCGCCGAGATCACCCTGGAGGAGCTGCTGGACGCCCTCGCCTACGGATGCCGCTGGAGGGACCCGCAGCGACGCCCGCCGCGCAAGTACCAGGCGAAATGCGGCGCGCGATTCACGGACATCCGGGCCAGGAGCCCCACGTCCTCCCGACTTGCCGCCCGCCCTCGGCGCGCTCCGGGTCATTCCAGGCGGGAGGACCGGCACGGAATGAGTGAGGGCCCGCCAGGTGGCGAGCCCTCTGTTTGATCAGCGCGGCTGGACCTCGGGGAAGCGCTTGCCGGTCAACACCTCGCTGACGCGCCCCTGATTGATGCCGAGCTTCGCGGCGATCTCGTGCTGGAGGAGGTCATCCGTCCGCGCGAGAAGCTTGATCTTGGCCGCGATTTCGGCCGTGAGAGGAGGGGAGTGGCGGCGAGTCAACGCTTCTTTCCCGCGCCGTTGTGGGTCGGGTCAGCCACAACGTAGCGCTGACCGGGCTTCGGGGTGGGAGGCAGGCTCTTTCCCTGGACGCCCGTACGCTCGGGGGCACCCGGAGGCGTACCGCCGCGCGGCCCAACGATGGCGTACTGAGCAGAGACCGGAGCGGGCTCGCCCGGCTTATAGGTCTTGGACATTTTCAGCCTCGCGATATCGCGAAAAAGGGCGGCCTTGTGAAAAGCGCCTTTTCGGACTATCCCGAGGGTGCGAAGCACGGGGGTCTATAGCCTCCTAGCGGTCTACCGGCCGCCCAGGGCGTAGACCTCAGAAGACAAAAGGCGGACCAGAAACCTGGTTCGCCTTTTTTATGGCCGAGTCCCAGCTCGGCGGCAATGGGATGATTAGAGGCCCCCGCTGGAAAATATCCGTTCTGCCCCAATACGCAATAAACGCTTCATTTATTGCAACGCCCCGTTAGCAACGAAAAGCGGCGCCTTCGTTGCTAACGGGGCGTACCAGAAATGTCAAGCTTTTGACGGAGGTAACGTCTTGATTTATATGGGATGAAGTTTGGCAATCTTGGGGCAGAACGTTGCAAAATACTAATCGCAAAAAAGTTCGCCCATCCACAGGCGTCACGCTTACCGAGCATCTGGCGCAGGAAATCGCGTTCATAGAAAGACAAATATCGGATCTAGAAGCAGAGAGGGACGCGCTAAAGAGGCGTCTTACAAGTCTATCCTATAGGGTTTCGGTTAATTTGACGGTTTCAAGAAAGAATAGTGCAGACAGAATACTCATTGAGTCTGCAATTCTAAATGCTCTCAACCAGTCTAGCTCCCCACTTGGAGCTTATTCGTTGTCCTTTGACGCAAAGGCGCTCAATCGGGATCTGAAAACCGCAACGTTGCGTTCGTACCTGCATCGTCTGAAGGGGAAGGGATACATCACGTCGACCGGCCGGGGGCGTTGGGCCATCACCCCGGCTGGCAAGCATTACATTGGGCAGCTGCGGTCCTGATTCCACCTGGTCAATGCTGCCCGGGCCTTGTCAGTTCCGGATCGTGGGCAGTTCCAAAAGCCTCCATGAACAAGAGGCGGCAACGCTCCACTCCCATTCGCGCAGCTGACGCCGCCAAAGGCGCGGCGGCAGAGCACGCCTTCCGCGCCTGGCTGGACGCTTCCGTGCTCCCCCATATCTACGTGGAGCAGTCGCCCATGAGCGTGCCGGTGCCCCTGCGCGGGTATATCAAGCGCCCGGACTACATCGTGGGCATCCCCCACGTGGGCATGGTGGCGTTCGACGTGAAGGCCAAGACCCTCTACCCCGAGGGCCTGGTGTTTGACCTGGACGAAATCCGCAAGCTGCGCGCCTTCGCACGCATGTTCCGGATCACCATCTATTTTGCGTGCCTCGACCCCGAGGGCGGCTATCTGGCCTATTGGGTGCGTCTCGACCAGCTGGACGGGGTGCCCCTCCAGCACATGGCCAGAAAGGCCGTCCTGGTCCTTCCGCTCGACCAGGCCCAGCCCGTGGACATGCGGGCCAGCTTCTACGAGGCCTTTCTAGACGCCGTAGCGCTGGTCTGACGAGGAAGGGGCTCCCGCCGTCGTCAGGCGCCGGCGATGTACCGGACCTCGTTCAGCAGGAAGTTTCCGACCCTCTTACCCGGGGTTGCGGAGCTTCAGAGCCGGAGTGTGGTCGACGACGTAGGTTTGCAGGATCGTGTCCAACGTCCGGACCTCCGGGCCGACCTTATCCACCGAGTGCCAGGTGTCGGCCCCGACGGCGAAGGCGTAGCCCGTGTTCGGCAGGAACGACATTTTTGGGCCAGCTCGAACCCGCCGTTCGGCTTGCGCCGGTCCATGCGAGTGCAAATGTGGCTGGTTCTGTCATCTTGCGGTAAGTAAAGCTGGAGCGTGATCTCTTTCACGCCGTGTGTCAGTGTGAAATCCGATGCTGTAGCCCGCCCCATCGCGGGCCGGCAATCGGCACGGGGTACATGCCTGTTTCCATGAAACCGGGGCCAGCCGCCGCATGAACACATCCCTCAGCTCCGGCGCGTCCAGGGCCGCGCCACCAGCGCCCACACAGGTAAGACAAGCACATACCTCGTCTGAATGCTGCTTCAGAATATATTTTATACCTTATCGATCTCGGTTGCGGCCTGTTTTTCTGAATTACCCCTATCAACCACCGAAAGACCAAAAAATTTTTCAAAAACTATTCCTATTAACGCGCCGAATGCTGATTCTACAGCGCCAAGCCACATTTTAAATTCATTCAGCTCATAATTAGAGAAATATGAAAATCTAATAACGATAAAAAGAAGCGCCAGACAAAACGATGCAACGATTATATACATCGTCATTGCTGCAAGGACGTCAGTCACACCTCCTTGATCATTTTTATTTTCTGCACTTGCCACAACATATTTAATAAATGGAGTCACATAATAAAGTGTTATAGGCATTGCGATTAGTATACTACCAACCTGGTCTACTAAATTTGAAAATCTATAAGTTGTTGACAGTATAATAAATACAATAATATGACTCAATAACACTGTTAAACCACATAAATAACGAAATGCATGAGTGGACATGTCAAATTCTCTCTATTAGTGTGTTATAAATTCAATTGCATCTACGAAGTGTCCCATAAGTTTTTGTTGAAAAACACCAATTTCATTTTCCATGTCTTGCGGAATATACGTAAATGGCACGTCCTCGGGTGGAGGGACATCCGGACTCGTTTTATACATTGGTTCGTAGTCTATTAATTGTATTTTAGCTTCATATGGACCAATCTTAGAAACGCTAAAAAGAAAACGATGTCTTTCAACCCAATTTTGTTTACCCAGTGACAGCAATGTACTCTTTCCTATAATCTCAAAAGTTCCTTGATAGGAACGTTGATCAATATTAATTGTAGAAATTCTCATCGATATAACATCGTTTTTATCTTTAAGTATAATAGGTAAATTGTTCATTCCTAATGGAGAGCCTACAAATTTTGATAATGCATACGTAATAATCATACGTATTTCCAGAGATTTAAAACTGTCTTCAGGTGTAAGTGGCACTATAATTGGTGGAGGTGGGGCGATAGAAGGCCCTGCGACGGAATTTCCGTAGAAATTAAATGTCTTCCTCGTTTTTGGTAGCGTTACCTTTTGCTCCAAAGGCTTCATGTGTATTTGTGGTTGGAATCCTTGTGCTTGAGCGATCGCCCTTTCAAGGCCGATTGGTATTAGGCAAGCTATTATTCCAACGGCCCACAAGTGCTTAACCATTTCCAGCCCCCCCACCGGGAATTGTCGGGTTTGATTAGACATGCTTTGTCGTCGATTTTCAATTGTAGCCGTGCAGGTGGGGCGGACCCGCGTCGAGAACGACATGGATCGCTGACAACGCTATCTGCTGCATGCGAAAATCACGAGTTCTGCAAATTTCCTTTGGCCCTGAAACCTCAATGGGTTATGTTTGCGTAATATAAGTACGAAAGTCAGTCCTGAAACATGCCTCCGCGAGCCGTCCGCAACATCCCCTCGGCCGACGCCAACCTGGTCGGCTACGCGCGCGTCTCCACCTTCGGCCAGACCCTCGACGCCCAGGTTGAGCAGCTGACGGCGGCAGGGTGTTCCCGCATCTTCAAGGAGAAGGTCAGCGGCGCCCGGGCCGACCGGCGCGAACTGAACCGCCTCCTCGCCACCCTTGGGGAGGGCGACCAGGTGCTGGTCACCCGAATTGACCGCCTGGCGCGCTCTACCTTCGACCTGTTCGCCATCGTCCGGCGGATTGTGGACGCAAAGGCGCAATTCCGCTCCTTGGCCGAACCGTGGGCCGACACGGCCACCAGCACGGGCCGCCTGATGCTCGCCGTCCTCGGAGGCCTCGCCGATGTGGAACGGGACCTGATCCGCACCCGGACGGCCGAGGGCCGCGCCCGGGCCAAGGAACGCGGTCAGGTGATGGGCCGCCGATCTTCCCTCAGCCCCCAGCAGAAGCAGGAGGTACGCGAGCGACTGGCGGACGGCGCCCAGCTCGCCGACCTGGCGCGCACCTTCAACGTCAGCCGCTCCACCATATCCAGGCTGAGGCCTCGCCCATGAGCACCGTGCAGCTGCGCAAGATCGATCCCAGCCGGAACATGGCCCGGTTCTACATGCTCACCGTGCAGCCAGCCTATTCGGGGATTGGTGCCTGGTGCGCGAGTGGGGCCGGATCGGCTCTCCCGGCCGAGTGGCCTCTACGCCCTTCCCCTCCCCTGCCCTAGCCGAGGCCGCCCTGGACAAGTGCCAGCGTCAGAAGGTCCGCAAGGGGTATAGTGAGCCGGGCATACCGTGTGACAGAATCGGGCGCTTGGTATAAAAAAGTCTCATGAGCTTTAGTGACTATATCATCTATGCCGATGAAAGCGGCGACCACAGCCTAACCTCTATCAATCCACAAAATCCAGTATTCGTTCTGGTATTTTGCATCTTTGATAAGAGGAAGTATGTGGAACGCGCTGTTCCAGCCGTTCAGAGGCTTAAGTTCGACTTCTGGGGCCACGATTGCGTGGTTTTGCATAGCCACGAAATCCGCAAGGCGACAGGTGAATTCAATATTTTGCTGAACCCCAACACGCGCCAGGACTTTCTTGCCCGGATCAATGGTCTCATTGAAGAGATCCCAGTGACCGTTATCGCGGCCGTGATCGACAAGCAGCGTCATGTGCGCCGCTACTCAGATCCCGCAAACCCCTACGAGATCGCCCTGACTTTCTGCATGGAGCGGCTGCATCGGTGGCTCGGCGAACATGACCAAGCCGACCGCCAGACCCACCTGATCGTCGAATGCCGAGGCGCCGCCGAGGACAGAAAGCTAGAGCTTGAATTTCGGCGGATTGCGGATGGTCGGAACGCCAGGAACGAGGCCATGCCCCATCTCGATATCCGCTTCATGGACAAGAAGCACAATTCGACGGGCTTGCAGATCGCGGACCTCTTCGCCCACCCTATCGGGCGTCATGTCATCAATCCGGCTCAACCAAACAGGGCTTACGAGCTGGTGGAGACCAAGTTCCGCCGCAACGAGAACGGCCGAATCCAAGGGTTTGGGCTGAAGGTGTTCCCCTAAAAAGCGAAAGGCCCCGAGCTTCCCCGAGGCCAGACGCCGAACGAGCATTCCCGTTCCATTTAAGTCAGTATCTAGGGCAAATCGCCCAGGTGTCAAGAGATAAGGTATATCTAAAGATATATCGTGTTAGATTTTGCATCCCGCTGTGCGGCCGGGCTGTCGGGCTGCGCCCCGAGCCCTCAAGCGGTCTCGGCCCTTGCGGGCTTCCATCCCTGATGCAGCATCTCCCGGCCGCAGACGCGGCCGAGAGGGGAGGACGGGGCGCCGCCCCATCCCTCCCCCGCAAGGGGCAAGCCCTTGCCCCCCACCCTTCCCCGCGTTCGCCACGTGGCAGAGGTTCAGGCAGGCTGAACCCCTGATCTATTTAAAACAGAGACTTAGACTCCCACACAGCGTCATTATGCTTTTATGCTTTTATGCTGTAGCATTAAGACGTTTTTATGCTACAGCATAAATATGCTGTTATGCTGTAGCGTCACAGCGTCTTTATGCTATTATGCTGCCCATGAAGATCATCACCCTGACCACCCAGAAGGGGGGGACCGGCAAGACCACCCTTGCCACCTCCCTTGCCGTTGCCGCCATGGAAGCCGGTGAGACCGTCGCCGCCTTCGACCTCGACCCCCAAGGCTCGCTGGCACGCTGGGGTGAGCTGCGAACCGCTGAAACCCCGATTGTCGAGACGTTCCCGGCAAAGAACGTCGCTCAGCTGCCCGACATGGTGCGCAGCTTGGCCAACAAGGGTTTCAGCCTGGTCATCATCGACACGCCCGGCGCCGACAACACCGCCACTCACAAGGCCATGGAAGCGGCCAGCTGGTGCCTGGTCCCGATCCGGCCGACCCGCCTCGATGCCATGGCTGTGCAACAGACCGTCCGGGCATTGATGCGCGGCGACAAGCCCTTTGCGTTCGTACTGAACCAGTGCCCCAGCTCTGGCCGCAGCTCCCGCGCCGCCGACATGGCCGCCGGTCTTTCGGCCCTCGGCCTCCTGGCCGAACCACCCGTTTGCTCTCGCACCGACTATCAGGACGCTTTCGCGGCCGGGCAGGGGGTGACCGAGTTCGCGCCTAAGGGACGTGCCGCCGAGGAAGTCCGCGCCCTGTGGACCTGGATCAATCGCCAAGCCCCGGAGGTGACCCAATGAGCCGCAGACCTTCAATTTTCGACGCATCAGACTTTGCAACGGTGCCTCAAAAGGCCCCCGCCACCCAAAAGACAAAGCCCGTGCCTGCTCCCGCCCCGGTGCTTCCTGCCGCCGAGGACGCTCGCGTGGTGGAATCCACCGCCCCCGCAAAAGGGGAGGGGGACATGTTCCGCACGAGCCTCTACCTCCCGCACGCCGTTCATGACGTGCTGCGCGAGATCGCCCATGTGGAGCGCAAGAAGGTCCATGACCTCCTGCGCGAGGGCATCGACCATGTGCTGACATCCCGTCTTCACCCGTCCATCGACGAGATCACCCGCAAGGGCAAGGCATAATTGTGCTTTTATGCTGTAGCATAAATATGCTGTTGTGCCGGTTCATTGGGCACAAATCGGCCGCGCGCGCTTCCGCAAAAACCTGCGCCGACGTAGCATGAAGCGATGCGGCATCCCGACGAGCACCTGATTCGTGACGAGGACCTGCGCGCCAAACTCGAAGACGCGCGCGGGAAATTCGCGTTCGAGCAGCAGGTAGGCATTCTCATCACCACCCAACGCCGCCGGGACCAGGAACGCGAGGCGCAGGACGCCAGAAACAAGGCCCTCGCGCTCATGCCCCGGGAGAAGCGCCGCCGGGCCATCATCCGGGAAGTCATCGAGAACGAGCCGCCAGCGGCGGCCGACCTGCGCCATATTCACAGTGTGATCGCCGTATGCGGGATGCCCTACGACCGGCCGCCGCCCGGTGTGCGCCGCTTTGAGAAGAAGCAGGGCAACATGAGCCTTGTGATCCACGCAGGCGAACTCTCCGGCCGAGATACCGCATGGGTGGAGCAACCGCTGCCGTTCGGCCCCAAGGCCCGGCTCATCATGATTTCCCTATGTTCGGAAGCCATCCGGCAGAAGTCCGCCACCATTGAGATCGCCGACAGTCTGTCCGGCTTCATCCGGGACATGGGCTTTCCCGTCACCGGCGGCAAAAAGGGGACGCTCCAGGCTTTCAAGGAGCAGCTGAACGCGCTCGCGGCCTGCGACATGAAGATTGGCGTTTGGGACGGGGAAGGGCAGGCGGCCCGCACCCGCAGGATCACGCCGTTCGAGTCCATCGACGTGTGGCTGCCCCGGGCATCATCACCGGATCAGCCGTCACTCTGGCCGAGCACGGTCACGTTCAACGACGCTTTCTTCAAATCCCTGGACCGCCACGCCCTGCCGGTCAGCGCCCATGTGATCCGATCTTTCGCGGGTTCGGCCCGCAAGCTCGACCTCTACACTTGGCTGGGATACCGGCTGCACAACATCGA
>NZ_JBDZDP010000040.1:0-15282 GCF_040044995.1 Xanthobacter pollutisoli
GGATCGGCACCGGCCAGCAACTGGTCCAGCAGTTCGTCAGGAATACGGGGGGCTTTGCGTCGGGCCATCGGGAACCTCCATAGGGTCCATCATGACCGCCCCCACACGAAATTCCTGACACTCCCCGGCGACCGTCGCCCATGTGCTGGTCTCGAAGTACGCCGACCATCTGCCCCTATACCGCCAGGCCCAGATCTATGCACGTCAGGGCATCGCGCTCGACCGCTCGACGCTGGCGGACTGGGTCGGGCGCGCGGCCTTCCTGCTGCGGCCTGTCCACGAGCGGCTGCTGGCGGTGCTGAAGACCTCGCCCAAGCTGTTCGCCGACGAGACCACGGCGCCGGTGCTGGATCCCGGTCGGGGGCGGACCAAGACCGGGCAGCTCTTCGCCTATGCCCGCGACGACCGGCCTTGGGGCGGCGCCGATCCGTCCGCCGTTGCCTATGTCTATGCGCCGGACCGCAAGGCCGAGCGGCCCGTCGCCCACCTCGACGGCTTCAGCGGCATCCTGCAGGTCGATGGCTATGGCGGGTACAAAAAGTTGGCCGGTCGCAACGCCGTGAACCTGGCGTTCTGCTGGGCGCATGTGCGGCGGCGCTTCTACGAACTCGCCCAGTCCGGCCCGGCGCCGATCGCCAGTGAAGCCCTGCAGCGCATCGCCGAGCTCTACCACGTCGAGGCTGCGATCCGGGGCCGGACCCCGGATGAGCGCCGGGCCGCGCGCCAGGAGAAGAGTAGACCGATCATCGAGGCCATGGAGCCGTGGCTGCGGGCGAAGCTGGCGTTGATCAGCCAGAAGACCAAGCTCGCGGAGGCGATCCGCTACGCCCTCTCGCGCTGGGAGGGGCTCACCCTCTTCCTCGACGACGGCCGCATCGAGCTGGACAACAATATCGTCGAGCGCTCGATCCGGCCCCTCGCCCTCACCCGGAAGAATGCCCTCTTCGCAGGCTCCGATGGCGGAGCCGAGCACTGGGCCGTCATCGCTTCGCTGGTCGAGACCTGCAAGCTCAACGGCGTCGATCCTCAAGCCTTCCTCGCCGACGTCATCACACGCATCGTCAACGGCCACCCCAACAGCCGCATCGACGACCTCTTGCCATGGGCCTACCCAGCACAGCCCGCCCTCAGCAACGTGGCCTGACGACGACGCTTACGATGTTGGCATGGATGCGCTCGTTTGGGAGTGTCCAGCGTGTCGGCGTCGAATCGACCGGCAGCTACGGCGCCGGCCTCCTGCGCTTCCTGCAACAGGCGGGCGTGACCGTCCTGGAGGTGACGACACCTGATCGGCAGGATCGCCGAAAGCGAGGCAAAAGCGACGACCTCGACGCACAGAGCGCCGCTCATGCCGCGTTCGCTGGCCAGCGCACCGTCACACCGCGCAGCCGCGATGGGATGATCGAGGCGTTGCGCGTGCTGGTGGCCTGCCGCAAGACGGCGGTGACGGCGCGGCGTATCGCCCTGCAGATGATCCACAACACAATCGTGGCCGCGCCCGACGGACTGCGTGACCAATTGCGAACCTTGACCCGAATGCAGCTGGTTCGCATGCTGGCAGCGTGGCGGCCGGACCTCACTGCCTATCGAGACGTCGAGGCGGCCTACAGGATCAGCTTGAAATCCCTTGCCCGGCGTTACCTCGAATTGCACGACGAAATCGCCGATCTCGATGCGATGATCGCCGCGATCGTCGAGGAGCTGGCACCCAACCTGATCGAACGCAACTCGATCGGCCATGTCGGGGCCGCACAACTATTGTTGACTGCGGGCGGCAATCCCGAACGCA
Source organism: Xanthobacter pollutisoli (assembly GCF_040044995.1). Taxonomy (NCBI): domain Bacteria; kingdom Pseudomonadati; phylum Pseudomonadota; class Alphaproteobacteria; order Hyphomicrobiales; family Xanthobacteraceae; genus Xanthobacter; species Xanthobacter pollutisoli. The sequence goes on from NZ_JBDZDP010000040.1 coordinate 1,790, forward strand.
TGCGTTCCGAAGCCAGCTTCGCTGCCCTGTGTGGCGTCAGCCCCGTCCCCGCTTCGTCCGGCAAAACGATCCGGCATCGCCTGAACCGTGGCGGCGATCGCAGCGCCAACAGCGCTCTCCACATCATCGCCATCGGCAGGCTGCGCACCGACCAGAGAACCAAGGACTTCGTTGCACGCCGCATCGCCGGAGGCCATTCCAAGCTCGACGCGATCCGCTCCCTGAAGCGCTACCTGGCGCGAGAGGTCTTTACCCTCATCATGCAGCGCCAGAGGGAGATCAACGCCACCCGCATCGCCGCTTGACAAACAGAAGGGCGTCCAAGGCAGCCAGTTCACCAGCCCGCGGTTCACCCAGGTGCTGCTGGACGCCGGCGTACGGCTTTCCATGGATGGCCGCGGCCGGTGGATGGACAACGTGTTCATCGAGCGCCTCTGGCGGTCGCTGAAATACGAGTGCATCTACCTCAACGCCTTCGAGACCGGTTCCGAGACGCGGGCCGGGATCGGCCGATGGATCACCTACTACAATCGCACGAGGCCCCACTCGGCTCTCGGCGGCAGAACGCCGGAGGAGGTCCACATGGCCTGCGACGGCATCAACATGGCGGCGTGACACACACCAGAACCAAGCTTAGCGAAGCCGCCAAACTGTCCGCCAATGCGGGACCACCTCACCGCCAGAGGAACCACATCGAGCGTTTCTTAAGCCCCTTGAGCTGCGGCGCTTCATCGCACGCTACGATCGCCGTCCGGACACCTTTCTCGCTGCTCTCAAGCTCGCCATGATAGGCATTTGGATCAATGCGTAAGGAGTCCGTTCCATAGGTTGACAGAACGGCTGAGATCGATACATTGCACTGCACCAATGCAACGAAAATGACAGTATTTTGGCTGTCCATGTTCGGAGCATAACTCAGCGTGCTCCCCATGCCGAAACTATCGGGCAAGTTGAAAGGATCTATCCGGGCAGCAGCTCAGCCGCTACCATAAAAGTCGAATATAGCGGAGAAACGCCTTGAATCAAGCCATATCGGAAGTGGGGGCTGGATTGGAGAGAAGGATTATAGTTTTCGGTGGGGCTGGCTTTATCGGCACCCACTGCATTCGGCGCCTGAAGCAGGCGGGGGAGAAGGTTACGTCGGTAGATATTCGCCTACCACGTAAGCCGGTAGATGGTGTCGACTACCAAATAGGTGACGTTCGGGCGCTCCAAAACTTCACTGTTCCGGCCGAGATTTCGCGAATATATAATTTTGCAGCGGTGCATACGACGCCTGGCCACGCCGATCACGAATACTATGACACAAATGTTGGTGGGGCATTAGAAGTTACACGATTTGCCGAAGCGCTCGATGTTCCAGAAATCGTGTTTACCAGTTCCATCTCCGTGTATGGGCCGGGAGAGGAAACCAAGAACGAAAGTTCAAAGCTTAAACCGATTTCGGCCTACGGGCGATCGAAGTGCCTATCTGAGCAGATTCATGTCGCTTGGCAGCGTGCGGGCAGCAATCGTCAATTAGTAATAGTGAGGCCAGCGGTAGTGTTTGGTTCGGGTGAGGGAGGTAATTTCTGCCGCATGGCAACGTTACTTCGTAAAGGTTTTTTTGTGTTTCCTGGGCGCCGGGATACCATTAAGGCCTGCATCTATGTGGAAGATCTCTTGGACAGTATCGATTTTGCCCGCAAGAAGCGCATGCCTCTCATTCTCTTCAATGGGGCCTATCCCCAGCGTTACACAATCGAGCAGATCGTCGACGCATTTCGACGGACTTATTTCCCTTCTGCGAAACTCATCGACCTACCGCTATGGTTAGTGGTAGGCGGCGCCAGACTGGTTGGTGCTCTCGGGGTCTTAAATGGCGGCATTCATCCCGATCGAGTGCTAAAGCTCGTTACCTCCACCGACGTAGTTTCTGACTGGCTAACCACCCAAGACCAAACATTCCCATTTGCACTTGAATATGCGCTTCAACGCTGGGCCAGTGATACCCAGAATCGCTTCGACTAACATGTCGCACTCTAGCTATGCGCATGCTTGAACGAAGCAACAGATAGGTGCGAGATTATGAAGGTCGCGCTCGTCCATTATTGGCTCGTTGGGATGCGTGGAGGCGAAAAGGTCTTAGAGGTCCTCAGTGATCTTTACCCCGACGCTGATATTTTTACTCTAGTCTGTGATCCTACGAGGATTTCAGACAAACTAAAGCGCCATCGCATCCAGACCTCCTTTTTACAATCTATCGGGGGATGCAGCCATTACCAAAAAATGCTACCAATGATGCCCTTTGCCCTCGAGTCGTTTGACCTCACTTCCTACGACCTTGTAATTTCCAGTGAGGCTGGCCCAGCGAAGGGGATCGTGCCCCGACCGGACGCGCTGCACGTGTGCTACTGTCACTCGCCTATGCGGTATGTCTGGGATTTATATCCGCAATATCGCGCCGGCTCAGGTCGATTAACACGCTCGGCAATGTCGATTATCGCGCCCTTAATTCGCCAATGGGATGTGACCACGGCAGCGCGAGTAGATCATTTTATCGCTAATTCCCATTATGTTGCAAAGCGCATAGAAAAATACTACCGGCGCCCTGCCACGGTCATCAACCCACCCGTCGATATAGCGCGGTTCTCGCCTGCCACTACGGTAGAGAACTTCTATTTGTGTGCAGGTCAAGTCACACCCTATAAAAAAATCGAGATTGCGATAGAGGCATTCAATCATCTTGGCTTTCAGTTGGTGGTAATCGGAAGCGGTGCGAACAAAGCGCTGCGGCGTATGGCGGGTCCTAACATAACCTTTCTCGGTGCGGTTGATGACGCTACAATGGCTGACTATTTTGCTCGAACGCGTGCACTCGTTTTTCCAGGAATTGAAGATTTCGGTATCGTTCCACTCGAGGTGATGGCGAGCGGTAGGCCTGTGATTGCGTATGCCGCTGGGGGAGCACTTGAAACAGTTCTCCCGGGACGGACCGGACTTTTATTTTATGAGCAGACTGTTGAAGCCTTGGCCGCGGCAGTTTTACAAATGGAACTCTCTCATCAAATATTTAAAAATGATACTTTACGTACGTTCGCAGCGCAGTTTGATCGGAATTCCTTCCGAAACCGCGTCCGTGATTTCCTAGGAGCGCGACTAGAGGAGCATCTCGGAGGCCGCAGCACAATCACTAAAACCGGTATTCAAAATTACTACAAATAGGCAAGTAAAAAATAGGCAGTTAAATCAAAGCGAAAGTGGAAAACTTCAAAGTGGAGATAGATAATAAGCCAATGCGAATTCTCGCAATCGCTGCGCTATTCCCGCCTAACGTAATTGGAGGCGCGGAGCTAAGCGCCCATTCGCTTGTGCGCTGGTTGGCTGCGCGCGGTCATGACGTTGCCGTGTTGACCACCGCGGCCAGCGCCGATCAAGTAGTGCATGGCGAGGTTGTCGATGGCATACGCATGTGGCGCGTGCTGATGCCACGACCGTATCAGATGTTCGATTTCCAGAGCGCTCCTGACTGGAAGAAGCCATTTTGGCATCTTCAAGACCATTTCGATCCGCGCAATGTATTTATCGTTCGAGAGATTATTAAGGCATTTGATCCGGATATCGCTTCAATTCATATCATTCAAGGTCTTGGTCATAATATATTGGCCGAGATTGGACGTGTCAATTTGCCTGTCTATTTCACGCTCCACGATATGGGGCTGGTCTGCATTCGTCAGTCCATGTTTGTTCGAGGGAAGAGTTGCGAGTCGCAATGCTTCAGCTGCCGTCTATCTATGTATTGGAAGCTTCGCTGTATCCGCAAAATCAGACGGATCGGTTACGTTTCACCATCGCGAGCTAATCTTGATCAGGTGGCGCGCTTCTTTCCTATCGCCGACTACCCGAGCAAGGTGATCCTAAATGTCAACAAATATCCCAGCGCTTCCGTTCAGCGGGAAGAAAGTAAGCGTTTGCGGCTGCTATTCGTCGGGCGCGTGCATGCCACCAAGGGTGTCGACATGCTCCTTGAGGCTGTGAAGCGTGTAGCTGTCAGCAGGGCGGTAAGTCTTACGATCATTGGCGACGGTCCTGATCGGCTCAAGCTTGAATCGGAATACGCTGGTGAACCTTGGTGTCGATTTACTGGTTTCATCACTCAACAGGAGATCAGCAATCACATTGTCAACAGTGATCTCCTCTGCATTCCATCAGTGTGGGTTGAAAATTCTCCTGGTGTAGTAATTCATGCCCGGTCACTCGGGTTACCTATTATCGGTAGCGCTCGCGGCGGCATCCCAGAACTGGTAGATGCGGGGATATCGGGCAGTTTACTACCGCCTGGAGATGTTAATGCGTGGGCGGCCGAAATAGAACGACTTATAGATGCACCCGATGAGGTAGCAAGGTGGCGCAAAAACGCGTTGGCGACAAGCAATACATTCGAGCCCGATGGCGTCGGACAGCAGATTGAGACATTCATGTATTCCCTTGCCCGTCAATGTGAATGAAGGTAGCGTGCGCGATTTAGGAGAATTTCGATGCGGAAGGTTGTCGCGGTCGACGCGCGGATGGCACTTAGTTCCGGCATTGGCGTTTATACTCGGGAGATATTGGTTTCTTTGGCAAAATCTCGCCCCGACTGGACTTTTCGTTTAATGGGGTGTCCGGACGGGATCGCGACATTTCAAGGTTTGAGGAACCTTGAGTATCGCGCTGTCACGTCTAAGATCTATTCAATTGGCGAGCAGGCCGAGTTGCCTTGGGCGCTTGATCGCGATGTCAGCGCTTTGTGGGTTCCTCACTATAATATCCCGGTCTTTGCCAAAGTGCCCCTCGTTGTCACGGTACACGATTTGGCGCACCTTGCTGATGCGACTGCTGCGGGTGGTTTGCATCGTCGGATATACGCCCGCGTTCTCATGGAGATGATTCGCCGTAAAGCATCCACTATTTTGTTTGTGTCGAAATTCAGTCGAGCGGAGTTTTTACGTCTGATCGGTCGGCCGAGCTGTCCTGTCGATGTCACTCTCAACGCCGTCGCTCCAATATGGAAAGAAGCTTTATCGGAGTCTGCAGCCGAGCGTCCCCCTGGGAAGAGGTATCTCATTTATGTGGGGAACGTGAAGCCTCATAAAAATCTCAAGGGCTTACTCGCAGCGATGGTGCGGATCGCACCGGAGCATGATGTTAATCTTGTTATCGCCGGAAAGCGCGATGGCTTCCTACGTGGCGACTCTGAAATTGAACATCAGGCAGCCGCTCTGGGTGATCGGGTTCAGTTTCTCGGCGCAGTTGCAGACACCCAGCTTACGCATTGGGTTCGTCACGCAGAAGCCCTTGTGCTCCCCTCTTTTTATGAAGGCTTTGGGCTTCCACCATTAGAGGCAATGGCAGTATCTTGCCCTACTGTAGTTTCAGACATTCAGCCTATCAGGGAGGTTTGTGGCGAAGCTAGTGAATATATAAGCCCACACGATAGTGCTGACATAGCGCGGGGTATCGCACGTGTCCTCTCGAACTCCGAATACGCCGAGCAATTGCGTGCTAAGGGTAGGGAGCGTGTGCTACTCTACGATTTCTCGAAGACCAGCGAGGTTGTTGGTGCGGCTCTGGAGCGCTCCATGGGGAGGGCGTTTAATGGTTAAATACAAACGGTAACTGAAGTTTATGGTACCCGGCACTTGATAGGTCAAGGCTAAATTTGGATTGGCTAGGTGCTAAGAATAGCAGGAGCGACGTGTATAGATCAGAATGGCGAGGATATGGTGGATAAGCTTCCGAGAAGCCGGAATAAATCGGATGTAGGTGCGGCTGAAACCCCTATCGGGTTTTGGGGGGGTGCTCTATTATTCGCCGGATTGGCGCAAGTGTTCTTTGATATATTTTCGGGAGCCCTTCGGTTTGCTTTAGCCGGGTGGGGGTTGGAGTTCTTAATCTATATCGTGCCGCTTTCCTTGACCGGGATTACTACGAGTTATATTGTGATTAGGGCGTTTAGTAGCAGTCATTATGTGTTGGTGAGTGCATTTTTCATATTCTATATATTATATAGTATATGGATGGGTCTGGACGTTGAAGTGTGTATATTCGCCTACTATACCCTTGGAGCGTTTTTGTTGGGTTTTTTACTCGCAGAGCGAGGTGAACTTGAGCGTTTTTTCAAGCTGGCACTTTATCTTTTAATGGTAGCGTCGTTCGGTGTTTTTTTGAATTCGTTAATTGAGTTCCCGTGGATTGGAATGTCTTATTATATTGCTGGTATTCAGGTAGATGCTGCTCGGCAGTGGTCTACATTTGGCATTTCGAGACTTGCGGGGTTCTCAAAGAGTAGTACGGTTGTTGGAATTCAGATTACTATACTTGTGCTGATTGTTATGACCATGCGATATGCTTTTTTTATAAAAGCCTCTGTCTGGATCGTGTCAATATATGCGGCAATTCTGACGACATCTAAGACATCATTGGTCATTGTATTAGTCGGGCCTGTATTGATGTTCTGTTTTCAGGTCGCTAAGCGATTGAACGGTGGGATATTAGCAAGGCGGTATGTTTTCACGACAATTTTTATTGGGTTGTCATTGGTCATTATCCCGCCATTTGCAACGGAGTTCTTTTCGCGGTCAAGTTTGATCGCATCTAACTTGACGGAGTACGTCGAATTTTTTCGTTTGGATTCATTGGCTGATCGCGGGCTCGATATGTGGCCTCGGGCCTTTATGATCGTAACAGAACACGATATGCGCGAGTTAGCATCTGTGCTTGGCGCCGGTTTGGGAAGTATCGGCGCCGGGTCCAGCTTGAAGCTGAGCGCCTCCAGCAACTCTGCAGACAATATTTTTGTTTATTTGAACGTTAGTTTTGGTTTGTTCGCCTATTTGATCCTCGCAGGGCTCCTGCTCGGCTGGAATAGGTTTGATGGTGAGGACCAGGAGGACAATATTTGCTACGCATTAGTGATGGGAGCTCTGCTCATTGGTGTTTTCGTAAATGGCGTCGAGTCCGTCTTCTCTGGGCTTGCCTTGGGGGCCGGGCTTGGGCGGCTGCTTCGGCAGCGGGGGGGCGTGGCTGGAGTAGATCGCCTCCACAACGTCTCGACGATGCCCCGCGCCGCGGAGATCGTTCGATAACGCTTCGCTCTAGGTGTTTAGTTCCACAGTGTGATGGCGGTAGGTTTATCGCCATCTGAAAGGGACGCGCTATGGGGCAGGTTCTTCACGGAAGCGCCAAGACCACGCACGCGGTACGAGCAGAGCTACAGCGATCGAAGGCTCCGGTCGCGGAACTGGCGCGGTGCTACGGAATCAACGAAAAGCGGTGAAGAAGCGGCGTTCCCGCTCGACCGTCGCGGATGAGCCGATGGGCCCGAAGGAGCGGCGAAGCTCCGTGCTGTCCGCCGCTGAAGAGGCCGCGATTGTCGCGCTCCGGGTCCAGGCCCGCCTGCCGCTGGATGATGTCTTTCTGGCCCTGAAGGACGTCATCCCGCATCTGACGCGCTCGTCGCTGCATCGGTGCCTTCAGCGTCATGGAATCTCGCGCCTGCCGAAGGTGGATCGCGAAAAACCCAAACGGTTCAAAGCTTACGATATCGGCTATTTCTATATTGACATCGCCGAGCTGCCTTACGAAGGCGGAAAGGCATTTCTCGTTGTTGCCGTGGACCGGACATCGAAACTCGTCTTCGTCAGGATTTATCGCAAGGCGACAAAGCTGGTGGCTGCGGGCTTCCTCAAGGCCCTGGTCGGTGCCGTTCGGTATCGGGTCCATACGGTACTGTCCGATAATGGGGTGCAGTTCGTCCAGCATGACAGAAAGGCGGCATAGGGCTTCATCAGCCATATCTTCGGTCGGGTCTGCGCCGAGCGGGGCATCGAGCATCGCCTGACCAAGCCATATCATCCGTGGACCAACGGCTAGGCGGAACGCATGGTGCGCACCATCAAGGAAGCGACCGTCCGGGCCTTCCACTACGTCTCCTCGACCGACCTGAGGCGCCATGTCCGCGACTGGCTGCTGGCCTACAACTACGCCAAACAGCTCAAGGCATTGCGCTTCAGAACACCGTTCGAAGCCATCCAGCACATCGCTGCGCAAAAGCCCGAACTCTTCGTTCGCCGACCAAACCATGACATGCTGGGACCAAACACATAGTCGGATCGTCAAGTCTTTCTTCGCAGGCTTTATAATTGCGGCCGTCTCCGGCTTGCGGTAAATTCCTTAAAGAGGGAATAAGGAGATCAGACGAGTCTGATCCCATTCACGGAAGCACATGGAAGGGTGTTCAGCGATGGGCTTTCATTGCGTCTGGTCAAGTACGGCCTCATTTTGGGATGCAAAGTGCGATATACGCTGGAGAATACAGAGGGTCAGGAGCGCAACAGTAGCGTGTGTTGGTATAATCTTGGTTCTTGTTACATCGGATCCGGTATTGGCCCGGCGGCTTTCCGCTGGAACGTTAGGTTATACGCTGGGCCTGAATATACACATACTTGAAAATCGTCAGGCTGAGCTTGACTTGATCAGAAAAGCTGGATTTCGTTTTTTGCGTGTCGATCTGAATTGGCAGCGAATTGAACAGCAGGCTAGCGTATATGATTTTTCATACTATGATCCAATTATTAAAGATATCACGGAAGGAGGATTTAGGATTATTTTCATTTTAGCGTATTCTAACACCTTGTACGAAAATCAAGTCAAGGTCGGACCGTTTTGGAAAAGTTCCTTTAGGACAGCTGCACCTACGTCTGAAAAAGCGAAGCAAGCTTTCTTGGATTTCGTTCAAGCCGCGGTAATAAAGTACGGTGCGCTAGATCCAATCTGGGAAATCTGGAATGAGCCCGATCAAATATTTTGGGCGCCAGAACCAAATTTGGATGCTTATCTATTGCTCGCAAAAGCAACTTGCAAAGTCATACGCAAGATCGACATCACTGCAACGGTTCTGGCGCCGGCTGCGTCATTGCTTCCCAGGCCTGGCGCGCTCGCGCCTCCCTTCTTAGCTGGAGTCATTGGGTCCGATCTCCTCAACTGCATCGATGCAGTGAGCGTCCATCCCTATTTGCATATTGACGAACTCGATTGGACGCCGCAATTGTGGCAAGCTATTAAACGTCTGCCTCGCCGAGTCGAGGTGGACGCTGTGTTGCCAGCGCCTCCGACGTTTGTTTCCACCGAGTGGGGGCTCTCAACATATCGTTCCGGTATCACCGATGAAACTCAGGCGGCGTACCTCGTTAAGATGGTGATGCTTAACCTCGCCTCTAACATTCCCCTTAGTGTGATCTACTCCTGGCGAGACGCCGGCGACGACCCTGCCAATCCGGAGCATCGATATGGGATCACGCGACGGGATGGGTCGGCCAAGCCCTCTTATTTTGCGCTGCGCCATCTGGTGCGCCAAGTTGGCGATATGCATTTCACCTGCCGCGTCGATTGGCCGCGCGCGATTGGCCTCGTATTTCAAGATTTTGCGTCCGGTGATGCGGTGCTTGCGACTTGGCCGCGACCTGGACGAAGAGAGTGGTCTGCTACCAGCAACGATCGCGTAGAGATCCAGCAGTTGATTCCCGCGCTATCCGCAAGCGATGCGATGGGGAGTACGGCGGCGGTCGATTTCTTTCCGGATAAGACTACGGTTGGGCCTGGCATCCAGCCCTTCTTTATCCGCCTTCGCTCTGGTGATGGGGTTACAGCCATCTGTCGTTAGTCGGAGGGGGGGCTGTGGGGCGGCATCGAGAAGTGGGGTGATTCTGGCGGCATTTGCGCGCTTGGCATATTCTGCGGTGATCGGAAAGGTCTTACGGTCAATATCGCATAGGTCTGTTCAAATTTGTGTGCTGTGACCATTCGGGTGGGTCGGACGTGGAAGCGGCGTGATCATCGCGAGACTGATTGGGGGTTAGATATGTTTTCACTACTGAAACGGGATTTGCAAAGGTATATCGATCCGGATATTGGGAATCCTGGGCTTTTCCATGCGGTTCGAGCCATTTTTTTTTCCCCTGGCTTTCAATTATGTATATGTATCAGGTTTCAGAAGTGGGTCGGGAATGTTCCTTTAGTCGGGATAATTTTGAGGAGAATCTCGATATATATGGCGACGATTTATTTTGGGTGTGACATTAATCCAGAAGCGACATTTGGGCCGGGGATTTATTTTCCTCACCCCCATGGGATCGTTATCGGAGGGGAGTGGGACTTTGGAGAGAATGTTACGATTTTGCAAGGCGTCACATTCGGGCGGAAGAAACGGGAGAAGCCTCGTTTGCGATGCCAGGTCGGCAGGAGCGTTATCATTTATGCGGGGGCATGCATTGTCGGTGAGCTTGACATCGGCGAGGGTGCTGAAATTGGAGCCAATGCTGTAGTTTTGTGTTCTGTGCCACCGTGTGCGTCTGCCGTGGGCGTTCCCGCACGGATTATTGGCCGCGTGGGTATGAAATAGTCGATACGATGAAATGTCTTAAGTGGGCAAATAGCAGAATATGTCTCGGTTAATTGCAGGAATTATCAACATGTCGATGCGTGGACTGGGCTTGGTCGCCCGGTTTGTGCTGATGGTTTACGTTGCCAGGACGCTCGGGTTACAAGCGGTCGGTCTTTTCGGCTTGATCTATGCTGGTGTGGCTATCGCCCCCTCTTTGTTGAACATGGGGATCCACTATCGGTTGAACCGCTTGATGGTGGGGGCGCCAGTTTACACTGTTGGGCGTTGGCTTCGTGATCGCGCGTTTATGCACCTCGCGTTCTTTGTTCCCCTTGCGCTGCTGGGGATATCGATCCTCTCGCAGTTTCAGTACCTCGATCAGCTCGAAGGATGGGTCGTTGGGGTTGTCGTTTCGATTTGTATTGCCGATGTCCTTCTGAATGAAATCAATCTGGCCCTTGTTGCTATTGCTAGGCCTATTCTTTCTAATTCAGTGTTTTTTTTTCGTAGCGCCTTTTGGATATTTCCGTTTGTTGGATTGAGTGGTTTATATCCACACCTCCAATCTCTTGATATGTTGTTGTCATTCTGGCTGGGGGGGCAGATCTTTGCTTTTATTGTATTCTTCGTCGCGCTAAGGGATTGGCCATGGGCGCGCATCTTTTGCTCGCGTACTGATTTCGCATTTATTTTCCTAGATTTCGGAAAATCATTGATGGTTTGTTTGAGTGATTTGGGGGCGGCGACGGGACAGTTTGTGGACCGATTCATTCTTGGTGTTTTTCTCGACTTTGAAAGTCTGGGTGTCTACGTCTTTTTTTGGAGCCTTGCGATCGGAGTATATCAGCTAGTATACACTGCGGTCGTTCAAATTGCGTTCCCGCGTCTAGTTGATCTGGCGCGCGATTCCGATCGATCTGCTTTCCGATGCTTGCTTGTATCTGAAATGCGAAATGTCTTTTTGGCGGCGTCGATTCTGGCAGCGATCATGTTTTCATCTAGAGACATTATATACATGTTTGCTAAACGTCCGGAACTAATGGCTCATGATTGGCTGTTTGCTGAATTGTTGGTGGGCATTGTGATTAAGTTGGTGTCTGATGTCGCAGCTTATGGTCTGTATGCGTGCGGGCACGACCGAATGTTAGTCGCTGTTAATATAATGACGCCGCTATTTTCCGTTTTATTCATCGTTGGCGTAATGCAATTGGGCCATTTTGATCTGATTGGCATGGCCTTTGTCTTTACATGTTTGCTTGTCTGTGTTGTTCGTGTCTATGGTCTCAAATCTGAACTGATTTATAGTTAAAGCAGTTTTTTACAGGCGGGTCCATGCGTGGATTGAACGGTTCGAACTGACGGGGTGGATGCCCCTCCGGCCGGCATGTATGGTGCCTGAGTAGAGCTGTGGCGCCGCTTTCAGGGGACGGGTTGTCCCCGTTTTGAACTGGATAGGGTGGATGCCCCCTCCTGCGGGCACGTATGGTTCCTGAGCAGCGCCGTGGCGGCGCTTGCAGGGGAGGAGCACATGCCAGATGTTCATGTCCTCGCGATCGACCTGGCCAAGCGGAGCTTCCAGGTCTGCGGCACGGATCGGGGCGGGGCGGGGTGGTTCTGTTCAACCGGATGGTGTCCCGCGCCAAACTGATTCAGTTGTTGAATGCGCAACCGCCCTGCATCGTGGAGATGGAGGCCTGCGCCACGAGCCACTATTGGGGCTGGGTTGCACAAGGCCTTTGACACGACGTGCGGCCGGTCCCGCCGATCTACGTGAAGCCGTTTGTGAAGCGGCAGAAGAACGATGCCGCTGACGCAGCCGCGTTCGCCGAAACAGCGTACCCCTCCGCTGTAGGCCACGTTGTGTGATCTGAGTGAGGTGCTCAACCTTTCGGTCCTCTGATCTGGTAGCAGTGCCAACAGCGGTGCTGGAGAAGACGGTGGACGCAGAGGAGACCTATGTACGACGGCGGCGTTGGAGCTGGGCCGAGAAGCGGGCTGTGGTCGAAGAGGCTGCGGCCAGCGGCAACGTCATCGGGACGGCCAAGCGCCATGGCATCCAGGCGCAGCAGATTTACGGTTGGCGTGAACGCTTTGCTGAACGGCTTGATCCTCTGGTGTTGATTTCCACTGAGATCTGACCCGGCAGGAGCGGATTTTTCCATCGAGAAGTGACCCATGTTTTCACCACGTCTCACGCGGCACACGCGGGGGACAGCGGAGTGATCGACATGGAGTTATTGAGCGTCATCCGGCGCTGGCATCATCGGGATCGTTGCTCGATCCGGCAGATATCCCGCCGCACCGGCCTCTCACGGAACACCGTGCGCAAGTACTTGCGGGCGGACAGCGTTGAACCCCGGTTTCACGTCCCCGACCGGCCAAGCAAGCTCGATCCCTATGCCGACAAGCTTGCGGCGATGCTGCGGGTCGAGGCTGGCAAGTCGCGTAAGCACAAGCGCACGGTCAAGCAGCTGCACGCCGATCTCGTGACGCTGGGCTATGAGGGATCGTACAATCGGGTGGCGGCCTTCGCCCGGGACTGGAAGGCAGCCCGGCTGCGCGAGCAGCAGACCAGCGGCCGCGGCACCTTCGTGCCGCTGGCTTTTGTGCCCGGAGAGGCCTTCCAGTTCGACTGGTCTGAGGACTGGGCGATCATCGCCGGCGAGCGCACCAAGCTGCAGGTCGCTCATGTGAAGCTGTCCTACAGCCGCGCCTTCACGCTGCGAGCCTACCTGCTGCAGACCCACGAGATGTTGTTCGATGCTGACGTTGCCCCCAACTTTTATCCAGCGGTGAGTTCGCTCTGGCGGTGGGGTTTGGCCTGTTCGGCGGTGTGAGCGGCGGGGTCTGGCGCGGAGCTTCTGGCTTGGCGCAGCGGCAGATCCCGTCGCGGGTGGAAGGTGGCGGCGAAGGCGGACGGGGTCTGCCAGCCGAGGCCGGAGTGGGGCCGCGATCCATTGTAATGGGAGTGTCAGGAATTTCGTGTGGGGGCGGTCATGATGGACCCTATGGAGGTTCCCGATGGCCCGACGCAAAGCCCCCCGTATTCCTGACGAACTGCTGGACCAGTTGCTGGCCGGTGCCGATCCCA
>NZ_JBDZDP010000041.1:0-15232 GCF_040044995.1 Xanthobacter pollutisoli
AGATGGCGCCTCGTGAATGGGCGATGGCAAAGGCGCAGTTCGCCGTCATCTTCGGCGAGCGCTTCACAAAGGCCATGGCGGCCTGATCTTCAACCCGCCGCCCCCACACGAAATTCCTGACACTCCCCTCGCTACGCGGGCCGGCCTCGCCTATGTGCCGCTCTCCGACCTCCCCGCATTGCTCGCGGCGCTCGCCGCGAATGCCCGTCCCCGGCCGGTGGCGAGTGAGCTGGACATCGCCCCCGTTCCCGCCGGTCTCGCTTTGCTGCTGCTCGCCGGCTTCCTCGCCGCCCAGGCCGTCGGCGTCCGGCGCCGGCCGTCCATTCTGAGAAGGACCTCGCGCCCATGATCCTGCGCCACACCGTGACCGCCCTCGCCGCCCTCGGGTTTCTGGTGCTGCCCGCCCTCGCTCATGGGCCGACCCCGCAGAAGGCCGAGGTGCGCGCGACGATCGCCGCGGCGCCGGATGCGGTGTGGGCGCTGGCCGGAAACTTCGCGGGCATCGGCGCGTGGCACCCCTGGGTGAAGGCGGTCACCGCCACCGGTGGCAATGCCCCCGGCGCAGAACGTGTGCTGGTGCTGGAGAAGGGCGAGATCACCGACGGGCTCGACGAATACGATGCAGCCGCCCGCAGCCTGGGCTGGCGGCTGAACAAGGAGAATGTGGAGGCCCTGCCGGTGAGCTTCTACACCGCGACCCTCACCGTGGCCGACGCTGGCGGCGGCAAGAGCGAGGTGACGTGGGCCGCCCGCTTTTATCGGGGCGACACCGGAAACTTCCCGCCGGATGAGCTCAACGACGAGGCCGCGATCGCCGCCATGACCGCCTATTTCGAGGCGGGCCTGCAGGGCCTCAAGACGAAGGCGGAGGGCCGGTGACCCTCCACCGGAATGCCCTGGCTGCTCTCCTCCTTGTCATTGTTCTCGCGGGGGCAGGGGAGGGGCAGGCGGCGGCGCTCTACGTGGTCTGCCAAGCGGGCGCCGAGGTGGACGTGATCGACACCGATGCGTCTGCGGTGACCCATCGCATCGCCGTCGCGAAAGGGCCCGCGGGCATCGCCTTAGCGCCGGACGGTATGAGCGCCTATGTGACCCATCCTGACGCAGGCCTCCTCACTCGCATCGACGCGGCGAGGCGGCAGGTGGCGGGAACGGTCCGGCTCGGAGGCCAGCCCTTCGGCGTGGCGGCGGACCCGGCGAGCGGCGCCATATATGTGGGCGACTGGTCGGCGGACCGCATCACCCGGCTCGATCCAGTCTCGCTTGAGCCGACAGGCGTCGTGGGGGTGGGACGGGCGCCGGCCGCCCTCGCCACCGATCCGCGCGCCCGCCGGCTCTACAGCGCCGACCGGGAGGACGATGCGGTCAGCATCATCGACCTCGCCACCTTCACCCGCATCGCCCGCGTCGCCGTCGGTACGGCGCCCTACGCCCTCGATGCCGAGGGGGACGCCACGGTGGTGGCGGTCGCCGACGTGCGCAGCGGCGATGTGGCGTTGATCGGCAAGGCCGACGGGAGCGTCACGCGCATCGGCGGAATGCGCATGCCCTATGGCGTCGCCTTTGTGCCCGGCCGACGCCTGCTGCTGGTGAGCGACCAGCAGGCCGAAGCTCTTCATCTGCTGGATCCGGACGGCAAAGAGACCCTGGCCAAGGTGCGCCTGGGCGGCTCGCCCGAGGGCGTGGTGGCCGACCGCTCCGGTGGGCGGGCCTATGTGGCCGAATGGTTCGCCAACCGCGTGGCGGTGGTCGATCTTGAAACCCGCGCGCTCGCGACACGCATCGACGTCTGCGACGGCCCGCGCATGATGGTGCTCGGGCCATAGGCGCGTGCTGGCGGCGGCGATGCCTGATCGCCGCCGTGGCGGCTTCAGCCGAGCGAGCGGGTGGCGATGTCGGCCACGTCGGGGGAAAGCCCTGGGGTCTCTGCTACCTTGCGCAGGGCGCGCTCGGCATTGGCGCGGCGGCCGGGCTCCAGCTGGCGGAAGGTCTTGAACGAGGCGAGGAGGCGCGCCGCCACCTGCGAGTTCTTGCCGTCCAGCGTGAGCACCACGTCGGTGACGAAGTCGTGGCCCGCGCCGTCCGCCCGGTTGAACTGGGTCGGGTTCGCCGCCGCGAACGCGCCGACGAGAGCGCGCACCCGGTTGGGATTGGCGAGGGAGAAGGCCGGATGCAGCATCAGGTCCTTCACACGGTCGAGGGTGTCGGGCGCAGGGATCTGAGCCTGAAGGGTGAACCACTTGTCGATCACCAACGGATCGCGCTCGAACCGCGCGTAGAAGGACGCAAAGGCGGCCTCGCGCTCCGGCACCTCGTGCTGCGCGAGCACGGCGAGGGCGGTGATGCGGTCCGTCATGTTGTCCGCCAGCTCGAACTGGTCCCGGGCGCGGGCGATGCCTTCGGCCTCCCCGCCGACGGCGAGATAGTCCAGCGCGAGGTTGCGCAGTGCCCGCCGCCCGGCCGAAGCGGCATCCGGGGAGAAGGGGCCGGTCGCCGCCATGTCCGCGTAGGTCGTGGCGAAGCCCTCGGCGAGGGCGGTGCCCACGGCGAGACGCAGGCCCTTGCGGGCCGCGAACACCGCATCCGGGTCCACGTCGCTTGCGAGTTCGCGGGATACCTCGCCCTCGCTGGGCAGGGCGAGCGCCTGCGCCTTGAAGGCCGGATCGAGGGCCGGATCGGCGAGGATGGCACCTGCCGCGGTGATGAGCGCGTCGGGCGCGGGCAGCGTGCCCGAGCGCGCCCCGGTCTTCAGCATCTCGAGGGCGATGCGCTGAAGGGCGTCGAAGCGGTTGAACGGGTCGGCGTCATGAGCGGCGAGGAACACGCGGTCGGCCTCGGTGAGGTCGCTCGCCAGATTGACCGGCGCCGAGAAGCCGCGGTTGAGGGACGGCACCGGGCGCGCGTCGAGCCCAGTGAAGAGGAAGCTCTGCTGCGGCTCGCTCACCTCGACCACGCCGTTCTCCACCGGCACGTTGCCGAGGGAGAGGGGCATGTCCTGCCCGTCCGGCCCCACGAGCCCGAGGGCGAGGGGAATGAGCATGGGCTTCTTGACGGGCTGGCCCGGCGTCGGCGGCACGGACTGCGCCACGTCCAGCCGATAGGTGCCGGCGGCTTCGTCCCAGGCGCCCGAAACGGTGAGAAGCGGCGTCCCCGACTGGGAATACCAGAGCGCGAACTGGGAGAGGTCGCGCCCGGTGGCATCGGCGAAGGCGGCGAGGAAATCCTCGATGGTGGCGGCCTCGCCGTCGTGGCGCTCGAAATAGAGGTCCATGCCCGCCCTGAACCCGGCATCGCCGAGCAGGGTCTTCAGCATGCGCACCACCTCGGAGCCCTTCTCATAGACGGTGGCGGTGTAGAAGTTGTTGATCTCACGATAGGTTTCAGGCCGCACGGGATGCGCGAGCGGGCCCTGGTCCTCGGTGAACTGGGCCGCCTTCAGCGCCCGGACGTCGGCGATGCGCTTCACCGGGCGCGAGCGCTGGTCGGAGGAGAATTCCTGGTCGCGGAAGACCGTGAGGCCCTCCTTGAGGCACAATTGGAACCAGTCTCGGCAGGTGATGCGGTTGCCGGTCCAGTTGTGGAAGTATTCGTGGGCAATGACGCCCTCGATGCCGGAATAATCCGCATCGGTTGCGGTCTCGGGGCTCGCCAGCACGTATTTGTCGTTGAAAACGTTGAGACCCTTGTTCTCCATGGCCCCCATGTTGAAGTCGGACACCGCGACGATGTTGAACACGTCGAGGTCATACTCGCGGCCGAAGGCCTCCTCGTCCCACCGCATGGAACGCTTCAGCGCGTCCATGGCGTAGCCGGCGCGGGCCTCCTTGCCCTCCTCCACGAAGATGCCGAGCTCGACCGTGCGGCCCGACGCGGTGACGAAGCTGTCGCCCACCCGCGCGAGCCGGCCGCCCACGAGGGCAAAGAGGTAGGAGGGCTTGCGCCACGGATCGTGCCACACCGCATAGTGCCGCGAGGTGCCCGGTATGTCGCCGCTCTCCACCAGGTTGCCGTTGCCGAGCAGGATGGGCGCCTCTTCCTTGTCCGCCTCGATGCGGGTGGTGAAGACCGACAGCACGTCCGGGCGGTCGGGATAATAAGTGATGCGGCGGAAGCCTTCCGGTTCGCACTGGGTGCAGTAGTTGCGGGAGGTGCGGTAGAGCCCCATGAGCTGGGTGTTGGCGGTGGGATCCACCAGCGTCTCGATCTCCAGCTCGAAGGCATCGGCCGGCGGATGGGCCAGCGTGAGCCGGTCGGGCCGCGCCTCGAAGCTCGGACCAGCCACCGGGGTGCCGTCGATGGCGAGGCGCACGAGGGTGAGGCCGTCGCCCTCCAGCACCACGGGCGCGTCGGCTTCGCCGGCCGGGTTGCGGCGCAGGGCGAGCTTGGCGGTCACGCGGGTCTGGGAGGGATGGAGCGAGAAGTCGAGGTCCACCTTGTCCACCAGCCAGTCCGGCGGGCGATAGTCGGACAGGTGGATGGCCTTCGGCTCGGCGTCGCGCATGGGGGAGGCTCCTTGCACCGGGCGGCATGGGCGCCGGCGTGTCGCAAAGGGAATGATCGACGCAAAGAGTAGAGCGCGATTGCGGCGGAGGAAAGCGCCGGCGCCCGGCGCCGCGCCTGATTCCGTCAGGCGTGGGGTCCCCCTGCCGGCTGCTGCGCGCCGTGCCGCCAGATCTTCCATGCCGATCCGAGGAGGACGAGCCCGAGCAGCGGCAAAAGGGCCGAAGCCGGCACCACGCCCAGGAGCTGACCGCCGAGGAAGGCGCCGAGCATGGAGGCCGCCGCCATCAGGGCAAGGAAGCTGAGATTTGCCTGCACGACGCCGAGTGTGTTGTCGCGCCCGAAGCGCGCGAAGCCGACGAGGAGGGTGGGAAGGCTGATGGCAAGGGCGACGCTGCCGGCGAGCTTCACCGGCAGGCCGAACAGCAGCACCAGCGTCGGCACCAGCAGTTCGCCGCCGGAGACTCCCATCAGCGCCACCGTCAATCCGATGCCGAAGCCTGCGACTACCCCCACCACCACGCGCACCGTGCCGTCGATGGGCATGTGATGCAGGTCCCGGTCGTCGCCGAGTGCCAGCATCACCGCCGTGACCACGAGCATCACCGAGATGGTGCGGAACAGGGTGCGCGAGGCGAAGCGCGTGGCGTATGTCGCGCCCGTCCAGGCGCCGATGAGGCTGCCGGAGAGGAGCGTCGTAATGACCGGCCAGTGGGCAGCGACGTCAGCGAAGGGGATTGTGGACGCGCGCGACGGCAGCGCGAACACCACCACCACGAGGCTGAGCACGCGGTTCATGATGATGGCCGGCAGCGCCTCATACCCGAGCGCGAGAAGTACGGGCAGCCGGATTTCGGCGCCGCCGAGGCCGATCAGCCCCCCGATTCCGCCGATGCCGGCCCCCGCCCCAAACGCGGAGAAGAGGCGTACGCGCCGCGACGGCGCTTCCGATTGAATTGGCATGGAAATGGTCCCCCCAAGGGGAGCATCGCACCGGCCAAGGCGCGAGGGAATAGGCCGCAAGCGCCTGTCCCGCAAAGGTTCGCAAGATTGTCCACGAATTGGGAAGCATTGTTTCCCGAGCCGGCTCTTATCCAGGGCGGGGGGCGTGAATAGCTCCACCTTCATCAAACGGCATTGCGCCGCTGGATAATAAGGAGATCAACATGCGCAATCTGACTTTTGGCGCCATCGCGCTCGCCACCCTCATCGCCACCGGCTCGGCCTTCGCTGCCGACGAGCCTTCGCGCAACGCGGCGGATGCCGCTGCCGAGCAGGCTGCCGTGCGTCACCAGCAGCCGCTGGGCTATGCCAACATCCAGGAGCGCGCCGGCGCCTTCGCCAATCTGCGCGAGCCGTCGGCCCAGCGGGTGATTTCCCAGCAGGATGCCCTGTTTCTCGCCCAGGGCGACCGCGGCATCGGCAACGACTGAGGGCTGATCCGTCCAGGTGTCGTCAAGGAAGTGACGTCACGCGGCGCTTAGGTCGCTCCATGTGAACCAGCCGCCCGACGCGCCGCGCGCCGGACGTCAAAAGAAAGGACCCGAGATCCGGCCGGCGCCCGACGCCGGCCGGGGGTCAGGACCCCAGCCGCGCTTCCAGCGCCTCGAACAGCGGGTTGTCGGCGGCGAAGACGTATTCAATGGGGCCCACCGTCACCATGCTGGCGCCCCGCAGGCGCAGGAAGGTGGCGAGGCCGTGCAGCGTGTCCGGCGGGCAGTGCAGGGTCAGCATGCCGGAAGAGGTCGGCCCGCCGAAGGGCGCAACCACGCGATAGGCGGCAATGGCCTCGTCCACGAGGGAGGCGTCGCAGCTGGCGAAACGTGTGCGCACCTCCCGCATGGTCCGCGCCCGCTTCTCGGCCCCCAGCCGATCGAACATGGCGCGCGCTGCCGCCAGCGCGCCGGGGCTCCAGTTGGCGGTCAGGGAGGCGACCAGATTGGCCTCCGACTTCAGGATCACCCCGTCTTCGACCACTTTGAGTGCATTGGCAGCCAGCGTCGCGCCGGTGGTGGTGATGTCCACGATCAGCTCGGCCGAGCCGGATGCGGGCGTGCCCTCGGTGGCGCCGGCGCTCTCGACGATGCGGTAGTCCACGATGCCATGGCGGGCGAAGAAGCCGCGGGTGAGGTTGACGTATTTCGTCGCCACCCGGATCCGCCGGCCGGTGCGGCCGTGGAAATGGCCGGCCACGTCGTCGAGATCGTCCATGGAGTTCACGTCGATCCACGCCTGCGGCACGGCGACCACTACATTGGCATGGCCGAAGCCCAGCTTCTCCAGCAGGGCGACGCGGCTGTCCGCCTCGATGATGTTCTCGCGCACCAGATCCTCGCCGGTGACGCCGAGATGCGCCGCGCCCGAGGCGAGGGCCGCGGCGATTTCGGAGGCGGAGAGATAGGCCACCTCCACCCCCTCCACGCCGCCCAGGGCGCCGCGATAGTCGCGGGCGCCGCGGGCCTGCAGCAGCGGCATGCCGGCGCGGGAGAAGAAGGCGTGGACATTGTCCTGCAGCCGCCCCTTGGAGGGCACGGCGAGAATGAGCGGTGTGGTCATCGCGCGCGCTCCGGTGCAACGGCGGCGAGGCGCTCGACCCACGCGGCGAGCCCCACCGCGGGCACGCAGCCCGCCGAGCCGAGGCGCGACAGCAGCCGGTCGTAGCGTCCGCCCGCCACCAGCGGCCCGGCGCCCCGGCGCGAAGGATCGTGCAGCTCGAACACCATGCCGCTGTAGTAATCGAGCGGCCGGCCGAAGGCGGTGGAGAAGCGCACGTCGCTCAGGTTCACCGCATAGGCGGTGAGGAAGCCGGTGCGTCGGTCGAACAGGTCGAGGGCGGCGGAGAGGTCGATCCCCGCATCGGCGGCGAGCGCGCGCAGCCGGCTGGAGGCATCGTCGGGCGTACCGGAAATCGCGAGGTAGCGGGTGAGGATCTCCGAGGTCTCCGCCGAGAGCCCGCCGCCGGCCTCCAGCGAGGACTGCTCCAGGAAGCGCTCGGCAATCTCCGACACGCTCCGACCGCCGACGGTGGAGATGCCGGCGATGGAGAGAAGATCGGTTATGAGGGCGCGCGCCGCCTCCGGGTCCGCGCCCGTCAGGGCCGCAAGCACGCCGGCATGGGCCGAAACGCCCTCCTGCGGCCGTTCCTTCAGGCGGGCGAGGTCGAGATCGAGGCGGCTCTGGCCGAAGTCCTTCAGCAGGCGCCGGCGCAAAGCGGGGGCGAGGGGAAGGGCATCGAGCAGGGCGGCGAATAACCCGACGTCGCCGAGCCGGATCTCCGGCTGGGGCAGGCCGTAGAGCGCGCAGGCGGTCAGGCCGAGGGAGAGGATCTCCGCATCCGCCGCCTCGATGTCGGGCCGGCCGAAGGATTCAACCCCGGCCTGCCGGAACTCGCCGGAGCCTTCGCCGCGGAAGCGGAACACCGGGCCGAGATAGCTCACCCGCGCCGGCATCTGCCCACCGGCGGCCAGCACCGCGCGGGCGACCGGAATGGTGAGGTCGGGCCTGAGGCACAGCTCGCGGCCGTCCGCATCCACCGTGAGATACATGCGGCGGCGGATGGATTCCCCGGACAGATCGAGAAACACGTCGGCCGGCTGGAGGATGGGCGGATCGAGGCGCGCGAAGCCGGACGCCTCGAAGCAGGCGAGCAGCGCCTCCTCCAGGCTGGATGACGAGCGGGGCTCTAAAGGCGCGGACGCCGCGGGGAACATGGGATGCAGGGTTTCCGTGAAGTCTGGCGGGCTTCTAGCAAAGCCGGGGCGCCACGACCACCCCGCGTCGGATTTCGGCCCGCCTCGGCCCTCGTCTATGGTGGGGCCGGACAGAATCAGCGGAGGCGGCCATGGCGGACGCGAGCGAAGGGAAGGGCGGCAAGGCCGCGGCCGGCGTCGATGCGCTGAGCTTCGAGCAGGCCCTGGCCGAGCTGGAGGCCATCGTCGCCAGCCTGGAGAAGGGCAATGTGCCGCTGGAGGAATCCATCGCCATCTATGAGCGGGGCGAGGCGCTGAAGCAGCGCTGCGAGAAGCTCCTTAAGGCCGCCGAGGCGCGGGTGGAGACCATCACCCGCGACGCCGACGGCCGCCCCGTGGGTACCGCGCCGCTCGACCCCGAGGGGTGAGGATCGCCCCAGCGTCACGCGTCCCGTTTCGGGACACGCTGCGCCCCGACGAGGCACGCACGGCGAACGCCGCATGAACGAATCGCCCGCGCGGCGGATTACCCCATCCGTTCCGCCCACTGGGCAAGAATCTCAATAGATGCCGGGGATGATGCGCTTGGTGCGCGCCGCATAGGCATCGTACTCGTGGCCGAAGGCCTCCCGCATCATCTGTTCCTCCCGTCCCACCCGGAAGAAGAAGAGGATGCCGAACCCCACGATCCCGGCCGGGCCGGCCACGAAATTGGGCAGGAGCATCGCCTGCGCCAGCGCCCACAGGAAGAAGGCCGAGTACATGGGGTGGCGCACCTTCTCATAGACGCCACTGGTGATGAGCTGGTGCTTGTCCTTGATCTCCAGCGTGACCGACCAGTAGCGCCCGAGCTGGCGGTGGGTGCGCCAGAACAGCCAGAGGGCGCAGGCGAACACCAGCACCCCCGCGACCACCTGCACCGGCGACGGCGCGTAGGAGGCGAAGGCGGGGAAGGCGGTGGCGGCATAGATGGCGGGGATGATGCCGAGGCCCAGCGTGGAGATGGACAGCAGTGTCATCTCCCGCGCGTTGCGGTGCCGCGCGTCGGCCACCCTCTGCTTCTTCGCCTTGCGCTGGAAAGGGATGCGCAAGACGTACCAGGCGACAACGCCCACCGCCCAGGCGATCTTGGCGAAGGTGATGAGGCTCATGTCCGGCTCGCTGGTTTTTGAAGGGGCAGGATGTGGCCCTCGGCATCGGAGGCAAGGGCGCGGAGGGTTCCGTCCGGGTTGGTGTAGGCACGAAGGCCGTTAGCGTGGGCTGCGATCACGTCGAACGACAGGGGCCCGCAGACATAGGCATGGAAATCATGGGCCGCGCGGATGTCACCGGCCAAGAAGCACTGGCAATGCAAGCGCATCACGTCGAACCAGTGGCGGCGATAGATGGGGGCGGAGATCATGTTGCGGATCTCCAGGTGACGCAGCAGCGGGCGCAACGTGAAATCCCCGACCGGCAGCAGCACGGGGGCGAAGGTGGCGGGTCCGAGCGTGACGGGATTGACCTT
This sequence comes from Xanthobacter pollutisoli, assembly GCF_040044995.1. NCBI lineage: Bacteria > Pseudomonadati > Pseudomonadota > Alphaproteobacteria > Hyphomicrobiales > Xanthobacteraceae > Xanthobacter > Xanthobacter pollutisoli. The sequence goes on from NZ_JBDZDP010000041.1 coordinate 9,697, forward strand.
GTAGAAGGAAACGATGTCGTCCCGCGACTGCAGCTCCAGCCAGCCGATCTGGCCTGCTGCCGCCACCTGCTCCGCAGCCGCCCGCAGGCGGGTACCGGCGGGGTGGAGCGCGAACTTGGCGGTGGTAGAGCCGAGGGTGAGGATACGCACAGGCACCCTCGTGCCGAAGCCCGGATCATCCGCCAGCGCGGTCGCCACCGCGCACACCGCATGCATGGCGCCGAGGCTGTGGCCGGCGACGATGATCTCCTCCACGCCCTGCGCCGCCGCCTCGCCTTCCACCTGCCGGAGCCGCGCGGCGAAGGCGCGGACCCGCGCATCCACCTCGGGATGGCGGCCGCGGGCGAAGTCCACGGAGAACTCTGCGAGATCGAGGGATTGTTTCAGCCGGAACCGCCGTCCCGGCCAGCGCAGCAGCAGGAGCCCGGCGGCGACCATGGTCGCCAGCCCCAGCACGGCGGCGAGGACCGGTCCGAGCGCCGGCGCCGTCCAGGCGGCCACCACCACGCCCACGGCGACGGCCAGCGCCCAGAACAAAGCCAGAAGCATGTAAGTGAAGAGGAAAAATAGGCCGTAGCGGCGGCTTGTCCGGAAATAATTGGCGATGGTGCCGCTCGCGACCATGTCGGCCAGCGCCCTCACGGAGCCCTTGAGGTGGCTCGCGAAGGGACGGGCCATGTCGGCGCGGGCGAGGTCATCCCAGGCAAGGATCTCGTACGTCGCTTCGCTGCGCCAGTTGGGTCCCTCGGATGCGATGCGCCAGAAGCCGCCGGTGGTCGTGGAGACGGGCGCGACATCGGGCGACGTGGTGGCCACCTGCCAGACTGAGCCAAAGCGCTTCATTTCGCGCAGGAAGATGCGGTGGTGCCCCTCCACCTGCATGGCGTCGTAGCCGGCGATGAAGAAGACATGGCGCCGGTGGATGCGCGTTGCTGGGACCTCCCGCATGCGGCGCCTTCTAGCGAAGAAGCCCCCGTATGGCTAGGTGGGCCCAATGTGCGGAGGGCGGCGTTTGCGCGGAAGGGCGGCCCCATCCGGCGGCTCCCGCTGTCGAGGGGTGTCGCCGGCATGACGTTATGGCATCCCGTGCTTGCTGGAAGCGGAGCGGGCGTGGGACAGTCGCCAAGCGCGGCCGTTCACCGGCTGGTATCGAGTGAGGGCATGGCGAGGATTACCGACCTGTGGCGGGGCTGGAGGGGCCGCTCCCGCACCCTCGTGCCTGCGGGATCGACGGCGACGGCATCTGATCCCGCTTCGGTTGCGTCGGCGGAGGAGCCGGCCTCCTGCGCCACCTCCGGCGAGGGCGGTGTGTCGCCCCCGATGCACGCGACCTTCGCTCCCGGCCTGTGGCGTGGCCCGGTCTCGCGCCTCGCGGCGCTGGGCAGAAGCCCGTCCCTGCTGGTGGTCAAGCTCGATCATGTGGGGGATCTCGTGACCGCCCTGCCGGCCTGCGAGCGCCTGCGTCGGGCCTTCCCGCAGTCTCGAATGGACCTGCTTTGCGCGCCGTTCACGCGCGATCTCGCGCGCGCCACCGGGCTGTTCGATACGGTCCACGCCTTTCCTTACTACCCAGCGCGCGACCATCCACCGGAACGGGCGACCGCTGCGGCGCTCGAGGCCCTGCGGGCGCTCCGCCTGCCCCCCGCGGACATCGCCATCGACCTGCGCCACCACGACGATGCCCGCGCGCTGCTGGCCGCCCTGCCGGTGCGTTTCCGCGCCGGCTTCGCCGGCCTGTCCACCCGCCACGCGCTCGATCTGGCACTTCCGGAGATGGAAGCGTCCGTACGCGCCGGCGGCCGTTGCGATCCTCTGCCGGCGGGCGTTCGCCTATCGCTGCTGGCCGAGGCGCTCGCCGCGATGTTTGCTGCTGCGCAGGAGGAGGACGCCGCCCTCGTCCGCGCCGCCCGGCAAGGCCGGGAGGACCTTCCGGGCTTGCCGGGGGGCGATGCGGGCTATGTGGTGCTTGCGCCCGGCGCCCGCCTCGCCATCAAGGGGTGGCCCTTGGAGCATTGGCGTGCCCTCGCCGCCGCCCTTCTGGCGCGCGGCACGGGCGGCCTTGTGATCGTCGGCAGCGCCGAGGAGCGCGGGCTCTGCGCGGCGCTCGCAGAGGACCTCGACGCGAACCGCGTCGCTGAACTCTCCGGCCGGCTGGACCTGCCGCAATTGACTGCCGTGATCGCCTCGGCGCAGGCGCTGGTGGGCCTCGATTCCGCGCCTGCGCATATCGCCGCGCGCCTCGGTCGGCCGACGGCGGTGCTCTTTTCGGGACTCGCCGATATGGCCTCCTGGGCACCCACCGGGCCGCGCGTTGCCGTGGCGAGCGCCTTCGCCAGCTGCGCGCCGTGCTTCCTGCCGGACCTTTCCCAGTGTCCCCATGACCATGGCTGCATGCGAACGTTGACGGGCGACCACGCCTTGGCCGCGCTGGCGTCGGCCGGCCTTGAGTTCGCCGGCGTTCCATCGCACTAAGGCGCCATGCAATCCGAGCCGACAGCTCAGCCGATCGGTGGCAGCCCATCAGGCGCCGCCGTCACCGTGGTCTTCGTCACCTACAACAGCGCCGCGGTAATCGCCCGGGCGGTCGCCAGCGTGCCGCCCGCATGCCCGGTGGTGGTGGTGGACAATGCGAGCCCGGAGGGCACCGGCTGGGTGGCGGATCTGCCGCGGCCGGTGGATCTCGTCGCCATGCCGGCGAACGCCGGCTTCGGCACCGCCTGCAACGTGGGCGCCCGACGGGCAGACACCTCCTACGTGCTCTTCCTGAACCCGGACGCCGAGCTGGCGCCCGACGCCATCGACCAGCTTCTCGCCGCCGTGGCGCGGTATGGCGCCCCCGCCATCCTCATGCCCGCCATCGTGGGGGAGGGCGGACGGCTGATGCGCAAGGAAGGCTCGATCCTCGAAAAGGTGCCGCGCGGCGCCCGCCTCGCCCCGCAGGAGATCGCCGGCGACTATTGCACCCGCTTCGTCCACGGCGCCGCCTTCATGATGGGCCGTGACGCCTTCCTCGCCCTCGGAGGCTTCGACGAGGCCATATTCCTCTACCATGAGGACGACGACCTTTCCCTGCGCGCGACGGCCCGCCGCATCCCCATCGTGGTGGTGACGGCGGCCCGCGTGGTGCATGCGGGCGGGCGCTCCAGCACGCCCTCCTTTGGCCAGACCTTCCGCATCAACCGCGCGAAGATGCACTCCGAACTCTACGTGGTGGAAAAATACGGTCGCAGCCGCAATCGTGCCGCACGGCTGGCCTTTCTGGGCGCGGGATGCCTGCTGGCCGCGGTCCTTCTGGATCGCCATCGCCTCGCCATTCGTGCCGGAAAGTTCGCCGGCTGCCTCGACGGAGTGCGCCGGAATGCTCCGCCGACCGTATAGATCGAGGCTCCCACGCGCGGCGCCTTTGTACGTTGCATACCAGCGGGCCCGTGTGTAAGGCTCGTTTTCCCGGTTCGTTCCGGTCGGAGTGGTCCGTGACCCTGCAGAAGACCCCTTTGCTCGATACCATCCGCGAGCCTTCGGACGTGCGCCGCCTGCCCCAGGACAAGCTCGCCCAGCTTGCGGCCGAGCTGCGCGCCGAGACCATCGACGCCGTCTCCGTCACCGGCGGACATCTGGGCGCGGGCCTCGGCGTTGTGGAGCTCACGGTGGCCCTGCACCACGTCTTCAATACGCCGCATGACCGGCTGATCTGGGACGTCGGCCACCAATGCTATCCCCACAAGATCCTCACCGGACGACGCGACCGCATCCGTACTTTGCGCATGGGTGGCGGCCTCTCCGGCTTTACCAAGCGCTCGGAGAGCGCGTACGACCCCTTCGGCGCCGCGCACTCCTCCACCTCCATCTCCGCCGGGCTCGGAATGGCGGTGGCCCGCGACCTCGCCGGGGAAGAGCGCAACGTGGTGTGCGTGATTGGCGACGGCGCCATGTCGGCAGGCATGGCCTATGAGGCCATGAACAATGCCGGCGCCATGGATTCGCGCCTCATCGTCATCCTCAACGACAACGACATGTCCATCGCCCCGCCCACCGGGGCCATGTCGGCCTATCTCGCCCGGCTCATCTCGGGGCAGACCTATCGCTCCCTGCGCGAGATCGGCAAGCAGATCGCCGGGCACCTGCCGAAGTTCGTGGAGCGTGGCGCCCAGAGGGCCGAGGAATTCGCCCGCGGCTTCTGGACCGGGGGCACGCTCTTTGAGGAGCTGGGCTTCTATTACGTGGGCCCCATCGATGGGCACAATCTCGACCACCTGCTGCCGGTGCTCAAGAATGTGCGCGACGCCAAGACCGGGCCGATCCTGGTCCATGTGGTGACCCAGAAGGGCAAGGGCTACGCCCCGGCCGAAGCGAGCGCCGACAAGTATCACGGTGTGGTCAAGTTCGACGTGGTGACCGGCGCCCAGGTAAAGGCCAAGTCCAACGCCCCGTCCTACACCCGCGTGTTCGCCGAGAGCCTCATTTCCGAGGCGCGCCGCGACCCCAAGATCGTCGCCATCACCGCCGCCATGCCGTCCGGCACGGGGCTTGACCTCTTCGGACAGGTCTATCCCGAGCGCACGTTCGACGTGGGTATCGCCGAGCAGCACGCGGTGACGTTCGCCGCGGGACTGGCGACGGAAGGCTTCAAGCCATTCTGCGCGCTCTACTCCACCTTCCTCCAGCGGGCCTATGATCAGGTGATCCACGACGTGGCGCTGCAGGGCCTGCCGGTGCGCTTCGTCGTCGACCGCGCCGGGCTGGTGGGCGCCGACGGCGCGACCCATGCGGGCGCCTACGACATCGCCTATCTGGCCTGCCTGCCCGGCATGGTGCTGATGTCCCCGTCCGACGAGGCGGAGCTGATGCACATGATGGCCACCGCGGTGGCCTATGACGATGGCCCGAGCGCGGTGCGCTTCCCGCGCGGCGAGGGCGTCGGCGTCGAGCGGCCCGACCACGGCGAGGTCCTCCCCATCGGCAAGGGCCGCATCGTCCGCGGCACGGGGGAGGGGGATATCGCGCTCTTGTCCTTGGGCACGCGGCTCGCCGCCTGCCTCGAAGCCGCCGAGCGGCTGGAGGCGGCGGGATTTGCCGTGACCGTCGCCGACGCCCGCTTCGCCAAGCCCATCGATGCCGAGCTGGCGCTCCGGCTGGCCGGCGGCCATGGCGCGCTCGTCACGGTGGAGGAGGGCTCCATCGGCGGCTTCGGCAGCCAGGTGCTCCAGCTCCTGACCGATGAAGGCATGCTCGACCGCGGCGCGGTGAAGGTCCGCTCCATGGTGCTGCCCGACATCTACATCGACCACGACACCCAGGCCCGCCAACTGGCCGAGGCCGGCCTCGACGCCAACGCCATCGTGGCGAAGGCGGAGGGTCTGGTGGGCAAGGCGAAGGCGGGCCGCGGTCTGCACCGGGCGGGCTGATCCTTCAAGGTGAATCCCAGGGCCTCGCAGGTTGCGGCGGCCGCATCCATGTTCCGCAGGGTGTTGATCACCACGTGGTCGAGTGCGGCCACCGTTTGCCTCCTCAGGCCGCGGCGGGGATCATGTAGACC
>NZ_JBDZDP010000042.1:0-14659 GCF_040044995.1 Xanthobacter pollutisoli
CAGCCCGGCATAGCGCTTCGGGACATCGAAGAAGCCCATCTGGCCCATCAGCACCTCCCGGTCATACTGCCCACACTACAAATTTTACCGGAACCCGCCCAGTGCGCGACATTTTTCGAGGTGCCCGTAAATTCTTCCGACATCTTTCATGTCAGAGGCAAGGAACCCGCCGAAGGGGGGGTCTTGCGCTGGATCATCAGAAGTTCTTCCTTCTTCATCACCAGCAGACGCGAAAGATCCGCCAATGACGAAACGTCCGCCGGATTGAACCCGGCGGACGCGAAACGCGATTTCAGGCCTGGGGCCTTTCGGGCTGCGGCGGCATAGGCTTGTGCGATATCGCGGTAGATATTTTCTGACACGACTTTGCCTCCTTGACCGTTCGTCGATTAGAGCGGGCAGTCCTTACGGAAGTTCGGCGCGCGCTTCTCGCGGTGCGACAGCACACCTTCCTTGACGTCCTCGCTCATGAAGCCCAGCATTTCCAGCGCGGTCGAAGCATCGAAGATCGGTCCGGCCTGGCGCAGCCAATTGTTGAGCGAATACTTGGTCCAGCGGATTGCGCTTTGCGAGCCATTGGCCAGTTCAATCGCCGTGTCGAGGGCAATCTTCTGAAGTTCGTCATCCTCGACACACATCGACACAAGGCCGATACGTTCGGCTTCTTCGCCCGAGACCGGTTTGCAGGTCATCAAGTAGTATTTCGCCTTCGCCATCGAGGTCAGCAGGGGCCAGATGATCGCCGCAACGTCACCGGCGGCAACACCCAGCCGCGGGTGGCCATCGACGATCTTGGCCCTTTTGCCAGCGATCGAGATGTCGGCCAGGATGGCCACGACAAGCCCCGCACCGGCTGCGGGGCCATTGATGGCCGAAATGATCGGCTTGTTGCAGTTGATGATGTTGTAGACGAGATCCTTGGCCTCTTTCCACGTCTTCATGATTTCGTGCGAATTGCCGATCATGCTTTCGATCAGGCTGAAATCACCACCGGCCGAGAACGCTTTGCCGGCGCCCGTCACGATGACGGCATTGATGTCGGGGTCGCGGTCGATGTCGATCCACATATCCGTCATCTGGGTGTGCGTTTCGGCATCGACCGAGTTGAAGGTCTCGGGGCGGTCGAACGTGATGCGCAGGACGCGATCCGCAGGGTAGTCGAATTTCAGTTTGTCGTATTTTGCATAACGGTCTGACACGGTTGGGTTCCTTCCTTGAAGATTGTTACAGGTTCAGCCGGGCAGCCCAAGGGCGTCCTTGGACAGGATGTTGCGCTGAATTTCGTTCGATCCGCCGTAGATCGTGGTCGGCCGCGCCTTGTAGAAGCTGGCTAGGACATCCACACCCACGTTGCCAACCTGAAGCGGACCGACGGATCCGCCATCCGGGCCTGCTGCCTCGATCATCAGTTCGGTGATGCGCTGAAAACATTCGGTTACCCAGATCTTCAGCATCGAGACATCCGCGCCCAGCGTCTCGCCCCGCTTGAGCTGATCTGCGAAACGGGCATAAAGCGCCGCGTGGTCCTCGACGTCGAGGGCGGCTTGGGCGAAGCGATCGCGGAACGCCGGATCGTCAAAGGCACCGCGGCCCCGGGCAAAACTCTCAAGCTGACCCAGGGCGCTCTGGGCCAAGCTGGGCGAGCCAATGAAGATGCGCTCGAAACTCAAGAGCGCCTTGGCCATCGTCCAGCCCTTGTTCAGCTCGCCGACGAGGTTCTCGCGCGGTGTGCGGGCATTATCGAAGAAGACTTCGCAGAACTCGGTCTCGCCCGAAAGCGTCGTGATCGTGCGAACCTCGACGCCCGGTTGATCCATCGGTGCCAGCAGGAAACTGATGCCCTGCTGTTTCTTCGGCGCGTTCGAATCCGTGCGAACAAGCATGAAGATGTGCGTGGCATCATGTGCCATGGTGGTCCAGATCTTCTGGCCATTGATCACGAAGTCATCGCCGTCGATCTCTGCGCGCGTGCGCAGGTTGGCCAGATCGGATCCGGCACCGGGCTCGGAATAGCCCTGACACCAGATGTCCTCACAGCTGAGAATTCGGGGCAGCCAATAGTCCTTTTGCGCCTGGGTGCCAAATTTGATGATCAGCGGGCCGACCATCTGCACGCCCATATCGCGCCCGCGATTGACGCCCCAGCGTTGTTGTTCCTCATAAAAAATCAACAGCTTGGCAGCGTTCAGGCCCATTCCGCCATATTCGGCGGGCCATGCTGGGGCAACCCACCCCTTTGCATGAAGCTTGCGGTGCCACTGCGCAATTTCCGCGAATTTCGGCCGGTGCGGAAGGTGGCGCAGTTCCTCGGGATATTCGGTCTCGATGAATTCGCGGATTTCCTTGCGGAACTCCGCATCGCTCATGGCGTTCCAGTCGGTCATTGTGCGGCTCCCTCTTTTTCGCGGGCATCGAACCAAAGCCGCCTGTGATAGGCGTCGTCACCCAACCAGGCTGACAGAACCAGCGCCCGGTTCAGGTAAAGCCCGATGTCGAATTCGTCGGTATAGCCGACCGCCCCATGCAACTGGATCGCATCACGCGTGATTTTCCTGGCGGTCGTGACCGCACGTGCCTTGGCCCGGCTGGCAAGCCGCGCCCGCTCCTTCGGATCGGGCTCGTTCTCCATCAGCGCCAGGGTTTCGCGCACCCCGGCCTGTGCAATCTCACATGCCACATGCAGATCGACGGCCCGATGCTGGATGACCTGGAAGGACCCGATTGGCTTGTCGAACTGCTCTCGGGTCTTGATGTACTCCAGTGCGATCTCGAAGGCGCGCTCGCTCAGACCGACAAGTTCGGCGGCGGCAAGCGCCGTTGCATCATTGACCGCCTCATCAAGCGCCTCCGCGACCGCAATGCCGGAAGCCATTTCCTCGGCCGGGGTTCCCGCGAAGGAAAGCTCGCCCATTGCGCTGCCATCGGCCTGTGTGCGCTTTTCGACGGAAAGCCCGTCCGCTCCGGCCTCTGCCATGACCAGAACCGGGCCGGTGTCGCCCTTTGCGAGGACCAGGAAACCCTGCGCTTCGGCCGCGCCGACAACCCAAGCCTTGTTGCCGGTCAGTTTTCCGTCCGTATAGCGGCAATCGTGCTCGGCGGGTCGGCCGGTCGGGCCGCGCTCCTGCCAGGCTACGGCAAAGACGGTTTCGCCACCAATAATCCGTTCGATCATGGCGTGATCCGGGCAAAGGCGACGCAGCAGGCCAAGGCTTAGCCCGACAGTGACCGTTACCGGTTCCGGGGCAAGGACCCGCCCGACCTCTTCGGTGATAATGCCACTGGCGGTCAGGCCCATGCCCAGCCCGCCGATTTCCTCGGGCACGGCAACACCAAACACGCCGGCTTCGGCCAGTTCGCGGATCATTCCGGCATCCCATCCGCCGCCGGAATCGCGCAGCTTTCTGGACCGGCCAACGCCGCCGGCGCGGTCAAACAAGGTGCGGACGCTTTCCCGCAGCAAGCGAAGTTCTTCCTGGTCGCTCGAGATCATGTCAGTCTATACCTCCGGCCCTTGTCTGCATCATCACGAGAACATCGGTCGAAAAGACCTCCTCTCCCTTGGGGTTCTTCGCGATGAGCGTGTATTTCAGAACCCCCCGGTCGGGCTTGCTCCTTGATGGCGCGGCCGCATTGACGGTTATCTCGATATCCAGCGCCTCGTCCGGGCGAATTGGCTTTAGCCAGCGCAAATTGTCGAGACCCATCCCGCCAATATTCGCAACCCCGACCATCAGCTCGATCATGATCGGCCTGAATACTTCAACTATGGTCTGAAAGCCCGAGGCAATCAGGCTACCGTGAATGCCCGCGGCATAGTCTTCGTCGATGTGCAACCGCTGAGGATCCCACTCATGGGCGAATGCCTTGATCGCCTCGGCGCTCATCGGCCTGCTACGAAACCTGAAAACCTGGCCGGGCTGAAAATCTTCCAGATATCTCAAGATGCGGCCTCCTTGGAAAATTCGGGGTCGTAGCCCTTTGCCCCCGCAGAGATCCGCTTGCGATTGAACGCCTCAAGCTTCGGATAGGTTTCCCTGAAGGCTTCCAGAAATTCCGTCATCGGCGCATCGAAATACAGCCCACGGTCATTCACATATTCCATATGCCGTTGTTCTTTTTCATCAAACTCGTGAAAAAGCGCATCGTGATAGCCGTCAAAAACCAGAGGCTTGACGCCGAAGCGTTCGCACAACTCGATGTTGAAAGCCGGCGTGACCTTGTAGGTTTCGCTGCCCAGCCAAAGCTGGACGTAGCCGTGATAGATGAACAGATCGGTGCCCATCAGCTCTTGCAGCTTGGGAGTGTTCAGATGGTTGCGCACGTCGGCAAACCCAAGTGCCGCCGGAATGCCTGCGGCCCGCAGGCAGGCTGCCAGAAGGATTGCCTTGGGAACGCAGAACGCCGCCTCTGACCGGGCGATCCGGCTGGCGCGATAGGACTCTTCGTCCAGGGCAAAACAATAGGGATCGTATCGAATATCGTCCCGAACCGCCTCGAACAGGCGGATGGCCTTGTCACGGGGGCTGGCGTCGAACGGCAATTCACGCAACGCGGAAGAAGCAAATTGCTGCACTTCGAGACTGTCGCTTTCGACAAAGTGCGACGGCATCACGTAACGTTTCGCTTCGGCTGGCAGGTCATCCTCGGACCACGTCATCAACCTCTCCATCATTTTTCTAACAGATGTTAGATTATTGATTGACCCCGTGCGCGTCAACAGGAATCATTCTTCGTTCGGTTGCTCGGCGCCATAGCGTTCATTGTCCTCCCCCAGGCTGGCCGCCCGTCCGGCGACCCTTTCAGGCGAACGGAATTCCGGCGCGATCGGCAGCGGCAGCGACGGCACATCCCGGCCGGCAATATTCAGCTTTCGATCAAATACCCCACGGGCGGAAAAATGCGGGTCCACCAAAGCTTCTGCGGGCGTCTTTACGACTGTGCAGCAACAATCGGCTGCGGCCAGCAATGGCTCCCAATGTGTCGAGGGCTTGCTTCCAAGACGCCGTGCAACCTCGGTGCTGCAGGCCTGCGGATCGCGCCAATCGTCGCGCAACTCCGGCGGTTGACCGATGGCATCACAGAACGCCTGCCAGAATTTTTCCTCGAGCGCCCCGACGGCGATTTGCCGTCCATCCGCCGCCGTATAGAGGCGGTAACGCGCCAGCCCGCCTGTCAGTCGGCTACCACCGCTTTCAATGTTCCTGCCAGCAACGACCCCTTCGGCATGCGCCCAATACGCGAATGCGAAAGCGCCTTCCGACATGGCAATATCAAGGTGAGTCCCCTGTCCGGTGGTCCGCCGCGCCATCAGGGCAAGCAGTATATTCACCACCGCCGGGTAGGTTCCGCCACCGATATCGGCAACAAGACCAAAGGGCGCGGTGGGTTGGTCATCGGGGCCCCGGCTCAGCGACAGAATGCCCGCGTCGCCCACATAGTTCAGATCGTGGCCAGCCACGGCGGCCTTCGGGCCTGTTTGACCGTAGCCGGTGATCGAACAATAGATGATGCCGGGATTGATCGCGCGCACAGCGTCATAGCCAAGGCCAAGCCGTTCCATGACGCCCGGGCGAAACTGCTCCACAAGGACGTCGGCCTTTTCCAGCAAGGGGCACAAGACGACCTTGGCGTTTTCGGATTTCAGGTCGATGGCAACCGATCGTTTTCCCTGGTTCAACACCGCGAAACCGATGCTTTCGCCATCTATTTTCGGCTCTGTCAGGCGCGCATCTTCTCCGGTGACAGGACGCTCGAACTTGATCACTTCGGCGCCGGCCTCGGCCAGCATGAGCGTGGCCATCGGCCCCGGAAGCAGGGTGCTGAAATCCAGCACTAGGATATCCTTGAGTGGCTGAACCATCCCGGTCACCTCATGCGAAGCGGGCGGCGCCATTGTTCAGCACAACGACGCCACGTTCAGGAACAGATGCGCGGAAACGGGCCTCGCCGGCCTCTTCCCATATCTCGAACCGCACTGTCTCACCCGGATAGACCGGAGCGGAAAACCGAACGTCCAGCCCGACCAGACGCGCTGCGTCATAATCCAGCAGGCTTTTGAGGAGTGCCCTTGCCGCCAGACCATAGGTCGCCAGCCCGTGCAGGATAGGCCGATCGAAACCGACTGACTGCGCCACGTCGGGATCGGCATGAAGTGGGTTATAGTCGCCGCTAAGCCGGTAAATCAGCGCCTGCCGCAGAAGCGTTTCGAGGTCGCAGACATGATCGGGCGCACGGTTCGGCAACCCGGCCGGGTCCGGCCCTGGGCTGTTCTCACCGCCGAAGCCGCCGTCACCCCGGCAAAAGGCCGACATCGCAACCCGCGCAAGCTTTTCGCCGCTGTCCGCGTCGATGATCTCGCGGCTTTGATAAATCACCGCACCCTTGCCTTCGCCCTTGTCCGAGATGAAGTCGATCCTGGTGCGCCCGATGATATTCCCCTTGACGGGCAATGGCTTGTAGATATCTAGCCATTGCTCGCCATGCAGCACCTTCTGCCAGTTCACGCCGGTTTTGGGATTGCGTAGCCAGAAGCCGGGATATCCTAGCGTGACCGCCATCGAGGGAACCGCCTTCAGGCCATCCTCATAGACAAAGGCAAGTTCCCTTTCATCAGTAGGATCCTCGCCGAACCCTAGGCCGAGCGCGTAAAGGATGGTATCCTTCTCAGTCAGAGTCTGCCGGATATCCTCGAATTCCCAGCTTGAAAGAGCTTCGAAATCCAATGGCATGCTGTTCCCTCCCTTGCTCGCCGTCAGAGCGCGCTGCCTGACCCCAGGATTGCAGTGACCTGGCTGGAAAGCACGCCACCGTTGCCATGCGCCAGCGCCAGGTCGATATTATTGAGCTGCAGGCCGGGGGCGTCGCCGCGAATCTGGCGGGCGGCTTCGATCACAGTGAAAATCCCGTACATTCCGGGATGCACGCAGGACAAACCCCCGCCATTCGTGTTCACCGGCAAGACCCCATCGGGTGCGATACGCCCGCCCTCCACAAAGGCCCCGCCTTCGCCCTTGGCGCAAAAACCAAGGTCTTCGAGGAACAGAATGGTGTTGATGGTGAAGGCATCATAAAGCTCGATGGCCTGAATATCCCAGGGTGAAACCCCGGCTGCGGCAAAGGCGCGTTTGCCCGACTCGCGGGCGGCGGTCACGGTGAAATCCTTCATCTGCGATATCTGACGGTGCGAACTTTCCGCGGCACTGCCCAGCACATAGACGGGCGGCTTGGGGAAATCCTTTGCCCTTTCTGCACGGACCATCACGATCGCGCCGCCGCCATCGGTCACCAGACAGCAGTCCCGCACGGTCAGCGGATCGCCGACCATGCGTGCGCCCAACACATCCTCCCGGCTGAGCGGCCCGCGCTCGAATGCTTCGGGGTTGTGTTGCGCCCAGGCCCGTGCCGCCACGGCCACATCTGCCAGCTGCTCGCGGGTGGTGCCATATTCGTGCATGTGCCGCGCCGCCGCCATCGCATAAGCGGAAATCGGATAACGCGGGTTGTAAGGTGCCTCGTAGGCCGGCGGGCGCGAGGCCGTCACCAGCTTGCCCGACGCGGTGCGTTGGTTGGAGCCGTAGACGATCAGAGCGACATCGCACAACCCGACCTCCAGCGCCATTGTCGCGGATGTCAGGTAGTTCACAAAGGATGATCCACCCGTCATGGTTCCATCAAGGAACCGGGGTTGAATGCCAAGGTATTCTGCCGCCATCAGGGCAGGCATGCTGTCTTCCATCATGGTGCAGAACAGGCCGTCCACGTCTGACAGCTTCAGCCCGGCATCGCTTACCGCCGCAAGCGCGGACTGCGCCATGACATCATAAGCCGTGAACCCATGCGCCTCGCCGAACCCGGCATGGCCGGTGCCGACAATGGCGGATTTTCCCCGCAGGTTGCTTGTCATGGCTTAAACCTCCGCGGGCTTGAAGAATACGGCGGGCACGCCATCGGCCTCGCCAACGAACGCGGTCACCGCCATGTCGATCCTGACGTCATCGGGGGTGATCCCGTCGACCCTGCTCATCATCCGCACGCCTTCGTCCAGTTCGACCATGCAGATGTTGTAATCGCCGCCATGGTCGGGCTTTCTGCGCACGATCGTGGTGGTATGGACCCGGCCTTTTCCGCTTGCCCGGTGCCAGGAGATTGCTTCGCCATGGCAGTGTGGGCACAAGACCCTGGGAAAGAAGTGGTAGCGCCCGCAATCGGCGCATTTCGGAAGCAGAATTTCCTGATTCGCGAGCCCGCTTCTGAAAATCGCGTCTGGCCCCGTGGCATCCAACATGTAAATCCCCCTGCTGCTGTTCGGCGCTGGCTGATTACCGAACTTGTTGATTACGTTTCTAACGAATGTTAGAAAAAGTCAAGGTCATAGGATCAGACAGAGAGAAAGTCATGACAGGAACAAATTCAGGGCCGCTTTCCGGCAAGCTCGTCATCGCACTGGAACAGGCGGTGGCTGCACCATTCTGTTCGTCGCGGCTGGCCGATGCCGGGGCGCGTGTGATCAAGATCGAGCGCAAGGGCAAGGGCGATTTCGCGCGCGCCTACGATACCGCCGCGAATGGCGAGAGCGCCTATTTCACATGGCTGAACCGGGGCAAGCAGTCGATCGCGCTGGACATCAAAGCCGACGAAGACCGGGAAATCCTGTTTAACATGCTGAAAACCGCGGATGTGTTCATTCAGAACCTGCTGCCCGCGCTCTGGCCAAACTCGGGCTCGATTCGGCATCGCTGCGCGAAAGGTTCCCGCGCCTGGTGACCTGCGACATCACAGGCTACGGCGAGGACGGCCCGATGCAAAGCGCCAAGGCCTACGATTTGCTGGTTCAATGCGAAAGCGGCCTGGCTTCGGTGACCGGAACGCCTGACGGGCCGGGCCGGGTCGGGGTTTCGGTCTGCGACATCGCCACTGGTATGACGGCCCATGCCGCAATCCGCGAAGCCCTTGTCGGGCGTGACCGCACCGGCAAGGGAAGCGGCGTTTCGGTTGCGATGTTCGACGTGATGGCCGACTGGATGGCTGTTCCGCTGCTCTATCACGATTATCTTGGCAAACCGACACCGCGCGTCGGGCTGAACCACACGGTCATCTGCCCATATGGGGCCTATCCATGCAAAGATGGCGAGCTTGTCGTCATTACCGTCCAGCATTCCGGGGAATGGGCCCGGTTTTGCGAACATATCCTGGGCGACGCGGATCTTGCGACAGACCCGCGGTTTCACGACAATACGTCGCGAATAAACAACAAGCCCGCACTCGAAGCGCTTATCAAGGCCGAGTTCGCGTCTTGTGACCTTGCCAAGATGCTAACCAGGCTTGATGCGGGGGGCATTGCATTTGGGGCTGTGAACGACGTGGCTTCCCTGTCGGCACATCCACAGCTCGACCGTTCTGCCATCGCCACCCCCTCTGGCGAAATCAACGTCCCGATGCCGCCGATCCGGCGCAGCGGCGGCGTTGCGTCACTGGGCCCCAGCCCTGCATTTGATGCAGATGGTCGGGCCATTCGCGCCGAGTTCGCCGCCCGGACCTGAAAACAGGATATCCCCCATAAATGACTGCCGCAAAGAAACCTGCGATTCTCGACGGCGTTCGGGTCGTCGACCTGACATCGGTGGTTTTTGGTCCCCTGGCGACGCAAATGCTGGGCGATCTCGGCACCGACGTGATCAAGGTCGAAAGCCCGGAAGGCGACCTTTTGCGTCAGGTTCAGCCATCACGCAACAAGCAGATGGGCGCGGCCTTTCTGGGGACCAACCGCAACAAACGCAGCATTGTGCTGGATCTCAAGACGGAAGCCGACCGCGACCAGCTGCGCCGATTGTTGTCCGATGCGGACGTGATGGTTTCGAGTATCCGGCCGGCAGCACTTGCCCGCCTGTCGCTCGATCCCGAAACTCTGCGGCGCGAAAATCCGAACCTGATCACGGTCTCGGCAACCGGATTCGGGCAGGATGGGCCCTATGCGGCCAAACCCGCCTTTGACGACATCGTTCAATCAGTTTCGGGCCTGGCAAGCCTGACAACCCTTCGCGATCCAGATGCAAGCACCAAATATACGCCAACCATTCTCGCCGACAAACTGGGCGGCGTGACGGCGGCCTATGCCATCATGGCGGGCCTTTTCCATCGTGAACGCACCGGAGAGGTTCAACATGTCGAGGTGCCGATGTTCGAAACCCTTACGTCGTTTCTTCTGGCCGAACACCTGGATGGCGCCACATTCGAGGAAAACCCGCAGGATTTCGGCTATGCGCGCATGCTGGTGCCCCATCGTCGTCCGGTAGAAACCGCGAACGGGTTCATCACGATCCTGCCCTACACCAATGCGCAATGGGCGCGGTTCTTCAAGGTGGTCGGACGCGATGACATGGTCGGCCACCCTTGGGTGACCGACATGGACGAGCGCAGCCGTAACATCGGCGCGGTCTACGATCTGGTGGCGCAGATCGCTTTGACCCGGACAACCGAAGAATGGCTGGATCTGATGGAACAAGCCGACATCCCCGCCATGCCGGTCCGCAAGCTGTCGGACCTTCCAGGCGACCCGCATCTTGCCGCAACCGGATTCTTCCAGAAAATCGAGCATCCAACCGAGGGTCCCCTCTGGACAACGCGCCCCCCGGTGCGCTTTTCGGCCACCCCGGCCAGGCACGACTTCCGCCCCGCCCCCCGCTTGGGTGAGCATACCGACGAGATCCTCGGCCCATACAAAGAGTAACCGAGCCTCAAAATCCGCTTGAAAACGCCCGCCGCAGGCCACCGCCTCAAGCGGTTGCAAAGCGTCTTGGCCGGATCGCATTCGGCCGGAACATCCACCCCGGACATTGACAGCAAGAGTGGCGGCGAATGACAATTCAAACAAGTGTTAGAAAATGGGGCGTGAAGTGGAACGGCAAAACAAAGCTTATGTTGCTGGCGTCGGGATGATTCCTTATTCAGAAACCGGGGAAATCGGAAAGCTATGACATCATGGCCGCGGCAGCGACCCGCGCCGCGCTTGCCGATGCGGGTTTGGACTATGACAAGGTCCAGCAAGCGTATGCAGGCTATGTTTATGGTGACAGCACCTGTGGTCAACGTTCCTTGTATCACGTCGGCATGACCGGGATTCCGGTGTTGAACGTCAACAACAACTGTTCAACCGGATCGTCCGCGCTGTTTCTGGCCCGTCAGGCCGTGGAAAGCGGTGCAGCA
Organism: Xanthobacter pollutisoli; assembly: GCF_040044995.1. NCBI lineage: Bacteria > Pseudomonadati > Pseudomonadota > Alphaproteobacteria > Hyphomicrobiales > Xanthobacteraceae > Xanthobacter > Xanthobacter pollutisoli. The sequence continues at coordinate 11,203 of NZ_JBDZDP010000042.1, forward strand.
GAGTGTGTTCTGGCCTTGGGCTTCGAGCAGATGCAGCCCGGCGCGATCGGGGCGATGTTCCACGACCGCGTCAGCCCTTTCGCGGCGTTCGACGAAGAGACCGATGATCTGGTTCGCAACCCTGAAATCCCGCTTGCGTTGCGGTATTTCGGCGGTGCGGGCAAGGCCCATATGGACGAATTCGGCACCACGCTGGAAACCTTTGCCAGGATCCGCGCCAAGGCCAGCCGGCATGCCGCCAGGAACCCCGTTGCCCTGTTTCGCCAAGAGGTGACTCCGGAAGATGTTCTGGCCGCCCAGGTGGTCTGGCCCGGCGTCATGACCAAGCTGGACACCTCCAATAATTGCGTTTTGTCGGGGTGAGTGTCAGCGTGGCGGCGGTTCCGTGCGCTCGGAACGTCGAGCGGTCCGGTTCAGGGTTCAAGCGTGGCCTTGATGTGGGCCGCCGTCGCGGCCCTTTTGGTCATGCGACGGCGTATTTCGTCCTCAGCCAGACGAAGCGGCGGATGTTGTAGGCCAGGTTCGCCATGCCGATTTTCACCCTGGCGCGTGCGATGCCGATGGTCCGAACGACGAGGCCCATCGGACCCTTCTGATGGGCGAACACGTGCTCGACAGCGCTGCGGACTTTCGATTTCCGCGCGTTGGCGATGCGCATGCGATCGGGCATCGGCCGACCCGGCGGCTTCTTGCGATGAATGCGCGAGACGAACCCGCGCCGCGCCAACATCGCCTCGTTCTTCGCCGACCGATAGGCCGTGTCCGCCCAGACGTCGCTGGCCGTGTTTGTCCGATCCAGCACCTCTTCGAGACGCGCCCCGTCGTGCGCGGCGGCATGCGTCGTCATCCAGTTCCGGATCAGGCCGAAGCCGCGGTCGATCGAGACATGATTCTTGTAGCCGAACGCGGGAATGGCGAGGTCGACCGAAGGCAGGCTCCCGTCCTCGCGCGGCTTGGCCTTGGTGTACTTCACCGTCCAGCGGGCGTCCCGGTCCTTCTGGGCGAGCCTGGCGGGCTTGTCCGCCCAGTCGTCGGGAACCCGGCCTTCCTTGATCGCTTTCTTCTCCTCGATCGTATTGCGCTGCTTGGGCGCCGCCACGATCGTGGCATCGACAATCTGGCCGCTCATCGCCAGAAAGCCTTCCGAACGCAGCGCCTCGTCGAACCGCCGGAACAGGGCGTCGATGGCGTCGGCCTTCTTCAGCGCCTCGCGGAAGGTCCAGATCGTATTGGCGTCGGGAACGCTGTCGGCCAATCCCAGGCCGAGGAAGCGCATGAACGACAGACGGTCCTTTATCAGGAACTCGGTCCGCTCATCCGACAGCGCATGCATCGCCTGAAGAACGAGGACCTTGAACATCAGCACGTGATCGAAGGCGGGCCAGCCGCCCTTCGACCGGTCCGCGCGCGGCACAGCGGCTTCCAGCGCAGGCCGAAACATCTCGAAATCGACCACCGCCTTCACCCGCTCCAGATTGTCGCCCTTCGCCGACAGCTCCGCCAGCCGATCATCGAAGTCGAAGAAACCCGGCGACCGATCCACCATGCCCACCCTCCGCCTCAAACAGCAGCCAGTGAATCAGCCCAATGCCGATTTGCCCAGGGGTTTTTGGAGGCCTCCAGCTGATGGCCTGCCCTCCGACCTGCGGTGCCGCGGCGGCGATAATCTGTTCCAAGGAATTTGCCGACAAACACGGTCTCGACAGTTCTGTTCGCATCGCGGCTCAGGCGATGACGACGGACGGGCCGGAAACCTTCGGCGCCCATGATATGCGCGAAGTCGTCGGCTTCTCCATGGCCAAACGTGCCGCCGATCAGGTCTATGAGGCCGCGGGCATCGGACCGGAAGATATGAACGTGGTCGAACTGCACGATTGTTTCGCCCATAATGAATTGATTACCTACGAGGCCCTGGGCCTGTGCGGTCGCGGCGAGGCGGCGAAGTTCGTGGATGACGGCGACAATACCTATGGCGGGAAATACGTGACCAACCCATCGGGCGGGTTGCTGTCCAAGGGCCACCCGCTTGGGGCGACCGGGCTGGCCCAGTGCACCGAACTGGTTCAGCAACTTCGCGGGCAGGCCGATGCGCGGCAGGTCGAAGGAGCACGGTTGGCGCTTCACCTGACTGCGCCGTGCAAGATCCTGCGCGCCGCCCAACCGGTAATCAGCGCCAAGGCCAGGGAAGAAGCCGCCGCCGGACAGGAGGTATTCCGCAAGGTGGTGAATATCTCGTCCATCGCGGGAACGGGTGGCAACGCAGGCCAGATCAACTATGCCGCAGCCAAGGCCGGTATTCTTGGTGTTACCCGCACAATGGCGAAGGAGTGGGGGCGCTACAAAGTGAACGTCAATGCCGTGGCCTTCGGACCGATCCGCACGCGACTGACCGAAGGCAGCGCCAAGGGCGACAGCACGATCAAGGTGGAAGACAAGGAAATCAAGGTCGGTGTGAACCCTGATCTTCTGGCCCAGATGGAACGCATGATTCCGCTAGGCAGTGGCCCCATAAATTTGCGCGCCGGCTAGGAGCGTGATTCAACCTCTCCCGATAGGGGAGAAAGATGCGCCGCCACGAGCTGACCGATGAGGAATGGGCGATCATCGCCCCGCTTTTGCCGAACAAGCCGCGCGGGGTCGCGCGGGTGGATGACCGCCGGGTGATCAACGGCATCCTGTGGCGGTTCCGCACTGGGGCGCCGTGGCGGGACGTGCCTGAGCGCTACGGTCCGCGTACAACCCTTTACAACCGTTTCGTGCGCTGGCGGGCGGCCGGGGTCTGGGACAAGCTGCTGGAAGCGGTCTCGGCCGCCTATGACGGCGACATCGTCATGATCGACAGCTCCTGCGTTCGCGTTCACCAACATGGCGCCGCCATCAAAAAGGGGGCGATGACGATCGTTGCATGGGACGCTCCCGGGGTGGGCTGACCACCAAGATCCACGCTCTGGTCGACGCTGAAGGCCGGCCGATCCACCTCCTGCTCACCGCCGGGCAGGCGGGCGACGCGCCGGCCGGGCGCGAACTGCTGGCCCGGCTCGCACCGGGCGGCATCCTTCTCGCCGACAAGGCCTACGACACCGACGCCATCCGCGCCGAGACGGCGGAGCGCGGCGGATTTGCCAATGTGCCGCCTCGCACGATCCGCAAGCGCACCTTCGCCTTCAGTCCGTGGCTCTATCGCCAAAGGAACCTTGTCGAGCGCTTCTTCAACCGGATCAAGCAGATGCGCGGCCTCGCCAGCCGCTACGACCGGCGACCAGACAACTTCCTCGCAGCCCTCAAGCTCGCCGCCGTCCGCATCTGGATCAAAGCATAATGAGTCCGCTGCCTAGGCAGTGTGGACGAAATCGCGATTGAATCTCGCTCAGGTATTCCCCTGCCGAATCCGGCATGATTCATAGGCCTCCGACTGATTCGGAGACCAGAAGCCATGTCGACGCGGATGGACGAGGAG
>NZ_JBDZDP010000043.1:0-10778 GCF_040044995.1 Xanthobacter pollutisoli
GAAGAGCTTGAACCGGTCATTCCATCGAACACCATCATGTGGCGATCCTCGACCACGGACAGAAGCAAAGAACCCGCGACGTGCCATCATCGGGGTTGACGACACCGGACCGAATACAGAAGCAGATCGTCGCGGTCCTGAAGGAGCACGAGGCCGGGGTGCCGGTATCCGATCTGTGCCGCGAGCACTGGGTCCGCGACGCCAGTATCTCCAACTGGACGGCGCGGTTCGGCGGCACGGAGGTGTCGGAAGCGATGCGGCTGCGGGCGCTGAAGATGAGAACGCCAAGCTCAGCCGCACGCTGGCCGACGCCATGTGCGACAATGTGGCGCTGAAGTACTGCTGGGATAGCAGTGGTTACGCCCCCTGCCCAGCGCAGAGCCGTCGCCCATCTCGTTGGGCATAACGGGATGAGCGAACTCCGGGCGTGTAAAGCCGCCGGCTTCTACTGCATGACGATTCGATACCAGACCAGCGAAGCAATGACGGCGCCCGGAGCGAGCGCATGAAGGCAATCGCCCACGAGCGGCGGCGTTTCGATGATCGGCGTCGCATGTATTGCTCTCCGCGGAAAGACTTCACGGTCAACCACAAGCGCCTGTTCCGCCTTAACGCGAGGAGCGTCTCACGCGGGCCATGGGGACGCGGGCGCGCATGACGATCCCGTTGCGGCCCAACGCGCGCTGCCCGCTCGACGTCGTTCCGAACCAGCTCACCTGCGGTCGACGTGTCAATCGGTACGGAAGCCTGACCCCATATCGGCGCCGAATATTTACATGCCGATCCCCCTCACGACGGGGTCAATCTTCCATGCCGAAACACAGTCGACGCTTCCGCACCCCCACGGTGGTGGCCTTTGCACCCGGAATGCGTCGCGCTGGGGTAGAATAGGTCGCTGTCCGGCCCAAACAGGCCAAGTCCCACCGCCGGAGTGAACTCATCGCCGGATAAAAGCCGGGGGCAACTCATATGCGCTTCCTATCCTGGTCCCCAAAATCAGGCCGGAAGGAACTTCACTACGAGTTTGGCACGCGTGGCAACGTCGACTGGCGCCTACGGCTTGACCGAATGTATCGCCTCGCCCTCTCCGCCGGAAGCATGGCCCGCCCCACGCCTAGTCCGGTTAGTGCCATGTATTCTGCAGCATAGCCGGGCAATTGAAGAGAAAAGTCGATGCACGAATGAAGTGCTCCCAACAGGCCGACCAGCAGGGCAGCGAGAATATAAGGGTCATCGGGCCGGCGCTTGATCCCACGCACGAGCAGCGCGCCGCACAGAATGAAGAAAGCCAGAACAACGAACACCAGGGGCAGCCCACCTTCAAACGCCAATTCAAGCGGGGTGCTGTGACCGAGATCCCAGATCCCTTTCATGCCGAGCTCTTCGGTGCGCAACGACGGGAAAACATTGCGAAAGGTGCCGAGGCCCATGCCTAAAAGCGGATGCTCGCCGATCGACTCGACCATGATTTCATACACGGCAACCCGATTCTGATCTTCCAATCCCCTTTTAACCAAGCGCTCGTGCAACTGATTGCCGGTCAGGACGAACAGAGTTGCCAAGGTCCCCAATGCCAGGACCGGCAAGACCCAGGGCTTCTTTTTGACCTGGCCGGCAAATAGAGTGAGCGACGCGAGCGACGCAAGGGCGATCGTGAGAATGAGTCCGGCGCGAGACAAAGTGAGCGGGAGCAGGACGAGGAGAATCGCCGCACAGACCATCAGAATTCGGCTTTCGGAACTGCTGAGCACCGACTTGACCGACCTCACCTCGCCCCCGTCACGCAGGACCGAGCGGATCTTCAGGGCGAGGATGGCGAACAGGATGAGAAACCCCGAGCCGAGATAGATTGCGCTGGTGTTCTTGCTGACAAAGAATGCGACGAGGGAGCCACCCTGGTCGAACGGCCGCAACGCTCTGATATCGAACATGAGCGCGACCAAGCCGACGATCCCGCCAAGAACGGTGACAGCCGCGACAGACCGCAAAAGCCACCGGGCCTTTTCATCGTCGCTGGAAAAAATCAACGCGGCAGCAAAGACGGTCAGGCAAAGGAGCGGACGCAATAGGAAGATGAATGGTGCATCCTTGACGGCCACAGAATATGAAGCTCCCTCAATCCCGAGGGCCAGCCACATCTGGCCCCAGATCTCAAGCGCGAGCGTGGCAGGAGTGGCAAGCTGCGCCAGAGCAACGATCAGGTAGCTTAGGAACACCACAAAGACGCAGAGAAAGACCCGAGCGCTCCCCGCGTTCAGGCGCCGGCCGTCGGCAAGCAAGAGGGCGATCGCAGCAAAGGTCGTCCAAACCATCAACCAAAACGGCGACTTTGATCCGAATGGGAGTGGCGCGAGGACGGCTGCGAAGAGGAAGAGACCGTAAGCGAAACGATCAACGACGTTTCGGATATTAAAACTGCGGGAGTCCCCTTCGACCTCTACAGCCTTCTCTCCAGGATTCGCAGACATCAATCACCAATGCTACGTCAGAAGATTTGGCATTAGCGCCAAGGTCTGGATCCGCGTGGCGGGACGAGCGGCAGATCGATTGACAAATCCATGCGCCAGATGGCGGCTTCCACCCGCTTTTGCTGCACCTCGTTAAGGTGCTCAGCGAACGTGTCCCGAACGAGCTTCCTGGCGTCGTCGGTCATGCCTGCATAAAAACCTGCCGCGAACATGTATCCGTGCGCCTCAACAATGCGACGCATGTGATCAGCGACCATTATTTTGTGAGACTCATCCAATTCGTGCCACAATGCGATCGCGAGTTCAACCCTACGAAGCGCGGCGAGAAACTCCAGAGGTCCGGTTGCATAGGACATATCAAAATATGTGAGGACGAGGTCCGTATCACCACTGGTCAACAGCTCGGCCCATGCGAGCATAGTCCAACTCGTCGCGGAATAAGGGTTGCAGGTTAGTGATAAGCGCGCGCTTTCCTTGACCCGCTCCAGCGCCTCTTCTCGCTTGTCCTCGGCTCCGGAGACGAGGAAAAACGGAGCAGACATCGCGACGCGCACAAGTACCAAGCTTTCCAATTCGTCTGGTTGGCACGGCCATCGCGCAAGTTTATCTGAAGCTTCGAGGTCGAGTCGCGCAAGCAGATCTTGGTCAAAGGTATTAAGGGACTGAAGGCCTCGACCAACCGTAACAAGATCCGAGTTCGGCCCATAACCGGCGATTGGCGATAGAAGGTAGACCCAAAAGAGACTCACGAGAGCTAAAACACCTACAGCTAACCTCGCGGCCAGTATAATCACAGAACGACCTCACACGCCAAAATCGAGCGGACCCGCCTTCGTTCCACTATAACCGTCAGGATACACAATATGAACGCCCCACAAAAACAGCCACTGGCCCCTTGTCAATTTCTCAACAAGGGTCCAGGGGCGAAGCAAACCTATGACTGATTCAGCGCTCAGGTCGGGCTGACCGGCACGCCCGAACCACGAAGCTCCTGAATGAGCTGCGCAGCACCCTCCGGGTTACGCACGATGTAGTTCGAAAGGAGCTCATTCGTGGCGTCCGGATCGCGCTCGTACATCGCGCTCAGAACCGAGACTGCCCGGTCAGGATTGCGGGTGTTTAGGCGATCAAGCCGATTAGCGGCGCGCGTGGGGTTGCGGTCCGTCTGGATGACGAAGCGAACCGCCTGAATGTTGATAAAATAACTCTGGAATTGACTCTGGGCCGCAGCAGGAGCCACGGACGCGCCCATGAGCGCGACTGAAACGCACGCAGCGTAGAAACTTGTACGAGCCATCGCACGGTAAGCCATTGGATTGCCCTCCGGGTTTGATGAAGAGATACATACCTTAAATATTGCGCTGCCGCAAGACATCGGCTTTTGACTTTCTTCTAAACGATATCGGGCTACCGCTCGACGAACGCCTTCTCGATCACATAGTGCCCCGGCGCCGACTGGCTGCCTTCGGCAAAGCCGCGCGCGTCGAGCAGGTCCACCACGTCCTTCAGCATCTGCGGGCTGCCGCACAGCATCAGGCGGTCCTCGTCCGGCGAGATCACCGGCATGCCGGTGTCGGAGAAGAGCTTGCCCGAGGTGATCAGATCGGTGATGCGGCCCCGGTTGCGGAACGGTTCGCGCGTCACGGTCGGATAATAGACGAGCTTTTCGCGCACCTCGTCCCCGAGGATCTCGTGGTTCGGCAGGTCCGTTGTGAGGAACGCATCATAGGCGAGCTCCGCCACGGTCCGGGTCCCGTGGACGAGGATGACCTTCTCGAAGCGCTCGTAGGCCTCGGGATCCTTCACCACCGAGAGAAACGGCGCAAGGCCGGTGCCGGTGGAGAGCAGATAGAGCCTCCGGCCCGGCAAGAGGCTGTCCTGCACCAGCGTGCCGGTGGGCTTGCGCCCGACCAGGATCTTGTCGCCCACCTTGAGATGCTGGAGGCGCGAGGTGAGGGGGCCGTTCTGCACCTTGATGGAGAAGAACTGCAGGTCCGGCTCGTAATTGGCGCTGGCCATGGAATAGGCGCGCAGCAGCGGCTTGCCGTCCACCATCAGGCCGATCATGGCGAACTGGCCGTTGAGGAAGCGCAGACCGGGATCGCGGGTGCAGGTGAACGAGAAGAGGGTGTCGGTCCAGTGGTGCACGCTGGTGACGGTCTCTTCGTTGAAATTGCTCATCTGGGAAAATCCGGTTTCGACAACGGGATGCGCGCCGGGAGGCGGGACGACCACGCGAAGCTCAAGGGAAGACGCCGCAGCCTACAGGATGCGGCCGAGCTTCAAAAGTGCCAGTCCAGGCGCGGCTGCGCGTCAGGCGGTGCCTTCGGCGATGTGGGCCAGATACTGGCCGTAGCTCGACTTGGCCAACTCGCGGGCCCGCACTTCCAGCTGCGCCCGGTCGATGAAGCCGGCGCGGAAGGCGACCTCCTCCGGGGAGGCGATGCGCAGGCCCTGACGCTTCTCGATGATCTGCACGAACTGCGCCGCCTCGACCAGCGAATCGGGCGTGCCGGTATCGAGCCAGGCAAAGCCGCGTCCCATCATGGCGACGTGCAGGTCGCCCAGCTCCAGATAGGCCTTGTTGACGTCGGTGATCTCGATCTCGCCCCGCGGGGAGGGAGCGAGGTTGGCGGCGATGTCCACCACCCGGTTGTCGTAGAAATAGAGGCCCGTCACGGCGAGGTTGGATTTCGGAAACTTCGGCTTCTCTTCCAGTGACAGTACGCGGCCATCGGCTCCCATTTCCGCGACGCCGTAGCGTTCGGGGTCATGGACGGGATAGCCGAACACAGTTGCGCCGGTCTCCTGCCGCGCCGCATCCGCCAGAAGCTCGGGCAGGCCGTGGCCGAAGAAGAGGTTGTCGCCCAAGACCAGCGCCACGCGGTCATTGCCGACGAATGCGCGGCCGACGATGAAGGCGTCGGCGAGGCCCCGCGGGTGCTCCTGCACCGCATAGGTGAGGTTCAGGCCAAACTGGCTGCCGTCCTTTAGGAGCGCCTGGAACAGCGCGGAATCGTGCGGCGTGGTGATGATGAGGATGTCCCGGATGCCCGCCATCATCAGCGTGCACAAGGGATAATAGATCATCGGCTTGTCGTAGACCGGCAGCAGCTGCTTGGAGACGACGAGCGTGATGGGGTGAAGTCGGGTGCCGGAGCCGCCGGCCAGAATGATACCCTTCACGATGCTTCCTCGGGTTGCGGCGCAGGAATGGCGGGCGCGGGAGTTGCGGCGGCGGTGGCCCTCTCGTGCTCGGGGGACACCGGCTGAGAAATCTTGGCAAGCAGCGCGTTCACCACCTCGCGCGTGCGTTCCTCCCACGGAGGCGCGCGCACGCCGAAGGTGCGCTCGAACAGGTCGCTGGCCAGTTCCGAATTCTTCGGGCGACTCGCCGGCGTGGGATATTCGGCCGTGGTGATGGGGGCCACTTCCGGTTTGCGGCCGGTGTGAGGTTCGGCCGCCGCCACGATGGCGCTGGCGAAGCCGTGCCAGGTGGTCACGCCGCGTCCGGCGAAATGGTAGGTGCCCCAGCGGGCATCGGCCTTGGCGGCCGCAAGCGCCGCGGCTAGCACCGCCTCGGCGAGGTCGCGCGAGGCAGTGGGGCAGCCGCGCTGGTCGGCGACGACCCGCAACTGGTCGCGCTCGCCGGCGAGGCGCAGCATGGTCGTCAGGAAATTGTTGCCGTGGGCGCCGTAGACCCACGAGGTGCGCACGATCACATGGCGCTCGTTCGCGGCGCGCACCGCCGCCTCGCCGGCGGCCTTGGTGCGGCCGTAGACGCCGAGCGGCGCCACGGGATCCGCCTCGACATAGGCGCCGCGCTTGGTGCCGTCGAACACGTAGTCCGTGGAGACATGGACGAACGGCGTGCGATAGCGCGCGCAGCGCTCGGCGATGAGGCCGGGTGCGAAGGCGTTGATGCGGGCGGCGAGGTCCGGCTCGCTCTCGGCCTTGTCCACGGCGGTGTAGGCGGCGGCGTTGATGAGCGCATCCGGCCGCGCCGCCTCGAGCGCGCGCGCGACGGCGACCGGATCAGAAATATCGAGTTCGGCATGGCCGAGGGCCATGTGATCGATGCCGCGCTCGGCAGCCAACGCGACGGTCTCGCGTCCGAGTTGCCCGCCGGCTCCGAACAGAAGAATGCGCGTCAAGATGCGAGCCCCAGTTTGGCGCCGGCGGCCGGCGCCTTGTCCAGCCCCAGCCGCTGGCCCTGATAGCGTTGGCGCAGCGGCTCCCACCACGGGCGGTTGGCGAGATACCAGCGGATGGTCTTCTCAAGCCCGGTCTCGAACGTTTCGCGCGGCGACCAGCCCAGCTCGGCGTTCAGCTTGGAGAAGTCGATGGCGTAGCGCGCATCATGGCCGGGCCGGTCGGTGACGAAGTGGATCAGCCGCTCACGCTTTCCGATGGCGGCATCCGGCACGATATCGTCGAGGATGGCGCAGATGGTGCGCACTACGTCGATGTTCCGCCGCTCGCAGGCCCCGCCCACATTGTAGCGCTCGCCGGGGCGGCCCTTGGTGGCGATGAGGACCAGCGCCTCCGCGTGGTCCTCCACGAACAGCCAGTCCCGCACGTTCTCGCCCGTGCCGTAGACCGGCAGCTCCGCCCCTTCAAGCGCGTTCAGCGTGACGAGGGGGATGAGCTTCTCGGGGAAATGGTAAGGCCCGTAATTGTTCGAGCAGTTCGATATCACCGCCGGCAGGCCATAGGTGTGGAACCACGCCCGGACGAGATGGTCCGAGGCCGCCTTGGAGGCGGAGTAGGGCGAGTTCGGCTGGTAGGGCGTGTCTTCCCGGAACAGCCCTTCCGCGCCGAGGCTGCCGAACACCTCATCGGTGGAGATGTGGTGCAAGCGGAAGGCTTCCGCCTGCGGCTCGGGCAGCGTGCGCCAGTAGCGCAGGGCCTCCTGCAGCATCGTGTAGGTGCCCACGACGTTGGTGGCGATGAAGGCGCCCGGCCCGTCGATGGAGCGGTCCACATGCGACTCGGCGGCGAGGTGCATCACGATGTCGGGTTTGAAGGCGTCCAGCGCGCTGTGCACGGCGGCGGCGTCGCAGATGTCGGCCTGCACGAAGGCGTAAAGAGGGCTGTCCGCGACCGGCGCGAGGGAGGCGAGATTCCCGGAATAGGTCAGCTTGTCGAAATTGAGGACATGGTGGCCGAGCCCCACGAGGTGCCGCACCACCGCCGAGCCGATGAAGCCCGCCCCACCTGTAACCAGCACCCGCATAAAGCTACCTTTCGCTCGCCGTGCCCTGATAGGCGAACGGGCTGTCGAAGTCCTTGAGGCGGGGCAGGATGCGATCCTTGTCCGAGAGGATCTTCTCGCCGACGCCGCAGGTCCAGTCGATGGCAAGTTCGGGATCGTTCCAGATGATTCCGCGCTCGCTCGCCCGATCGTAGACCGCGTCCACCTTATAGGCGACGCGCGTGTCCGGCGCGAGGGTGCAAAAGCCGTGAGCAAAACCCTGAGGAATGTAGAGCTGCTCGCCACCCTCGGCGGCGAGCCGCGCCCCCACCCATCGGCCGTAGGAAGGAGAGCCCTTCCGCACATCCACCGCAACGTCGTAGATGGCGCCACTCAGCACCCGCACGAGCTTAGCCTGGGCGAAGGGGGGCGCCTGCATGTGCAGGCCCCGGACGGTGCCCGTCTCGGCCGACAGCGACTCGTTGTCCTGCACGAAGTCCGTCCCGATGCCGTTGGCGGCGTAGCGCGGCTTCACATAGGTCTCGCAGAAATAGCCGCGGGCGTCGCCGAAGCGGCGCGGCTGGACCAGGACGACATCCGGGATGGCAAGCGGAGTGAATGCGGTCATGGCATGGCTTCTAATGGGTTTCCCCCCGCCGGGAAACCCCGGCAGGAGTTCGGTCGCAAGGCGGGCGCTAGCCGGGTCGCGGCAGAAGGTCTCAGCCGGGAGACAGCTCGCGCCCCACGCTCGAATAGTCGAAGCCGAGCGCAGCCATTTCGTCGGAACGGTAGATGTTCCTGAGGTCCACCACCACCGGCTGACCCATCAGCGCGCGGATGCGGTTCAGGTCGAGCGCGCGGAAGGCGTCCCACTCGGTGACGATGACGAGGGCGTCCGCCCCCGTCGCCGCCTCGTAGGGGCTCTCCACGTAGGTGACGTCGGTCAGCACGAGCCGGGCCTGTTCGACGCCCTCGGGGTCGTGAGCGCGCACGATGGCGCCGGCGTCCTGTAGGGCAGTGATGACGGCGATGGAGGGCGCGTCCCGCATGTCGTCGGTGTTGGGCTTGAAGGTGAGCCCGAGGATGCCGATGGTCCGTCCCCGCACCGAGCCGCCCAGCGCCTGGATGACCTTGCGGGCCATGGCGCGTTTTCGCTGGTCGTTCACCGCGACCACTGTCTCGACGATGCGGGTCGGCGCGCCATGGTCCTGCGCGGTCTTGATGAGCGCCAGCGTGTCCTTCGGGAAGCAGGAGCCACCATAGCCTGGCCCGGCATGCAGGAACTTGGAACCGATGCGATTGTCGAGGCCGATGCCGCGTGCCACGTCCTGGACGTTGCCGCCCACCTTCTCGCACAGATCGGCGATCTCGTTGATGAAGGTGATCTTGGTGGCGAGGAAGGCGTTGGCCGCGTACTTCGTCAGTTCCGCGGTGCGGCGGGAGGTGAAGAGCAGGGGCGCCTGGTTCAGATAGAGCGGCCGGTAAAGGTCGGTCATCACCTCCTTGGCGCGCTTGTCCTCAGTCCCGACGACGATGCGGTCCGGTCGCTTGAAATCGGTGATGGCGGCGCCCTCGCGCAGGAACTCCGGATTGGACACGACAGCGAACTCGGCATCCGGCCGCAACTCGCGAATGATACGCTCCACCTCATCGCCGGTGCCGACCGGCACGGTCGATTTGGTTACCACCACGGTATATTGGCGGATCGCTCGGGCGATGTCGCGGGCGGCCTGATAGACATATGAGAGGTCGGCATGGCCGTCGCCGCGGCGCGAGGGGGTGCCCACCGCGATGAACACAGCGTCGGCCCCCTTTACGCCGTCCTCAAGGTTCGTGGTAAAAAGCAGGCGGTCCGCCTTCACGTTGACCGCGACTAGATCTGCAAGCCCCGGCTCGAAGATGGGAATTTCGCCCCGCTGGAGGGTGGCGATCTTTCCAGCTTGCGTGTCGACACACGTAACGGTGTGGCCAAAATCCGCGAAACATGCGCCCGAAACTAGTCCTACATAACCCGCTCCAATCATTGACACGCGCATGACCCATACCCTTTCATGCCCAGGTAGCCACGCCGATGCTCCGACGCTATCGAAAAGTCAGCTCACTGGGATCTCTGATGTGATGAAATCTCTATGGAGGATTCTGCCGCGCTGCAACTTAGCAATGCGCGGATCCGTGAGGAGATCGGTTCGCTCCTTCCATGAGCCGATGGTGGCGCGGCCTGCACCAGGTTCGGAACAGGGTCTCATTCAGGCATTCGTCCCGGAACCGGCCGTGAAGCTCTCCACGAAGCCATTCTGTATGGGCTTACCCGGAGCGATATAGTGCCATTGGACGCTCGTATGCTGGTACGATTTGAGCAGCGCCATCCAGGTTAACTCGGTGCCGTTGTCCGAGACGACGGCCGAGGGCTTTCCCCGGATGGCCATGAGCGCGTCCAGCTCGCGCGTCGCCCGAAGGCCGAACAGCGAGGTGTCGGCCTCCAGCGCCGGCATTCCCCGCTGAAGTCGTCGACAACGGCCAGCACCCGGAAGCGGCGGCGATCCGTGAAGGCATCCGACACGATGTAGAGTAAGCGTCGTCTTCATGCCACGTTGCTGAGGGCTGGCTGTGCGGGATAGGCCCATGGCAAGAGGTCGTCGGTGCGGCTGTTGGGGTGGCCGTTGACGATGCGGGTGATGACGTCCGCGAGGTAGGCCTGGGGGTCGACGCCGTTGAGCTTGCAGGTCTCGACCAGCGAGGCGATGACGGCCCAGTGTTCGGCGCTGAGGTGGTCCCCGCAACCCGGACAGGGAGCTAAGCTTGGTTCGGCCTGACGGAAGGACGAGCCCGATGACCGGGAAGAGGCAGCGATATTCAGCGGAGTTCAAGGCGAAGGTGGCCCTTGAGGCGCTCCGCGGGGAGCAGACGGTAGCGCATCTGGCCGCCAAGCACTGCGTCCACCAGACTATGATCAACGCCTGGAAGAAGCAGGCCGTCGAGGGAATGGCCGCGGTTTTTTCCGGCAAGGCGGAAGCTGCCGATGCCGTCCGCGAGAGCGAGATCGACCAGCTCCATGCCAAGATCGGCCAATTGGTGGTGGAACGGGATTTTTTGCGTCGGGCCTCCGGGCGCTGAGC
>NZ_JBDZDP010000044.1:0-9252 GCF_040044995.1 Xanthobacter pollutisoli
CGTATCCACGCCCTTCATCCCCAGCCCGCCCGTCGCAACAAAACGACGGACCATGAGCCAAGAGGGGGGTCAAAATTACACGCCGATCCCCCTCACAACGGGGTCAATCTTCCATGCCGAAACACAGCTATCTGAAGGATGAAAAGACCGCCGCGCTTCTCGCGATGCTGAAGGCGCACGGCGTCGGCTTCGAGGTCGTCCATACGTCGGGCCATGCCTCCATCCCCGATCTGAAGCGGCTCGCCGCGGCCATCTCGCCGCGCGCCCTCGTGCCGATCCACACCTTCGAGGCGGACCGGTTTCCATCCTTGTTCGAGAACGTCGTCGTGCGGCATGACGGCGAATGGTGGGAGGTCTGAATGGCTGGGTTCAAGCGTGGCATCCGCAAGAGCGGCATGATCGAGGCCCTTGCGGAGCTTGCGACCAAGGATAGCTGGTGGCGGGATGTCCTCCACGACAAGAGCCTCGTCATCGGCGTGCGGGACGACTATCTCAACGTCTACTGGCGCGGCCAGTCCATCTTCAAGGTGGAGATGAAGCACGACCGCATCGTCGCCACCACACACCCCAAGTACCTGCTCAACCCGGATCTTTCCGGCCAGGTCGCGCTCGACGCCGAGACCGGCGCTTTCGCCCTGGATGGCTTCGACGCGCTGACCCGGGCCTATGTGCCGGGCGAGACGCTGGGCAAGCTGAAGCGGGCGGCGGGCCTGTTCGCGGGCGAGGAGAAGGAGGGTGTGCAGGCGATCGTCAGCGCCAATCCCAACGTGGTTGATGTGGAGGTCGCCTTCCCCGCTGAGCCCGGCAGCCGCAGCGTGCCCCGCATCGACATCGCCACCTTCAACGAGACCGAGGACGGCGTGAAGCTGGTGTTCTGGGAGGCCAAGGTTCTCGGCAATCCGGAGCTGCGCACGGCGGGGGACAAGAACGTGGTCAAGCAGATCGAAAACTACCGGACGCGCCTGACGCAGCATGCTTCAGAGGTCATCGAGACCTATCGGCTGATCGCCCGGCATCTCGTCGCCTTCGCCGACATGAGCGGCGGCGCCCGCATGGTGGCCCCGGCGGTACGCAATGTGGCGGACGGCGCTCCCCTCTCCCTCTCGTCCCCTCCCGATGTGCGCCTCATCGTCTATGGGTTCGATGCCGACCAGCGCGATGGGGCGTGGAAGAAGCTGCTGGCCGCCAATGCGGAGCAGCTCAAGGACATCGAAGTCCTCGCGCGCGGCAACCCCGGCGACATCAGGCTGTAGGCTCCCGGTGTCGGGCTCATGCTGCGATGCCCGCCGCCAACGCCCGCAAGAGCTGCTCTGCATCCGCCCCGGCCCGGTGCCGGGGTGGGGCTTCCTCCACCGCCGCCATGGCGCGTTCGCAGCACCGCTCCCCTGAGCTACACCACGTTGTCCTCGCGCGAGCCCACCTATCAGCAGAACCGGCCGGTGAAAGCGCTCTCTTTCCAAAGTGATGGAGAGCGCTCAATCGGCCGGAACTGTGAGATGTGCCGGTGCGGGCGGGCTTCAGGGTTGCCCCTTCACCTTGAACTTCGCGCCGCTGTAATGGGCGTCGAAGGCGAACGTGGTCTTGTCCGCCGGCAGGGCGAAGTGGGCCAGCAGATGGGCCTTGAAGGGGGCGCCGGCAAGCTGCCGGTCGATATAGACCGTGAAGCGGTCGTCCCGCACGTTGTAGACCACGCGACCACGCGGCCAATCCTCGTATTCTCCGATAACCTTGAGTCGGCGTTGCAGGGTCGGCCAGAACTCATAGTGGGCCGTGGGCTCGGTCTTGAAGTCTCCGTAGTCTTCCGCCTCCCGCCACGGCGTCTTGCAGGAGGCGAGCTCAGGCCGGCCGCCACCCATGACGAACCAGAAGATGCCCACGCACGCCGCTGAAGGCTCAGCCCCGTTCTCCCGCACCTCCTCCGGGGCTTGGGCGGGCTCGGTCACATGTGCCGTCATGGTCTGGCCTCCTTGCTTCAGCGGTAGTTGTCGGCCTTCGGGCTGTGCTGCGGCACGGCGCACAGGCGGTAGAGGATGGGGTCGCCGGTCCCCGACATCAGGCCGCCCTTTCTCAGCTGGACAGCGAGGGTGCCGAGATAAAGCGGGGCAATCTCGAACTTGATGCTTCCCCGCTCTCCCTCGGCTTCGCAATCGGTGTCGATCTCGTAGAAATAGCCCTGCGCGGAGATGCGGCGGATGCGGCAGTGGGTCTCGTAGAGATGAATCTCGGACTTGGAGATGAGCATACGGTCCTTGCTGTCCGGGTCATCGCAGCCACCGTCCTGCCCCGATGAATAGAGCCCCGACTGGATCGGCTCCAGCTGTCGGTTCAGGGCGTAGCCCGGGCTCGGCCACAAAAAGAAGGCCGCGTTCGTGAGCACTATCGAGGCCAGAAGCCCCATCAGAAAGACCATACGGCGCATGACGCGCTCCCCTTGATCGTGAACCCAGTTGGATCAGAAACCGGCCAGAGCCGATCAGGGTTGGCCCGGCTCCATTGGCGCCGCGCCCATCAGCCCCCTCAGCCGCTCCGGCTTCATCACCTTCACCATATTCACGTAAGGGGTCAGGAATTGTGCGAGCTCGGAGAAACCTCCCGCCTCGAAGGTGACGCGCAGGCTGCCATCCGCCAGCGTTTCCATCTGCTGATCGGGATGCAGGGACTGGTCCCTGAACTCCGGTGCAATCGACGGGTCAAACACCAGTTCAATGGGCTCCGGCTCTTCCTGAAAGAACCCGAATGAGCGTTCCGCATAGGCGCGCAGGCTGAAGCCCTCGGGGCGGCTCGCCCGCTCCTCCAGTTCAGCAACGGCGTCGATGCGGTCCAGCCGGAGCTGGTGGGGCTGGTCGTTATCGGGAAAGCCCACCACCAGATAGTGGGACCGCCCGAAGATCAGCCCATAGGGGACAGCCCGATAGCTCCGCGATGTTTCGTCCCCGACCCTCCGATACCGGATTTCGAGCAACCCGGCGGCCAGGATGGCATGCCGGATGGCCTTCAGGACCTCGGGCTTGCAGAGCTGTGCCGGCCCCGGTGTATGAGCCCAGACCTCGGTTTCCAGATGCAGTTCGACGTCCGGCTCAAGGCGACGGCGGTCCGCCGCGCGCAGGCCGGCGCTGATCTTCCTGGACAGGCTGTCCAGGAGGCTCGCCCGCGCCGGATCCCGCGCCTGCATGGCCTGGGCGAGGTTCCTCAATTCCGCCAGTTCCTCGGCCGTGGGCGTGGCGATGAACCGAACCCCCTTGGGCAGATTTGGAAGCCGGAAGCGGACGATCTTGCCGTCGTGGACGCGCTCCAGCGGCCCGAACATGTCGGCGACGAGGTTGCGCATGCGCTCGGCCGTGCTTCGGGATACGCCGTGCAGGGCGCTGATCTCTTCCAGGCTGAGGCCGGTGGATGAAGCGGCCAGATCCAGCGCAAGTTCTAGCGACGCCCGCACCTTGTCGAAACGCATGACATAAGCCCGCAATTGTCCGGTGATCGCCACAGGAGCAGGGCACCACCCAGCGATGCAACCTATTGGCGAAGCATGAGCCCGGCAATGCGAGATTCTATCTGAAATCTCGATTATCTGAAAAGCCGATTATTTCGGCGTCCGCTTCCTCCTGCGGATGCCGGAATTGCCGCGCGACCTTCGTCAGCCCCGTTACGCCCGACTGCGCGAACTCATGATCGAGGCGCGCAAGGCGGCCGGGCTGTCACAGGCGGCGGTCGCGGCAAAGCTCGGTCGGCCGCAGTCGTATATCGCCGATATTGAACGCAACGAACGGCGCATCGACGTCATCGAGTATCTGGCGCTCGCCGAGGCCATTGGGTTCGATGCGATCGGCATTCTGGAGCAAGTTCGCGCAGAGCCGGGCGAGTGACGAAGAGAGGTGGTCCTTCGTTCCGGCCACCAAGCGTCACCCCTTCTTCGCTGCCAACTCCTTCACATTGCTCTCCGGCACAATGCCCAGCTTCGGAAAGGCGGCTCGGATAGTGTCGGCCACATAGGACGGCGCGAGGTGGGCGTAGTGCTTCTCGGTGATGCGCGTGTCCGCATGCCCGAGTTGCGCGGCGATCACGCCCATGGGTACCCCGGCCATGGCCAAAGTGCTGGCATGGGTGTGGCGGAGCACATGAAAGCCGATAGCCGGCACGATCTTCGCCGCAGCGCAGGCCTCCGCCAGCGGCCGTGTCTGCTGCGCCGGCTTCCAGGGGCCGCCGTCATCGCGCGCGAACACCAGCGCGCTGCCGTCCTTGCCATGGGTCAGGCTGCGGAACAGCGCCGTGGCTTCGTCGGTCAGAACGATGTGACGGGGCTTGCCCCCTTTCGCCTCCCGCACTGCTGCCGTGCGAGCATCGAGATCAATGTCCACCACCTTCAGGCGGCCCAGTTCGCTGTACCGCGCGCCGGTCAGCAGTGCGCCGCGCACCAGCGATCGAAGCGGCTCCGCGCAGGCATTTACCAGCCGGGTGCATTCAGCGGGCTTCAGATAACGGATCACCGGCGCATCCACCGCAGCGAAGGGCTTCACTGCGCGCCATGCTTCGTCACTGCTGATGTGCCGTTCGTGCCAGGCGTGGTTCAGGGCCGCCTTCAACACCGTGAGGATGCGATTTGCGGTGGCGCGTCGCGAACGCACCGCATCCATGTCGTCATGATCCACCGCCCGTGTGGCCCGTTCCTTGGCGGTGCTTTTGGTGCGGACCATCTTGGGTGCGGTGGCGATGCCCCGATGCCAATCTCGGATGCGGCGCGTGGTCAGCTTCGCCAGTTCCACACCGCCGAGCGATGGACGGATGTGGATCTCGATGACCCGGCGGGTGGCATATTCCGATCGGCCGCCCTTGCCCACATAATGGGCGATGTAGTCGTCGCAGGCATCGCCCACGGTGTAGGGACCGGCGCTGGCGGAGAGCCCAAGCGCACGGCGCTCCTCTTCCTGGCACCAGTTGCGGGCCACTGCCTGCGCCTGGCTGAAGGACAGGTGCGCCGCGCCATCCGCATCCTGCACGTCGTCCGTCGAGCCAAGCGCATGTTCCGTGTAGCGCTTGCGCTCGCCATCCCATCGCCGGGCAAGCCAGCTGCCGCCGCTCTTCTTTCGCCGGTAGCCGAGAGCGAGCCCGCCATCAAGCTGCTTCCAATAGGGCTCGCCCCGCACGGCAAGTCGTGCTCGGGCCGTGCGGGTTTCGAGGGCTGTATCTCGGACGGTGCGGGCCATGGGAAGAATGGGAAGATTTTGGGGAGTAAGTGGAGACGAACGTCAGCGGATTCCCGCGAACGGCGACGGCTTAACATATTGTGATTCAACGATCCAGCGTGATCCACCTTGATCCGCAAATGCCCATGCATTCTCCCTCTCACGGCGAAAACAGGGGTTCGAGTCCCCTTGGGAGCGCCATTATCCCCTCAATTCCAATGGCTTACCCACGGTGATACTCACTCGGGGGTACGTTTATGGGGAAATGGATTCAGCGGGTCCCCTATCTGCAGCGGACTCGCCACGGTATTTTTCGGTATCGGAGGGTCGTCCCACCCTCGTTGAAGGCCGCGGCCGGGAAGCGGGAGATTCTCGTCTCCCTTCGGACCAAATCGGTCCATCTCGCTGAAGGTCGCTTCATCAAGGCCCATGCGGAAGCGGAGGCGTGGCTCGCCACCCTTCGGGCCAGTCTTTCCCCTTCGGCCCCCTCTTCCGATCTCGATTTGGATGGCAGCTGGGTTCCTCCGACCTTAAAAGCAGAGCCTGCTGCTAAAGCCACGAACTGCGGCCCCACAGTCTCAGATGCCCTCGATCTCTATCTGGCAGAGAAGCGGGATGAGTTCGCGGCCTACCGAGGCCGGGCCTTGCAGGTCCGCCTGAATGAGAAGCGCCGGGTCATCGGCTATCTCGTAGCGTCCCTCGGGGGCGATCGAGAAGTGGAGACGCTGACCCGGGCCGACGCCCGGAGCTTCCGAGACTTTCTCGGGCGCAAGGGTCTATCCGCAGGGTCTGTGAAGAAGAACATCAGGATCGCCGGCGCCATCCTCGCTGTGGCTATCGCCGAGCGACAGATCATGATGTCGAACCCATTCCACCGCCTTGCAGTGAAGGCGGATGTTGCCGCCATCGATGCTCGCCTTCCGTTAACCAGTGACGAGATCGAGACGGTCCTTGGCTTATCGGTCAACAACGAGCTGCAGGTCATTCTCACCCTGCTCGTTTCAACGGGAGCACGTCTCGGGGAGATCGCCGGACTCATTTGGGGCGATATCTGCCGTTCAGAACAGGGCGGCGCCTACATCGAGATCCGTTCCAACGCTGTAAGGCGTCTGAAGACGGCAGCGAGCACGCGTTCGGTACCTTTGCTTGAAAACTCAGAAATGGCGCTCCAGCGCCTCCGGGAAGGGCAAGCTTGGCCTTTTAAGCCCGAACAACCTGTGTTCCCTCGGTATGGTCGTTCGGGCGGACCCGACGCAGCCTCGGCGGCCCTGATGAAGGCGCTCCGAGCAGTTGGCATCAACGACCCAAAGAAGTCAGTTCACTCCATCCGGCACTCGGTGAAACAGGCATTGCGAGATATTGGCTGCCCCCGGGACATCCGGGATGCGATTCAGGGACACGCCGCTCCTGGCATTTCGGAGCATTATGGCACCGGCCATTCTCTGGCCGTCATGCGGAAGTGGCTTAGCGAGGCTGCTCCAAAGCTTGGCCACGGAGCAGCGTCGGGCGTCCCGAATCCAGAATCGTCATTATAGCACGCCGATCGCCACGCGTCAAGTTTTCGAGCTTCGTCAAACGGACCGAGAAGGCTGCAAGCGAGCATTTTTTCCTTGCAAAAAACGGGAAAGTGTGTATAATATACCCCGCTCGACAGTATTGCTGTCCCGAGCACCATCCAAAATGTCATTTTAAATTTTGGCCATCACCCGGTCGCGGGACGATTTTCTGCGACCAATTTCATTTACAAATTAATTGGAGTAAATATGAAAATTCAATACATCGATGCACCTGCTGGCTCTGGAAAAACGCACGCGATTTGCAAGCTCGTTGCAGATATGGTCAACCAAGGGCAAAAGATTATTCTGGTCCAGCCAACTAAAGCGCTAATTGATCAGACCTATTCTACGCTTTCATTTAATCTCGGGCTTACTCAACAGGTTCAAAAAATCTATAGTCAGAATGAAAGCAGCAAAAGCGCCATTCAAGCAATCGTCGAAAAATTGAAGAACCCGCCTTTTGGAGGAGTAGCAATTCTCATCACTCAAGCGGCGTTCGACGGCGTGCCATATTTCGAAAAGGCCGGCCAATGGCATCTTATTTTTGACGAGGTGCCGGCCGCGGATGCGGTCTTTATGTTCCGTGTTCCGCACTCCCATTCCCTGATAACGAGGCATCTAGAAATTGGATCGGACTCGCCCTACGCTTTGGTTACAATCGACCTTGATCAGGACGACGATATTCTAAAACTTGGATCTAAAGATGATGTATATCGCCGATTTTACCCTGTGGCTCGGCGGATAAAGTCAGAAGGGTGGGATGCTTACGTTGATGTTGCCCAATACCAACGCTTACTCGTTGGTGACATTGGGTCGCTGTCCATTTACGCCGTCCGAAACGAGAAAATTCTTTCACGTTTCAAGAGCTGCATTGTCGCCTCGGCCCGCTTCCTCGAAAGCCTGTTTTGCAAAATTATGCAAGCAAGAGGCGCAACTTTTGAGCCTTATCCATTGACGAATAATGCTTTACGTTACACCTCGCACAATAATGGCGCCCTTCTGACGATCCATTACATGCCCATCGATCGGTGGTCAAAGAAGGCGGCGGCGGAACACCCCGACCTTCTTATCCAATTAAAACAATTCATCAAATTTAAGTTCCATAACCGGCCATTCATTTATCTTGGAAACAAAGGGTCTGGGCACTTCGATCTGGAAAGTGCTGGCGGAATTGAACTAAGCGGAAGCCCTCACGGCTTGAACCATTATCAGCATCTTGATCATGCAGCGATTTTTCCGGCTTATAACCCACGACCACCTCACGCCAAATTCCTGGCAAGCCTTGGGGTGTCCAGCGAAGTTCTGGACACTGCGATGCACTGCAATGCGATTTATCAGGCACTTATGAGGTGTTCGCTGCGAGATCCACAGTCGACGAGTTCGAAAGTTGCTATTGCTCCAGACCGTCGAACGGCGATGTGGCTTCAAGGGGTATTTCCCGGTGCAACCGTGGAAGAAATTTCCCTCGCGGCAAATCAGACGATCGGAAAGGTTGGCCGTCGTCGAAAATATTCAGATAATGCAGAACGGCAGAGGGAATACCGTGCTCGGAAAAAGGCAGCAGCAGCGGGAACCTTTGCTTCGGCACCTTTACTCGAAACTGCTTTTCCTCAAATTCAACCCCGTTATGAATCCATTAAAGAAAATAACGTCGTAACGCAGCTGGCCACGAGCCAGAAGGGCATTTGGCGGATGAACATTTACAAAACAGTCAAGAGTCGAGGTGCCTACGAAATCGTCGCTCTCAAGTCATTGGAAGAAATTGTGAAGGCATTTAAAGCTGCTCATCGCGTCAGGTTAACAGAAAAGAACTCAGCAAAATTGTTTAATTTTACGATATACTCATGCGACCCAAAAACGACACGAAAGGCAGAAGATGCAATCGGCTCGTCGGTTCTCATCCTGGATAACGACGGCGACGGAATTTCTCCCGAAGAATTTATGGATACATTTTCTAGTTGGAAAATGATCCTCGCCAACACGTTTTCGTCGACTGGAGGTAGGAAAAGGTGGAGAGCTGTTATCCCGCTGGCTCGGAACGTCTCTGTAGATGAATATGCGAAGCTCTACAATCTTGTGCTGCACGAGCTGAAGTATGGAGGGTACCCCGTCGATAAAAAGGACCCCTCCAAGCCGTATGACCAGCCACATGGCTTCGACACCTCCAAGCGAACCGTCGTGAGCATTTTCTATTTGCCGTCGCAGGCGAAAGACCCTAACGGCACATTTTTCCACGCGGCGACCGGACCCCAGCGTGAGATCCTCGACCCGGACGTTTGGCTCACTCGTTTGCCGCCAGTTTCATCTCCCTCAGTCGTCCCGGCTCTTCCTAAGGCAGGACATCCAACAGCCGCGACGACCTCCAAGCTAAGCGACGCAGTAAAGACGTGGTGACGTTGCCCCTCATGTCTAATCCAGCTTGAAGTTCGTTCTGGCCCGACTTGAGGACCAGGACATGAAGCGCAGCCGTTTTTCAGAAGAGATGGGGTATTCGGTCCTGATCTCTTGAGCCGTTT
>NZ_JBDZDP010000045.1:0-9010 GCF_040044995.1 Xanthobacter pollutisoli
GTGTGCCGGGGATGACGACGACGCAGATGCAGGCCAGGACGCTGAGTGCCGCCGCGAGGTTGCGCCGGCCACCGAGCCACCTCTCAAGCCCGCGTTGGAGCGGATCGAACAGGATCGCCAGGATGACCGCCCACAGGATCGCGCCATAATAGGGCGACAGCAGCCAGAGGAACGCCACCGTCACGAGGACGATGGTGGCGTGAAAGGCGAACTCCTGGATCTTCGTCCGCGACATGAGCGGTACAGGCCCCATGGTTGCAGACATCCTGTCTGGCCTATTCGGATCCGGCGTGTCCGAGCCGTCAATGTGTGGCTTCGACCTTCGGTGTGTCTGTTCGAGTTTCGGTTTCGGTGCCGGGCATCCGCCGCCGAGCGTCGAGATCATAGAGGATGGGAACGACGAACACGGTGAGCGCCGTGGATACCACCGTTCCGAAAATCAGGGAGATGGCGAGCCCGCCGAAGACCGGGTCCGTCACCATGATCGCCGAGCCCAGGATGATGGCGAGCGTGGTGAGAAGGATCGGGCGCAGGCGCACGGCTCCGGCCTGCCGCACGGCCACATCGAGAGGCATGCCGTGCTTCAGATTGTCCTGGATGAAGTCGATGATCAGCAGCGAGTTGCGGATCACGACGCCGGACAGGGCGATGATGCCCACCATGGAAGTTGCCGAGAAATCCGCCCCCACCAGCCAGTGGCCCGGGAAGATCCCGATGATGCCGAGCGGTACTGACGACATGGCGATCATGGGAATGAGGAACGACCGATAATAGGCCACGAGCAGGAAGTAGACCATGAGCAGGGCGCCGCCCAGGGCCACGCCCATGTCGCGGTAGATGTCGAGGGTCATGCGCATCTCGCCGCCCCACAGGAGTTGGTAGCCACCGATGGTGTCGGGCACGTCCTGGACGAAGCCGAGATTGCCGGTGCGCAGCGGCTGCCCGTCCGGCGCCGTGATGCCGGAAAGGCGCCGCTGCAGGTCCAGCACGGCGTAGAGCGGCACCGAGGCGGAGAGTTCCGCGCCGACGAAGGTCACCTTTTCGTTGTCGCGATGGAGGATGGGGCGGTCCGCCTCCGCGGGGATCACTGTCACCAGTTCGGAAAGCGGCACTGGCCTCCCATCCGCATTGTCGACGAAGACGCGGTCGAGCCGCGTCGGGTCCACCTCGAAGCGGCGGGGCACGAAGGCGCGCACATCCACCGGGTCCTTCTCGTCCGGCAGATGGGCGCGGCTCAGCACCTTGCCGCCGTAGATGAGGGAGAGGGCCTCGGCGATCTGCGCCGTGGAGACCTTGGAAAGGGCGGCCTTCTCCTTGTCCGGCACGATGCGGTGCTCCCGCACGTCCTCCGGCTCGGTGTCGATGAGATCGACCACGTCGTAGGTTTCCGTGAAGGCCTTGCGCACCCCGGCCGACAGCGCCCGCAGCCCCTCGGAATCCGGGCCGTAAATCTCGGCGAGGACGGTCGAGCGCAGCGGCGGGCCGGGTGGGTCCTCGACCAGGGAGACCTGGGTGCCGGGATAGGCCCTCGCGAGGGCCTCCACCTTGGGTCGCAAATCGCGCACGATGTCGATGGAGCTTTCCGACCGGTCGTGCTTGTCGGTGAGGTTCACCCGGATCTCGGCGATGTTGCTGCCGACGCGGCCAGCCGTGCCCTTGAACAGGCCGTTGAAATCCTCGACGCCCGCCTGCCCGATCCAGCTCTGGGTGTTGGCGACCTGCGGCTCCGTCGCGAGCAGCGCCATGATCTCCCGCGCGAAGCGGTCGGTGACCTCGATCGGCGTCGTCTCCGGTGTCTTGATGACGACGTTGAACGTGTTCTTGTTGTCCTTCGGCAGGAAGCCGAGGGGCACGCCCAGCGCCGAGACCGGGCCGGCGACGCCGGACGGGCGAACGAAGTGCCAAGCCCCCTGCATCATGGAGGCGATCATCAGGACGAGCACGGCCGCGGCGAAGATACGGCGGACGCCGCGCCGGTGCTGGAGGGGCGCGATGAGGCGAAGATAGAGGCGCTCCATCCACCCCGGCTCGCCGTGATGCGCGGCTTCCGCGTGGGCGTCCTCCTCCTGCACCTCATGGCGGTGGAGCCACCGGTTGGCCGCCCAGGGCGTGACGATGTAGGCCACGAGGACGGATGCGGCCATGGCGATGGGCACGTTGTAGGCGATGGGATAGAAATATTCGCCCGGCATGTCGGTGACGAAGAACAGGGAAGCGAACACCAGCATCACCGCGAAGGTGGCGAGATTGGTGGCGTTGCCGATTTCGTTGGTGGCCTCGACCGTCATCTTCTCCTTGCTGGCGCGGGAGCGCTTTGCGCCGTAGTGGCGGTGGATGTTCTCGATGACCACGATGGCCGCGTCCACCAGGAGGCCGAGGGCGAGGATGAGGGCGAACAGCGTCACGCGGTTGATGGTGACGCCGCCGAGAAGGTCGGCCGCAAGGGTGATGGACAGGATGAGCGGCACCGTCACCATCACAATCAACGCCTCGCGCCAGCCCAGGAAGAAGATCAGGACAAGCCCAACCGTGGCGAGGGCGATCAGGAGGTGCTCGAGCAGAAGGTTCACGGCGGCATCGGCCTTCTCGCCGTCGTCGCGGGTGACCACCGCCTGAACGTCCTTCGGCACGAACGTCGCCTGCATCTGTGTCACCCGGTCGATGACGGCGTTGGCCACTGTGACGGCATTGGCACCCTTCTTCTTGGCCACGGCGATGGTCACTGCCGGTAGATCTGCCGCGTCCGGTCCACCGAAGCGCGGGTCGCCGGGGCCGAAGGAAAAGCGGCTCAAGGTGGAGAGTTCAGGCGGGGGACCATCGGTCAGCGTCGCCACGTCGCGCACATAGACCGGGCGGCCATCATGGATGGCCACGATCTGGTTCAGCACGTCGTCCGCGGAGGTGAAGTCGGCTGAAAGCTTGATGGCCTCCACCTTTCCGCCGCGCACGGTGGGCGCAAGGGGCACGGAGAGGTTGCTGGCGCCGAAGGCCAGATAGGCCTGGCTCAGCGTCACGCCGAAGGCCTGAAGGCGGTCGGGATCGAGCTCGATGGCGATCTCTCGCGTCTGCCCGCCCTTCACCGAGATGACGGAGACGTTGTCCGTGCTGCGCAGGTGCTCCGCCATGCGTTCGGCGAGCCGCTTCAGGGCATAGTCGTCATAGCGCAGGGAGGAGAGGGTCACGGTGACGATGGGCACGTCGTCCGCATCGATGCTGCGCACGAAGGGCGTGCTCGCGTCTGCCGGCAGGCGGGCGCGGCTCGCCAGGACCCGGTCGTAGAGCTTCACCAGCGACTCTTCCTTCGGCTGGCCCACCTTGAACTGCACCTGGACCATGGCGAGGGAGTTCTGCGCCGTGCTCTCCACATGGTCGACGCCGGACATCTCGCTCATGATGCCTTCGAGCGGCCTGACGACGAGCTGCTCCACCTCGGACGCCGACGCGCCGGGCAGGCTCACCGTGATGAGGGCCGCCGGCACGATGATCTGCGGGTTCTCTTCCCGCGGGGTCTTCAGCACCGCCACAACGCCGATCAGCGCCACCGCGATGATGAAGACGATGGTGAGCTTGGAGGTGATGAAGGTCTGGGCGAGGCGCCCGGCCATGTTGAGACGCGGCGTGCTCATTTCGTCCCCGCGACCATGTTGACCGTCGCGCCGTCGCGCAGTGTGTCGGTGGCGCCGACGAGAACGGTCTCGCCGGCCGCGAGCCCGGCATTGACCTCCACGGCCTCGTCGATCTCCTTGCCGGTGCGCAGCCAGCGGAACCGCGCCGCGTTGCCGTCCAGCACGAACACCCCGTCGAGCCCGCCGCGACGCACGATGGCGGCGCGCGGCACGAGCAGCGCCGTGCGGGCGCCGAAGACGAAGTCCGCGCGCCCGAACATGCCCGGTACCAGCGCCGGGTCGGCGGGCAGGATCACGTTGATCTCGTAGCGCCGCGTGATGTCGTCTCCGGACGGTACGATGCCGCGCACGCGGCCTTGGAAAGCCTTGCCCTTCAGCGTATCGATCCGCACTTGGACCGTGGCCTTCGGGTTGATCTCACTGAGCTTGCTCTCCGCGACGAAAGCCTTGAACAGGAGAACTTCGCGCGATTCCACCGTCAGCAAGGGTGTGCCGGCGGTCGCCATCTCGCCGGCGCGCCGCGTGACGGCTACTACTACGCCATCCACGGGGCTGGTGATGGCGGCATAGCCTTTCTGGGCCCTGGCGGCCGCGAGCGCGGACTGTGCCTTGTCGAGGCCCGCCTGGGCGACATCCACGCGCACCTTGGCCTTGCGCAAGGTTTCAGCGGCGACGGAGCCCGTGACGGCGAGCTTGGAATATTTTTCCACGTCCTGCCTGGCGTCGTCGAGATCCTCACGGCTCGCCCGCACGCCGGCCTCGGTCTGCCGGATGGCCTCGTCGATGTCGGAGGGGTCGATGCGCACGAGGAGGTCGCCGCGCGACACCTTCTGCCCCTCGCGCACGTCGAGCTGCTGGATGAAGCCCACCACCCGCGAGGACATCGCGATGCGCCCGTCGGAGACGACTGAGCCGGGAATGCTATAGATCACCGGGACATTGGTTTCCTCGATTGGCACGGCCGATAGGCCCGTGGGCTTTTCGGAGGAGGGCTCCGCCGCGGCCACGCCGGCCCCGGACAAGACGAACAGGAACAGGGCCGCGAGGCAGGCGGCACGGGACATCGGCGCCATGTCACTCGTCCCCCGGCCTGCTGGAGGAGCCGACTTTCCTGTCGGCGCGATGCTGCTCAGCCTGGGGGTGGACGTCCCAGAGGGCAGAGCACTGCGCCCTAAACACGGACGGCGTGGCGAAGCTCAGGGGTGACATGACTGATCCTTTTGAATCACCAACCGTGTTTTCGATCGGGAGTGGGCCGGCCATGATCGCACGTTCGGCGTCTTGATAAGTTCATTCGAATGAACTAATTGTTGGACGAGGAAAATGCAATGGCAACAGAAACCACATCGCAGAGTGGTCACGACGCCCGGAGCGCAAAAACCCGTGAGCATCTCATCGAGGCGGCGATCGAGGTCGTCGGCGCCGTGGGTTATGAGGGGGCGAGCACACGCGCCCTGGCAAAGGCCGCGAACGCGAACCTGTCGGCCATCCCGTATCATTTCGGCAGCAAGAAAGAGCTGTATCTCGCGGCGGCGCAGATGATCGCCGACTATGCGCGGGGTCGCTTCGCGGAAGTCACCGCCTTGCTGGATGAACCTGCGGACGCCGATCCGGCCAGCCGCTTCGAAAAGGCGCTCATCCACCTGCTGCACATCGTTCTCGATGATGCCGAGCGGCACTCCTGGACGTCGTTCCTGGGGCGCTGCACCTACGACAACGACGATGCCTTCGCCCTCATCCACGATCAGGCCATAGCGCCGCTGCTCGACCGCCTCATCCGCTCCGCAAGCGTAATCTCCGGACAAAAGCCCGGTGAAGCGACCTTGCGGCTGCGCATCAGCGCCATCGTCACCGCCATCATCGGCTTCCGCTTCCTGCGCGGCATCATGCTGCGCGGCATGGACGGGGAGAGCATCCAGGCCGGCTATGTCAGGCAGATGGAGGACATGGTCCGCGATCTGTGCCGCAGCGATTTTCTCCGCGCGTCGCAGCCACGGTGATCCCCGGCTGCGGCCGCCTTTTCAGGCCCCGTCATCTTAGCTTCAGCACCCGAAAGGACAGCCGTCATGAGTGACCAATCCTACCCGCACGAGACCATCGTCTGGGTCAAGCAACGCCTCGACGAGCTCGATGCCATCATTGTCGAGGTGGAAAAATCCTCGGCCGAACTGGAGGGCAAGGTCCGGGCCGAGGCCGAGCAGGCTCTCGTCAAACTCAAGGAGTCCCGCCTCACCATCGGCAGGCAGTACGACCGGCTGCTCGCCGAGGCCGACGACGTGAAGCAGGGCGCCAAGGAGTTGCAGGACGCCCTCGACGACGAATGGGTCGAGGTGGAAACTTCCCTCCAGTCCTTCCTCGCGGCCGCCGCGGGCGAAGCGGGCGCGGTGCGTCGGCTCGTGGTCGCTCGAGCCGATGCGCAGCGCCAGTCGTGGGAAGCCTCGCTCCAGGCGTTCCGCGACCAGGCCACCGAGACGGTGGAAAAGGCCCGGCAGGACCTTGATGCCGCAATCCGGCGCCTGTCCGACGAGGCAGACAAGTTCCAGGCGAAGATCGGAGAAGCGAAGGACGCCGGTGACGAGTCGTGGGCGGCTGTGAAGACCGGCCTCGCTGAGGCCAAGGAGGTCCACGATCGCACGATCGAAAAGATCAAGGGCGCATTCGCCAAGCTGTTCTGAGCTTTGTGGCGCTCGGGTCCATCGGCCTCTTGAAGCCCCAGTGGAGATGAAAATGAAGACTATGCGCTCAAACATTTTCGGGCTCGCGATCCTGATTCCCGCCCTGGCGATCGCCGGCCCCAGCGCGTTCGCCCAGGGTGCTGCGACGCCCTCTCCGGCGCAGGGGGCCGGCCAGACCTCCGTCCCCCGCCAGGCCATCCAGTGGACGCAGGACAGCCTTGCGGAAGCCGACGCGACCATCGCTGCGCTGGAGCGGGAAGCTGCCAAGCTGCAGGGTGATGCCCGTGCCAAGGCGGACGCGGCGCTCAAGACGCTGCGCGACACGCGCGATGCCTATCGGGCGCAGGCCGACGCGGCGATAGCCAATGCGAAATCTTGGACCGATGCGCAGGTGAGTGCGGCTCAGGTCGGGCTCGATGCGAGTTGGGCGGCATTCCAATCGGCACGCGATTCCTATCTGGACGCAGCCAAGGCGGACCTCGCGACGCGCCGGGCTGTGCTCCAGGCGGAATTGGAGGCTCGGCGGACAGTCTGGCTGCAATCCATCGAGGATCTGCGCACACGGGCAGATAAGGTCTCGGACGACCAACGCGCGGCCATCGAGGCGCGCATTGCCGCGCTGAAGGCGCAGGTCGATGATGCTCAGGCTAGGCTCGCGCGGCTCGAAGAAGCCTCGAGTACAGCCTGGAAGGCTGTACAGAAGAGCTACGCCGATGCCAGGGCTCTCTTTTACGAGACCTATCGTTCGATTCGAAAGGCGATCGACGACGCGTCAAAGTAGAAATGTGTGTTTCGGCGTCGACGATTGGGTCTGACGCAATTGTTGTGGAGAAGATCTAAGTGCCAGACTCGACACTCTACGAAGGATAGCAACACCTTGCGAGGCGCCTTGTCATGAGGCGAAGATTTGCGACGATGATCCAAGATTCGGCGCTGGCGATGGTTCTCTCGACATCCTTTGTGAGCCTGCGGCAGCGCCCGAGCCAGGCGAAAGTGCGTTCAACGACCCATCGTCGCGGCAATGGCCTGCCGGAGGTCTGGAACGGTCCGTGCGGCGGCCTTTCGCAGGAGTGCCTTGAGCTTGGAGAAGGCATTCTCGATCGGGTTGAAGTCGGGACTATAGGGCGGCAGATGACGGGGCTGATGTCGCTGGGCCACGCGCTCTTCGTCGGCCTCGGCGCCTACAGCGTCGCCTGGGGCGCCTCGGTGCACGGCTGGCCGCCGCTGGTGACCTGGCCGATGGGCGTTCGCCATCGCGGTGGCGGCGGCGGCCGTCATGGGCATGCTCTGCTTCCGCTACGGCCTGCGCGGCTATTTCTTCGCGATCGCGACGCTCGCCTTCAACGAGGTGGCCTTCTTCTCGGTCTCGGCCAGCGTCGCGCTCGGCCGCTCGGACGGGGCTCATCCTGCCGACCTCCTCGGAGGATTCGGTGCTGATGCTGCAGTTCTTCGACAAATGGCCCTATGGGCTGATCATCGGCACGGTGCTGATCGCGGCGCTGGCGATCAGGCAGTACCTGCTGACCTCCCGCACCGGCTATTACTGACGGGCGCTGCGCGACAACGAGGAGGCGGCGGAAGCACTCGGCGTCGATGCGCGCGCCTACAAGCTGCGCTGCTTCATGCTCAGCGCCGGCATCTCGGCGCTCTGCAGCGCCTTCTACGCCAATTACGTCGCCTTCGTGGACCCGCGCTCGATGCTCGGGATCGACCTCTCGATCCAGATGCTGGTCTATTCGATCATCGGCGGCATGGCCCTGCTCTGCTGCCGCCAGCGCATCCAGACGTTTGATGCGGGCCTGGTTCCAAGCCTTATCCTCGGCGGTACAGATGCCCTTTTCCTTCAGATTGCGCACCGCGCCCTCGTGGAAGGGGAGATCGAGCCGGGAATGACCCGATTGCTGGAGCGACCACCGGCTCATGATGGCCGTGGTCTTCTTGTAAAGGCCGTAGGTCTCGTCGAGCGCCTTGATGAACGCATAGACGTCGGCGGCGGACTTGTCCTTCAAGGTCGCCACCACCGGGTAGCGGTAGGCGGCCATGGAGATTTTCTCACCCTTCTTCAGGCCGGCGGCGATGTCCTCCTCGAAGGGGCCCATGATGGGCAGCACCTTGTGAAGGGCGGCCCAGCCCTTCTTGTTGTTGGGATCGAGCGGAATCCAGCGGATGCCGCGGGGGGAATCGGCTTCGGTCGGTGCCCACGCCGGGGTCGCGAAGTCAAACATGCCCTCGGCGATCAAGGGCCGCAAGCGCCGCATCGTCACCGACACGCTTGGCCATTTGGTCGGGCTCGTCGTCCACGGTGCCGATATCCAGGATCGAGACGGGGCCGTCGAGGTCCTGAGCTCGATCCGCCATCGCTATCCCTGGTTGCGTCATGTCTTCGCCGATGGGGGCTACGGCGGCGAGAAACTGAAGGGACGCTTGACCAGGATCGGCTCCTTGACCCTGCAGATCGTCAAGCGCTCCGATCACGCCGGGGGCTTCGAGGTTTTGCCGAAGCTATTCCGGCCTTCACGACCGGCGAGTGCCAGAACTACTTCGAGGCCGCCGGATATGAACCGGTGTAAGGAGAAAATGCTCTAGATGTTTGATCCCGGGCTTTGATGGTGCAATCTCGACGCATGAATCGAGGGATGCGCTATGGGCCAGATTCACCACGGGAGCGCCACGACGACAGCGGCGGTCCGTCGAGCGATACAGCATAGT
>NZ_JBDZDP010000046.1:0-8650 GCF_040044995.1 Xanthobacter pollutisoli
CGACGGGATCTGCCGCTGCGCCAAGCCAGAAGCTCCGCGCCAGACCCCGCCGCTCACACCGCCGAACAGGCCAAACCCCACCGCCAGAGCGAACTCACCGCTGGATAAAAGTTGGGGGCAACGTCAGGCCCAGCGTCGAATCGTCCGGCTTCCGCTCGAGCCAATCGCGAAGCATCCGGCACCGCAGATGCACTGGCGGCGCCACGCCTCGAATCGCAGCCTGCTCTGAAGATGGTGTCAGTCCCGACCCCGTGACCCGCGGGCCGGAAGGACGCGGTGGGTAATCCAGTTGGCGATTTCGCGGGTCCTCACGTCGCGGGAGATCACCGCGCCGTCAATGCCGTGACGCCAGGCAAGGGCCGCGTTGCCGGGTTCGCGCTCGAAATGCTCGAGATCGGCAATGAATGCGGCCTCCTCTTCCTCATCCGGGAAAAATCCTTCCGCAACGAGGGAGGGGCGCAGGCGGCGAAAGATCGCGGCCATCTCGCGGAAAGGATATTCCGGGTGATACTGCACCCCCCAGCACACAGTGCGCCCCACGGGGATTTCGGCGGCCTGGACCACCGAATGATCGTTGCTGGCGAGAAGCCGCGCGCCCGCCGGCAAGGTTTCCACCTCATCGAGGTGCACGGTCATGGCCTCGAACACCGCGGGCTTGCCGTCAAAGAGCGGATGGTCGGCGCCCTCCTGTGTCAGACGGATGCGGCGGCCGAAGCCCACCTCCCGACCGCGCGGATTGCGCCGCACCTGACCGCCGGCCGCGACCGTCAGGAGTTGCAAACCCCAGCAACTGCCGAAGATGGGCACCTCGGTGGTGAAGGCGGTGCGCATCAGCTCAATCTGCTGGGAGATCTCCGTGCCGCCGTTGTAGATGTTGAGTGACGAGCCGGTGATGGCGATGCCGTCGTAGCCCTCGATGCCGCCGGCATCGGGCAGGTTCGTGCCCGGATCGGCCGGATAGCAGATGTCGACGGTGACCTGGCCGGGAAAAAGTTCGCGCAGCAGCTGGGCGTAGCCCTCGCTTGCCGCCTGCCCGCCGAAAGCCACCTGCCGCGCCCGCGCCTCCGCGGTGTTTCCCTCGACGACAAGAAGACGAGCGGCGCGCATGATGATCCTGCAGGTTGGAAACAAGAAGCTCCAGCATAAAGAGCAATTTGACCAAACCGAGAAGATTTCGCCGAATATCCCTCAGGCGCGCCGGCTGCGTGCCTCGACCACCAGGAGATAGGCGCCCGAGGCGATGACGATGGCCGCCCCGGCCAGCGTCCAGGGGCTCGGCACCTGTCCGAACACCAGCCAGCCCAGGGCGATCATGCTGAGAATCTGAGTGTAGATGTAGGGGGCGAGCGTCGCGGCCGGCGCCCGCGCATGGGCGAGGATGAGCACGAAATGTCCGACGCCTGCGATGCCGCCGAGCCCGAGCATAGCGCCGAACACCAGCGGTTCGTGCGGCGTCTCCCACACGAACGGCAACGGCAGGCTGGCCGCGATCGACCCCACAAGGGAGGAATAGAACAAGGTGGTGGTGCTGGAATCGGTGCGCGCCAGCATGCGCGTGGTGATGGAATAGAGGGCGTAGGTGCACGCGGCGCACAGGCACAGGATGGCGGCGGGATGGATGCCACCCGCCCCCGGCCGCACCACCAGCAGGATGCCGCTGAACCCCACCATGATGGCGATCCAGCGCTTCGCCCCGACCCGCTCGCCCAGCATCGGCCCGGCGAACAGGGCGACGAAGAAGGGGATCGAAAACATGATGGAGACGGTCTGATCGAGCTGAAGAAACTGGAGGGCCGTGAAGTTCAGCGCCGTCGTCATGAAAAGGAGCGCAGATCGGCCGATCTGCAGCAGCGGCCGCGTCGTGCGCATCAGCCCGGGCACGCTCCAGGGATTGAACACGAGCAGCGAGAAGGCGAAGTGGATGACGTAGCGGGCCCACACCACGACGAAGACATTGATGTGCCCGCTCAGCCACTTGGCCAAAGTGTCGGTCAGCGCGAAGCTCATGACCGCAAGGCACATGAGGGCGATGCCGATGAAGGGCGCGTGCGCCGGCGCGATCTTGGGACCCTCCGGCGCACGCATGGGAAGAACCCTCAGTAGGTGGCGCGCCCGCCGGAGAGATCGAAGACCGCGCCCGTGGTGAAGGAGCAGTCGGCCGAGGCGGCGAAGGCGATGGTGGCGGCCACCTCGTCCACCTGCACGAAGCGCCCGCGTGGGATCTTCGACAGCATGTAGTCGATATGCTGCTGGCTCATCTGGTCGAAAATGGCGGTGCGCGCCGCGGCGGGCGTCACGCAATTGACCGCGATGTCGTACTCCGCCAGCTCCTTGCCGAGGGATTTGGTGAGCGCGATCACCCCTGCCTTGGAGGCCGAATAGGCCGAGGCGTTGGGATTGCCTTCCTTGCCGGCGATGGAGGCGACGTTCACGATACGCCCGTAGCGCTGGGCGATCATGTGCGGGGTCACCGCCCGGCAGCAGAAGAAGGGGCCGTCGAGATTGATGGCCATCACCCGCTTCCACTCCTCCTCGGGATAGTCCCAGACCTTCATGTTGGCGCCGGCGATGCCCGCGTTGTTGACCAGAATGTCGATGCGCCCGAAGGCGGCGTGCACCTCCGTCACCGCCCGTTCCACGTCGGCGAGGCGGGTCACGTCCACGGTCATGGGCGTCACCCGGGCGCGGCCGAGCTCGTCGGCGGTCTTCACCACGAGGTCGGTGTCGCGATCGAAGATGGCGACCTTGGCGCCGGAGGCGAGGAAGCGCTCCACCACCGCGCGGCCGATGCCCTGCGCGCCGCCGGTGACGATGGCGAAACGGTCCTTGAGATCGATGGCGTTGCTCATGTTTCCCCCCGTTCTGCGCCGGCTTGCCGGCATTCGTTGGCCGATGACGCCAGTGGCGGACCCGCCGATTCTGGCGCCTTAATCGTTTCAATCAGCCATAGCGCGCGGACCGCCCGGAGGAAAGTGGGACGGTGGCGCGTGAGACGCATGGACGGGCGAGCTGTCCATGCGTCCGGCGCAAGGCCGGAACGGTCGCGCCCAAGAAAGAGGGAGGAAGTGCCGTCATGCTGGCTGCGCCGTGCCCGGACTCAATTGTCCTCGTCCTCGTCGCCCGCCTCCGCCTCGTCGTCGAGGCCGCCGTCGGCACCGAGGCGCAGGGCCAGGTTCTTTTCCACCTTGCGCAGCAATTTGCGCAGGCGCTTGCGTTCCTTGCTGTCGAGGCCGGTCACCATCTCGGCCTCAAGCTGGTCCCACACGCCATCGATGGAGGCGCCGCGCTCGCGGCCGGCGTCGGTCAGAAAAACCCGCACCAGCCGGCCGTCGCCGTCGGTGGCGCGGCGCTCCACCAGCCCCTGGGTGGTCAGGCGGGCGATGGTCTTGGAGGCGGTGGGCGGGCGCACGCGCAAGGCTGTGGCGAGGTCGCCCATGGTGCGCCCGTCCTGCTCGCTCAACATCTTGAGCACCGCTTCCTGTCCGGGAAAAAGCCCCAGCGCGGCCAGAAGGCGGGCCGAAAGCGCCTTCTGCAGGCGTGCCGTGTGGGTCAGCCGGTAGCCGATGGTCTTCTGAACCGGATCCTTCATGTCATCCCCCGCCCCAGCCACCCGCGCATCCCCTCACGGGCCGCCGGCGCCGCACACTTATCCACGTGCCGGCTTACAATTTTGCGAAGGTGCGCTGCGACGGTGCCGCGCGCGACCCGAGCGCAAACCTTAAGGCCGGCCGGGCGCGCTTGACAGGGAGGCCGCCGCGTCGCTTGGTTCGCCCATGACTTCTTCCGTCCGCCCGGACGTTGCCCCGAAGACCGTCGACACTGGCCCGAGCGTGGCCGAGGCGCGGCGCGAGGCAGACGATCCGCATTCCTCCGTGGTGCGCTTCGGCGCCGATGCTCCGCTGAAGCTCGATGCGGGCGTCGCCCTGCCGCACCTTCAGATCGCTTACCAGACCTACGGCGAGCCCAATGCGGCCGGGACTAACGCGATCCTCGTCTGCCACGCCCTCACGGGCGACCAGCATGCGGCGAGCCTCAATCCCGTCACCGGCAAGCCGGGCTGGTGGGAGACCATGGTCGGCCCCGGCAAGCCCATCGACACGGAGCGCTTCTTCGTCATCTGCTCCAACGTGCTCGGCGGCTGCATGGGGACGACGGGCCCCTCGTCCACCAATCCCGCCACCGGCCGGCCCTATGGCGTCGACATGCCCATCGTCACCATCCGAGACATGGTGAACGCGCAGGCCATGCTGCTCGACCATCTCGGCATCGAGAAGCTGCTGTGCGTCGCCGGCGGCTCCATGGGCGGCATGCAGGTGCTGCAATGGGCGGCGAGCTATCCCGAGCGGGTGTTCTCGGCCCTGCCCATCGCCACCGGAGCGCGACATTCGGCGCAGAACATCGCCTTCCACGAGGTCGGCCGCCAGGCGGTGATGGCCGATCCCGACTGGCGCGGCGGCCGCTATCTGGCAGATGGGGTGACGCCGCACCGCGGCCTCGCCGTGGCGCGCATGGCGGCGCACATCACCTATATGTCCGACCAGTCGCTGCACAAGAAATTCGGCCGTCGGCTGCAGAACCGCGAGATGCCCACCTTCGGCTTCGATGCCGACTTCCAGGTGGAGAGCTATCTGCGCCACCAGGGGGAGTCGTTCGTCCAGCGGTTCGATCCCAATTCCTATCTCTATGTGACGCGCGCCATGGACTATTTCGACCTCGCCGCGGACTACGGCGGGGTTCTCGCCAACGCCTTCCGCGGCTCGAAGACGCGCTTCTGCCTCGCCTCCTTCACCTCGGACTGGCTCTTTCCCACCGAGGAGGCGCGCACCATCGTGCATGCGCTCAACGCCTCGGGCGCGAGCGTCTCCTTCACCGAGATCGAGAGCGACAAGGGGCATGACGCCTTCCTGCTGCACGAGCCGGAGCTGTTCGCCATCGCCCGCGGCTTCCTCGACAGCGCGGCGCGGGCCCTCGGCCTGCCGGCCGGGAGGGGCGCGTGAGCATCGCTTTGCGCCAGCCGGTGCTGGATGAAGGGGTGGTGCGCCAGCAGGGCGGCCGCGTCGACCTCGTGGTGGTGGCCGAGATGGTGGCGCCCGGCTCCCGCGTGCTGGACGTCGGGTCCGGCGACGGCGCGCTGCTGGAGCTGCTTGCCACCACCCGGGCCTGCGACGCCCGCGGCATCGAGCTGTCGCGCGAGGGGGTGAATGCGGGCGTGGCGCGCGGCCTCGCCGTGATTCAGGGCGACGCCGACGTGGACCTCGCCCATTATCCCGACGACGCCTTCGACTACGTCATCCTGTCCCAGACGCTGCAGGCCACGCGACGGCCGCGCTGGGTGATGGAGCAGATGCTGCGCATTGGCCGCCGCGCGGTGGTGTCCTTCCCCAATTTCGGCCACTGGCGCTCGCGTCTCGACCTGCTGGTCAACGGTCGCATGCCGGTGACGGACAACATGCCCATCGCCTGGTACGAGACCCCCAACATCCACTTCTGCACCATCCGCGACTTCGTCGCCCTGGTGGAGGTGCTGGACGCGCGGATCGAGAAAGCAGTGGCGCTGGATTCCTCCGGCCATCGCGTGCGGGTGAACATGCCCTGGTGGGTGTGGAACCTCCTGGGCGAGCAGGCGGTCTTCCTGCTTACGCGGAAGGGCTGAGGCGCGCGGGTTCCGGCCGCGGTTTGTCGAAGGCGGGCCCGCCGCTGCGATCGGACAGCATCGCCTCGACCTCCCTCAGATAGCGTTGCGAGACCGGCGCGCTCACCCCGTTGGCGAGATGGAGGCGCCCCGCGCGGCCAGCCCGCTCGAATCTGGTGATGGCTGAGTCCGCGACCCACCAGGAGCGATGCACCTGTCGACCGGGCGTCGGCCGGGTCTCGGCGATTGCGTCGGACAGGCGCAGCAGCACGAGGCCGGACCCGCGCTCGGTGTGGACGCGGGCGTAGTGATCCTCCATCTCGACCGCAACCAGCGCGCCCCGCACGGCGGGCGGCAGGCGCGCAACGAGCGCAATCGGGGCCGCGCCGGCCGCGGCGGGGAGAGGGTCCGCCGGCTGCAGCGGTGCCTCGGCGTCAGCGCGGCGCACCCGATCCGCCTCCCGGCTCTTGGCAGGCTCGGACTGCAGGCCGAAGGTGCCACGCGCGATCAGGGACACGCCGGCGCCGAGGATGATGATCTGGAAATAGAGCGCCACCACCTTGGTGGGGTAGGGCAGCCAGCCGGTGAGCATATGGGTCGCAGGCGCCACCACGATCATGATCGGAGCCGCGGTGGCGGCAACGGCGGCGAGCCAGCGCAACTGTGGGGGCCGCCTGCGGGCGATGCCATGAATCTCGAACAGGCGCTCGGCGACGGCCAGCGACACGAACCAGCAGGCCAACACCCCGGCCCAGTAGCCGGCGCGCGGCAGAAATTCCTGCTCGGTCACGTCGAACGGGCCGATCCAGGCAAAAACGGGGCTGAGTGCCAGGGCGAAAACACCCTCGGCGGCCCGTTGGCGGATCCACGGATTCGTCTGGAAACTGGCGAATTCACGCATCGCGACGGTCCCGGCCCCACAGGTTCGGGACAGATTGCCGAATAGTTTGGCGCAATTGCGAAGCCGTCCTCGTGGCTCGGGTTGGACGCTGGCAAACGGGAGCCACCCCTCCCCGCAGCAACGAGCAAGAGCCCTTATGCCCGATGCCCAGGCCGCGCCCGCCGGCGCCTTCCCCGCCTGCTGTCCCAGCTTTGTCCCGCTCGCCGCCATCGGCACGCTGATGCTGACGGTGGCGCGCGGATTCAGCGCAGAACTCGCCGCCACCGACGCCACGCAGCCCTCCGCCGCGTCCTTGTTTCAGGCGCCCACCCTCGATCGTCTCGCCTTCGTCGGCGAAAAGCTCGCCGAATGGAAAGTCGTGCTGGGTGGCGGCGCCTTGATCGCCCCCAAGTTCGAGGGTTCGGACGAATATGAGGTCAGCCCGGTGCCGTTCGTCTCGGCCGCGTTCGGCGACTGGATGACGTTCGACCCCCGTGGCGCCACGGTAGGATTACGCCCTATCGGCGGCGTCCACCTGAGCGCGCGCCTCGGCTACGACACCGGCCGCCAGAAGGACGATTCCGCTCATCTGCGGGGGCTTGGCGACATCGACTTCGGTGCCGTGCTCGGCGTCCGCGCGGCCTACCAGGCCGGGCCGCTCGAATTCTACACCGCGCTCGACCGCATCGTCGGCGGCAGCGACGGCCTTCAGGCGCGGTTCGGGGCCGATGCGTCCTTCAGTTACGAACGGTTCCGGATCACGGCCGGCATCTCGGCAACGTGGTCGGACGAGACCTACATGTCGGCCTATTTCGGCGTGACGCCGCTCCAGTCGCTGCGGTCCGGCCTGCCGATCTACAGCCTCGGCGCGGGCCTCAAGCGGTTCGACGTGACCGCGGCGGCGACTTACATGGTGACCGACAAATGGCTGGTCCGCGGACAGGCGGGCTTCGGCTATCTCCTCGGTGACGCCGGCGACAGCCCCATCGTCCAGAGCAAGAGTCAGCCGTCCGGGATGCTGACGATCGGCTACCGTTTCTAGGTGAGGACCCTATCCCGCCGGCACGCCCCCCGGCACCATGACGGGCTCGAGCGCCGGCTCGGCCACCCGGCTCGGGCGGCGCACGGCCACGGGGCGGTAGAGCTGCTTGGTGGCCTCCACCACCAGTGCCCCGGCGAACGGCAGCGACAGGCGGGAGCCCACGCGCTCCCACGCCACCGCGGTGCGCAGGAACCAGCGGCTCGGCGGCGCATAGAGCGCCTCGTCCCAGCCCACCGGGGTGAACAGCGCCTCGCGCAGCAGCCGCACCACCTGGCCGCGGGAGAAGGGGCGGCCGTTGCCGAACGGGGTGGTGTCGAGCCGCGCCCACACGCCCCGCCGGTTGGGCACGACGGCGAGAAGACGTCCGCCCGGCGCCAGGACCCGCCAGACCTCGCTGAGCATCTCGGCGGCGTTGGGCGTCATCTCCAGGGCGTGCACCGCCACCACCCGGTCCATGCTCGCCGTCGGGAGGGGCAGGAGGGTCTCGTCGGCGAGGGTGGCGAGGGTCGGGGCGGCGGAGGGCCAGCGCACCACGCCCTGGGCCGCCGGCATCACCGCGATGCAGCGCTCGGCCTCCTCGCGGAACACGCCGAGATAGGGCGTCGCATAGCCGAGCCCGAGCACCCTCATACCGGTGACGTTGTCGAACCGCGCACGGATGGCGCGGCCGAGCAGCCGACGGGTCATGATTCCCACCGGCTGAGCGTAGAAATTGCGCAGGTCGACGACGTCGAGAAACATGACCCCTCTCATCCCGGCGCCCGGGGTGCGCCGGATGCGCGCAGCCCAAAGGGTGCCATCCGCACGGACGCACCCCGGGCCGTTTATGGCGCACCCGCCAAGCTACCGCATCCATGCGGATGCGCAGCCCGTCTTCCTTCCCGATCGGCTGGCCCCTTCCGGGGTGGGGGCAGCCGCCCGGCCCGGGGACGGGCGCCGCTCGCTCTTCCGCTTCCGGTCTTAATAGAGGGCTCAATTCGCATTAGCTATGCATGATCCGATTTGGTAGGCTGGCGGTCTGCACGCAGGAGGCGAAGATGGACCGGCAAGACTACATGGCGTGGCTTTCGCAGATCGACGACCTCTCGGCGGAGCA
>NZ_JBDZDP010000047.1:0-8389 GCF_040044995.1 Xanthobacter pollutisoli
TCGTATCCACGCCCTTCATCCCCAGCCCGCCCGTCGCAACAAAACGACGGACCATGAGCCAAGAGGGGGGTCAAAATTACACGCCGATCCCCCTCACAACGGGGTCAATCTTCCATGCCGAAACACATCAGTGCTACGACTGCGAAGGTTGAGACAGCCATCATCGCACGAATGTTGATGTGCGGCATCGACGTGCCGGAGGCGCTGAAAGAGTTTGTCGGAAAGCAACGCGAGGAAGCTTGGATTCCAAATCCAGAGGCGAGCGGAGCGACGGTGCCTGGGCCAAAAGGTTTATGGGTCGCTGTTGATCCTATCCCAGCCTACGTCGACGCAGGCTGGATGCCTGCCGAGAACCCCTTCTCCGGCAGAACGGACACGGCAATGGCGCGGCGTATTTTAGACGACGCGCGGATTGATGCCGCCATTGTTGCACCCGCGATGTCGATGTTAGTAGACATTGAACAGGTCGAGCATGTGGTTCTGGTGGAGGCTGTGGAAGCGCTGAAGCGTCGCTTAAATGATGCACCGCTAGACAGGACTGAGCCTGCACACCACGCTTTGATGGAAGTGTTCGCAAAAATATGTGCGGTTTTGGGACGAAATGATCTCTTCGATGCAACGCTAATTTCGGTGGCTTCAGGTAATGCGCGGAAGTGGCCGAACGAACGGATTAGAGTGAACCGAGACGAGAGCGGCTCGGCACTTGATGCTTTGTTAAATTCTGCCCTTGTGTTCGCCATCACGTCCGGCGGCCCACTGATTGACCAGATGAGAACATTTTCTAGTAGACTCGAGGATATTGCGAACGCTTGGCCCACGGCCAACTCCGCGGTGATCTCCTGCCTTGATGTGGTTGTTCGCAAAGTCGATGCACCGACGGCGGCCGGAGCACTATGGCCCGCGCTCATCGGGCTTCGGACGAGGCGTTGATTATAACCGCCAGGTCTTAAGCGACGATAGTCGTCGGTATGGCGCCGGAGTGCAGCGACTGCTTATGCCAGTGCGGGGCTCATAACCACTAGCTGACGGTCGGGGCGACGTAGACGGCACCGAGGTAGTTGACGGCGTTGCGATCCTTATAGCGTGGCGACGCACCGAAAGTCTATGAGGCGTCAGAACATGCGCTCTATAGCGATTCGGTCTCAATGGAGCACGGGCGAGAAGCAGCTCTTCCGATGGGTTCGTTACACCAATCCTTCGGCCAATGACCGTAGTGCGTCCGCCAGCAACTGCATCGCCCATTGCGGAGAAGCAAGGCTCTCCATCGTGCCGAACGACAGCCTGCATTGGGTCACTGGATTGGTGAACTCGTTATCGGCACTCGCGACGAGATGAAGGGTCGGTGACAGCGTCAGGCTGAGGCGTATTGCGCACGGGTCGTCGATAGGACCGGCGACATATTGTTCGCTGCCCGAGCCCGCAGGTTGATAGCTGATGCAGAGGGGCAGGCGTTCCTGGGTATCGCCATGGGGGGTGCCGAGCGTAATGCTTGCCCGGTGCGTGGCCGCGGGATCGATGCTGAACGTGAGGCCCATGTGAGGCGCGGCCGTGTCGAGCGAGGTAAAGAGAGCCGGATCGCACCACGCTCCGATGATTGCTTCGGACGGGGCATGGATAAGACGGCGGTGCCGGGCAAACAGCGGACGCGGGTGGGCTGAGGAAACGTGCGGGAACATGAGGCGACCTCTCGCATGAGAAGAGCGCCTCACCCTGGCCTGGGTAGCTTTATGCAGAAGGTCGAGCGAAAACCCAACGATGATATTCGCTGGACGAGGATAGAAGGGAAGAGAGAGGACAGTTGTTGGTCTTGAGACGGAGGGAGCCAGGCCGGGCATGAGGCGCTGCCGGACAGAAGCGCGTCGGCTCAACTCATATAGAAATATCGTCTGCGTCAAAACACAGGGTACCTCTTCAGGGTAGGCGCCGCGTTATCTGAACAGGATGTCACCCTATCTTCAGCGCTGCCTCAATTCTTCTTGCGAGTTCGTCTTCGGTCAACTCACTCGCCGCCAGCGCCAACCATGTCGTCACCGCTGCGGCATCGTCTATGGTCAGATCGTACCCGTTGAGGGCGAGGAACAACTCACACACCACGAAGGAGGTTCGCTTGTTGCCGTCCACGAAGGGATGGTTCTTGGCGATGCCGTAGGCGTAAGCAGCTGCCAGGGCCGCCACGTCAGAGGCGGACATCTGCTCTTGGCCGCCTTCGTCCTGCTGCATGTAGAGGTACCGGTTCTTCGGGCGATCGAGGGCCGTTTCCAACAACCCCTCGTCGCGCACGCCTCTGCCACCACCATGCTCCGCGAGCTGGGCGTCATGAACGGCGAGCACCACGGCCTTTGTCACCCAGCGCGGTTCCTGTCGGCCGGCCGGCTCGCTCACTTTGCCAGCTCACGCAGCACGTTACGCCGCTTCTTCATGATCTTGCGGGCTTCCTCCATCTGCGCCTCGAACTCCGGTTCGTAGGGCGTGAGGTGATAACCGTCCGGCGTCTCGGTCAGATAGAGCGTATCGCCCTGCTCGACCTTAAGGCGGGCCAGCACCTCCTTGGGCAGCACGGCGCCGACCGAATTGCCGATCCTTCCAAGCTTGAGTGCGACCATGGCGATGGCTCCTTTCGTATGTACAGATGTATGAACGAACGTGGATCGTCAAGGCAGGTCCGCTTCCGCGCCCAAAAGAGCGGACCTGCCTTAACCCAATTAGGGTCGAGACTCATAACCAGTAGCTGACAGTCGCAGCGATGCAGACGGCAGCGAGGAAGTTGACGGCGTTGCGGTCGTATCGGGTGGCGACGCGCCGAAAGTCCTTGAGGCGGCAGAACATGCGCTCTATGGCGTTTCGGTCTCGGTAGAGCACGGGCGAGAAGCAGCTTTTCCAACGCCGGTTGGCCTTGGGTGGGATGTTGGGCATGGTGCCGTTCTCCTCGATCTGCCTGCGGATGGCGTTGCTGTCGTAGCCCTTGTCGCCGTGGAGGATGCGGGCGGCGAGCATCTGCTTCAGCAGAACCGATCCCGCCGTGCAATCCGCGACCTGGCCGCCTGTAAGGAGGAAGGCGATGGGCCGGCAGTTGCGATCCGTCAGCGCGTGGATCTTGGTCGTGCGCCCGCCGCGCGAGCGGCCGATGGCTTGGTTGCGCTCCCCCCTTTTCCGCCCGAGGCCGAGCGGTGCGCCTTCACGGCGGAGCTATCGATCAGCACCTGGGCCGGGGGGCCGCCGGCGCTCGCCAGAGCATGGAAGAGATCGGCCCAGACGCCTTTGGCAGCCCAGCGGACATAACGGTTGTAGAGCGTCTTGCGTGGCCCGTAGTCCGGCGGCGCATCGATCCACCGTCCGCCGGACTTCAGGACATGGACGATGCCGCTGATCACCCGGCGGTCGTCAACGCGGGGCTTACCACGCGTATCCGTCGGCAGATGCGGCGCGATCCGAGCGAACTGCGTATCCGTGAGCCAGAAACGATCCCGATTCATTCGCGCTTCCTTTCGGAAGCC
Source organism: Xanthobacter pollutisoli (assembly GCF_040044995.1). Lineage (NCBI taxonomy): Bacteria > Pseudomonadati > Pseudomonadota > Alphaproteobacteria > Hyphomicrobiales > Xanthobacteraceae > Xanthobacter > Xanthobacter pollutisoli. The sequence goes on from NZ_JBDZDP010000047.1 coordinate 3,495, forward strand.
GTGAATCACACTGAGCCGCCACTTCCAACCATTTTATAGGTCCCAGCCCTAGTCCTCGGTGAAGGGCTCCCAGTCGTCGATGAGACGATGAACCGGCGAAAAGTCCGTGTACCGCGCATGCAGACGCGCGGAGAGGTCGGGGTCACCCGCTTCGCTAACGGCCGCGATCACATCCTCCAGGGCCAGCGCCATGAAGGGTACCCCGTCAGGCCGACGGTCGAGCATGGAGCGGTAAAGCTCCACGGCATACCAAGCCTCCCGGTTGGCGGCAGGCGCGATCGTGACGAAGAGGCCATGAGCACCCTGCCCCCACTGCTCCCGGATCAGAGCGGCCAGAAGATGCTCGGCGGTGAGCTGGGCGAGGTGACCGGTCAAAAGGCTCGGCGCCTCAGGATCGAGATGAAGGGCGCAGGCATGGGTGAGTTCCCGATACCGGGCAGACCCGCTCCGTCCCGGCTGTCGCATATCCTCGGAATACTTGACCTCAATGGCGATGAAGGCGGGCCGGCCGTCTGGGCTGGTGCCGCTCACGAAGAGGTCGAAGGCGGTGTAGTCACCGAGATAGCGCGGGTCACCACGCCCCGGCGAGTGCTCGAAGGCCAGCTTCTCCACCTTCGCGAAGAAGCCGGGGAAGAGGCGCTCGAAGAGGCGATGGCGGCGTTCCTCATCCACCTGGCACAGTGCGAACAGGTTGAAGGTGAGCGGCTGGCTCGACAGGAGATTTTCCCACAGGCGCTGCTCATCGATGAGGGCGCCATATTCTCGATAGGCTACGGCACGGCGAGCCAGCCGAGCTATGTCCGGGGTAAGGAAATTACGACCACGACGCGCATCGGCAGGATCCAGGCGACTGCCCAGGACGCGGAGGCGCCCATCCCGCCCTCGATGCTGGCCGGCGGCAAGTCCACGCCCTGCACGCCACAAAGATTGCAAAAGTCGCGCACAACTCGCAAATCGAGTATCCCCCACCTCAAACACGTGATGCTCCTGGAGAATATCCCGTGGGACAAGGGGGAGACGTACATTGCCGTAAGTGTCTTTATTTTCAGTCATTTCGTCACCAAAACGCTTATTGGTGACGAAGCTTCACGCGCATCAGCGACAATATAACGCAGACCTGCGCCAACTTGAAATTTCAGCAAAACACTATATATCTAAAGCTTGGGCATCCCCCAGGCGCTTGGATAAATTGCCTGGAGTCAACCTCGGATGTCCCTTCCGACTTCTCAGCCCCTCCCCCCTTCTGCAACTCAGCCGCAGGTCACGGCGCGCTTTGGCGCTCATTTTGCGCCGGCCTTTCCCGTTGGCGCTCGTTCAGCCGAATTCACTTGGCGGAAGGCGCCCCCAGCGACAACCAAGTATATTAGCCGCGATCAGGCCATCAAACTTTACAGTTCTATACTTTTTGCAAACTATCAGGGCGTCGTTCTAAACGTAGAACTGACGATAGCGTGGAAGGTGGCGAATATCGTCAGCGCCAAGGCTGTTACCCAAAATCTGGAAAAGTTCCTCGATCGATTCCGCAAGTTTATGGCACACCGAAACCTTTCTGCATTCTATTACGCAGTGCATGAAAACGGGAAGACGCTTGGGTACCACACGCATTTAGCACTACATGTTCCGGATCGGTATCGAAAGGAATTTCACCGATGGTGGCATAATATTGACAATGCATCAGACGGCTCCGATGGCACAGAGAGTTTCATGAACGCGCGTTTTCATCGCGACGATTCGGTGCATAGCCAGTGGCGCTGGTTCCAGTACTGCATGAAGGGCCTAGACCCTAGGCTAATGCCCAAGGAGAAAAAGATTAGCGGGCGAAATAATACTGACCTGAATACATTGGCTGGCGTTTGGCGCAGAGAGACCGGGCGGGTCGAAATGCGGAGGGTGCTGACATCACGGTCACTCGGCCCGGATGCCCGAAGCAAGGCGAGCTACCAGCCGCCCCTCTCCTTCAACCGTGCGCCCTTTGAAGAGCGCTATACGGATGCGGAGTATAAACGCGGCCAGTCGGAGCGCATGGCGACAAAGTACCCCACGTTAGAACCGAGTTGATTAGGCCATTTACGGAGGCTCCGATTATGAAGATACTCAATAAGCGGAGCCTCCGTATCCCATCTTCCGCCCGGAGCCCGGCGAAGCAATTGATAAATCAGTGGATTAAGAGTGGCATTTTTGGTTAACGCGATTGGAACCCCATTTCTTGGCCAACCGCGCAAGCAATGCCTCCAGGCCCCTGTCCTGCTCGGGTAATCCGCCATCACGAACGATGGTCCCCCGGCCGGGGTAGAAATTCCACTGGTCGATCTTGAGCTGGTACAGGGTCTTGCGCTCGAACATGATCCCGAGGCTGTTGAGGCGGTCGATGGCCTGCACCATTTTGGGCGGGTCATCGGGGAGTGGGGCGTCAGTTTGGATGGTGGTCTTGGGCATGGTTTTCTCCTTTAGCCCGCTCCTGCTCAGCATTGGGCGCAGGGGGCATTGGTGCTGGGGGCTAGAGGGAGTGCTGGTGGTCATGCAGATGTTGGTGGGTGGATGGTGGGTGGATCGATCGGTGATCGAAGGGGGGTATCGCGATATTGTGCGCGAGGTGCAGCCTGAACACCAATGACCTGCGTCGCGTTTGATTTTCAGGACCCGTTCGTCGAGCGCGAACGAAAAGAGCCGCTACCGAACGTAGTCGGCAGCGGCTCTATCAAGCGGACCCTCGCGTTTTTCCGTTCAGGGTTTGATAACGCCCGCGAGCGCCGGCGGTATATAAAGATTGAGTGGGAACTTGACCTCAGACCGACTGCGCCCCAGCAGCGCAAGCAAGGCGTCGAGTCCCCTCTCGGGTTCAGGCTCGCCATCACCGACCACAATCAATCCGGCGCGAAAATAATAGGTTATGTTACCGATCTTGGCCCATTCGAGATTGACGAAAGTGTATTCTATTTTTAAACCCCTCATGTATTGATCAAATTCGTATCCGGGCGATGTCAGATGGTCCGTTGGAGAACCGACATACTCATAGTATTCTTTTGGTGGTTTGGTCATTATTTATCCATCTCCGCTCTTGAACTGTGTCCAATATTCGATCGCCGCTCCATCAGCCCGCCCCATCCGACAGCCCACTAAGCCAGTCCCGAGCTGCATCCATGGTGACCAGAGTGCGGCGGCCGACCTTCTTGATCTTCAGCTGTCCGGATTCGATTTCCTTGTAGGCGAGTGACCGGCCGATCCCGGCCCACTTACAAAACTGCAGAATTGAGAAGGCGCCATGCCCATTTTCTTCTGCCATATTCAGCCTCCATTTGATGTTGGCTCCGACGATATAGAGGCGGCTTCGCGGATGACTCATCGCGATCGCGATTTTTTTGCTGGGCTTCGAAGCAATTGGGCGGGACCTCTACGCGGAGGCTTCACCTTCGGGCTAAAGCAGGCCGTCGGGGGCGGGCTGGAGCTGCGGCAGCATTGGCCGTCACCCGATAACGGCATCCAGACAATCATCTCGTAGGGTCCTGGATAGGCGCTGCGAACACAGCGCGTCCGCCAAGGCTGGGTGCGGGTGCTCGCATTCGCCATCCCACGCCCGCTCGGCAAGGGCCGGACGAACATCGACAAGATCGCTGTCCACGGCTCCGCTTGGCGCCCGTCGCCTCCTGCATCCGGATTTGACGTAGCGGCGTGGTAGCGCTCGACCGCGATCTGCCTGGAGCGGACGGCGGCGATTTGCCGAGGTTCGTGTCCGGTGGATGGGGGGAAGCATGCGGGCGCGTATCCATCGGGGGACGAAGCAGATTGGCGGCTCCGTGATCGAGCTGGAAGCCCAGGGGCAACGCCTGCTGCTCGACTGCGGCCTGCCTCTGGATGGCGATGCCAATGATGAAGCCGTGCTTCCACCTGTACCCGGCTTCTCAGAGCCGGACCCGTCGCTGCTCGGCGTCGTGATCTCCCACGGCCATCGCGACCATTGGGGATTGGTCGGGCGGGCTCATGCAGGGTTGCCTATCTTCGTGGGCTCGGCCACCGAACGTATTCTGAACGCCTCCGCCTTCTTCATTCGCGACCTGCCGGCCATCTCGGCGGCCGGACACCTCGCGGATGGCCAGCCGCTGCGCATCGGCCCATTCGAAGTCACGCCGCATCTGGTCGACCACTCGGCGTTCGACGCCTATGCGCTGACCGTCGAAGCGGGCGGGCGGCGCCTCTTCTATTCAGGTGACATCCGCAGCCACGGCCGCAAGGGCGCCCTGTTCGAGCGGCTGGTGAGCCGGCCGCCCCAGGGCATCGACGTGATGCTGATGGAGGGATCGAGCCTCGGACGGCTGGATGAAGATGCGCGCTTTCCCACCGAGACCGAGATCGAGGCCGCGCTGACGGACGTTATCCGTCGCACGCCCGGCATGGCGTTGGTGGCCGCATCGGCCCAGAACATCGACCGGGTGGTCTCCATCTTCCGCGCGGCGAAACGCTGCGGGCGCAAGCTGGTGGTCGATCTCTATGCCGCCGAGATGCTGCACGCGACGGGCAGGGACAGCATTCCCCAGACGTCCTGGCCGGAGGTGGCCTTGTTCACCCCGTGGCACCAGCGGGTCAAGGTGAAGAAGGCCGAGCGCTTCGACCTGATCGAGCGGCACAAGAGCGGTCGCCTTTATCCGGAAGACCTTGCTGCGCATCCTGAGCGATACGTGCTGCTGTTCCGGGCAAGCCTGCTCGACGATCTGGTGAAAGCTGGATGCCTTTCGGGCGCCCATGCGATCTGGTCGCAATGGGCCGGCTATCTTGTCAATCGGCACGGAAACCTGACCCCCTATCGGCGCCGAATGTTGACCCCTGTCTGGGGCATTGACCCCACTGCCGCGGAGCGTTGGTTTGGCGCAGCGGCAGTGGGGTCAATGGTGGCGGAGGTC
>NZ_JBDZDP010000048.1:0-8235 GCF_040044995.1 Xanthobacter pollutisoli
TCAAGGCCGACGTACACCATGGGGACCTCCCGGCGCTGGGTTCAGGCCCCGATCGTCCTCTTCGCCGCGGAACGCCGCAAACGGCTCAAGAGATCAGGACCGAATACCCCATCTCTTCTGAAAAACGCCTGCGCTTCATGTCCTGGTCCTCAAGTCGGGCCAGAACGAACTTCAAGCTGGATTAGACATGAGGGGCAACGTCACCCGCCTTCCCTAACGGGTTATTGCCCTCTTGCCTGCTGGATCGGCAACTTCCGAAGGTTCCGGGGAAATCTCCACGCATGCAGGCAGGTTTCCAAACTGCAGTGCCGCCGTCGACTTCGGATTTTCCCCCGCGTGCCGCACTCTTGCATCGGCGCGGGCGGGGCGCTCGCGCAACACCAAACCCCTACCAGCCGCAACCACGATCAAGGCGTCAAAAAGCATCATGCCATGGGGCCATTCTCCCCGCGCCACGACGCCGAACAGCGTCGCCCATTAGCAGGGTTGCATAATTGAACGGCGCAACGATGGACGCCGGAGCGCAGCGGATCGCTTCCGTCACGCAGATCTGGCCCACGCCGCCCGCGATTCCCTGGCGTCGAGAACAAAGCCAGCGAGAATCACCGCGACGAGTGGCGTTGCGTAGGACAGGGCCACGGCCTCGTCGAGGGGGATGAAGGCGAGGGCACCGAACGTGAGCCACATGGCGTTGACGCCGACGAGGCCCCGTATCACATGGCCGGCCGGCTGGCGGGTCCGGAAGTCGCTCGTCATCCGGCCGCTCCACAGCAACCAGACAACCAGAGGAACTCCGCCGAAGAAGCTGCGGGAGAAGCTGCGGGCGAACACGATCTCGCCGCTCAGAACCTGATCGGCCACGACGCGCACCATCGTGGACATGATGGCGAAGAAGAAGGTTGCGGAGATTTGCAGGCCGATGCCCGCACATTCATCTATGGGGGCCGGTCGAGACGAGATCTTTCCGCTAGCCTGGCGCGAGGCCGTGCGGCATGCGCAAGGCTAAAAGGAGCCCTGCGCAGAAGGCGAGGGAATGTCGCACCCAACTCCAGGCAATTCACGCTGCACGCGCTAAGCGGCCGGTCGAAGACTGCCACCGATCCCATGCGCGGCGGGGGTGCGGCCCCTCCCAGACGCGTTGACGGGTAGTATAGGTAGACGATCGAGAATGGAGTTCGCAATGGATGAGGCAAGCTCTGACCGGCCGCCCGATGCACGGCCCCCCCCGCGGGCAGTGGGGGCAAGGTGAGTGGGCGAAGGTGTGGGACGCGCCGCCCCGCCTGTTTCATTGGAGCATCGTGGTTCGGGTCGCGACATCCTATGTCACCGCCCGTACGGGGCGGATCGACTCGCATTTCTACAGCGACTACGCGGTTTTAGCCCTCGTGCTGTTCCGCCGGGGCTGGGGCATCGCGGGCAACCGGACAGCGCGGTTTGCCGCTTTGATCCGGGGTCCGCGCACCGCCCTCGCGCACCTTGCGGAGATCGCCCGCCGGGCGCCCGGCCACAATGCCGCGGGAGGCCTGATGGTTGCTCTCCTGCTGGTCCTGTTGCTGCAGGCGGCCAGCGGACTGTTCGCCAACGATGGCCTGTTCGAGCAGGGGCCGCTGGCCGGACTGGTCGGGCCGGCATGGAGCGACAGGTTCAGCGCCGTCCATGCGGTCGTCATCAACCTGCTGCTGACCCCATCGGCATCCATATCGCGGCGGTGCTGCTCTTTGCGCTGATGCTGCGCCAGGACCTATCCCGCCGATGATCACGGTTGGAAGAGGCTTCCCCCCGGGGCCTGACCCCGCCGCCGCTCGCGCCCCTGTGGCGGGCCGGCGCCGTCGCCGCGGTGGCGGCCGGCATCGTCTTCGGCCTGTCGCGCCTGGGCTGACGTCCACGCTGCCGAGGCGAGGACTCCCGAGGTCTTTCACGTCATGCTTCGGGTTGATCCGGCTAAGCTGGCCAAAGGCCCCCGACAGGAAGGCGCAGATGAGGATGGTCTGGAACGGGATGAGAGCGCCATCGATCAGGTCCGAGAGCATGGCCGGCAAAAGCCCAGCCGGCGAGGGTCTGGACGATGGCGAGCGGCAGTGAGACGAGGATCGGGCCGAAAATCAGCTGAAGCGTGTTCCCGTGGCCGAGCCGCCACGCCTGTTTCCAGGGAATCGGGTCGCCCAGCACGCGCGACGTCAGACGGAACGCGGGCCGGGAGGCGACCACTATGATCGCCAGCGTGAAAAGGATATCCAGCCCGGTGCTCAGCGTGCGCGGGCCCCGCCAGCGAGAAGGAGGCCGATCAGCAAAACCGGGACCAGCCCAGTCGAGATCGCCGCAAAGGCAGGACGGTATCCGCAACGTAGCCGAGTATGCGGCCCCAGCCCAGCCCCAGCGTTGCCGCATCCAGAGCCGATGGGCCGCGCAGAACGTCGCCGTGACCGAGAAGCGCCAGCGCAACCGTCGCCAGAAAGTAGAGGGAGAGAGCCCAGGCCGGCGAGCCGCGACGCCTGGCCCCAAGCAGCCCGACTACCGCGCCGCCGGCCACATAGAACGCCACAACGACCGGGTGCCGCAGCGCCACGGCCGCGGTCCACTGGAACGCCAATTCACCGATTGCAGCAGGGCGAGCGTGTAGTCGGGATCGTTCATGCCGGCTTGCTGGGTGGGAGAGAAGCCGATCGGCCCCTGCCCGCAGAATGGCCTCTTTCCCTACAAAGCCGGCGTCGCCTTGTCGATAGGCTCTCCGGCCGATGCAAGCCGCAGAGCTCCGCATCAGCGCACCTTGTGGCTCTGGTGGCAGGAGCGGCAGGAATTGGCCCAGCGACGAGCGCCATCTTGAATCCGTCGGCCGTTCCGGCTTTCGCGGCATTGTCGACCACGGCCGTATTGACGGCGGGGATTGCGGCCTCGTACCCGGCCCGATCGCTCCAGACGGCCGGAGCGGCGTTCGTGTCGCCCCGGTCCGATCCGGCCGGGAAGAGCCCCGCATAGCCCGCCAGCTCATCCCTATAGGCCGCGAAGATCGCCGCGGCCTTGGCCGGGTCGTAGGGCATATGGCCCTTGAGCATGGCGGCGCCGATCTCGGTCTGGTCCTCGAGGCGCTTCATCACCGCCTTGCGCTGGCTGATCACGCCCTCCGCGACGACCGGCGACGTGGCACCGACGACGCTCACGATGCCCATGACCCGAACAAGCGAACCGCCCGGCAACTTAGCGACGCAACATTCTTCTAACTCCATGGCAGCATTGCTGCTCTTCTACTACAGCCATACCGGCGGGCGATTAGAGAGAGACGCAGTCACTCTTCCGCGAGACGTTCCGCGTCCGTTAGCCGCGCAGCGATAAGCTGACATACCCCGGCGGAGCAGAGACAGGGATGACCGGGACATGGGCGGAGCCTGCCCACCCAAATGTCATATCCTGGGAAGACCCATCCCGATGCGTGCCCCTTCGTGCGCATCGCGCGCCGCTAGGCGCTATATGCTACCTCCCCTGACGCGGCGTGCCGTTCCTTTATTCGCGAGCGCTGCCCAGGGCCAGCTCTTTCGCAATGCAGCAATGCCTCTATGATGGGCGTTCTTGAATTTTGCGGCCCCTTCATAGCAAAGGAAGCTCCAGCCTTACCACATCATCCGAGCTTATTTTTTAGCGCTACCCAATACACCAAGCCTTCACCTCTCAACCATGGGCGACATGAGCGCAACTCGGGAAGTCATAATTGAACTAATGTTCTGAAGATTGATTTTCTACGGTTATATTACATTTGTTTATTTCCGTTAAAATATATAGTACTGGCTTGTCGATCCTTCCGGAGAGTGGTATTTTGACGAAGTCGTAATCGTAATCGTTACGGTATCGAACTACCGGATATCGAGGGGCGAATGTCGCTGTCCACCGAGAACATCCGAAACGAGCGCGTGTCTGAGGTGCGGGGCGCCGGCGTGCGCGGCTCGCTTGATTATTCGTCCATGACGCCACTGTTCGTCCTCATGGACGTGGCGTTGATCCTTGCGCTGAGCGTGATCGTTGCGTTCCTGTCCACGGGACAGGAGACCGCCAGCTTTGAGTTCACCCAGCCGCTGGGCATCGGCGTTCTGGCGGCTGTGGCGTTCGTCCTCATCGCTACCTCCCAGGGCCTGTACAAGCCCTGGCGGATGGTGCGCGTGGTGGAGGAGGCCCGGGCTGCGGTGATTAACTGGATCTTTGCGATCCTGGTGGTGGCAACGGTCATCTTCTGCCTCAAGGTGGGCGACAACACGTCGCGCCTCGCCACGGGCCTGTTCGCCGTTCTCGGCTTCGTCACGATCCCCGTGTCCCGATGGGCGCTCGGCATGTGGCTTCGCCGCGCGATCGAGACCGGCGCCGTGCGCGGCAGACCTTCCCTCCTGATCGGCGATCTTGATGAACTCGACAAGGTGGTGCCCAACCACGTCCTCGTTCGCCTGGGCCTCGACGAAGTCCGGCGCTTCAGCCTCTCGGCCCGGGGCTCTGCAGGAGCCAGCGGCGGGCTCACCCCGGAGGACATCGATTCCCTCAAGAACGCGCTGCAGTTCGCCCGCCAGAACCGGATCGAGGAGATCATCCTCGCCATGCCCTGGAGCGACATCGAGCGGCTCGACGCGGTCCGGGCGAGGCTCCGGTCCGTTCCTCTGCCCGTCAAGCTTCTGCCGGATGAGGCTGTCAACGAGCTGCTGGACGCACCCCGCGTCGACTTCGGGTCGTCCATCGCGATCGAGGTGCAGCGCGCGCCCCTGTCACGGTTGGAGCTGGCGCAGAAGCGGGTGCTCGACATCGCGATCGCCAGCGTCGCGATCATGCTGCTGCTGCCGCTGTTTGCGATCATCGCCGCCTGCATCAAGCTCGACAGCCGCGGGCCGGTGATCTTCCGCCAGCGACGCAACGGCTTTGGCGGCCGCGAATTCACCATCTACAAGTTCCGCTCGATGACGGTCATGGAGGATGGCGGCAAGGTGGTGCAGGCCCAGCGCAACGACAGGCGCGTCACCCGCGTCGGAAGATTCCTGCGGGCCTCCAGCCTCGACGAACTCCCACAGGTGCTCAATGTCCTATTCGGGCAGATGTCCATCGTCGGCCCCCGCCCCCATGCCATCGCCCACGACGACGAGTATTCCAAGCTTATCGCCGGCTATGCCTTCCGTCACCACGTTAAGCCGGGCATTACCGGCTGGGCTCAGGTCCAGGGCTTGCGGGGCGAAACGCGGGAGTTAGAGCTGATGGAGCGGCGGATCGAGATGGACCTTTGGTATATTAATAATTGGTCCGTATGGCTCGATCTAAAGATCGTCTTGAGAACATTTATAGAAGTTCTTCGCAAAGAGGCCTACTGACAAATCTCCCCTGTAATTACAAGATGACCGGCTCGCCGTGACGGTTCAGCCAGGAGAAGTCCAGGGAAACGCCGCCGGCCTCGCTCTATCGTCGCCGAAGATGAAATACGGCGCGTAGGTGCGCCGGACGTGATCGCTGAGCCAGAGGACATCAGCGAGGGCGAGGGTGTGCGGCGGGCTATTCTCGAGGCTGACCATGCAGCCGGGCGGAAAGCGCAATTCCGCCACGAAGGCGGCCGAGCCGCTGCCGAAGAGATGGATCAACGCCCGATCCACCGCGCCGGAATATCGGGTCGCTGGGCAGGGGACTCATAATGCATTGATCCAGATACGAACGGCGGCGAGCTTGAGCGCTGCGAGGAAGTTGTCCGGGCGCCGGTCGTAGCGGCTGGCGAGGCCCCGCATCTGCTTGATGCGGTTGAAAAGCGCTCGACAAGGTTCCTTTGGCGGTAGAGCCACGGACTGAAGGCAAAGGTCCGCTTGCGGATGGTGCGGGGCGGCACATTGGCAAATCCGCCGCGCTCCGCCGTCTCGGCTCGGAGGCGTCGGTGTCATAGGCCTTGTCAGCGAGCAGGATGCCGCCCGGTGCGAGCCGCGCCAACAGTTCGCGCCCAGCCGGCGCGTCGCCGGCCTGCCCGGCGGTGAGCAGGAGGTGGATCGGCCGGCCTTCAGCATCGACCAAAGCGTGGATCTTGGTGGTCAGTCCACCCCGGCAGCGTCCCATGCAACGATCGTCATCGCCCCCTTTTTGATGGCGGCGCCGTGCTGGTGAACGCGAACGCTGGAACTGTCGATCATCACGATGTCGCCGTCATAGGCGGCAGAGACCGCTTCCAGCAGCCGGTCCCAGACCCCCGAGGCCCGCCAGCGAACGAAACGGTTGTAGAGGGTTGTACGCGGACCATAACGCTCCGGCACATCCCGCCACGGCGCGCCGGTCCGGAACCTCCACAGGATGCCATTGATCACCCGGCGATCGTCCACCCGCGCCACGCCCCGCACCTTGTTCGGCAGCAGGAGTGCGATGATCGCGCATTCCCCGTCGCTCAGTTCGTGACGGCGCATCTCTCAGGCTCCCAGTTCGGGAGCTTGAATCACGGCACGCCCGGACACGCAAACTTATGGGGCCACGCCCTAGGACGACGACGATGGACGCTCGGCGAATTGCACGAAGGGTCGGGATGCGGGGCAAGGGGATATCCGAACGGGAACCGGTGCCTTCGGCCAGCGGAGCTGATCTTCGAACGTCAGGAAATCGGACATCGGACGCCTAGGCGCCGGGACCGGCCTGCCCTATCTGTAAGCGTCGTCTTCAGGCCACGTTGCTGAGGGCGGGCTGTGCGGGATAGGCCCATGGCATGAGGTCGTCGATGCGGCTGTTGGGGTGGCCGTTGACGATGCGGGTGATGACGTCCGCGAGGTAGGCCTCGGGATCGATGCCGTTGAGCTTGCAGGTCTCGACGAGCGAAGCGATGACGGCCCAGTGCTCGGCACCCCCATCGGAGCCGGCGAAGAGCGCATTCTTCCGGGTCAGAGCCAGAGGGCGGATGGAGCGCTCGACGATATTGTTGTCCAGCTCGACGCGGCCGTCGTCGAGGAACAAGGTGAGGCCCTCCCAGCGCGAGAGCGCGTAGCGGATCGCCTCGGCGAGCTTGGTCTTCTGGCTGATCAACGCCAGCTTCGCGCGCAGCCATGGCTCGAGGGCGTTGATGATCGGCCTGCTCTTCTCCTGGCGCGCGGTCCGGCGCTCATCCGGGGTACGGCACCGGATCGCAGCCTCGACGCGATAGAGCTCGGCGATGCGTTGCAGGGCTTCACTGGCGATCGGCGCGGGGCCGGCCTGGGCGAGCTCGTAGAAGCGGCGCCGAACATGCGCCCAGCAGAACGCCAGGCTCACGGCGTTGCGTCCGGCCAGCGCCCTGTAGCCGCCCATAGCCATCGACCTGCAGGATGCCGCTGAAGCCGTCGAGGTGGGCGACGGGCCGCTCGCCCTTGCGGTCGGGGGCATAGACATAAGCGACGGCGGGCGGATCGGCGCCGCCCCAGAGCCGGTCATCTCGGGCATAGGCGAAGAGCTGCCCGGTCTTGGTCCGGCCGCGGCCGGGATCCAGCACCGGCGCGGTGGTTTCGTCGGCGAACAGCTTGGGCGAGGTCCTCAACACCGCCAGCAGCCGCTCGTGGACCGGCCGCAGTAGGAAGGCCGCGCGTCCCACCCAGTCCGCCAGCGTCGAGCGGTCGAGCGTGATGCCCTGGCGCCCATAGATCTGGGCCTGGCGATACAGGGGCAGATGGTCGGCATATTTCGAGACGAGCACATGGGCGACGGTCGCCTCGGTCGGCAGGCCGCCCTCGATCAGCCGTGCCGGCGCCGGGGCCTGCACCACAACGTCCGCGCAGGAGCGGCAGGCATATTTCGGCCGACGCACCACCAGGACGCGGAACTGGGCCGGCACCATGTCGAGCCGCTCGGCCACATCCTCGCCGATGCGGTGCAGCTTGCCGGAACAGCACGGGCAGATGTCGCTCTCGATATCGACCACGGTCTCGATCCGCGGCAGATGGGCGGGCAGCGCTCCGCGGTTCGCACGGCGTTTGGCGACCCGCTCGGCCTTCTCGGCTGGCACCTGCGCCTCGGACGCAGCGAAGCCGGCGGCCTCGATCTGTTCGGCCTCTTCCAACGCCAGCAGCAGCTGGTCCTCGGGGAGGCTCTCCGCCCGCCGTCCGAAGCGGTGCCTCTGCAGCTCCTTGATGATCTGGCGCAGGCGCTCGATCTCGGCATCCCGCGCGATCAGCATCGCCTGGAGCGTCTCGGGATCGTGGGGAAGCTCGGTGGAGAGCGAAGCCATGACCAGGAGTGAATCATATTCGCCAGGCCTCTGCGAGCCTCTTCAACTGGCGGCGA
>NZ_JBDZDP010000049.1:0-7807 GCF_040044995.1 Xanthobacter pollutisoli
ACGATCCGGAGCACCCGGATGGAACCATGGCCTTCTCACAGTTCGGCATCGAAAGCCTCTGCAACCTCATCGAAATCCACCGCAGCACAACGAAGTAGGTCTGCCGCGGCCCTCGCCGGATGAATACAGCCTTCCCGCCCGAGCAGAACGTGCAAACGCCGATAGCCGAAGCGCCGTCGCTCATGGGCGATGGCTTTCATGCGCTCGCGCAGGGCCGTGTCGTCCACCCGCGTCGTCTTGTACCTCATGGTCATGCGGCAGAAGCCGGTGGCTTTACACGCCCGCCGTTCGCTCATCCCGTGATGGGCCACCAGATGCGCGACAGCTTTGCGCTCGGCAGCGGGCGTCACCATTTCTTTCCCAGGAGATCCTTCAGCGCCACATTGTCGAGCATGGCATCGGCCAGCATGCGTTTCAGCTTGGCGTTCTCATCTTCCAGCGACCGCAGCCGCTTGGCCTCGGACACCTCCATGCCCCCGAACCGCGCCTTCCACTTGTAGATGCTGGCGTCGCTGACCCCGTGCCTGCGGCACAGCTCAGCCACCGGGATCCCGGCCTCATGCTCCTTCAGGATCCCGATAATCTGCTCTTCTGAAAAACGCCTGCGCTTCATGTCCTGGTCCTCAAGTCGGGCCAGAACGAACTTCAAGCTGGATTAGACATGAGGGGCAACGTCAACGCGCACAACGTCGTCCTGGTCGGCGGTCCCGGTACCGGCAAGACCCACATCGCCACGGCTCTCGGCGTCCACGCCGTCGAGCATCATCACAGGCGGGTCCGCTTCTTCTCCACCGTCGAGCTCGTCAACGCCCTCGAACAGGAGAAGGCCCAGGGAAAGGCCGGTCAGATCGCCGGCCGCCTCGTCCACGCCGACCTCGTCATCCTCGATGAGCTCGGCTACCTGCCGTTCAGCACCTCGGGCGGCGCCTTGCTGTTCCACCTGCTGAGCAAGCTCTATGAGCGCACCAGCGTGGTCATCACCACCAATCTCAGCTTCTCCGAATGGGCCACCGTCTTCGGCGACGCCAAGATGACCACGGCCCTGCTCGACCGGCTCACCCATCACTGCCATATCCTCGAGACCGGCAATGACAGCTTCCGCTTCAAGAGCAGCTCGGCAAAGCCACCCAAACCCACCAGGGAGAAGCCGCGAAACTTGACCGCAACCTGACCCCAGACCACCATCGACCCGGGTCACTTCTCAGTGGAAATCCAGGGTCACTTCTCGACGGAAATCAACAGCATCAACATGGCGGCGTGACACACACCAGAACCAAGCTTAGCGAAGCCGCCAATCTGTCCGCCAATGCGGGACCACCTCACAATGATCTGGCTCCGCTGAATGTCGATCGCTCCTAGGTCTTCGGCACTGACTATCCCACACCCGACGGCACCTGCATCAGGGACTACATCCACGTCACCGATCTCGCCCGCGCACACGTGGCGGCGTTCGACCGACTGCGGGCGGGGGAGGAAGCCTGACCCTGAATTGCGGCTGCGGCCGCGGTTACTCGGTGCTGGAAGTGGTAGAGGTGGTCAAGCAGGTGTCCGGGGTGGACTTTCCGGTGAAGATTTCGCCGCGACGTGCGGGCGACCCCGCCGCCCTCGTGGCCGGCGCGGATCGCATCCGCTCGGAATTGGGCTGGAAGCCCTATTTCGACGACCTGTCCATCATCGTGCGGCATGCCCTTGAGTGGGAGCGACGGCTCGCGCGTCGGAAGGTGCAATCGCCGGAGGCTGCGTCCGCTTAAGGCCGCAGCGTACTGCCGCTGCCGCCAGACGGTGGATCGGCATTCCGGGGACGTCGTGTTTTCTCGCCTCCCGGAAGTTGAACCTTTAGCCCCTGGATTGTTGGCCCATCAGCCGACAGCGATTTCCCTGCCGCTCGAACCCCATTCGGTCCAGGAGCCGTCATAGAGGGCGAGCGGCCGCTTGCCGATCATCTCGAGCGCCACCCACAGGATGGCGGCAGAGACGCCTGATCCGCAGGAGGTGATGACAGGCTGCGACAGGTCTAGGCCGGAGGTATCGATCGCCTTGCGAAGTGCGTCGGGCGGCAGCAAGCCTCCGTTCTGGACGATGCGGCCGTGGGGCAGGTTGAGGCTGCCCGGCATGTGACCGGAAGGCAGGCCCTCTCTAGGTTCCGGCGCCTCGCCTCGGAATCTGGCTTCTTGCCGGGCATCGAGCACCTGCGCCGCACCGGTCTTGAGCGCCTGGTCCACCCGCTTGATATCGGCGACGAGGGAATGGTCGAAGCGCGGGGTGAAGCTCGCCGGCAGGCGGCGCGCCGGGCCGTCCTCAAGCGGCCGCTCCTCGGCCTTCCATTTGGGAAGCCCTCCGTCGAGCAGCTTCACGTCTCGTGCGCCGAAGGTTCGGAACGTCCACCACACCCGTGGTGCCGAAAACAGGCCGAGGGAATCATAGACCACGATCTTGAGCCCGTCGCCGATCCCCAGCGCCCCAATGGCGACGGCGAAGCTGTGCGCGTCCGGTAGCATGTGGGGCAGGGGCGTGGAGTGATCGGCGATGGCGTCGATGTCGAAATGCACCGCGCCGGGAATATGTTCAGCGAGGAATTCCTTGGCTCCGCTCCGGCCCGAGTTGGGCATGTGCCAGGAGGCATCCACGACCACGAGGTCCGGCGCGCCGAGGTTGGCAGCGAGCCATGTGGTGGAGACGAATAGGCTCTCGGATACATTAAGCGGTAGTGACGTCATTAAATTCTCACCATGCGGGTGGACGAATTTTGAGCAGAACGAACACCGGAAAACGTCAAGGCTTTGTTCGCAGGACGGTCATTTTCCTAATCCCGTGCGGAGCGCATAAAACCAAAAGACGCAGTGCGGACGCTGCTCTGAGTTGAATATTTATAATAGAACAACTAAAATTAAAATCAAAAGTAAATTTATCATATAAAAAAATTTTAAATACGAATATAATTATAATTAGTCGATATATAGTATCATTAATATTATTTTTTTCGCCTTCTGTGTCCATGCCAAAATAATCCATATATCTTAATAAAATCTAGTCTTTATTTATCGCAGCGGAAGAACGTTGTCCGTGGTTCGAACAGCGCAGTTCGTGTCTCCCCGTCGCCCACTTTGGTGATCCGTCCGGTCCGATCGATCTCGCCCGATTGATACCGCCGAGGTGTGAGCCCGAGATAAGCCCCGACGGACCGGGAGCGGGCGAAACGCTCGGGCGCATTGATCGTTGCTCTGAATGTCAGAGCGGAAACCGGCCCGATCCCGGGCCTGGTCGGCAACAGGCGGCAGACCGGATCATTCCGGACAGCCTGGACGACCAGGCGGTGAAGGCGCTGGTAC
Organism: Xanthobacter pollutisoli; assembly: GCF_040044995.1. Taxonomy (NCBI): domain Bacteria; kingdom Pseudomonadati; phylum Pseudomonadota; class Alphaproteobacteria; order Hyphomicrobiales; family Xanthobacteraceae; genus Xanthobacter; species Xanthobacter pollutisoli. Next base: position 3,330 of record NZ_JBDZDP010000049.1, read on the forward strand.
TCCTGCATCAGTGCGTTCCGAGCTGCCAATAGGGGAGCCATCAACTCAGCTAGGATGGCGTTGTTTTCAACCAGATCTCGGACACGGGAGGCAAATCCGGTACGCGACACGATGCCGACCTTCAAGCCGAAGGGACGGAGCAATCCACGAAGTGTCTGCTCTGACGCGGCGATGGAGCGGATCAGATGCTTGCGTGCCGCCACCAGCGTTCGGGCATGCTGGCTGCCGATGCTCTTCACGTGCACGACCTTGTACCAGCCAGCCCTGACCACCTGGGCAATGCCGCGCGCGTCGTTCCGATCGGTCTTGACGGGCATTGCCGACAACGCCGCCTTCACCTGCCGCGCCTTCAGACTGATGGCGGGAAAACCAAGCTCCGCCAAGCCCGCACTCAGCCATTCCGACATCGGCCCAGCCTCAAGCCCAATCTTCGCAATCCGATCCCGCCAGGGCTGGAGACATTGCGAGATGGCGGACGCCTCCGACGCCACGCTCGCCTCCTTCAGGATTTGACCTTCCCGGTCGATGACACAGACGGCTACGGAGTTCAGAGAGACATCAAGGCCAACGTACACCATGGGGACTGACGTGCCCCCCGTTTTTTAGGCCGATCTGAGCTGGAATTTTCCACTTATTGAAGCGCTCCCCGTTTCTAGGCCATCCGGAGCTGGAAAATTCCGGGGTTAGGGCTCATACCGGCGGGGATGCCGGAGAGCCATTCATGAGCGCTATCGGCGGCTTGTTGCCGATCGCGCTGTGCGGCCGAACCTCGTTATAGTCTCTACGCCAAGCCTCCATTTTCGCCCGCGCGTCGTCAAGGCTCATGAACCAGTGCGTGTTCAGGCACTCCGCCCGGAGCTTGCCGTTGAACGACTCGATGAAGCCGTTGTCCGTCGGCTTGCCAGGCCGCGAGAAGTCGAGCACCACACCTTTCTGATACGCCCACAGGTCGAGATTCCGACTGACGAACTCCGATCCCTGATCCACCCGGATGCTCTGCGGATAGCCCATGCTCCGGCAGATCCGTTCGAGCGTCAGCACGACATCCTCGCCCCGATAGCTGAACCGTGGATCCACCGCCGGCGAGAACCGTGTGAAGGTGTCGACGATGGTCAGAACCCGGATCTTCCGGCCCGTGGCGAGCTGATCGTCCGCGTCGCCGGACGACGGTCGGCCCGCAGCTTGGCCTTCACACGGCGCTTCGGCACCTTGTTCCGCAACTGAAGGCCCAAGTCCTTGTAAAGGCGATAAATCCGCTTCGGATTGACCGCCCAGCCCTCTCGCCGCAACAGGATGTGCACGCGGCGATAGCCATAGCGCACGCGCGTCTCGCAGATCTCCTTGATCCGCTGGTTCAGCTCGGCCTGCGTGCCCCGCTTCGACTTGTAGGCATAGAGCGCCCGATCGACCGCCAGGGTGGCACAGGCACGCCTGGCCGATACCTTCCAGTCTTCGCGCAGCCTGTCCACAAGCTCGCGCTTGCGCGCAGGCCTCAGAGCTTTATTGACAGCACGTCCTGCAACATCGCCTTGTCGAGCGACAGGTCCGCCACGATCCGCTTCAGCTTCGCGTTCTCATCCTCGAGCTGGCGCAGCCGCCGCATCTCCGAGGGCATGAGGCCGGCGTATTTCTTGCGCCAGTTGTAGAACGTCGCGTCCGAAATCCCGGCCTTCCGGCACACCTCCGCCACCGGTGTCCCGTCTTCCGCCTGCTTCAGCACGAACGCGATCTGCGCCTCTGTGAACTTCGACGCCTTCATGGAACTCTCCTCGTCCCCGAGCCGGGGATCATAAGTGGAAAACTCCAGCTCAGATTGGCCTAAAAAACGGGGGGCACGTCACGCTGGGCCAGAACGAACTTCAAACTGGATTAGGCAGCAGGGGCAACGTCAGGCATCCACCCCATCAGTTCACACAGGTTGGTCGACGCTCCGTAGTTCGTCCCAACAGTATATCTCCCGGCGTGTGCTCATGAAAACCTCGCGTGGCTTCGGACGGGGCGATTTCCCCAGCCAGAACGGACCGCACGTCAAGCGCTCAGACAAGGACGTTCGGCACCTCGGTCTTGCGCTCCAGCCACGCCGGCACCGGCAGGTTCTTGGAGCGCAGGAACTCGGGGTTGAACAGCTTCGACTGATAGCGGGTGCCATAGTCGCAGAGGATGGTCACGATGGTGTGGCCCGGACCCATCTGCTTTGCCAGCCGAATGGCGCCCGCGACGTTGATGCCGGAGGAGCCGCCGAGGCACAGGCCCTCGTGCTCCAGAAGGTCGAACACCACCGGCAGAGCCTCCTCGTCGGGGATCTGGAAGGCGGCGTCCACCGGCGCATCGACGAGGTTGGCGGTGATCCGCCCCTGTCCGATGCCCTCGGTGATGGAGGAGCCCTCGGCCTTCAGCTCGCCCGTGGTGTAATAGGAATAGAGCGCCGCGCCCATGGGATCGGCGAGGCCGATCTGAATGGCCTTGTTGCGTTCCTTCAGCGCGATGCCGATGCCGGCCAGCGTGCCGCCGGTGCCCACTGCGCAGATGAACCCGTCCACCTTGCCATCAGTCTGCTCGTAGATTTCCGGGCCGGTGGTCTCGATATGGGCCTGGCGATTGGCCACATTGTCGAACTGGTTGGCCCAGATGGCGCCGTTGGGCTCGGTCTTGGCGAGCGCCTCGGCAAGGCGGCCGGAGACCTTCACGTAATTGTTCGGGTTGGAGTAGGCCACCGCCGGCACCTCTACCAGCGTGGCGCCGGCTAGCCGCAGCATGTCCTTCTTTTCCTGGGACTGGGTATCGGGAATCACGATCACGGTGCGGAAGCCGAGGGGCGCGGCCACCAAAGCGAGGCCGATGCCGGTGTTGCCGGCGGTGCCCTCGACGATGACGCCGCCGGGCTTCAGCTCGCCGCGGGCCACCGCGTCCTTGATGATGCCGAGCGCGGCGCGGTCCTTCACCGACTGGCCGGGGTTCAGGAACTCCGCCTTGCCGAGAATATCGCAGCCGGTCGCCTCGGAGGCGCGCTTCAGGCGGATGAGGGGGGTGTTGCCGATGGAGTCGATGAGGCCGTTACGGATCATGATGCGTGCAACCATTCAACCAAGGTTAATCAGGCTTAGCGAACACCGCCCGCGCGAGCCGGTCGGCACGGCAGTGATCGAAGGAATGAGCGGGGACAAGGGTCTAATGGGGAGGCCATGAGGTCCAGTATTCCACCAAAATCGTGAGCGCAATAAACACCGCCACAAACACCGCCACGCGTCTGCCCCGCCTGCCCTGGGGAAGGAGAGGCAAGCGCGCGCAATTCCGCCGCAGGGCCAGCACTGTCGGTCGTACCTATATTATCGATTTTGTGGACGCGGTGGCCAAAAAAGTGGCTGCCGCGTCGGGCAAAGCCGCCGACCTTGGTCATCCGGGACCGTGATCGCTTCCCAGTCCGTGCCGTTCCTCAGAACCGGACCGAGAAGCGCAGAGACCCGGCGTGCGAGATGAAATCGTTGCCCGCGACTCCTTCGTAGCTCAGCCTGAGGTCGATGTTGTCCTTGGCGCTCCACTGCACGCCGAGCGTCACGTCGGCCAGCCAGTCGGGCAGCGCGACGACCGTGCTGAAGCTACCCGCGCCCACCGGCGCGTTCAGCAGGGCTGCGGTCACATCCCAGGTGTTGTTGGAGTACCAGGTCGCGCCGATGGCGCCATAAGGACGCAGCACTGAGCCGTCCGGCAGGTCGTAGCGCGCCCCGATCTCCAGGTGCGGGCCGAGGGCCACGGTGAAGTTGTCGTTCTGGGCCACCGCCAGGTCGTAGGGGCTGAGATGGCCGCCTTCGCTGAAGCCGGGCACCGAGGTGTAGATCACGTCCATCTGGCCGTAGGGCTTCAGGTACCAGTTCTGGAACGGCAGGTGGTATTCCGCCCGGAGGCGGCCGGCGAACGTGTAGGTCTCGTAGGACGAATCCGACAGATAGGTCGAGGTCCCGATCACGGTCTGGCGGCTCGCGTCATACCAGCCGTAGCCGAAATGGGCGGCGCCGGAGAGCAGCCACGGACCCAGCTCGCGCTTGAGCGAGGCCGAGATGCCCACTTCCTGGCCTTGTGTCGAGGAATAGCCGAACTCGTTGGAGAACCAGTCGAGCCCGTAGGAGGCGGCGGCGCCGAGGAACCAGCCGGTCGCGACTTCCTTCTGCACGCCCATGCGATAGGCCGTCTGGTTGACGTCGAAGCCGGTGTAATCGCCCGGGCTGAACGAGGTGTAGCCTGCATCGACGCGGGCCCAGGCGCAGTCTCCCTGCTGCAGGAGCGTGCCGGTGACGTTGCCCCTCATGTCTAATCCAGCTTGAAGTTCGTTCTGGCCCGACTTGAGGACCAGGAGATGAAGCGCAGCCGTTTTTCAGAAGAGATGGGGTATTCGGTCCTGATCTCTTGAGCCGTTTGCGGCGTTCCGCGGCGAAGAGGACGATCGGGGCCTGAACCCAGCGCCGGGAGGTCCCCATGGTGTA
>NZ_JBDZDP010000050.1:0-7323 GCF_040044995.1 Xanthobacter pollutisoli
GCTCCGCCGAGAGGTCGTCGATCTGCGAAAGCCACGCCATGTAGTCTTGCCGGTCCATCTTCGCCTCCTGCGTGCAGACCGCCAGCCTACCAAATCGGATCATGCATAGCTAATGCGAATTGAGCCTAATTTTCGGACACGAACGGATGCCTGATGCTGGATCCTACGTCCGATACCCTCGACCGCATCCATGACCGGATCGCCAAGGCGGCACCGGCCGGGGTGTGGTCCCGCGCCGACTTCCTCGATATCGGGACGCCCAATGCCGTGGAGAAAGCGCTGCAGAGGCTGACCCGGCGGGGCGACATCCGCCGCCCTCACCGTGGCCTCTACGACAAGCCCACGACCAGCAAGCTGACCGGCAAGATGGTGTTTCCGCCGCGCGCCGCGTTCATCGACGCCATCGCCCGGCGCGACAAGCTGCGTGTGCTGGTCGACGGCATGACGGCGGCGAACGATCTCGGCCTGACCACCGCCGTTCCGGCCCGGTCGACGATCCATGCGGACACCTATCCGCGGACGATCGAGATCGAGGCCAACGCCGGCGATCCCAAGGCCGCGCAGCCGGTCATTTACAGGCTGGACTTCAAGCGCATTTCGGCCAAGACCGCATTCTGGGTCGGCCGGCCGGCCATGCGCGTGGTCCAGGCCCTGACATGGTATCGGGACGAAAAATCGAGCCTCGATGCGGCCGTCAACGGCATCGTGCGGCATCTGTCGCAGGCCCCCAACCGAGGGCAGGTCGCGCAGGACCTGCGCGACAACATCCAGGCAGTGCCAGCATGGATGTACCCCCTGACGCGATCCGGTTTCATCTCCATCCAGGACAGCAGCGTGCTGAGCTCGGCATTTGAGAGCGGCTCGGTGGAGTATTTATCATGGGGTCGAAAGATTTCGACGCCACGATCGTTGGGCGGACAGATGTCCGCTTGCTCGAAGCTCGTCTCCCGGCCAGTGACCGACGTGTGATCGAACGGGAACGCTTCGACCGCGTCGTTGATGTGCATGAGGAAATGCGTGACGACATTCTCCATTCCGAGAAGGCTGCCGCCGTGTTGCGCGCGAGGACGGTCGAGGAATGAGAATCGCGTTGCGATATCGGCGAGGCCGAAGACCCCAAGCGCCTGCATGGCCGAAGGCGGCATGGCGCCAGGACCGTCCACATGCCTGCGCAGGATGTCGGCTATCTTCGTCGCGTCGAACCGATAGATGACGCCGGGCGAGCCTCCGCTCGATCCGGCGATCTCGCCGGATGTCCAGTCGCGCGTCGCAAACCACACCGCTGCGCCGACGCTCGTACTGACATCCACCATGATCGATCCATAGTCATAGTGCTGCGCGATCGAGATCAGATCGAGCATCGGCTGAGCGGCCGTCGATCCAGGTGCCAGCAGGTGGCGGCGAAACCAAATCGTGCCGAGTGCGCTTGCCTGATGCGAATGGCATCGTACAGCATCAATTCGATCGCGCCGAGGAGCAGCTCACCGAGTTCGCGATTTTGGCTTGCAAGGATCGCCCGAGCCGGACCCGAAAAATTATCCAGTGGCGGGGCCAGGCGAAACTTCTGCCAATCGGCTGGTTTCGAATGTGTATAGGCCCGATAGGCGCTCGGGATGAGCGCATCGAGCGTGACGCGGATCGGGTTGATGCCAGGCGCCGCTCCCTCCATGCGAGGAACACGCCCCTCGTAAACACACTCGCGCCGCGTCCTCTGGCCGCGATACCAGAATCCGGCGCGATGCTCGCTGCTGAGTTCGGCAACGACAGCGGAGAGCGGTCGAACGGGGCGCGCCGGCGGTCGAAGATCGATGCTGGCTGTACCGGCTCGCGCCTTTGCCTGCTGCAGCTGTATCAGAAGCAGGCCGCCAATCATCAGACTCGGCTCATTCCAGTAGACGCCGTCGACGATCGGGAATCCATGACGCACCAGCGCGGCGTAGTGGCCACGACGTTCGACAAAGTGAGCGATGATCGGATCAACCGCACTCATATCCAGCCTCCGCGCATAACCTGAGCTGTGCCGCCCTATGACATACCATGTCGTGTTGGAATCTTCGCTTGCCGTGTCGATTCCACTTCTGCCCTCCAGGCTTTTCTAGTTGGGGCCGCGACCCTGTTGCAGGCGCCGAAGAAATGTCCGCGCCGTCACCAAGACGAGATGCAGCCGAAATGTGCAGTGATCTTCATCCGACAGTCCTGGATGCGAGCCCTCGGTGTGCAGTATTTTTATGAGCCCGTTGATGAAGTTCTTGCCGTCGACCGTCCACTCCTTGCGACGCACAGACAGAAATTCGATCTGGTCGCTGGCGAGCAGCGCGCGCCGGTTCTCGGCGCTCTGCGCCCGCTCGGCGGCGGCTGCATCGATGTGCCGGGCGATATCGTCGAACAGGCCTTCCATGAAGGTTCTGAGCTGGGCGTTCGCGGCCGCCCATTCGCCCCGCGTGTGCGTTTGAATGGCTTGGTCCAGGTGTCCGGCCGCAGTGGCGAAGCCGAAATGCTTTAGCAACACCCGCACCTCGTCATCCGTTGCCGGCAGGTCGATCTCCTGCGGCAGCGCCGCCCGCAAGGTGGGCGGCACGCCCCACTCGCCCCATGCAATGACATAGCCATCGCGAGCGAGGCCGCGCTCGAACCGATCTTGCAGGAAGTCGTCCGCGCCCTGCCTGCAAAGCCCGACGGCCTCACGCACGAACGCCTCCGCGAGCGTGAGGGCGCCGTCGATCGTCTCGATGATCTCGCCGCCGCGATCGAGGATGACGCGGCCGGCGACGTCGCATTTCCGCTCGATCGTGAGGGAGGTGTCCGCGGCGATGTCCTGCTCGAGTCCCAGCCGAAGCATGATGCGATTGATCTCAGCATGGGTGCCGACCCGGTGCGCTATTAGCTCGTTGGAGGCAATGATCGTCGGGCGAGTGAAGGGCTTGGCGCGCATCGGGTCACGGCTCGATCTGGAGCGGAGGATCGCGAAACGGATCGAGCAGACGGACGCCGCGGCCCTCGAAATCCTTGGTGTTACGGGTCACGAGAACGAGATCGTGAACGCGCGCGGTCGCGGCGAGGGCCATATCCCAACGATCCTTGTTCTTGGCGCCGAGCATGCGCGTCCATTCCGCGACGACTGCAGCGTCGACGGGAATGATGCGGTCCGCATACGTTTTCTCGACTGCAGCTATAGCCTTGAGCAATTCCGCCGCCCTCTGGGGATCGCGACGCTTCAATGCCTCCGCGCCGCGGCGCTTTTCAAAAAGCGTTGCAACGCTCAACCTGAGATCGGAATCGTCGACGGTGGCGAGCCATTTGCGCACATTCGCATTGCCCCGCGCGCCGAATTCGCGAAGCACATTCTCGTCGATCAGATACGTGGTCACGAAATCCTGCGCGGCGCGGCCTCTGCCGCAGGCGATTCCTCGTCGAATGCGCCAAGGTCGGCCAATTCGGCGAGCGCACGTTTCAGGCTCCGGGTGGGATATGGTCGGCCACGCTTTGGATAGGCCTTCGCGTACTCAATCGCAGACGTCACCTGCTCCGAGGTCAGCGACGGAAAATCTGCCACGATCTCCGCGACGGATTGCGTGCGAGCCAGCGCCGCGACCATGTGAACTGGGATGGTCGTGCCCTGGATGACAGGATCACCCCCTTCGTCCGCCTTGACCCAGCGCCGGAGCTCATCGAGGCGTCGCAGCCTGCCTCTGAGGTCGGCGTCGACCTTGCCAAGATCGAGCACGAGTTCGCCCAGCGTGACGCGATGGGAATCCGTTGAGAGCTGGCGGATTGCCTCGTAGAGACGCCGACGGCCGGCAGGCGTTAGATCCTTTTCTAGCCGGTCGGCAACCAGAAGGAAGCGCATCTCGGCAGGTCCAAGAAGGCGTTGGACAGCGCTGCCAACCCGGCGCTGGCGGGCGCGGATGACGCCGGTATCGACGGCCTTGTTGAGCGCAGTCGTCGACCGATTCAGGACGTAGCCAGCTTCGGTCAGCGTGAGAGCGTCTGCGGTGGACATTCGCATCCCCATATCTATAATTCATCCCCAATCTAGGGACGGATTATGGTGAGCGCAAGGCAGAAGCGTCGACTTGGGCGTTCAACCTGCTGTCCGTGTCGTGAGGACAGCACAGAGAACATGCGCTGACTGGGGGGGAATATGGTCGAGGTCTCGCGGGGATCGGAATGGCACAGGTGGGAGCCGCACATCCACGCGCCCGGGACCGTCATCGAGGACAGGTTTCCGGCCGGCGGGTGGGAACAATATCTCACAGCTCTGGAATCGGCTGCGCCGAAACTGCGCGCGATCGGCATCACGGATTATTGCGTCACCCGTTCCTACGAGCGTGTTCGAGCGCACAAGGCCCGCGGCCGCCTAGCCAAGCGATTCCCCGCATTCGAGGAATCGCCTTTTGCCCGGCCGCCACATCACCGACCACCAGATGAGGCTTTTCATGAAGTTCCGTCAGACCCCCATCGACGCCGCAAGATTGAGCCTGCTGCTCAACGAACTGCGCCTGCCGGCCATCAAGGTGCTGTGGCCGCAATTTGCCGAGACCGCCGACAGGGAAGGCTGGCCGGCCGCCCGCTTCCTGGCGGCAATCGCCGAGCATGAGGTCGGCCAGCATCGCACCAAGGCCCGGGCGACGTCCGGGAGATTGTCCGTTTCGTCATCTTCGAAAATGGTCTCATCGAGCTCGTCGTCATCAGCGATCGGAGGGGTTGTGAGCAGCCATACGGCACCGTCGAAGGTGTCCTTGTGGAAATATCGGCGCCCGGCCGGCGCTAGCCCCTTCTCCCAGGCATGGAGCCAGGCCCCCGGCCGCCAATCGATCTCATCGCCCGGTGGCAGATCGGCCGCGCGAGGCGGCCGGTTCCGCCACGACTCCATGGTGGCATTCACCCGTGACTGCGGGGACTGGAAAGAATGATTGTGGCGATCCGTGGCGCAGCGGTTCAGTTGATCCAGCGTCGTGCTCGGCGTCGCCCGTCTGCGAGGCAGGCTCGCCCACATTGCATCCTCCTGGCACCGCCGCACAGAAGCAGAAAACGCCTTGTCGCTTCCCTCCGCGACGACGAGCCGGACATCGGTCGCCGCCAGCGCATCAGGCAAGTCCACCGCAGATGCGGCGAGATGGCGGCTCACCTTCAGCACATCCGGGCGACCGCGCAGGCCGTCGGCTTGCGTCCACGCCTTCCCGAGAACACTCACGATCGATGCCGGATTGTCGACCGGCGTGAGCATGACCCATCGAAGCGAGGTCCCTGGAACCGAAAGCCCGTAGAGCAGCAAAGGGGTCAGGTCATAAGCGGCCAGGTCCTCCCGGGAAGCGGCTTCCCGGATGAAGACAACGCCATATTCCCGATGCAGGAAGACATGCTTCGCCGTCGCGACGACGAGGTGATGTTCGCGCACGCTCATGGGCCCGCCTTCGTCGTGTTCGTCAACAATGGTCATCCCTTCCCGCCTGATCCGTCGTCGAGGTCATAAGGCTCGTCCGCAGAGACGTCATCTCCGTCCAAGCCCTCCTCATCTCCCTCGCCCGTCATGAGCGCCAGGGGCATATCTTTGGCCAGAAGCTTGTCCTTGCTGAGCAGGCCGGCATCCTCGAGCGCCTCCATGTCGGGCAGGTCGCGCAGGGTGTCGAGGCCGAAATGCGCCAGAAAACCCTTCGTCGTGACATATGTGTAAGGCGCGCCCGGCTGCGGGCTGCGCGGGCCGGCGCCGATGAAGCCGAGCGAGCGCAAATAGCCGATCGTGTCGCGGCTGACCTGCTTGCCGATCATCTCGCCGAGCTCGCCGCGTGTCACCGGCTGGTGATAGGCGATGCAGACCAGCACCAGCATCTCAGCCTGGGAGAGCTGGACCGGCGCCGGCGTCGAGCCGAAGGCGGCGTGGATGGCCTCGGCATAGCGCGACCGGGTGCGCAGCTGCCAGCCGCCGGCGACCGCGACCAGGTCGTAGGGGTGGCCGCGCAAGCTCTCGCGGATGTCGTCGATGACGAACTCGATGCTGCAGGCGCCGCCGACCACCCGGGCGAGCGTCTCGCGCTCGACCGGGCCGGGCGCGGCGAAGATCACCGCCTCGACCCGCGCCACCCATTCGCGCCAACGCAGCTCCGCTGGAAGCTCGGCGAGCTCGGTGTCGAGGGAGGCAAGGGCGCGGCGCCGACGAGCCATGGTCAGAGCCCATAGAGCCGGAAGGTCGATCGACCGGAGAGCTCGCGTACCGCCTGCAGCGCCTCCAGCCGCTCGAACAGCCGGCGCGATGCCCAACGCGACAGCGACGGCGTCGTCAGCGCTCCCTGCACCGCGTCGTCCTCCAGCAGCAGGGCGATCGCCTCCCCTGCCCCCTTGGCGCGGAGCTTCGGCGCCGCCGCTTCGAGACGGGCCGCGCGGGGGGAAATCTCTGCGGCGATGCGGCAGGCCTCCGCGGCGCCGGCGGCCGCGGCGAGGCACAGGGTCACACTGCTCCCCTCCCCTCCCGATCGACGCCGACCGCCACCGGAACGGGCTCGCAGCGCTGGCGCGTGGATCTGGGTGGCGAGCACCGGCATCGGGATCGGCCAGCGCATCCGTCGCGCAAGCGTCAGGTCGGCGATCCACCAGGCAAGCGCCTCCGTCCCGGATGTGACCGCTCCCACCGCGCCGGCCGCCGCCGCTGCGGCAAGCGGCGCCGGCGCTCCCGAGGACGCGGCGTCCTCGACCGCCTCCGGTAGGACCTCAAGCGCCGGCGTCCAGGCGAGCCCCAGCAGATTGGTGAGCGAGCGCAGCCCTTCGAGGTCGAGGATCGGCGAACGGGATGCGAGCCGCCGCCACGCCGCCAGCAGGTTGCCGGCGGGCCCGGGATCGGCGCCGGCCGGGCGCAGATGCCAGGCGTCGCGCAGCGCCGCCTCGTCCTCGCGATGGCCGAGCAGGCGGGCCGCGCTCGCGGCCGCGTTGAGGGCCACCCGCTGGCGCCAGGCGCCGGCCCAGGGCGGATCGGCCCGCACCAGATTGTCGAGGCAATTCAAGGCCGCGCCGGCCATGTACGCGGCCTCGGCCGGGTCCTCCATCGGCGCTCGCGGGATCGCCCAGCCCGGAACGACCGGGGTTTGGAGTGCCGAAGTGGGGGTCGAATTTGGCGCGCGCATGGTCTGGAAGGATACCCGAACGGTGCGCTTTATGCCAATATTTCTGCAAAAAACCGCACGCCCTGTCGGCGCCATAAAACATCCGATAATGTTGCATTATCGGACATATTGACAGAGGGCGCCAAACAGGGTAGAAATGACCTGAAAGGTAGAATATTCGGAACCCTTCCCATGTCGGATGGGCGGAATTTGTGAGACTCAAGCGCTT
>NZ_JBDZDP010000051.1:0-6932 GCF_040044995.1 Xanthobacter pollutisoli
CAGCGTCTTCTCGCCCTTCAACGCGGCCAATGCCACCTTCGCCTTGAACGCCGGGGAATGGGTGCGGCGGGTTCGTCTGGTCATCCAATGCTCCTGAACTGCGGCGATATCCTCGCCGCCTGCAGGCGCGAAATCCACTCACGTGACTGTCCGAATTCGCGGAGCCACCTCTCCTGTCCGCGCGGGAGTTCGACCGTCAGGTTGCTGAGTTCCAAGTCCGTGTCGCAGTCCTCAACGGGTTCACCGCGATCGGCACACCCATCACAGAGGTCGCAGGATAGGTCTGTCCGGGGAAAGGGGAGGGCCGCCCATCACTCGATTTGTGCAACAGAGCCGTACAGTGACAGTCGGCGTCACATGCGCTTGGCGACTTCCTCGAGCATCACCTCGGTCGCGCCGCCCCCGATGGCCTGGACACGCGCATCACGTGACATCCGCTCGACGGGTGTTTCGCGCATGTAGCCCATACCACCGTGGAATTGCACACAGTCATAAAGCACGGAGTTGACGAGTTCGCCGCAATAAGCCTTGACCATCGAGACCTCCTTTACGCAGTCTTTCCCCGCGGCATCCAGACCGGCGGCGTGATAAACTAGTTGACGTCCGGCTTCGATCCGGGTCTGGCAATCGGCCAGACGCTGGCGCACGGCCTGCTTGTCCCAAAGGACGCCGTCGAAGGCCTTTCGCTGTTTGACATAATCCACAGTCATGTCGAGTGCGGACTGCGCCTCGGCGCAGGCCATCGCGCCCAGAACGATCCGTTCGTTCTGAAAGTTCTTCATCACCGAATAGAAGCCGCGGTTGACCTCGCCCAAAATGTTCTCGGCCGGCACGCGGACATCTTGGAAGATCAACTCGGCCGTGTCAGAACACAGCCAGCCGGTCTTGTTCAGCGCCCGGCCGACCGAAAAGCCCGGCGTGCCCTTTTCGACTGCGAACATAGTGATCCCGCGCGATCCCTTGGCATCGGGGTCAGTCTTGGTGCCGACGAAATACAGGTCGCCATGAACGCCGTTCGTGATGAACATCTTGGTGCCGTTCAACACCCAGTCCGATCCGTCCTTCACCGCACGGGTCCGCATACCCGCCACGTCGGACCCGGCACCCGGTTCGGTCACCGCGACGGCGGCGATCTTTTCGCCCGAGGTGATCGCCGGCATCCAGCGCGCCTTTTGTTCGGCTGTGCCTGCATTTTCGAGATGCGGCGAGGCCATGTCGGTATGGACCAGAACAGTGGCCGAAAATCCGCCGAAGGTCGAGCGGCCAACCTCTTCGGCCAGCATCACGCTGGACATCACGTTCAGCCCTGCGCCGCCGTATTGTTCGTCATAGCGCATACCCAGCACGCCCAGATCACCCATCCGGCGCAGCACGTCGCGCGGCACCATGCCGTCCTTTTCCCAGGCGTCTGCCTTGGCCGTCACCTCGGTTTCGATGAACCGGCGCAACTGGCCGCGGATCATTTCGAGGTCTTCGTTGAATGGCCCGCTGGCAGTTCCAATCGCATCCTGTCTGGTCATGTCTGGTTCTCCGGATAAAGTTTGACGAGGGGAGCGTTCCCGGCGACGGTATCGCCTGGCGCGCAGTAGATTTCGGCCACCACGCCCGTGACAGGCGCGGGCAGGCTTTGAAGCAGTTTCATCGCTTCCAGCACCACCAGCGTATCGCCCGCCGCGACACGGTCGCCCGGGGCGACGCGGATTTCGGCAACGGCGCCCGGCATCGGGGCGGCCAGCGTATCATCGCCAGCGGCCTGATGGCTGGAGCGTCGCAGGTGACGATCCTGAAGCACTTGGAACTGGTGTGTTGTCATTCCGGCCGGGGTCTGCACATGCACCCGCCAGCAAGCCTCCGCGCGTTCGACATGGGCGACACGAGAGAAGGGAACGCCATTGGCCCGGCCGCTTAGCCGACCGGCGTTCAATTCCGGGGCCTCTACCGTGACGCTCTGGCCTTCCAGCAGCATCACCGTGAGCTGTGATTTGCCGCCGCCCACCCGCAACGGTTCATCGCTGCTGCCGTGCCAGTATGAGGCCATGCCCTGCCGCCCGGCGGGACCGGTGAGGCGCCAGCCGCCAAGGCTTTGCCATGGGCTATCATTTGCAGGGGAAAGGTTCAGATGCAAGGCGATGGCGGCCAATGCCGTGCCCTGGTCATCGGGTTCGTTCCAGCCACCCGGCAACATCTCGGGCAAGCCCGAAGTGTGATGCCGGAACGCCTGGAAATCGGGGTGGGTCAGAAGCGCGCGCTGATAGGTCAGGTTCAGGCCCACGCCGCCGACGGCGAAGGTATCAAGAGCGGCGACCGCCTGGCGGATCGCGCCGGCCCGGTCGGGTGCGTGCACGATCAGCTTGGCCAGCATGGAATCGTAATGGTGGCTGACGACCGAACCCGCCTTGACGCCGCTGTCCAGCCGTGCGCCTGCGGGCGGCGCCCAAAGGGTGATCCGGCCTGTCTCGGGGCGGAAGTTTTCTGCCGGGTTTTCGGCAGCGATGCGGATCTCGATTGCGTGCCCGTCGAACCGGATATCGGATTGCGCCAGCGTCAGCGCCTCGCCCCGCGCGATGCGCAACTGCCATTCCACAAGGTCAATCCCCGTGATGGCCTCGGTCACGGGATGCTCTACCTGGAGGCGGGTGTTCATCTCGAGAAAATAGTAGTCGCCGCTTGCCGGATCATAGAGGTATTCCACTGTCCCGGCCGAACGATAGCCAATGGCCTGCGCCAGCCGCACCGCCGCCGCGCGCATGTCGGTGCGCAGGGCTTCGGGCAGATCGGCGGCGGGGGCCTCTTCGATCAGCTTCTGGTGGTTTCGCTGAAGCGAACAGTCTCGGTCGCCCAGATGCAGCACGCGGCCATGGTTGTCGCCCAGAACCTGCACCTCGATATGTCGTGCGCGGGGGGCGTAGCGCTCCAGAAACACCGTCGCGTCGCCAAACGCGCCTTTTGCCTCTGACCGGGCCGAGGCGATGGCCTCTGCCGCGTCGTCCAGATCGGTCACAAGGCGCATCCCGCGCCCTCCGCCACCTGCACTGGCCTTGACGAGAAACGGGCAACCAAGCGCCCGTGCCTCGTCCTGCAATCTTGCGTCGGATTGATCTGTCCCGCGATAGCCGGGAAGAACGGGCACGCCTGCGGCCTCGGCGGCGGCCTTGGCCTCGATCTTGGAGCCCATGCGCGCAATGGCATCAGCTTCGGGGCCGATGAACACAAGCCCTGCCGCTTTCACAGCGGCCGCGAAATCCGCGTTTTCCGAAAGGAAACCATAGCCCGGATGCACCGCGCCTGCGCCTGCCGCGCGCGCGGCCTCAAGAATGGCCGGGATGTTCAGGTAGCTGTCGGCCGGTGCGGCGCCACCAATGCAAATGGCATGGTCCGCCTCGACCACGAAGGGCGCGTCGCGGTCGGCCCCCGAAAAGACTGCCACGCTTTCCAGGCCCAGTTTGCGGCAGGCGCGCTGGATGCGGCGGGCGATCTCGCCACGGTTCGCGATCAGGACACGGGTAAAGCTCATTTCACCCGCCATGACGGCGTATCCTTGTTCAGGAAACTGTTGATGCCTTCGATGCCTTCGCTGGTTTCCCAGGCGTCGGCCAGCCGGTCGGCGGTGTAGATCATGTTTGTTTCAAGGTCATGGCTGGCGACATAGGCAATCAGCGCCTTGGTGTCCGCAACCGCGCCGGGTGCTGCCTGAAGATGATCGCGCACCACCCGTTCCACGGCGGCGTCCAGATCGTCGGGCGCGACGACCTCGGTCAGAAGCCCGATCCGTTCTGCGCGTGCGGTGTCGAACAAGGCACCCGACAACATGGTTTCGCGCGAATGCACCTTGCCGATCCGGGCCACGACATAGGGCGATATATTGGCCGGCAAAAGGCCCAGCTTCACCTCGGTCAGTCCGAACTGCGCCCCCCCGGCGCCGATCGTGTAGTCGCAGACGGAAATCATGCCGACCCCGCCGCCATAGGCCGGGCCGTTGATCCGGCCGATCAGGGGCTTGGGCATTGTGTCAAGACGGCGCAGAAGCCGCGCAAGGGTCGCGCTTTGCTCGACCCGCTCGGTGCGCGTCTTTTCGACATTCGACGCAAACCAGTTGAAATCCCCGCCCGCGCAGAAACTTTTGCCGTTACCGGTCAGAACGACAATGCGCACAGACGCGTCTGCGGCCAGTCTTTCCGCGGCGTCGTAAAGCTCGGCGATCAGGTCGCCGTTCAGGGCATTGTGCTTGTCTGCCCGATCAAGCGTGATCGTCGCAACGCCACGGGCGTCGGTTTCAACAAGGATCTTCCTGTAACTCTGGGTCATGGGTGCAGCTCACATCCTGAAGACAGGGGTATGGCGTCCGGCATCGGGCACCGATGTCACGATGGCCAGGCACAGCCCCAGAATATCGCGGGTCTGGCCCGGTTCGATCAGCCCGTCATCCCACAGCCGCGATGTCGCGTAATAGGGGTCGGACTGTTTGCCGTATTGGGCACGAACCTGGGCTTCGATCCGCTCCAGGTTCGCTTGCATTCTGGCTGGGTCGCCACCTTTTTGCCGGCGCAGTTCAAGCATAACGTTGGTGGCAATGTCGGCCGACATGGTGGCCAGTTCCGCGGTCGGCCAGGCAAACAGGAAATTCGGCGCAAACCCGCGTCCGCACATGCCGTAGTTTCCCGCCCCGTAAGAGCCACCCAGCAGCACGGAAAGGCGCGGGACTTTGGCAACGGACATGGCGTAGACCAGTTTGGCGCTGTTCTTGGCAATACCGCCGCGTTCGGCATCGGTGCCGACCATGAAACCCGAAATGTTATGCAGGAACAGCAGGGGGATGTTTCGCTGGTCGCACATGGACACGAATTGCGCCCCCTTCAGCGAGCTTTCAGAGAGAAGCGCCCCGTTATTGGCCAGAATTCCCACGCGATAGCCATGGATACGCGCCGTGCCGCAGACTAATGTCTCACCCCAGCCGGGTTTGAATTCGCGGAACTCTCCCGCGTCGATCATGCGCAGCAAAACCTCTTTCATATCATATGGTTGTTTGCGGTCGGCGCTGATGATGCCCAGCAGTTCCCCGGGGTCATGAGCAGGCGGCGCGGGGGTGGCGTCGGGCTGCATCGGGCGTGATTGGCCCAATTCGGCCAGGATGTCACGCATCAGCGCCAGCGCGTGATACTCGTCCTCGGCCAGATGATCGGATACGCCCGAGACATGCGAATGCATCTCGGCCCCGCCCAATGTTTCACCATCCACCTCTTCGTTGATGGCGACCTTGACGATGGACGGCCCGCCAAGATGGATGCGCGCATTGCCCCGCACCATGATGACCTCGTCCGACAGTGCGGGAATATAGGCCCCGCCTGCCGTGCAGCCGCCGAACACCGCCGAGATTTGCGGCAAGCCTGACGCTGACATATTGGTCTGGCGATAGAAGGAATTGCCGAAATGACGCGCATCGGGAAAGACCCGATCCTGTTCGGGCAGATAGGCGCCGCCGCAATCCACCAGGTAAAGGCAGGGCATCCGGTTTTCCGCCGCGATTTCCTGCGCGCGGATATGTTTCTGCACCGTCTCATGGTAGAAGGAGCCGCCCTTCACCGTCGCATCGTTTGCGATGATCATGCACGGCAGGCCGTGAACGATCCCGATACCCGTGACGATCCCTGCTCCGGGAACCTCGCCACCATATTGCCCGAATGCCGCCAGAGAGGACAGTTCCAGAAAGGCCGTGCCCGGATCCACCAGAAGGTCAATCCTCTCGCGAACCAGAAGTTTGCCGCGGTTGCGATGGCGTTCAACCATTTCCGGGCGTCCGCCACCAGAGGCCGCGGCAATCCGTTCCCGCAAGGTTTCAACCCGCGCGCTCAGCGCCGCATGGTTGCGTGCATAGACCTCCGACGATGCAATTACCTTGGTTTCGAGCCGCGCCATGTATCAGACATCCTGTTTCTCGAGTATTCCGTGAACGAACACGTCGGCGTAAGTCTCTGCCAGCGCTTCGACGCTGCCGCGCGCAGGATCGAACCATTCAAGTGTGGCATTCAGGGCGCCGATCAGCATCAGCCGCAGGTGGCGGACATCCACATTCTGTTTCAACGCGCCCCCCACCTGCAGCCGGGCCAGCAGACTGTCCCACTCTGCTTCGTAGGAACGGCGTGTAGGCAGGTTGGCGTCCCGGACAGACTGCGGCACCTGGCCGAAGATGCGAACATTCGCCGAAGAGTAATCACTGACATCCAGAAGGGCGCGTAAATGCGCCGTGATTGCAGCGCGCAAGATGACTTCGGCGCTTGCGTCGGCTGCTTGCGAAAGAACGGCACGGCGCATTTCAGCGTGGACGGCCTTGATGCCAGCGTCGAGTATCGACAGCACGATCTCGTCCTTTGAGCCGAAGTGATAATAGATGCTGCCCGCCTTGATCCCCCCAACCTGAGCGATTTTCCTCAGCGAAACAGAGCCATAGCCCTGCTCACGAAAAAGCCGGGCAGCAACATCAAGCACGCCCTCTCGCCCAACCGGGTTGCGCGTTTGCGGAGCCGCCTGGTTCGTTGCGAGTTCAGACATGGGGTTATTCTGCAATTCTACACATAACTAACACTTGTTAGGTATGGCGCCAAATGTCAAACCCTTATTGGCGATCCCCCGGAAATTCGTGGCAAGGTGGTCCGGCCGTCGGCAGCACGAAAAAGACTGCCGACAGCCGTGCGGTTTCAGATCGTGAAACCGCCGCCGCAGATGATATGCTGACCCGAGATGAAGTTCGATTCCGGCGCGCAAAACAGATAGACCGCGCCTGCCGCCTCTTCCGGGGTGCCAACCCGACCTAGGCCGTGTGGACGAATTTGATCAAGCAGAGGCCTGCGGCGAAACTGACGATGGATCGGAAGTTTCGAGCCGTCTTTTCGCAGCGTAGCGCGACGCGCTTGAAGCGTTTGATGCGTCCCATGCCC
>NZ_JBDZDP010000052.1:0-6309 GCF_040044995.1 Xanthobacter pollutisoli
CCTCCTCGTCCATCCGCGTCGACATGGCTTCTGGTCTCCGAATCAGTCGGAGGCCTATGAATCATGCCGGATTCGGCAGGGGAATACCTGAGCGAGATTCAATCGCGATTTCGTCCACACTGCCTAGTGGGTGTATGCCTTAACCGGATAGGCACGCAATAAAGAAAAGGCCGCACTTTGGACGCGGCCAGTTGGGGAGGTAACACTGGTCGCGGAATGGCGGCAATGCCTCGTGACAGACATTGCCGCCACCGGTCAGCCATGCATCGACAAGCCGCCCGAAACCGATATGACCTGGCCGGTGATGAAACCTGCGTCGTCAGACGCCAGGAAGCAGATGATCCCGGGATAGTCGCTGGGCTGAGCCAGACGTTTCATCGGGATGGCCCGCTTGAGGCCCTCGGCGATCTTCTCCCCGGCCTCGCCCTGGGCAACCTGGGCAAAAAGCGGGGTGTCGGTCGGGCCGGGCGCGACGGCGTTCAGCTGGATGCCCTTGCGCGCCAGTTCACGTGCCACGGTCTTGGTAAAAGAAATGATACCGCCCTTGCAGGCGGAGTAAACCGCTTCTCCGGACGAACCGACGCGACCGGCATCAGAGGCAATGTTGATCACGCGACCGCCGCCATTCCTGACCATGCCTGGCAGCACTGCGTGATGCATGTTCAGAGGGCCATAGAGGTTGATGTCGATGACCTTTTTCCAAAGCTCTTCGTCCGTATCGAGGAACGGTTTGATCACATCCCATCCGGCATTGTTTACCAATGCGTCGATCGGGCCGCCCGCCTCGAATTCTGCCACGGCCTTGTCGACCTGCGCGCGATCGGTGATGTCCGCCTTGAAGGCTTGCGCCTTCCCTCCCGCGTCCTTGATCAGGCGCGCCGTTTCCTGCGCGCCCTCTTCGTTCAGATCGAATACAGCAACTTCGGCACCTTCTTCTCCGAACCGTTGGCAAACCGCGCGACCGATACCGCTGCCGCCTCCGGTCACGATGACACGTTTTCCACTCAAGCCTCGCATGGGCCGGGCCTCCTCTTAAGCCATTTATCCCTGCACCAGGATCAAAAACTTGATTCGAGATGCGCTTCGTGCATTCTGACGCTTGTTAGAATTATTGCAATGGATATGGGTGAAGCAAGCCGCTACCCCTCGCGCCGTGACAAGGCTGGTTGAGAGATGACGCAAACTGAATTCGGGTTGAGGGCACCTCGAAAAATGTCGCGCACTGGGCGGATTCCGGTAAAATTTGTAGTGTGGGCAGTATGACCGGGAGGTGCTGATGGGCCAGATGGGCTTCTTCGATGTCCCGAAGCGCTATGCCGGGCTGGACGCGAAGGCGGACCCGCTGGTGAAGCTGAACGCGATGGTGCCCTGGACGGATTTCCGGCCCCGGCTGGAGGCGGTGTGGCGGCGTCCGCCGGAGGCGCGGAAGTCCAAGGCGGGGCGCAAGCCCTGGGACGCGGTCGTGATGTTCAAGGCGCTCGTGCTGTGCGAGCTGTACAACCTCTCCGACGAGCAGTTCGAGTATCAGCTGCGCGACCGGCTGTCGTTCATGCGCTTCTTGGGGCTGGGTCTGGAGGATCCGGTGCCGGACGCCACGACGGTCTGGCAGTACCGCGAGCAGATCGCGCGCGCCAAGGCGCGGATCGGGCTGAAGAACCTGGCCTACAACATGCGCCGGGCGGTGCAGCTGGACGGGCTGGCCGTCGCCCGCGCCCCGACGTGACCGGTTCGGCTACAGGAGAAGTGCGTCCGGAGAGGAGCTGAACAGCTAAAAACAACCGAAAAGCGCCGCCGAGCGGCGCCCAATCAGGGGCGCTCCGCGGTCACCGGTCCTCTTGATCGTCCAGAAGTGGCCGAGAAGCCGTATTTATCGAGGTGCCCATATGTTAGATAATGGTTGCCTGAGTATCGGGCAAAAGGTGACAGCATGCATGAACCGCTTGAAAGTTTGCGCATTGTCGAACTTGGGCATGTTATAGCGGGGCCGCTTTCTGCCACGCTGCTGTCCGATTTCGGCGCGGAGGTCATCAAGATCGAAGCGCCCGGTCACACGGATATGATGCGCGATCTTGGTCCGAAAGCCGAGGACGGGGTTGGTACCTGGTGGAAAACCCTTGGCCGCAACAAGAGAATCCTGAGCCTGAACTGGAAGAGCCCGGAAGGCCGTGATGTGCTGCGCAGAATTGTGGAAACCGCAGATGTCCTGATAGAAAATTTCAGACCCGGTGTGCTGGAGCGTGCGGGTATCGGTCCGCAACAACTGCATGAATGGAACCCCGACCTCGTGATCCTGCGCGTGTCGGGCTATGGGCAGGATGGGCCAATGCGTGAAAAGCCTGCCTTCGGGCGTGCGGCCGAAGCGATGAGCGGACTGGCCCACCTGACGGGCTTTCCGGACGGCCCGCCCATGCATCCCGGGTTTCCTGCCGCAGACAGCACGACCGGGTTGATGGGCGCTTTGGGAATCATGTTTGCCCTCTTTGCGCGTGAAAAAGGGCTGGCGCGCGGTCAGGTGGTCGACCTTGCGGTTTTCGAGGCGCTTCTGCGGTTGATGGATTATCCCGTGCCCGTTCTGACGGGCGCAAGGCTTTCGCCTCGTCGCAACGGTTTGCGTCAACCGATGGACTTTGCTCCCGGCGGGATGTTTCGCACATCAGACGGGGTATGGCTGACGGTCTCGGCAGGCAGCGCGGAAACAGCGCGGCGCCTGTTGCGGGCCGTCGGAGGTGACATGCTGGCCGATGACCCGCGATTTGCCACCCTCGGCCAGATGTCGCAGCATATGGCCGAGGTGTTCGATGCGATCAACGACTTCGTCACCGCACGCACATTGCAACAGGTCGAAGAGGAATTCGCCCGACATGACGCGGTTGCGGCGCGGGTTCTGAGCGTTGAGGAAATCACGACGAATGAGCAGATCCTTCACCGCGGCGACATCGTTTCCGTCGAGGATGAACAAACGCAGGTCGTCGGGCCGATCCCACATCTGAGCGCCACGCCGGGCCAGGTCCGTTGGCTGGGGCGTCCGCCTGGTGCCGACACAACTGAAATTCTGCGTGATCTTGGATTTGAAGATGCCGATATCGCTGCTCTGCGCAAGGCCGGGCATTTGGGGCGGACAGGCGAGGAGGAGTAATGGGCACCTCGAAAAATGTCGCGCACTGGGCGGGTTCCGGTAAAATTTGTAGTGTGGGCAGTATGACCGGGAGGTGCTGATGGGCCAGATGGGCTTCTTCGATGTCCCGAAGCGCTATGCCGGGCTGGACGCGAAGGCGGACCCGCTGGTGAAGCTGAACGCGATGGTGCCCTGGACGGATTTCCGGCCCCGGCTGGAGGCGGTGTGGCGGCGTCCGCCGGAGGCGCGGAAGTCCAAGGCGGGGCGCAAGCCCTGGGACGCGGTCGTGATGTTCAAGGCGCTCGTGCTGTGCGAGCTGTACAACCTCTCCGACGAGCAGTTCGAGTATCAGCTGCGCGACCGGCTGTCGTTCATGCGCTTCTTGGGGCTGGGTCTGGAGGATCCGGTGCCGGACGCCACGACGGTCTGGCAGTACCGCGAGCAGATCGCGCGCGCCAAGGCGCGGATCGGGCTGAAGAACCTGGCCTACAACATGCGCCGGGCGGTGCAGCTGGACGGGCTGGCCGTCGCCCGCGCCCCGACGTGACCGGTTCGGCTACAGGAGAAGTGCGTCCGGAGAGGAGCTGAACAGCTAAAATGCAACCGAAAAGCGCCGCCGAGCGGCGCCCAATCAGGGGCGCTCCGCGGTCACCGGTCCTCTTGATCGTCCAGAAGTGGCCGAGAAGCCGTATTTATCGAGGTGCCCTTATATTCATGAAAAGCACGTTGCGGCCTCGGGCAGGCCCGCACGGGGAGGATGAAGATGACAAGCGCCGACGATTTCTACGACGCTCGCGACGCACAGCCGTGCGCGGCGAGGCTGGAGAGCCTGCTTGACCACACCGCAGCCGTGCTCGCTCTCGGGGGTGAGCGGTCACGTCGGTTCGACCTCGCCGCGCTGGGGGCCTTGCCGATCCTGCGGAAAGCGGCCCTTCCCGGCCTCCAGGCGAGCGCGCCGCCGTTCGGGGACCTCGTCAAGCAGCCGGCGGCGCTGTTCCCGCGCCTGTTCCTGTCGCCGGGCCCCATCTGCGAACCGCAGCTTTCCGTCCCGGACGGCTCCAACGCGGCCCGGGCCCTGCACGCCGCGGGGTTCCGCACCGGGCAGATCGTTTTGAACACCTTCAACTATCACCTCACCCCGGGTGGCTTTCTCATGGACGAAGCCGCGCGCGCGCTCGGCTGCGCGGTGATTCCCGCAGGGAGCGCAGGGACGGAGCAACTGCTTCAGGTCATGGCTCGGTACCGGCCCGAAGCCTATGCGGGCACGGCGGACCATCTCAACATCATCGCGCGGGCCGCCGACGCCGCCGGCATCGACTTCACCATCGCGCGCGCGGTGGTGTCGGGGGCCGCCGTCGCGCCGTCGCTGCGCTCGGCGTTCCGGGATCGCGGCGTTGCCGTCTTTGAGCTCTACGGCACCGCCGAGCTCGGCATCGTCGCCTATGAGACCTCGGCGCACGACGGGCTGGTGGTCAACGAGGATCTCCTGGTCGAGATCATCGACCCGGTCACTGGACGGGCAGCCGCGGAAGGCGAGGCGGGCGAGATCGTCGTGACCCGTCCCGACCCGCGCTATCCATTGATCCGCTTCGCCACCGGCGATCTCTCCGCCGTGAAGGCCGGGGCCAGTGGATGCGGGCGGACCGCCATGCGTCTGCGCGGATGGCTCGGGCGCGTGGATGATACCGTCAAGGTCAAGGGCATGTTCGTGCACCCCGCCCAGGTGTCGGAGGTCGCGCGGGCGCATCCCGAGATCGTCCGCGCGCGCTTCGTGGTGTCCCGCGCCGACGAGCGCGACGTGCTCACCCTCGAGGTGGAGGTCGAGGCCCCAGATGCGGGCCTGGAGGCGCGCATGGCCGAGACGCTGCGCGCCGTCACCCGACTTGGCGGCGTGGTGTGCCTGCTGCCGCCGGGCGCCGTCCCCGCGGATGATCGCCGCATCGTCGATACCCGGCGCTACGACTGACGGGACGCCGTGCGGGCGAGTTTGCCTTTCGTTCCCGCATGCCTATGAAACGCGTCAGGGTGTTTCGAGGCGATGCCCTGGCGGACCGCGGAAGCTGGAAGGATACAGGATGGGAAAGGCAGCGACGCAGGAAAAGACGAGGACGCGGCGTCACGCCAACCGGCTGCCGCCCGAGAAGCGGATTTCCGACATCATGATCGCGGCCCGGCAGGTCTTCACGGAGCGTGGCTATGACGATGCCCTCATCTCCGAGATCGCGGAACGGGCCGGCGTGGTGGAGGGCAGCATCTACCGCTTCTTCACCAACAAGCGCGACCTGCTCGTGAAGGTGGTGGAGAGCTGGTATGAGGAGATGCTGGAGGAAGACCAGGCGCAATTCGCTGCGGTTCGGGGGACCTGGAACCAGATCCGCTTCGTGGTGGTTCAGCACCTCTATTCGATCCGGCGCGAGCCTGGGTTGAGCCGCCTCGTTTTCCAGAAGCTGCGCTCCGAGCCGAGCTATCGGGAGACCCGCGTCTTCCAGCTCAATCAGTCCTACACGCACCGTATCGTCGACATCGTGCGCGCCGCTGTCGCCGCGGGAGAGTTCCGATCGGATGTGGCGCCGGGCCTCGTGCGCGACCTCATCTTCGGCGGCGTCGAGCACCGTACCTGGGCCTTCCTGCGCAACGAAGGGGACTTCGATCCGGTCGCGCTCGCCGACGATCTCACGAACATGGTCTGCCGGGCGCTTTCCGTGCCCGGGGAGGCGGCGTCCGATCATCTCGACGCTGCCGCCAATCGTTTGGAAAAGGTTGCGGAGCGCCTGGAGCGCCTAGCGGGCCTCGCCCGATAGTGCTGATCACCACGTGTACGCCATAGCGCTACCATAGGCGATGAATGTGAACTCCGTTCACGCTTGTAATGCGTTTACAATGCATAATGTACGCTTCGTGAAACCGGTTAGCTCGGTCGGGTCGATCTGATCCGGCGTAGCATCGGCCATGTTCTCCCCGTGATGATACTGGCTCGTATAGCGCTTCGCGCCACCGCTGCGCGGCTTACGGCCTTGACCGGCTGTCCCCGGCCCGGCAGCGGCTCCCCATGAAGGTAAGGATGATTGTAAGCATGCGCCGTAGGCCGCCTTGTTGAGAAGCATTTCAGCGTTCAGCTTTTCGCGTTCGTAGTCCGGCAGCAATGCCGGCAGCGGTGCTGGAGAGCTTTGCATGGATGATGAGACTTATGTCCG
>NZ_JBDZDP010000053.1:0-6299 GCF_040044995.1 Xanthobacter pollutisoli
GCACCATCCGCAAGCGGACCTTTGCCTTCAGTCCGTGGCTCTACCGCCAAAGGAACCTTGTCGAGCGCTTTTCAACCGCATCAAGCAGATGCGGGGCCTCGCCAGCCGCTACGACCGGCGCCCGGACGACTTCCTCGCAGCGCTCAAGCTCGCCGCCGTTCGTATCTGGATCAATGCATTATGGGTCCCCTGCCCAGGGCGGAAGCTGAACCGGCGCCGCTGCAGAGCGGCGCCGGATGGGGGTTACCAATAGCCGCGAGGAAAACGCGGCCTTTTTGGGCGGAGGTTGTGAGGTGCGCCGTCTCGAACAACGCCACGACCAATCCGCCACACCATGTTGCCAGGCCCCGTGACGCCGCGGGTCAAATAGGGAACCGTCCGCACGGTTGGATCCTTCTTTTCACCCAATGCAATGGGGAGAGCCCAGTTCAGGAACTGCGTGGTAGCATCGACTTGGTCGTTGAATCGTCCATTCGGGAACGCCAGAAGCTCTTCGAGATAATCCTTAAACCACGCGGTATTGCTTTGGACAGACACCATTTTTTGTTGGAAGGCGCCAATACATTCATCCAGACGACTGACCTTTGATTTTTGCGGCTTCGCTACTGGCCCAACATTGAGGTTGGCGTTCTTGAGCGCGACGATAACAGCGTAGCCTACGTCCGCCTCCTCAACCAGGATCTTTTTGGCTTTGTGGCGTCTTGCCAACTCAACAGCTTTGTCCGGAAGGCAGTCAGCGGTCATGCGCTCACGAAACACATCGATCAGATAAAAGTCCTTCCCGTGCATCATCCACGTTAGACACACAGAAAAGCACGCCTTCCTGTCGGCCGAGACTGCAGTATCCCAGGATTGCACCACCGCGGCGTCTAGCCACGGTCGGTCTTCAAATGTGCGGATATCCTCCATTTTCACCATACCACCGCACCCTACTAGCGGGGATTGCTGATATTGGGCAGCGAAGGCTTCGTCGCTCATCTGCTCCTTCAGTTTTTCGATCGTTTCAAGGCTGAAACGTGCTGGATTGAGGCATTCTCCGGCTTCGCGGACGAAGGTCCGAGACGATCCAAATGCAGGTCTGAAGGAGATCTCCTCGCGCTCGGTCGCCAGGAGTGGCAGCGACAGCAGTTCGAAACCACCCGCCGCAATCAGGCGGCCGGCCAGATCATCGGGCTTGAGGCGCTGCATGATCACCAATATGTGGCCCGACCCGGGATCATCGAGGCGACTGAAGAGGGCATCGCGATAGAACCTCTCGCATTGCGAGAGAGCCTCGGGAGTTAGCTCCGTTGCCTTAATCGGGTCGTCGATGACGAGGTAGTCGCACCCCCGTCCGGTGGGGGCTGACTCGAATGAGACAGCGAGCACGCCCCCGCCCCTCGTGGTCTTGAACTCGCCCTCCGTGTCCTTGTTGCCGATCCGTGTCGAAAAGATCGCCTGATAGGCTTCGCTCTTCATGAGCCTGCGAAGATTATTGAGCAGCTCTGTGCACAGACCCATCGTATGGCAGGCAATCATGAACTTGGTCCGGGGATATTTGCCAAGGATCCAGGCCGGAAAGCACACCGAGGCGATAAAGGACTTCAGATGCCGCGGGGGGATGTTGATGATTTGGTTTCTCCCAGGCGTCTGAGAGACGACCTGAAAAGTTGCCGTAAGAACTTCGAGATATGGAGCTTCTTCTATCTTGATGTTACCATGGACGACTGGAAACATCAACAGAAAGAAGCTATGAAAATCCAATCGCGCGGCCATGTGTAATTCGGCTTTTGGATGATTATGAGAAGTCATCTTGTTCGGCATGGTCTCAGTCCTTGGATGGCTTGGAGGGGGATGCGTGGTGGCGAGCGAGGAACCGATCGAAGATCTCCTGTTCGGATTCGGTCATCGGCTCGTCCGCTGTAGCGGTGGCCTCACGCTCGACGGCCTTAGCGAGGTAGGTTAAAATGACGCTGATCGCCCTGACGTCGCCTTTGCCGGCCCGGGCGAACAGGGCTTTGACGATAGCCCGCTGCTTGGAGACCGAGTATTCTCGGTCACCTTCGCGCACGCGAATGCGCTCGCCCAGCTCCTCCGCAAAATCGGTCGCTAGGTTCTGTGTCCCTTTGCGCCGTCCCTTTGGATTGCCGGACTGGCCTTTCTTGAAGCGAGTATGAGCCGGCGGCTTGCGGTAGCCGACCTCGTAGTCGGTGGGCTTCTTCGCCATAGCTTAGTCCTCCCGCCGATGTTGATCGTCGGCACGAGCGGCAGCTAGGGCTCCAGCCTCCCGCGCTCCGAAGCTCTCACCGGTCTCGGCCAGGACGGCGGTGCCGCCGGTGTGGTCGAGCCAGCGCCGAACGATGAGATCCACATAGGCCGGGTCGAACTCGATGCCGAAGCAGCGCCGCCCGGTTTCATGGGCGGCGATGAGGGTGGTCCCGGAGCCGAGGAACGGGTCGAGGACGATGTCGCGGCGGTGCGACACGTCCTTGATGGCGTCCGCGACCAGCGAGACCGGCTTCACGGTAGGGTGGAGCTTGAGAAGCGCGTCCCGCTCCGCCCCGAGCACGTTCATGCCGCGATAGGTCCACAGGTTCGACCGGGAGCGCCCCTTCTTGCCCGGCTCGAACGTGTTGACGTGCGGCGCGGTGCCTTTCTTCAGAGCTAGGATCATCTCGTGCTGGGATCGGTAGAAGGAGCCCATCCCGGCATTGGTCTTGGCCCAGACGCAGAGATTGAGGGACGTGAGCCGTGTCGCTTCGGCAGATACGAACAATTCGGGCAGGTGCCGCCAGTCCATGCAGACAAACAGGACCGCGCCTTCCGCGAGTCCGGGGGATGAGGCGGCCAGGAACGCCACCAGGAACGAGGTGAAGTCCGATGACGTCATCTCGCCTGACACCATCGCGAACTCGCGATGGGCGGTCCGACCAAGACCTGAGACATGCCCGTCGATCTGCACGTTGTAAGGGGGATCGGTGAACATCATCCGGGCGCTGTCGGCGCCCATCAATGCCGCATGCACCTCCGGGTCTCGTGCATCGCCGCAGATTACCCGGTGCTCGGTTTTGCCGGCCGGATCCCGAAGCCACCACAGGTCACCCCGGCGCGACACCACCGGGGCATCGCGGTCCGGTGCCAAAGGTGCGTCCTCGACAACGCCGGAGTTTGGCTCGTCGATGGACACGCTCATGTCGATCTCGACCTGGTCGAAGCCGGTCAGGGACAGGTCGACGCTGATCTCGAGCAGGGCGTCAAATTCCGCCCTAAGCTTGGGCTTGTCCCACGTGGCGTTCTCGGCGAGCCGGTTGAGGGCAAGGCGCAGGGCCCGCAACTCCCCCGGATCGCGATTGGGCAGAACGACCACTGCCACCTCGTCATGCCCGAGGGCCGCGAGGGTCTCGGCGACGAGGTGGCCGTCGATGATGATCCCGTCCGGATCGATAATGATCGGCGTGACCTGGCCGAAGCGTCGCAGGATGTCCTTCGCCTTGCGGCGCTGGTCCCGGCTATGGACCCTGGGAGAGTTGGCATACGGCTTGAGGTCCGCGATCCCGCGGATCTCGATGACGAGGGAATTCGGTACAGACATATTTCACCTGCCTGGGCAGGGACCGCTGGCAAAGCTGGTGCTATTGGGCTACGATCAAGCCATTCTCAAAAAATTGACCGTTTGGCCCGGCTTCACTGGCGATACCCTTCCGATCTGGATGGCAGGGATGGCGAAACATTAGGTCTTTAACACATAGCCGACTAACTATATGATACTTCCAACATATTGATGCTAAAGGAGAATTAGCGGCACGCGCCCTCCCAAAGTGGTCGGAGTATTAAAATACCATAACTTTTTTTTAGTGAAACGTGCCGCCAGACGCGCTGGCTCGTAGGGGCAACCTGTATCTGGGTACGGGTGGTGTCTAACGGTTGGGGCGGCATCACGCGGTCACGGTGATGTGGACCGAAAAGCCCCACCCGGTCGGTTGGCGCCCCATCCTGTTCACGCCGAAGTGAAGCAAGAAACAGGCGGCCAAAGTGAATTGTTCTTTATGGCGCTCGTCGCGCGCAAGGGCGATGGGAGCTAAGCCGACGCATCGCGCGGCGCGCGTAAGGCGACGGGAAGAACGCCCTCGTCGTCGTGGTGCGGCAACCGCATACGAAAACAAGGTGCCGAATGAGTTCGTTTCGCAAATGGACGGATTTGGAAATAACGGATACCACGAGACGCGGGATCGGCTTCAGGTCGGCGGCAATCGCCTCTACGTCCGCGTCCCGCTTCAGATTTCAATGCTTCTCGGCGTCGGGGCAGCGCTGCTCGTGTCGTGCACCGCCTCCGCCTTGAACCGACAGCTGGAGCCGATCCAGCCGGGGCTCTATTCATCGGGGCAGGACGGCGGCTGCGATGACCCCGACAGCAAGGACACTTTGCTCGTCACCAGTCGGAGATCCATCGATACGAAATCCACTGCCGCATTCGGCGCACATCGGCCCAAGGGTATTTCTACGAGATCGATACCGACTGCAATTCCGTCGGAGAGAGGGGCGCGATCAAGTACGAGATCGCCCCGCTCTATCTCGGCACGCTGGCGGTGCAGATGCGGAAGGGCGGCCTGATCTCCGCGACGGGAGAGCCGGTTCTCTACCGCCTGTGTCCGCTCCGGCGGGCCAGTCCCAAGGCCGATGACTACTCCCGCTGATGCCCTGACGGAGGCTGCACGATGACCATGGACCCGACAGGCCGAAACGTTGGACCGCACACGAAACGGGAGAGCGAGACGGAACACCCGCAGCAAACACCATGCGTCGGCATCTTCTGGTTTGTGATGCAGGCCAGCCGGCCCGAGCTTCTCACCTGCCAGACGCCCTGGCGGGACGCCGAGGACTATGGCGGCTTCAAAACCGAAGCGATGGCCCATTACGATTTCTGGCCCGGGCTGCGGAAAAGGCTGAAGCTGGTAGGCGAGTATGAGGACTGGCCGCGTGGACGTGTCGTCTACCATGTGCGCGATGAGGTCTTCACCGCCTATATCGACCGGCAACTGTCCGGTGATGGCTTCCGTGCGGCGATCCGCGAAGCTTTCCATCTGACACCGGAACGGACCCGCTTCGCCTTCGATGCCCATTACAGCGGCGCGAAGTTCAAAGTGTCGGGCCGACCCGTCCGCGCCAGTGCGTCTTGAGTTTCCGGCAGATTGGGAATCCGTAGCCCCTTTGGAAATCGAGTTTCTGATGCCTCTGGGGAGAACGCGCCTTAGGTAAGCAGGGGGAGCTGCAGCTCAGGCCTTCGAGTGCTGTATGGATTGGGAAAGGAGGGGACATGGACGATAAAAATCGGGAGCAAAATACACTTCCTGGCACGGTCGGCGATACGTCTCCGCGAGAGAGCGAGCCTTTTCGCATGCCCAATTGTCGGCCCGCTGTGGGGTGGGCTTACAGAAAATCGTTGAAGCAATACGACGAAATATATCGAAGATTGGCGGGCATGCCAAAGAATTCCCGTAGTTGAGGTGTCGTATATGTTTAAACGGGCAAGCGTCTATCGACGTCTCTGTCTTGAGATTATTCCCCGAAATGAGAGGTAGAGAGATAGTTTGAACGTAATAAATGGCGCCTGGCCCGTGCGCATCCTCGACTTCGAGGCAAGTTCCCTGGAGGATGGCAGCTATCCGATCGAGGTGGGGTCGGCGGTGCGGCCCGCACGCGGCGATCCCATATCCGTCTAGTCCACCCTCATCCGTCGAACCGAAGACTGGCGGCGCTTCGGTCATCGGGGCCTGGCATCGCGCAAGGTCCACGGCATTGCCATGAGCGCCCTCGATGGTGGCCTACCGGCGCCCGATGTCGCGGTTCTTCTCAACGAGGCGGCGTGGGCGGGCGTCGTCTGGTGCGATGGGGGCGGCTAAGATGCCCATTGGCTGCGCGCCTTGTTCCAAGCGGGCGGCCCCTCAAGCCCGGCTTCGTCCTCGGCAATTGTCAATCGGCGTGGAAACCTGACCCCCTATCGGCGCCGAATGTTGACCCCTGTCTGGGGCATTGACCCCACTGCCGTGGAGCGTTGGTTTGGCGCAGCGACAGTGGGGTCAATGGTGGCGGAGGTCAGGCGCGGTTCTTGAAGCGCCAGATCTCGTTTCCGGTCTCGACGATGTCCATCTTGGGGTCGTTGAAGACGCTCGGCCACTCGCCGAAGGCAAGGTTGGTGGTGACGATGACCGAGGTCTGCTCGTAGAGCCTGCTGACGAGGTGGAACAGGAGCTGGCCGCCGGACAGGGCGAAGGGCAGGTAGCCGAGCTCGTCGAGGACGATGAAGTCCTTGCGGGAGAGAT
>NZ_JBDZDP010000054.1:0-5855 GCF_040044995.1 Xanthobacter pollutisoli
GGATCGGCACCGGCCAGCAACTGGTCCAGCAGTTCGTCACGAATACGGGGGGCTTTGCGTCGGGCCATCGGGAACCTCCATAGGGTCCATCATGACCGCCCCCACACGAAACCCCTGACACTCCCCGCTCGCAGAGCTGCTTGCGCCAGCGGAAGAGTTGGCTCACATGCACGCCCGCCGAGCGGGCGATCTCGGAAGCTGAAGCCCCGGGCTCCAGTGCCAGCGCCACCAGCCGCTCCTTCTCGGCCCGCGGCCAACGCCGGCGCCGCTCCACCGAGGTGATCACCTCCACCCGCGACAGCGTCATATGACTACTCCTAGGATTACTCCTAGGACTCACGTCATCGCCTCACCTCCGCAAGGCGGCCCTCGCCGGAGGGGTACGGAGCCGGCGCAGCATCTTGTGGTTCATGACGATCCGCTGGCGCCTCAGCATGACGTGGATCCGCCGGTAGCCGAACCTGCGGCGCTCGCCCGCCACGCCTTCATGGCCTCGCGCACGACCGCATCGTCAGGACGCACGCTGCGATAGCGCGTACCGGTGCGATCGACGCTCTGAACCCAACATTGCCGACGTTGGTTCCCCCTATCCTCGGCAAATGCGTAGGCCACGGCAGCTTCGGTGACGCCTGAGATTAGCCGTATGAACCCTCTTGTGGCCCCGGACAGTGACATTGCTGTATACTACTTCGACTCCAGCCACGAGCCTTCCATGATTTGCCAAGCACAGCCCGAAACCCGTCACGCAACAATCGGGAAGATTATACCCGTCCTTATGGCTGGAGGATCGGGAACGCGCCTGTGGCCGCTGTCGCGCAATAGCTTGCCGAAGCAATTCCTGCCCCTTGCCACGAACAGAACGCTCTATCAAGACACGCTGCAGAGGTGCGCGCCGGATGACGTATTTGGCCCACCAGTGGTGGTTACCAACGAGGAATACCGCT
This sequence comes from Xanthobacter pollutisoli, assembly GCF_040044995.1. NCBI lineage: Bacteria > Pseudomonadati > Pseudomonadota > Alphaproteobacteria > Hyphomicrobiales > Xanthobacteraceae > Xanthobacter > Xanthobacter pollutisoli. The sequence goes on from NZ_JBDZDP010000054.1 coordinate 945, forward strand.
TCTTTGCGCAACGTCAAGCGCGCGAGGTTGGCATCGACGTCACCGTCATACTCGAGCCTGCCCGTCGCGACAGCGCGCCCGCCCTCCTTGCGGCAGTCCGACACGTCGCCGATACATATGGACGTGAGACTATAGTGCTCGGCCTCGCTTCGGATCATGTTGTGCAGGACACTGCCGCATTCCGCGAGGCCGTGTACCTTGGAGCGAAGATCGCCCGCCTCGGACGCATCGTGACGTTCGGCATTTCGCCAACTGAGCCGCGTACTAGCTACGGGTACATCCGGCGGGGAATGGAGCTCGACCCAGGCGGCGTCTACGAGGTCGCTTCCTTCGTCGAGAAGCCAGACCAAGCGACTGCCGAGCACTACATGCAGGCCGGCTACCTCTGGAACTCTGGCAACTTACTGTTTCCCGCCGGCGTCCTTCTGGAGGAGGCCGAGCGCTACGAACCCGCCATCGCCGCAGCGGTGACGGCCTCAGTTGCCCAAGCGAAAGTGGATAGTATCGGCTTCTTTAGGCTCGAACCTGCGGCTTTCAAGTCGGCGCCGGCAAAATCCATCGACTTCGCCGTAATGGAGCGGACGCGCCTTGCCGCCGTGGTGCGTGGCACCTTCGGATGGTCCGACGTTGGGGCTTGGGACGCTCTCCACGAGATTGGCGCCAAAGATGAGACTGGGAATGTTACGATTGGCCCCGTGCAGCTGCTGAACAGCTCCAAATCTTACGTTCGCTCGGATGGACCTCTGGTGACGGCCATTGGCATCGAGGGCCTATCAGTCATCGCAACTCATGACGCGGTGCTTGTTATGCCGTCAAGTTGCAGCCAAGACGTAAAGGACCTGGTCAATTTGCTCAAGGAGCGGAACCCGCGTCTGATAGACGAGCATCTGACCGTCCACCGGCCGTGGGGCACGATCGAAGGCGTTTGCGAAGGTGAGCGCTTTCAAGTGAAAAAGATCGTGGTCGAACCCAGCGGAGTGCTCTCGTTGCAGAAGCACCACCACCGGTCCGAACATTGGATTGTGGTAAACGGGACGGCTGAGGTCACGCTTGATGATCGCACCTTTATCTTGCATGAGAACGAATCGACCTACCTCCCCATCGGCACCGTCCATCGCCTCAAGAACCCAGGCAAGATTCCGCTAGAGCTCATCGAGGTCCAGACCGGCTCCTATCTCGGCGAGGACGATATCACTCGCTGACGTGCCCCCCGTTTTTTAGGCCAATCTGAGCTGGAGTTTTCCACTTATGATCCCCGGCTCGGGGACGAGGAGAGTTCCATGAAGGCGTCGAAGTTCACGGAGGCGCAGATTGCGTTCGTGCTGAACCAGGCGGAAGACGGAACACCGGTGGCGGAGGTGTGCCGGAAGGCCGGGATATCGGACGCGACGTTCTACAACTGGCGCAAGAAGTATGCGGGGCTGATGCCTTCGGAGATGCGGCGACTGCGCCAGTTGGAAGACGAGAACGCCAAGCTGAAGCGGATCGTTGCGGATCTGTCGCTGGACAAGGCGATGTTGCAGGACGTGCTGTCAAGCTCTGAGGCCTGCGCGCAAGCGGGAGCTTGTGGACAGGCTGCGCGAAGACTGGAAGGTGTCGGCCAGGCGTGCCTGTGCCACCCTGGCGGTCGATCGTGCGCTCTATGCCTACAAGTCGAAGCGGGGCACGCAGGCCGAGCTGAACCAGCGGATCAAGGAGATCTGCGAGACGCGCGTGCGCTATGGCTATCGCCGCGTGCACATCCTGTTGCGGCGAGAGGGCTGGGCGGTCAGTCCGAAGCGGATTTATCGCCTTTACAAGGACTTGGGCCTTCAGTTGCGGAACAAGGTGCCGAAGCGCCGTGTGAAGGCGAAGCTGCGGGACGACCGTCGTCCGGCGACGCGGACGATCAGCTCGCCACGGGCCGGAAGATCCGGGTTCTGACCATCGTCGACACCTTCACACGGTTCTCGCCGGCGGTGGATCCCCGGTTCAGTTATCGGGGTGAGGATGTCGTGCTGACGCTGGAGCGGATCTGCCGGAGCACCGGCTATCCGCAGAGCATCCGGGTGGATCAGGGATCGGAGTTCGTCAGTCGGGATCTCGACCTGTGGGCCTATCAGAAGGGCGTGGTGCTCGACTTCTCGCGGCCCGGAAAGCCCACGGACAACGGCTTTATCGAGTCGTTCAACGGCAAGCTCCGGGCCGAATGCCTGAACACGCACTGGTTCATGAGCCTTGACGACGCACGGGCGAAAATGGAGGCTTGGCGTAGAGACTATAACGAGGTTCGCCCGCACAGCGCGATCGGCAACAAGCCGCCGATCGCGCTCATGAATGGCTCTCCGGCATCCCCGCCGGTATGAGCTCTAACCCCGGAATTTTCCAGCTCTGGGTGGCCTAGAAACGGGGAGCGCTTCATAACCCCGGAATTTTCCAGCTCTGGGTGGCCTAGAAACGGGGAGCGCTTCATAACCCCGGAATTTTCCAGCTCTGGGTGGCCTAGAAACGGGGAGCGCTTCATAACCCCGGAATTTTCCAGCTCCGGATGGCCTAGAAATGGGGAGCGCTTCACAATGGGCCAGAACGAACTTCAAACTGGATTAGCCAGGAGGGGCAACGTCAGACGGCCAAGCCCTCGGCCGTTCGCGTGGCGGCTTCTCCACCAAGATCCACCTCAAGAGCGACTTCGACGGCCAGCCGATCGCCTTCCACCTGACCGGCGGGGAAGCCGGCGACAGTCCGCTGTTCAAGCTGCTGCTGGATCTGGGTCCCGATGTCACGCCGCGCGCGGCGCTCGCCGACAAGGGCTATGACGCCAAGGCCAACCGGGCCATCGCCCGGGCGCGCGGCATCGCGCCCGCCATCCCTTTCAAATCCAACGCGAAGGAGCGCCCAGCCTTCTTCCCGAAGGCGCTTTACAGGGGCCGCGCCCGCATCGAGCAGTGCTTCGGAAAGCTCAAGCGCTTCAAGCGCGTCGCCCGGCGCTGCGAGAAGACCGAATGCGGCTTCGCCGCCATCGTCGCTCTCGCCTTGAGCTTCATCCTCATCAAATCCGTCCGCACAGCCTAACATTGGTGTTCACTAAAACGGGGGAGGATCAAACTGGCCGCCAACTCCCTTTCCGCTGTGGCGCTCCCAACCGCTTTCGCCATCTGGCCTGACCGAGCCTCGACCCTAGATTGCCTCCGGGGAAGTCTGGTCAGACAATTTGTCGCTGCAGAAATGCGAGCAAAAATGGCCATGTTCGCTTCGACTGGTCAATTGCTGTGGAAAGTCGGGGAGTATAAATAATGCTCGAGGCTGAGGCATATTGGGCGCGTGAATGGCTGTTCGATGCCGCTTTGCCGCTCTGGTGGCAAGTCGGCGCGGACCCGGCGGGCGGCTACTACGAGAAGATCGCGTTGAATGGTGTGCCGGTCACCGCGCCACGCCGCCTTCGGGTCCAGACGAGGCAGACCTATGCCTTCATTGAAGGCGGGCGCCTCGGTTGGCACGGGCCTTGGCGCGAGGCCGCAGCGCATGGCCTGTTCTACTTTATGAGCCACTTCCGCCGTCCGGACGGGCTTTATCGTTGCTTGGTGGCGGCGGATGGCTCGCCCTTGGCCGACACAGCCGACCTGTACGATCAAGCTTTCGTTTTGTTCGCCCTCGCCCATGCCCATTTCGCCGGAATCGGCAACACGGACCTTCTCGTTGCCGCCCGCGGGCTCCTGGCCGAGCTTAAGGCGCAGCGTGCCCACCCGGAGTTTGGCTTTGAGGAGGCAATGCCTCGCATCCTTCCGCTGCGCTCCAATCCGCAGATGCATCTTCTGGAAGCGCAACTCGCCTGGGTAGCAAAAGGTGTCCGCGAGCCGTTCGAGGAAATCGGCCGTACCATCCTCGAGCTCGGCGCGAATCGCCTTATTGATCCTCAAACCGGTGCCATCGGCGAGTATTACGATGGTGACTGGCATTTCGCCGAGGGGGAGCCGGGGGCCGTGCGCGAGCCGGGGCACCAGTTCGAGTGGGCTTATCTATTCCGTCATGCCAGCGACCTATTGGGCGTCGATCACCGCGCCGCAGCGCTTCGACTTTACTCCTTCGGTACGCGGTTCGGCATCGCCCAGGACCGCCGTGCTGTGATCTTCGCGGTGAATGCGTCAGGCACCCCGACGGATCCCCGGGCTCGCCTATGGGCGCAGACGGAGCGTTTACGCACCGCGCTGGTGTTCGCGGCTGCTACATCTGACGCAGAGGCGCGGGACGCCTTCGTTGCCGATGCCCACGAGGCGTTCGAGGTTCTGAAGGCTTACCTCGACGTGCCCGTGGCCGGCCTATGGCGGGACCAGTGGCTGGCCGATGGCTCCTTCCTTGAAGAACCGGCGCCAGCCTCGTCCTTCTACCATATCCTGTCTGCGTTTGTGGTACTGCTGAAGGCCGGCTCCATCACCTGAGCCAGGGGTACTGTCGATGCAAATTGTGTTTCGGCATGGAATATTGGTCTGACTCACTCTTGATGATGTTTGGGACCGAAGTGGTGCGGATCTCGATGGGAGAATCAGCGCCATGCGGCCCACCCTCATCGTACATGCCAGGGCCGCCGCCGCGAGCCGCGCTTGTCCGCGATGCTCGGCGCCATCGAGGCGCATTCCTAGCCGCTACATCCGTACTGTTTCAGATCTGCCCTGTAGCGGGCGGCGCCCGGAACTGCGTATCACCGCTCGGCGCTTTGTCTGCACAGCATCCCATTGTCAGCAAAGGATCTTCGCGGAACCATTCGGAGAGGGACTGTTCGGGATGCGGGCACGCCGGACAACACGTCTGTAAGCGTCGTCCCGGGGTCACCTTCATAGGTCAGGCGTGAGAGCGCAGTCTGACGATCCTGATTGGAGGATCGTTTTGTGTCTGGGCTTGACCATAGACTTGAGCCGGAGGGTGAGGTCCGGCGCT
>NZ_JBDZDP010000055.1:0-5842 GCF_040044995.1 Xanthobacter pollutisoli
AGCCCGCAAAAGAAGTCCATCACCCGCCTCCTGCGTTGCGTAACGCGGGAGATTTTACCGGGCGGCGAAGCTGTTGGTGGCGCGCTCTTCGGCGGGGAACCGTCCTGCCGATTACGGGCGGCAATCGTGCGGTCGTGTTGCCCTGCTTTCCCCTCCACGCACTCCATGATGCGCAGCAGCCCGCCACACTGCGAAAGAGGTCGAGGCACCTCATCGTGGGTCTCCGCTGACGGATCGCGCGACGAACAGTCCGGCAGACTGCGGCGTGATTGCGGAAGTCTCGCGCACCGGAGCTGCCGCCGGGGCGTCGTCCGGAGGCCCTTCCTTCTGCGCTGGATCGACGCTGGTCATGCCGTCAGCCCGCGTGATGAACAGCGGCGCGCGAGTCCAGGCACGAGGATCGGCTGCGGCGACGGTGATTGCGCCGGGCAGTTCACCGCCGCCGAAGGAAGGGAGCAGCGCGGCCACATACGCGCGGGTCTCGGCCGGCAACGGGCGGCCCGCGAGATACTCTTCGTAGCGCCCCGGTCCCGCGTTATAGGCCGCAAGAAAGCCCGGCGAACCGTAGCGATCATACATCTCGCGCAAGTACGCCGCGCCGGCCAGGATGTTGTCGCGCGGATCATAAGGATCACGTCCGAGCCTATGGCGGACGCGCAGCTCCGCCCAGGTATCCGGCATGATCTGCATCAGACCCATCGCGCCGGCAGAGGAGATCGCGCGCACATCGCCAGCGCTTTCCACGTGCATGACGGCGCGAATCCACGCGGCCGGGATGCCGAAACGCTGTGCGGCCTCTTCAACGTAGGCCGCGAACGGATGGCTGGAGGCCGTGCGCGTGGCCGGTGCGTTCTGCGCGTTCGCTGTGGCGCTCAACGGCGCGCCGAGGAACAGGCCGGAAAGGAGAAGGAAGGCTGCCAGTCGGACGGCGTTTGGCCGCCCGACGACAGTTCGATGGCGCGGGCCGGACATCGTTCAGTCCCGCTCGCCGCGCTTGGGCGGACGATTCCAGTGCAGGCTCCAGGCGGACTTGTCCTCGGTCGATTGGAACAAGTTCGCGCGGATCGGCTGGGCCAGAGTGGGATCGTCGATCTGCAAGGAGACGTAATCGCCGGCCTTTTCTCCGGTGCGTTTCCATCCGGCGCCGATCTCAGGTCCGTTATCGTTGCCGCGGTGAACACGATAATCCGGCGCATTCTCGGCGTCGGTGTGCTCAGCGGGGATGAGCACGATCTCAACGTCCAGCGAGAGCGTGCGGATGTGGCCGGCGTAGCCATTCTTCGTGCGCGTGAATTCGCCGATCTGCGGCATGGGAAGACTCCTTTGTTATGCGGTGAGGTCGGATAGGCGCGTCGTTCACCGCGTCGCGGCGCGCCATTCGAAGCGGCCGCCGCCGTCTTCATCGGTCCACACCGGCGTTGCGCGACCGATGATCGCGCGGGTGGAAATCGGACCGAAGTAGCGGCCGTCGAGGCTGTCCTCGACGGACCAGTTCATGAGGAAGATCTCGTCGTCGGCGATGCGCCGGCAGCCCTGCCAAATGGGAAGATCGCGGCCGAGACGGTCGCGTGTCAGCGCTTCGCCCATCGCGATGCCGTCGACGGTAATGTGCGCGCGGGTGCGGCAGACCTCCTGCCCGGGAAGAGCGGCGACGCGTTTCATCAGTGGGACGCCGCGCGGCACGTAGCCGCGCTCGGCCAGGAATGATGCGAGCGGCTCCGGGGCTTCCACGGCGACCAGGTCCGTCACTTCGAACTGCGGCGGCCGATCGAGTGAATAGAGTCCGATCGGGGTGCTGGCGGACGCGTTCCAGATCAGCCTAGGCGTGATGTGGATGAACGACAGGCCGCCGATCAGCATCACGGTGAAGTACGTCGTCATGACGTAGCCGAAGCGGGTCATAACTCGACCCTTCGGCGCAAAAGGATTGCGCGATGCTGGTCGGCCGTGTAGCTGCGCGGCTCCTGGCCGGCAGCAAGACGATTGTGAACGTGTCGCCAATGATGCGGCGAGACCTCGGCGGGATTGATGCCGATCGACTCGATCGCGTCGACGATCTGGAGGACGCGCTCGACCTTCGGCCAGCTCTCGGCCTTCAGCAAAATATCGCCGCCTGGGCGCACGAAGGGCAGCGTCTGATAGGGTTCGCCCGGCGAGATCGCGCGCACGATGTCGATGCGCGAGATGATCGTTCCGAAGTCGTTGGCCGCCCAACGGACAAAGGCGAAAACACTATGGGGCGGGAAGCTGACGACGCGCCGGCGGCGGTCGAGAATTTGTTCGTGGACGTCCTGGCCGAACCTGACCCAGTATTCGATCTTCTTCTCAATCCAGGTCAGCTCGACGTGGGTCAGACCAACCACAGTCGGCGTCGTAACGCGACGCAAGTCAGGAGCGCCGTTCATGGCGTACCTCCTTCGGTTGGGGGAAATTCGCGGGCGAGCAGTTCGCGCAGCATGTCGGCGACAGTGACGCCGCGTTGGAACGCGGCGATTTTGATCTGGCCGCGCATGTCGGGCGTGACGTCGATGGTGAGGCGTGCGGTGAAATTGGCGTCGTCGCCGCTGCGCGCTGGGCGCGGATCGGGGGCTTTGACCCAGCTCTCAGGATCGGCTGGACGTGCGGCAAAGGCACGTTTGTGGGATCGCCCGGTCATGACGCGATCCTCCGGACCTCGGTACAGAGTGCGGTGATCTCGCGCGCGGCGGGGCTGCGTTCGTTGATTTCCGAGACGAGGTGTCCAGATCGCGCGGCGTCGGCGAAGGTAACGCGCTGGCCGATGGTGCTGGTGAGCACCTGCGGATCGTGATCGGCGAGCGTTTCGGCCGTCTCGCGGGCAATGACCGTGCGCGCTCCACACCGATTCAGCACGAAGCGGGCGGCGAGTTGGGGACGATAAATCCGCGCCTCGGCGAGCAGCGAGAGCATCTCCGCGGACGCCCAGCCATCGAAAGGCGATGGCTGCACGGGGATCAGCAGCAGGTCGGCGGCAAGCAGCGCGGATCGCATCAAGCTGGCGACACGCGGCGGCCCGTCGATCACGATATGGTCGGCGCTTCGCGCCAGTTCCGGCGCTTCGCTATGAAGCGTATCTTGCGCCAGACCGACGACACCAAACAGGTGTGCCAGGCCTTCACGCGCTCGCTGCTGCGACCAGTCGAGCGCCGAGGCCTGCGGGTCGGCGTCGATCAGGAGAACGCGCTTGCCCCTGCTGGCCCATTCGCCCGCGAGATGGAGCGCGAGCGTCGTCTTGCCGACGCCACCCTTCTGATTGAGGAGCGCGACGATCATGACGCACCGCCACCGCGCCGGGCGGGAGTCGCCTGGGTTTGTCTCGCGTGTGGCTTGGCAGGATGAACAACGTCATGGCCGGGATCGGACGTGGATAGTCGTGTGCCACGATCTGCCCAAGCCTGGAGATCGTCGAGGGCATAGACGATGCGGCCGCCAAGTTTGCGATAGACTGGTCCGGTGCCATAGGTGCGGTGCTTCTCGAGCGTGCGACCAGACAGGCCGAGGAAGCGCGCTGCTTCGGGCGTGCGGAGATAGCGTGGCGGGGTGTCGAGTCGTGTCACTGACATGGCGGCCTCCGGGCGTCGGCTGCGCCTCCAGCGTGCGGTGGCGAAGCGGCGACCACGATGGCGGACCCTCGGCATCTGGGTGGATGACGGAGTGAAGCCCCTGCGAGCGCGTACCCCCCGGCAGTGGTCGAGGCGCGTTGGCGCGTAGGTCAGCGGCCGGCGAGCAAGCGGAGATAGCCGCCGCGCATCATTGTCTGGGCGTCCTTGACCAAGCGGATCGTCTGCGCGCGGATGGGCGATGTTTTCCACTCGGTTGCGGACTGGCTGGGCATATCGAACAGGGCGCCGGCGATCTCGCGGTACGTTGCGCCCGAGGATTGACCATCGAGCGCGCGCACCATGCGCACCAGGCGCAGGCGGTAACGCGGCGTGAGCGTAAGCGCGCGCGGGAGCGGACCGGCGGCGCGTCCGAAGAGACGACGTTGGAAGCGCATCGCTGCTTCGGCGCGGATGTGGAAGCTGTCGTCGAGCGGCAGCAGCACGGCGAGCGGTTGAGCCGGGTTAATGGCGCCGACGATTAAGTGATGGTCACCATCGTCATCGGCCAGCACCACGGCGTCTTGCGCGTGCAGCGTCGCGTGCTCCAGGTCGAGATGTTCGGGTCGCCGCGCCATCCGAAACACGGGTGGCGCGGCTTGAAGCAGCAGTACGCTGGCCACGAGTTCGGGTCGCCAAAAAATCGGGGTCTCCTGAGCGGAGCGGTCGGGGTCGATCAGGAAATCGCAACCCCCATTGAGGGTTGGCGCTCCTTCGCGAGGCGCCTCGCCGACTTGCCAGTGTGCTGCGCAGGCGGTCGTAGTCACTGCGATAGTCGGGATTGCGGCGCAGAAATTCCCACGCGAACCCTTCCCGCTCAAGCCGGTTCAGGGCGCGTTCGGTTTGTTGCAATCGCCAATCGGACGACTCGGCCATACGCGTCTCCTCGTCCGCGCTGAGTGGCCCCTCCGCGCGAAGAGTTGCCGGTGAAGACGATTACCGGAAGTCCCCCAATCTGGGCGGCGCGATGCCTCCTACAACCTCAAGGGGTGTCCTGCTTTAGGACACGCGGGGGCGGAGGAGTTCGCGATAGCCCCTGGTGGTCATCCAGCGGGCACGGGCGAGATGGCTGTCGTGAATCATTCGGGCGCGGTCGGGATCGCCATCGGGATCGAGTCCGAAAAGAATCTGGACCGCCTCACGCCAATCGGCGCCTTCGGCGGCGGCGTCGAGGAGCCGGACATAGAGCGCAAGATGGCTTTCGTCGTAGCCTGTCAGGCGGTCGCCCTCGGGCGGACGATCCAGAAAAGTAATGACGGTCACCGACGCGCTCATCTTCTTTGGTTAATCGATCGTATCCATATCGCAACTGCAAACCAGACCGATAACTGAAATTTCCCGATGCTTTTCAGGCATCGCGGCGGACCACCTGCGGCATCGCGAGCAGCTCCGCGGGCCGTGCATTATAACACGTAGCGCTATAATACACGATTGCCTTCTAACCTGCGGATGGACATTCGCAGAATTTTTGGAGCCAACGTCAGGAGGTATCGCGTCGCTGCCGGTCTGAGCCAGGAAGCGGTCGCCGTGAAAATGGGCGTGGACCGCGCCTATGTGAGCGGCATGGAGCGGGGCCAGCAGAATGTCACGCTGTTGACGATGTGGCACTTGGCGGAAGCGTTGAACGTGAAACCTGCCGACCTTCTTGATGAGACAGTGGAAGACGCTGAAACATGACTCGACGCGAGGCGCGTCGCAATTCGACGCATGCACCCGCTACGCGTGGCCGGATCGACGGACTCGCGTAAAGTCGGCCAACCGCCGAGCCGTAAAGCCGACAATGTGTAAAGCCGGAAGGCCAGCCCGGTTCGGACCAGCCTTGAAGCGGCTTCGTGTGCGTGTGTTGGCGCGTCATGAAGGGGCTTGCCCCGCCCGAGGATCGGGCGGGGCGTCGCGGACGGTTAGTCGGCGCGGCGGCCGTTGGGGCGGGACCAGATAAGGCTGTAACCCTCTCCCTCCTCGTCGTCGAAGAGGTTGGCGTAGATCGGGGCGGTGAAGCTCGGATCGTCGAGCTTGAGGCCCAGATAATCGCGGCCCTCGTTGCTGCGCTTGGACCAGGCGGCGCCGATCTCGGCATTATGTGGAGCTCCACATAAGATCGATTATGCGGAGAGCGGGATTATGCAGAGCGCCGGCCTGTAAGGTCTGTGTTGCCGCCGGTTTCGGCGGGGGTTCTGCTCCGCATAATTGCGGGCTGGAAGGTGGGCGCCCCGCGGGAAGCGGAG
>NZ_JBDZDP010000056.1:0-4190 GCF_040044995.1 Xanthobacter pollutisoli
GCAACACCGTCTGCAACAACCCCATCGCACCCTCCGGGTGAAGGGAAACCGTGATTCCGATTCCTCAAACACCCATAGGATAAAGGAGCTTCAGCGGGACGGAACTTTCTTCATCGCGGAATTAGGGGAAACCTGACCCCCTATCGGCGCCGAATATTGGGTCTGACGCAGTTTTGGTGAAGAAGATCTATGGAGCGCCGACGAGGCGGGCCTGGAGAATATCGAGCTTTCCTCTTCCATACATCTGGCGCTTGACGAGTTTGAGCTTGGTGATCTGCCCTTCGGTTTGGCCATTGGACCAGTGCGAGGTGATGGCGGCCACCACCGCGGCCCGATCTTTGACGACGCCGTTGGCGAATGACGCGACCAGGCTGGATCTGGCCCGCTCGAGCCATGGCTCGAGCTCTGCGACAATCTTCTTGCGGATCATGGCCTGGAACGCGGCGATGATTTCTCGCGCCTCGACGAGGAGCGGCACGGCGGCTTCGATGGCCACGATCGTGACGCTCTCGGATTTGGACACGCGGTCCCGGCCAATGGTCATGAGGCGCGCGATGGTGCGCGCCGAAGGCGTTCGCCTGAGTGCATCATTGTCCATCCGTTCGGCGCGCCGACGACGTGCCACCCACTCGGTGACGACCCGAAGGCAACCGCGGAAGCCTTGGCGCTTGAGGCGTCGCCACAGCTCCGCGCCGTTGCGTTCGCCGGCTGCCCACTTGTCCTCGAGCCACGGCAGGTACAGTTCGAGCTAACTTTCCCGCGAACGGAAGACGTCCGTGCGTTCGCCGCGCTGGATCCTGCGAACAAAGCTACGACTATGCCCGGTGCGGCGCACGATCTCCTTGATCGCGATCCCGTCCTTCGCGAAGCCGAGGATGGTCCCGTTTGCGTCTTCCCGACGAAGATATCCCTCATACTGAAGCCGCTCGGCGGCCGTGAGCAGATCAGGGTCGATGGTTGCGGCGCCGATCGCGGCTCGGACCTGACGCATGGATTTGCGCACCGCATCGAGAAAGGCACGGCTGGCGTTCTCCATCAGGTGCCAGCGGTCCGCCACCTGGGTGGCCGTCGGCAGCGCCTTGGCCGCAGCCGTCGCATAGCCCCCGCCGCGGTCACGAGCGACGATGGTGATCTGCGGCTGGCAGGTGAGCCACGCTTGCGCTGTCGCGGGCTCTCGGTCGGGTAAGAGAGCGATGGTCCTGCGGCGCTCAAGGTCGCAGATGATCGTGCCATAGCGCTGGTTGCGCCGCCACGCCCAGTCGTCGATCCCGATGATCGTTGGTGGGACGAAATGCTGGTTGCCACGGCGCCGCACGACCCGCAGCAGGGTGTCATTGCTGACCGGCAACATCAACCTGCGGGCGAAGCTCGCCGCCGGCCGCCCGCCCAGCGCCAGCCCCAGGTGGTGGACGATGTGGTCGAGGCGGGCAGTACGCCGCGCCCACGGCGCCAAAACCTTGGCGTCGAAGCGCTCCGCGAAGATGCGCCGGCCGCAGAGCACTGTGTCGCAGTGGAAACGTCGCGCCCGGACGACGAGCCGAACTGGCTTGCCCGCCATCGGCAGGTCCGCCAGATGCCGATGATACTGACTGTGCACTCGCTGTGATGTTCTTCCGCATCCTGGGCACGAACTCGCCTTGCCAACCGCGCGAACCGTGATCAGCGTGCCCGCGCTGTCGCTGCTGACATCGTCCACCACGAATCCACGCGGGACCACGGTCGAAGATCGGAGTGAGTGTGCCATGGTGTTGATTCCAATTCAAAATCAACGCCAGACGAATCTCGAACTCCATCAAAAATGAGTCAGATGGGGTATTCGGCTTGAGCCCCTCGCGGAGGGATGCAGGAGGTGCTGCGCTTCGAGCTGATGATAGAACGTGGTCTGTTTGGAACAGCCACAAGCATCAGGAAAGGAAGCGCAGCATGAAATATTATGCCGGACTGGACGTCTCGGTGAAAGAGACGTCGGTGTGTATCGTGGACGAAACGGGCGCGATCTGCCGCGAGATCAAAGTCCTCAGCCACCCGGAGGACCTCGTCCAGGCTTTGAAAAGTTCCTCGTGGCAGTTCGTTCGGATCGGGCTCGAAGCCGGCCCGTTATCGCAATGGCTGTTCAGCGGATTGGCGGAGGCGGGTTTGCCCGCGATCTGCATCGAGACCCGGCATGCGAAAGCATTCCTGAAAGCTCAGGTGAACAAGACCGACCGCAACGACGCCCGCGGCATCGCGCAGATGATGCGGGTCAATCTGTTCCGGCCCGTGCATGTCAAGACATTGGCCAGCCAGCGTCGCCGCGCCCTGTTGACCGCCCGCAAGCTGTTGCAGGAAAAAGCGATCGACATCGAGAACGACATCCGCGGACTGCTGCGCAATTTCGGACTCAAGGTCGGCATCGTTGGAACGGCCGGGTTCGACGATCGCATCCGCGAGCTTGTCGATGGCATGCCGGACCTCGGCGAGATTATGAAGCCCTTGCTGGCGGCGCGGCAAAAGCTGCGAGAGACATTCATGGAGCTCCACCGCAAGCTGCTATCGATCGTCCGTGGTGACGAGACCTGCCGACGATTGATGACGATCCCCGGCGTCGGTCCTGTCACCTCGCTAGCCTTCACCAGCACCATCGATGTTCCGGCCCGCTTCAGCAACTCCCGTGCCGTCGGTCCGGCGCTGGGATTGACCCCCGTGCTCAATCAATCGGGGGAAGGCGGCGCCGTTCAAGCGCAATGACGAATTGCTCAAGGCGCTGCCGATTGGCGTCGTGGTCTTCCCAGGCTCCGGGATCACCGACAACCTCGCCAACAAGGCGAAGGCGATGGGCATCCCGGTCTGGCGGTTCGGGGGCGGCGCGTGAGCGTCGTTTCCCTTGAAATCATGGGAAACATGGATATCATGGAAAGCATGGATATTAGCGCGGAGGTTTCACATGCGCGCCTTCACCACCAATGACCTCAACAAGCAGGTCGGAGAAGTCACCGATGCGGCGACGAAGTCGCCGATCGTCATCACGCGGTATCGCAAGCCCCGCTTCGTCATGATGAGTTACGAGCACTACCAGAAGATCAGGGGCGAAGGCGATCCCCGCCGCGCATACGCCGCCGGCGAGACGCCGGACGACGTCGCCTCGCTGTTCTCGGCCGAGCTCGACCGTCTGGCGACGGGCGAAGGCTACGACGATGACCGGTGACCTGCGTCCCGGCACGATCATTCAGTATCCGTATCTCTGGAAGTGGCAGCAGGAACACGGCGAGACCGAAGGTCGCAAGGATCGACCCGTCTGCGTTATCCTCGCAGTGCGCGGATCGGACGGTCTGACGCACCTTGCGCTTCTGGCGATTTCAAGCCGCCAGCCCGGCTCCGAGCAGGTTGCGATCGAGGTTCCCGAAATCGAATGCCGGCGCGGCGGGCTCAGCGATCTCAAGCGGGCCTGGATCACCGTCAGCGAGTACAATTACGATATCGTCGAGCGGTCCTTCTATCTCGATGCGGGCGAGCCCCTGCTGGGACGCTTCAGCCGCTCCTTCATGATGCAGCTTGCGAGCGCGGTGTCTCCCCTCGTCCGGGCCGGACAGGCGCGCATAGATCGCACCGACTAGCCGGCGTTACGGACTTGCCGGAAGGCTTCTGTGCCGACCGCGGAGCGTGTCGCCCTCTTCGCTCACGGCGTTCGTTGAGCGCCCCGCTTGTCGACGGTGCCGGCAGCGGTTCTGGCGGGTCGATGGTGCCCAAGATGGGATCGCCTCGTCGCCTTGCGAATTGTCGCGGATGCAGCCGGGACCGGGGCGCCGGTTCGACGTGAAGGCTCTCGCCGAGGTGGCGATCTGCGGTTCAGGCGGGCGCCGACGCGGCGCGGTCTGCGTGACCGAGCAGCGCGGGCCGGGTTATCCATCACCATGCGTGAGCGTCGGCGTCCCGACTGGCGGTGGCCGGGACGGGGAGCGAGCGCTGCGGCGCGCGTCCCGCCTGGTGAGGGTGGTGGGCGTGGCCTGGTGGCAGGGGCTCCTGTGATCGGTGGCTACGAAGCCCATCCCATCCTCTTTGCCGCCTGTGTCCGGGTCACGGCCGCCTAGATGTTTGATCCCGGGCTTTGATGGTGCAATCTCGACGCATGAATCGAGGGATGCGCTATGGGCCAGATTCACCACGGGAGCGCCACGACGACAGCGGCGGTCCGTCGAGCGATACAGCATAGT
>NZ_JBDZDP010000057.1:0-3833 GCF_040044995.1 Xanthobacter pollutisoli
TGTCGGACTACCGGGGTTGATGAGACTGGCGCCTGCGCAATTTCAATGCCTTGGCCGTGTCGTCATTATGAGACCGATTCAAGGTAATTGAGACTGGCGACGGTATTGAGTCGGTAGTTGTGAGACCAGCTTGCAGCCAGACGGCGAGGCTGTCCATGAACGATGATGGTATCGATCCTGAGGCCTGGGCGCAGGCGCGGCATCGCGCCGAGATCCTGTCGAAACTGTCGAAGCACCTTGGCGATGCGGAAGTCCGCGATGCCCTGAACGCGCTTGGCGTCAGCCGGGCAACCTTGTTTCGCTGGCTGAAGCGGTTCCGGCAGGATGACCGCACCAGCACGCTCCTACCGCGCCGGCGTGGCCCAAACGCTGGCATGCAGCCTCTGGATCCGGTGGTGCTCACGATCGTCGAGCAGCATTTCCGGAAGCTCTATGCGACGCGCCGCAGGCCCACCCTGACGCGCTTTCAGCAGGAGGTTGCGGCGGACTGCCAGCTTCAAGGCCTGCAGCCGCCATCGATCCGCCGTCTCGGCCGGTGGCTGAAAATGAAAGATCAGGCCGATCTGATGCGCCGACGGGAGGGCGCCGGCAAATCGGAGGCGGTGTTTCTGGCGACGCCAGGCGGATTGGAGGCGGCGGCTCCGCTTGAAATCCTCCAGATCGACCACACCAAGGTCGACGTCACGGTCGTCGATCCGGTAACCCGATTGCCGATCGGCCGGCCGACGCTCACGCTGGCCGTCGACGTCAACACCCGCATGGTGATGGGCTTCTACCTGTCGCTGGAAGCGCCGTCCCTGGCAGCCGTGGCGTTGTGCCTGACCCATGCGGTGACGGACAAGACGGCCTGGCTGACCTCACGGGGGATCGTGGCGGAGTGGCCGGCGCACGGAATTCCTGGGACCATTCATGTCGACAACGGCGCCGAATTCCATGCGCGCGCCTTCGAACGCGCCTGCGGCGAGCATCGCATCGACCTGAGCTACCGTCCACCTGGCACGCCGCGTTTCGGCGGTCATATCGAGCGGCTGATCGGCACGATGATGGGTGCCGTTCACCTCATTCCGGGCTCGCATTTCTCGAACATCGACGAACGCGGCGACCTCGATCCGGAGGCCGAGGCGGTCATGACTTTGCGCGACCTGGAACGCTATCTCGCCATCGAGATCATCGGCTCCTACCATGCCCGCATCCACAAGGCGCTGGATCTGCCGCCGGCGGCCGCCTGGCAAGCCCGCATCGGCGACGTCACGGTGCGGGTTCCGTCGGATCCGCGGCGGTTCCTCATCGATTTTCTGCCTTTCGAGCAGCGCACTTTGCAGCGCGACGGGCTGCACCTGTTTCACATCCGCTACTGGTCGGACGAGCTGCGTTGGCTGATGGGGCGCGACCGGCAACGACTGACCGTCAAATTCGATCCGCGCGACCTGTCCTGCGTGTTCGTGGCGACAGGGCAGGGGTATCTGGAAGCGCGTCCAGCCGATCGGACCCGCCCGCCCATTGGGCTGTGGGAGCACCGGGCTGCCGTGCGCGCCTTGCGGGAAAAAGGCCGCGAGGCCGTCGACGAGGAGCTCATCTTCTCCACAATCCTCGCCCAGCGATCCCTGGTCGACGAGGCAACGCGCCTGACCAAGGCGATGCGAAGGGATGTCGCCCGGCGCGCGCATCTCGCACCGGACAGGATCATCGACGTGACACCGGAGGTGGTGCCGAACAAGGACGAAAGGCCCCTGCAACTGCCTTATTTCGCGGTGGAGGAATGGGATGATGACTGAGGCGTTCTCGCATCTCTTCCCCGCTAGCCGGCCGATCGCCGCGCTGAGCGCGGACGAGCGTATCCGGCGCATTCGCGCCGACCGCTGGATCAACTATCCGCGCGCCGAACAGGCGCTCCAGAAGCTCGAAGCCCTGCTTGCCTTCCCGCCACGGGCGCGCATGCCCAACCTGCTCATCGTCGGCGCCAGCGGCATGGGCAAGACCATGATCGTCGAAAAGTTCGCCCGCGACCACCCTTCGCAGTTCGATACGGTGACGGGGCGCATGCATATGCCGGTCATCGCCGTCCAGATGGTGCCGGGCCCTGACGAAGCCCGCTTCTACAAGCGGCTCCTGGCGGCGATCGGGGCACCCGAACCGCCGCGGGCGACGCTGTCGGTACTGGAAAGCCTGACGCTGCGCCTGCTGTCCGAGATCCGGCCGGGGCTGCTGGTCATCGACGAGGTGCACAGCCTGCAGGCCGGCACCGTGCGGGAGCAGACCCGCTTCCTGAACATGCTGCGCTTTCTCGGCAATGAGCTGCGGATTCCGCTCGTCTGCGTCGGTACGCAGCAGGCGCGAAACGCGCTGCGCACCGATGATCAGCTGGTGCGCCGGTTCGAGGCTTTCGCGCTGCCGCCGTGGCAGAATGACGAGGATTTCGGCGGTCTGATCGGCAGCTTGCAGCGCAGTTTGCCGCTGCGGCAGCCCAGCGAGTTCGCCGACGCGACGCTGAAGCGCCTCATCGAGGTGACGGGAGGGATCACGGCCGGCATCTTCTCGCTGGTGAGCGCGCTCGCCATCGCCGCGATCGAGAGCGGCGAGGAAAGGATCACGCCCGGCGCGGTCGCAGACAAGCGCAGCGTGCTGGCTCTCGTGGGAGAGCCCGTGTGAGGGACCCACCGGCACCGGTTCCGTTGCCGGTGGTGCCGCGGCCGAGCCCCGACGAGCGTCTGTCGTCCTGGCTGGGGCGGCTTGCGCGGCTCTACAGCATGCCGGCGGAGGCGCTTCTGGCGCATTGCGGCCTCGGCCGCTTCAGCGTTCGCGAGCTCGAATGGCGCCTCGGGGTAGGGGAGGGGTCCGTGCTGGCTGGCCGCACCGGCATGACCGTTGAGGGGCTGCGGAGGCTGACTTTCGACGAGATCACGCCGCAGGCGCGCCTGATGATCGCCGCGGCAAGCCGCTATGTCTGTCCGCGTTGTCCCGCCGGGCTCCACCGCAAGGCGACGGCCTTTCCCTGGAATTTCTGGTGCGATGAGCACGGCGTCCGGTTCGGGGGGAGGGCCGGGACAGGACTGGATGCGCGGCTGCCGCAAACACAGTTGACCAGGCTCGATCCCAGTGCGCGGAGCGGGGCGCTGCGGCTGGCCGATTGGGCGCAGGGGAAGGAGGAGGGCGCGCCCGCGGTGCCCGCGCTGCTGGACCTCCTGACGACGCGGCATCGCAGGTCCTCGCCCCCGTCGCTGGCCGAGCAGCCGATCCTGTCGCTCGCCGCGCGCCGGGCCAATCACGATTTCCTCACGCAGCCGATTGCCCGGCAGGCGCTTCTGGTCGTCGTGCCGGAGTACGATCGGGTGGCGCCTGTGCTCGCCAAGCCGGTGCGCCCAGGCCTGTTTTCGCTCGCACAAGGCTCGCTGCTGCAGAACTATGCCTTGGCCGTTGGTGTCGGGCGGCTGTGCGCGGATCCCGTTGGATGCGCCACTTCGGTGCTGCTGGCGAGCGATCGGGAAGGGGAAGAGCGGCTGCGGGAAGCCCTGCGGGCGTGGTCGCCGGCGCTGCGGCGGCGTGTCTATGCCCGGCTCCGGCGCCTCCGAGCGCCAGAGACGTCGCCTCAGCGGGCGTCGCAACGGCTCGGCTGAGCCGGAAAGTCCGCCAGTCTCACAAATTCCGACTCAGCCAGTCTCATAATGGCGCTCCGGGAGTCTCATAATTATGCGCGAGATTTCCGCCCAAGCGCTTGAGTCTCACAAATTCCGCCCATCCGACATGGGAAGGGTTCCGAATATTCTACCTTTCAGGTCATTTCTACCCTGTTTGGCGCCCTCTGTCAATATGTCCGATAATGCAACATTATCGGA
>NZ_JBDZDP010000058.1:0-3369 GCF_040044995.1 Xanthobacter pollutisoli
CAGCCGCGCCCCACACGGCACAGGCCGTGGCGAACACGATGCCGGTGCAGGACCGGGGCGATTGGGCGAGAGAACCGCTTCAGGTGCGGACCTGTTCCGATCAGGCCGGGGCCTCCAGGTCCAAGAGCAAGGATGCGATCAGCGCATCCGGTGCCTTGAACCGGCCACGCCTGAGCTCCGGCGGGACGACCGCCTCGATCGCTTCCAGCTTTTCGGAGGGGTCCATGCGGAGATAGACCTCCGTCGTGCGGATGTCGGCATGACCGAGCCACAGGGCAACCTTCCGGATGTCGTGGGTGGCCTGCAGCATGACGACCGCGCAGCTGTGCCGGAGCTGATGTGGCGAGACGCTCCGACCATGCAACGATGCGCAGGTCTCGGCCGCCTTGCGGACGTGCTTGTCGAGCACATACTCGAAGCCTGCTCTGGTCATCGGCTCATCCTGCGCATTGACGAAGAGCTCCGGCACGCGGATCGCGCCCCTGACGCCGAGCCAGGCGCGAAGATCTCGCGCCGTCTCCTTCCAGAGCGGCAGGCAGCGCTCCTTGCGGCCCTTGCCCCGGATCATCACGCTTGCGCCGGGCTGGAGCGACAGGTTTTCGACCAGAACGCCGACCAGCTCAGAGACCCGCAAGCCCCCGGCGAAGCACAGGTGCATCATGGCCCGGTCGCGCACACCGGATCGTGTCGCAGGATCGGGAGCGTTGAGGATCGCGCGGACCTCCTCCATTATCAGATGACGGATGAGCTTCTGGTCATGGCGCTTGGCCGGGATGGCATGGATCCGGCCGATCTGCTCCAGGGCGGAGGGGACCTTGTGCTCCACATAACGCATGAACGTCTTGATGGCGGCGAGCCGCAGGTTGCGTGTGGAAGCGCTGTTGCCGCGCTCCTGTTCGATATGGGCGAGGAAGGCCACGATCATCGGCGCGTCGAGGTCTTCGATCGTCAGCCGTGACGGACGGGTGCCCAGCCGTTTCGCGGCGAAGTCGAACAGCAGCTTGAAGCTGAACGCATATGTCTCGCAGCTCTGTAAACTGTAGCCTCTCTGGCGAGGCATGTAATCGCGCAGGAAGGCGGTGATGAGAGGGGCGAGCTTCGTCATGCGACGCTCTCCCCGACCAGCATTTCTGCAGCCGAAGCGATATCCGCCATCATTTCCGGCGTCGCCTCAAGATACCAGTAGGTGTTCCGGATATCGGCATGGCCCAGATAGGTCGACAGGGCGACGAAGTGCCGGGCGACCACGCCGCGCTCGGCGCCGCATTGTTCCAGCACCCGGGTTGCGAAGGTATGGCGAAGATCATGGATGCGAGGCTGCCGGCTTCGCTCGGGCGCGATCCCCGCCCGGCGCAGGATGCAACGGAACGTGTAGTTCACCGTCGTCGGGCACAGCTCCCGATGTTCGACGGATGGGAACAGCCAGTCGCTCTCCCCGGCGCGTTGGCGGCGAACCTCGAGATAGCCTTCGAGCGCCTTGATGACCGTCGCATGCAACGGCACGAGCCGGCTCTTGCGGAACTTCGTCTCGCGGATGTGCAAGACGCCGTCGGGCTGGATGTCGTCGAGCCTGAGCGCGAGAGCCTCCGAGACACGCAGTCCCGTGGCAGCGATCAGCCCGAACAGCATGACGTAGAGCTGGCGCCGCAGGGGATTGGGCTTCTGGTGCCGGAGACTGCCGGCAGCATCGAGGATGCGGGCGATTTCGCCCGGCGCGTAGATATAGGGGATCGGCCGTCCATGCCGGCTCGGCGCGACGTCGGGGTGCGGGATCTCATGCCGCGGATCTTCGGCATGGAGGAAGCGCGCAAACAGGATGAGGTCTGTCAGACGCCGCTCGCGGGCGCCCGGCGTCCGGGCGACTGTCGCCAGCCAGGCGAGAACGGATGCCGTGCGGATATGCGCTTCGCCCCGCCCGGCGGCGAAGCGCGCGAAGGCGCGAAGATGCCGTTCGGCCTTGATCAGCTTGTAGCCGAGCGTGCGGCGCAGAGTGATGTAGCGGGCTGCATCGTCGCTCAGCACGGCAGCCTCCCGCCCCAGGGCTGCGCGATCTCCGACAGGAGGCCGATGTCCACCTTGGCATAGAGCGCTGTGACCGATGGCGAGCGGTGCCGCAGCACGGCGCCAACGCCGGCGAGGCTGACGCCGTTGCGCAGCATGGACGTCGCGGCAGAGTGGCGCAGAACGTGGGCGCCGCGATGGACACTTTTGACGCCGGCCCGGTCGAGGGCACGGCGCACGATGCACTTCACGGCGATGCGGCTCAACGGGTGGACAGGCGCCGTGTCCGTCAGGAACACCCGCGTCGTCGCGATGCGTGGCCGCGCCCGCTCGATATAGGCGAGGATGGCGTCGCCGATCTCTTGGGTCAGCGGCAGGCGCTCTTCCCGCCGGACCTTGCCAGCAAGGGTTATGCGGCTGGTCACCCAGTCGATCGCGTCGAAGGTGAGATCGGCGACCTCGCTTGCCCGCAGGCCGAGCCGGGCCAGGAGCAGGATGACGGCCCGGTCGCGCAGGCGGTCCTCGCCGTCGCACGCGATCATGAGACGGTCGAGGTCGGATTGCCCGAGGAAGCGCGGCGTGGTCGCCAACTGCCAACTTGCGAAGCTTGGAACCGCATGGTCCCGGCCGACCGGGCATTGTCCGATCGCCACGAGATACTTGAGGTAGGCACGCGTGGCGACGGTGATGCCCCGCGCTCGGCCACGGCCGTGCGGCTTCGCGCGATCGAGCACGAAGCCGCGGATCGCGGCAGCCGTGTAAGCTGCCGGATCAGTGCCGAGCGACGCCAGCAGGTCGACCAGGATCGCCTGATAGGTGTCGAGCGTGGAATCCTTGATGCCGCGCTGCTCCTGCATCCAGCGACGGAAGGCGGCCAGTGTCGGCCAGGTTTCCTCCAGCGACGGGTGTCGCTCCGGAGGCAGGACGTTCGTCTCCTGCAGATAGGAGATGAACAGCGCGGCGGCGCCCTGAGGGGCCCGCGCTGTCTTGCTGCCCCGGAACACCAACGCTGAGGCCGTGAGACCGGAAGCGAGCGTTTCGATTGCGAAGCCGGAGGTGCGCACCCAATCGCCCCACAGGGCGAGCAGACGCACCAGCTCCGTTATCGTCGCCGGCGAGTATTTCCTCTGGGTGAGCCAGTCCTTGAAGCCATCGGCATGCGGTTGCAGCCAGTTGATCCGGACATCGACGCTCCGGCGGTGTCTGCGCTTGCGTTTTGTCACCGTGTTTTCCTTCGATCTGCTTGTTCACGCCGGGAGCGCCCGGCACGGCGAGCAAAGCGAAGGTTTCGGCCGTATTCCATTCGACAGGCGATCTGCCTGGCCGATCCGAACGCGGCCACGGCCTGTGCCATGTGGGGCGGGGCAT
>NZ_JBDZDP010000059.1:0-3077 GCF_040044995.1 Xanthobacter pollutisoli
CGACGGGATCTGCCGCTGCGCCTAGCCAGAAGCTCCGCGCCAGACCCCGCCGCTCACACCGCCGAACAGGCCAAACCCCACCGCCAGAGCGAACTCACCGCTGGATAGAAGTTGGGGGCAACGTCAGGAATTCGAACCCGTCGGTGAAAAAATGCGATCCGGCACGCGCGTCGCTTGTGGCAGAGAGCTCGCCCTCACACAGGAGAAGCTGCCTTCGCAACCATTCTTCGGAGCGTATCACGCCGCCCTTTCATCATCTACGCGGCCCGTCTCAGCAAGAGACCCGGCTGGCGTGTCGGAGCCTTGAAAGGACGGATCAGCGACGTCAAGCGCTGGCACGCGCAGGCTGGCGAGGCTGTCATCAAGGCCCGCCAGCTCGGTGGCCCCCTTACACAAGCCAATACTCTCATCGCCGAGCGCCGAGCGCAGGATCTGGGCTGGTATAAGGACCTCCACAGTGGATGCTGGTATGAGTGCCACTATTCCCTTTTGCCGGCGCCCTCCAGCCCAGAAGTCTGTGAAGCCTTGGCGGTGTCCTTTGCGCCCCCGGAATCCGGCTGGATCAAAGGAGTGGTTGCCATCGCCCATCCGCGCGCGATGGCCGATTTCCGAGTCAGCAATCTCTGGGGTCCCGAGCCCCTCATCGTGCGCTGGCTGGAGGAGGTCGCGCGTGGAGGATATTCGAGCATCACCTTCGCTGAGGAGCAGCTGTGGAAAGAGTTCGTGGTGCTCCCCGGCGATCACCTGAAAAAGCTTGGATGTCTGGAATATCCAGAGCCGGAGTTTGTCCGGTTCTGCGTTGTCAGGCGGTGGCCAGACACATCGCATAGGGAACTTGACGTCGTGCTTCCCAGGCTGGCGCTGGTGCGCTCGATTTATCGGGCTTGGCTCTCATGCCACGATGATGATCCGCGGCGCTTCCGCGAGGAGTGGACCATATTTGCCGAAAGCGAGTTGACCCCGGAGCACCCGTTTCAGCGTTCCGAAATGCTCGACCGCTGGACAAAAGCTGGGGGCGAAGTCATCCGATCCGAATGATCGCGCCCACCGCCTGCGCTGGTGGTAATGCCTGATCCGTCCCTTGGGCGGAGCGCGGTTCAGGCCAGCGCGCCGCCTATTCCTCGCCGAAGAAGTCCTCATCCAGCCGCTTGAATTCGACGGTGCGGTAGCTGCGAACGCCGACGCCGTGTTCGGTCATCAGGTTGGCCAGCTCCTGCCCATCGATCAGAATCACCCGCTCGGCCAGATGCCGGACGTAGTCGCGTGCGGGCTGGCTGAAGGTTGAGGTGGTGACGAAGACGCCCTTCGTTGCTCCGAGGCCGACGAGGCTTCCCACGAACCCGTTCACATCCGGTCGGCCCACGGGGTTGCCGGGCGCGTAGCGCTTGGCCTGAACATAGATGCGGTCGAGGCCGAGGCGATCCTCGTTGACGATGCCATCAACACCGCCGTCGCCGGAGCGGCCGAGCTGGGCGGCGGCGTCCTTATGACTGCCGCCATAGCCCATGGCCACCAGGAGATCGACGATCAACTGCTCGAAGAAGGTGGGGCTGTTGGCGAGGATGCGCTGAAGCAGTTCGTCGCGCAGCGCGGCTTGTAGGGCCGCGTGAGCGACGTCGATCTGCTCTCCCGGTGTAGTGCGGGCAGAGGCTGTGTCAGTCGGCTTCCCCCCGGCGGCAGCCTCTTCCGCCGCAGCGCTTTCGTTTCTGTAGAACTCGCGGAACTCCGGCACCTGCATCAGGACCGCCACATCGATGCGCTCCGGCGCTTTGGCCAGCAGCGCCTTGCCCGTCTCGGTGGCCAGAAAGCGGCCGCGCGCCGGCGAAGCGATCAATCCCGCCTTGCTCATATAGAATTTGGCCCAGTGGATGCGATTGTGCAGCACCCGCGGGCGCCCGCTGGGCAGAAGCTCTTCCCGCTCCGCCTGGGTCAGCGCGAGATCGTCCGCAATGCGGTCAGATACATCTGCAACGCGCGTTCCCGATCTGGCGGCAAGGCGAAGCACCGGAAGCATAAGGGTTTGATAGTCGGGTATCGGCATCTATGAGTTCACAAGGCTTTGAAGCCAGGGGTATTCCTTATCCCTGCACTTCTTCACATGATTATACATCTCGCCACTGAAGTCAGCTCCCGGCGAGATAATTCTCTGTATCACAGTCAACGCGTCCTTGAACTTCTTCTGCCGCTTTGGGCTACCGTCCAGTTCATCGTAGCGATCCTTAGCAAATGCTATCTTCTGATCAAGGTCTCTCACCTGGGTCAAACGCATCTTCTTTAAGGCGTCCTGCTGTAAATGATAGAGGTCTATGGATACCGCGACCCGTTCTTGCTCTTGAGGGTCATTGGTCGCGGGAACGGGGTGACCTGACTCCAGTGAGCATCCCAGCAACTTCCAATCCGAGTGGTCACAAGGATCGAGCAGCATCGGCTCCTCATGATCAAGATCGTCCACAGCCTGATAGGCCCGTTTGCCTTCATCGCGCAGAGGGAAATGATCGGCTTTTCCGCCCGCAGTCCCGCCTACGACGTCGCAACGCCTGCTGTTACAGAAGGTGCAGATGTAACGGAAATTCTTATAGTCGAATGCAAGCCACCGGTATCCCGAAGGCTCCTTGGTAGCTTCCGAAACGCGGTTCTTGGGCCGAAAATGGTCTATCGCGTTGTCGGATCGCGCCGACGGCGCTTCACAAATCCAACATCGCTTGTCGGATAATAGAGCAAACCTATCTTTCAGGCATCGCCAGACATCCGAGAAATCGTCCGGTTTGAGTCCCTTCTCGTCCATCTCTTTTGCGGCGGCAGCAGCCTTGTCTAGCCAGCCTTCTGGCAGCTCAATCCGTTCCTGATCTATCCACCGCATCAGGCGTCGTCCCTATCTACCTCATCGAGGACTTCCGCCACCATCTTTTCCGCAATGTCTTCGCGTTCCTCGCGGCTCAAACGAGCAACCCCTGTCAATCGGCACGGAAACCTGACCCCCTATCGGCGCCGAATGTTGACCCCTGTCTGGGGCATTGACCCCACTGCCGCGGAGCGTTGGTTTGGCGCAGCGGCAGTGGGGTCAATGGTGGCGGAGG
>NZ_JBDZDP010000060.1:0-3052 GCF_040044995.1 Xanthobacter pollutisoli
CGACGGGATCTGCCGCTGCGCCAAGCCAGAAGCTCCGCGCCAGACCCCGCCGCTCACACCGCCGAACAGGCCAAACCCCACCGCCAGAGCGAACTCACCGCTGGATAAAAGTTGGGGGCAACGTCACGGGCAGTGATAACGCCTCACCTCCCCATGCAGTAGGGTGGTAGCTTCCAGGGGGTCCAAGGGCCGCGGATGCCTGAAAACCAAGCGTGACCGAAGATTGCGAGGTCTACCATTGTTGCGGCGCCGCTCCTGCCGTGTTAAAAAAACACTAAGACGGAGTGCGACGCTTTTGAGCATGGCCCATTCGTAGTGAACCCAGCACTTTGCTTGAGAGCTGGGCGAGCTAGAGGTGGGCCGTATTTTGTTTGCGGTTCGTGCGGCGCTTGGCTGCCTTATCGGAGTTGGGGCGAGCCTGGGCCTAGCGATGGGGCACGGCGGTGTGCGGATCGCTGCGGCAGTGTGCAGATCGCTGACGCCTGGGGGCAGACAGTCAGCGCAGCGGTTTGGTGGCAGTTGCGCCAGTGAAAGAAATGGGGCCACGGCGGCATGCTTCGAATTGACCAGACTTCGACTGACATTCCCGCTCGTATTCATAGCGAGAACGAGATAGATCTCGTTTTCCTCCTTCAAGTTGTCAAGCGCCAGAAGTGGCTCATCGCCACTGTTACAGCCGTCGTCGCCTCCTTGGCTGCTCTTTTCTGCGTCTTGTCCACGCCGCAATATTCGGCGAATGCCGAGCTCCTCATCGACCCCCAGCAGGCCCGCGGCCTCGAGGTCATGCCGCAACTGAACGGCCTGATGGATTCGAGCGCAATCGACAGCCAGGTGCAGATTCTGCAGTCGGAGCGTATCGCCAAGGCGGTCATCAAGGACCTGAAGCTGGTCGAGGCCAAGAAGGAACGGTTGGCGCAGGACGGTCCGTCTTTCCTCAGCAGAACGCTTGGCGTCGTGCTGCCGTTTCTCTTCCAGTCGGCGCCGCTCAGCGACTACGAGTGGGAACGGTCTGAGATCGATGAATTCGGCCAGCGCTTGCGGGTCAAGCGCGTCGGCATGAGCTACGTCATCGGTCTCGAGTTCAGGGCTCCCGACGCAGTGCTCGCCGCGGAAGTAGCTAACCAGGTGGCGGAAGCCTACATCGTCGACCAGCTCGAGGCGAAGTATCAGGCCACCCGCCGCGCGAGCGTCTGGCTCCAGGACCGGATCGCCGAGCTGCGCGACCAGGCGCTCGCCGCCGACCGCGCGGTACAGGACTTCAAGGGCAAGAACAACATCATCGATACCGCCCGCGGTCTGGTCTCTGACCAGCAACTGTCGGAGCTGAATACCCAGCTGATCACCGCGCGCACCGCCGTTGCCGAATCCCAGGCCCGCTTCGAGCGGGTTCAAAGCATCATCAAGCAAGGCGTCGTTGCCGGGTCGAGTGACGAGGCGGTCTCCGACGTGCTCAACAACGACGTCATCAGCCGACTGCGGACGCAGTATCTTGACGCGGTGAAGCGCGAGGCGGACTGGTCGAAGCGCTATGGTCCCGACCATATCGCCGTGTTAAATCTGAACCAGGAGATCAAGGGCCTTCAACGCTCGCTCTTCAACGAACTGTCGCGCATCGCCGAGACCTATAAGTCGGACCTGGAAATCTCCAAAGCGCGCGAGGCCAGTCTCTCCAAGAGCCTCGATACGCTCGTCACGCAGGCCAAGCTCACGGGCCAGGCCCAGGTCGAGTTGCGGGAGCTGGAAAGCAATTCCCAGTCCTATCGCGCGCTCTACGATAATTTCCTGCAGCGCTTCATGCAGGCTACGCAGCAGCAGTCGTTCCCGGTCACCGAGGCGCGACTCATCACCGACGCGTCGGCTCCCTTGCGCGCGTCCGCGCCGCGGACGACGCTGATCGTTGCCGGCGGAACCATGCTTGGACTGATGCTGGGGTTTGGCGCGGCGCTCTGGCGCGAGCGGATGAACCGGGCCTTCCGCTTGCCCACCGACGTGGAGCGATACCTGGGCCTCGAATGCCTCGGCGTCCTGCCGATTCTGCCGGCCGCGACCGCCACGACGGTTCCTGCCGGACAGAGCGCGTTCGATAGCTCAGCCGGCATCATGCGGCAGGCGATCTCAGATCCGTTCTCGCGCTTTTCGGAGACCCTGCGGTCGGTGAAGGTATCGGCAGACGTATCGATCCACAGCCGGTCGGTGAAGGTCATCGGCATCATTTCGACCTTGCCGAAAGAGGGCAAGTCGACGGTATCGGCAAATTTCGCCCAGTTGATCGCCCACAGCGGCCAGCGCTGCGTGCTGATCGACGGCGACCTGCGCAATCCGACGCTCACCCGCCGCCTCGCCCCCGGGCGCACGGTCGGTCTGCTGGAGCTGATTTTCGGTAAGGCGACCCTGGAAGACGCCAGCGTCATCGATCCCATGACCGGCCTGCGCTTCATCCCCGCCGTGGTTCCGGGCGAAATGGTGCACACCAACGAGGTTCTGGCGTCCGAGCAGATGTCGGCAGTCCTGGATACGCTGAAGCGCCAGGTGGACTACATCGTGATCGACTTCCCGCCGCTCGCGCCGGTTGTCGACGTGATGGCATCGACCCATCTCGTCGACGGCTATGTCTATGTCCTGGATTGGGGCGCGTCCAACCGCGATCTCGTGGCCAATGTTCTTCAGAACGCCCCGAACGTCTACGCCAAGGTTCTCGGCTGCCTGCTGAACAAGGTCGACCTCCAAGTCCTTCGCAATCTCGAAGATTACGGCAGCAAGTATTATTACCATAAATACTATGCAAATTACGGCCGCGATTCCTGATCAAGGCGCGGCGGGGAGTAGCAGGCCGTTGAAGCGTGACGTTGCCTCTTCCGGCTCATCCAGATTGAAGTTCGTTCTGGCCCATCGAGAGGACCGGAACATGAGGCGCAGCGGTTCACGGAAGAGATGGGGTATTCGGTCCTGATCTCTTGAGCCGTTTGCGGCGTTCCGCGGCGAAGAGGACGATCGGGGCCTGAACCCAGCGCCGGGAGGTCCCCATGGTGTACGTCGGCCTTGATGTCTCTCT
>NZ_JBDZDP010000061.1:0-2972 GCF_040044995.1 Xanthobacter pollutisoli
CTCCGCCGAGAGGTCGTCGATCTGCGAAAGCCACGCCATGTAGTCTTGCCGGTCCATCTTCGCCTCCTGCGTGCAGACCGCCAGCCTACCAAATCGGATCATGCATAGCTAATGCGAATTGAGCCAATCGAGCGGCTACCAGGAGACCTTCTTCACCTTCGGCCTCGTCCAGGGTGCGGTCATCATGCTGGCCGCCGGCTTCCTGCGCGCACCGTCCAATGCCGAGGTGACCTATTCGTCGACGGTGGCCCAGTCCCGCCGCGACTACACCCTCGGCGAGGCGCTGCAGACGCCGGTGTTCTGGATCATGCTCACCATGTTCATCCTGACCGTCTCCGGCGGTCTGATGGCGGTGGCGCAGCTGGGCGTGATCGCCGAAGACCTCGGCGTGAAGCATATCGACGTCAACCTCTACTTCTTCACCATGGCCGCGCTGCCTTTCGCGCTGATGCTGGACCGCATCCTGAACGGCTTCTCGCGTCCGTTCTTCGGCTGGATCTCGGACCACATCGGCCGCGAGAAAACCATGTTCTTTGCCTTCGCCATGGAAGGCATCGGCATCGTCGCGCTGGGTACGTTCGGCCACAATCCGTGGGCGTTCATCATCCTGTCGGGCGTCGTCTTCCTGGCCTGGGGTGAAGTCTACTCGTTGTTCTCGGCGACCGCGGCGGACACCTTCGGTTCCAAGCACATCGGCAAGATCTACGGCATGCTCTACACGGCCAAGGGCTTTGCCGCCCTGCTCGTGCCCATGGCCAACATCCTGATGGAGGCGACGGGCACCTGGACGACTGTGCTCTACACGGTGGCGGCCATGGACCTTACCGCCGCCTTCGGCGCTCTCTTCGTGCTGCGGCCGATGCTCGCCCGCCATCACCGGCTCAATGCCGAGGCGGCGGCAGCCACGGCGGCACGCGAAGCGACGGCCTGACTTTCCGCGGGCTTCGTCGCCCGAAACCAAAGCCGGGCGCCCGACCAGCGCCCGGCCCTCGATCCTGCGCCCCGCGCAGCGTCCCCCATGAGGGTTCGTCCCGCCGATCGCGCGGGCGACCCCAAGCTGGTCCCTCCACCGCCCGTTTGGCGGTCCCTCCAAAGCCCCGGCCCTGCGCCGGGGCTTTTTTTGTCTGCCGGTTGCCGGCTGACAGGGCCCCGAGGCCGATGCCGCATACATCGCAGGGCATGTAATGCATCATAAAAAATAACCGTATCGAAATATAGATTCGACGCAGAGAAGGTTATGACGCTCCTGGCCCGTAGATGTGCACGTCAAGATGACGCTTTCGCCTGTGAAACCCGACCCATTCATCGTTTCAGAACCTGTGCCAGAAGTCGAAACTTCGCCGATTCAAGTGCACAAGTAACCGTTACGTAGCCGTAACGGCATTATGTATACAGAATTTTGTGTGCAGTTTCCCTTCGGTTCGCGAGCGGGTCGGCAACAAGGCCCGCACCAAGAATGGCGACCGTCACGGGCCGTTCATCGCTCTCGATGATCCCCAGTGGAAAGGGAAGGAAATGCCTCAGAATTCTGCGCCGCCCGTGATCGGGCGCGCCGGCGGTCCCCTTGGCGGGCGCTGGCTCCAGTTGCTCATCGGCGTCATCTGCATGTCGATGATCGCCAACCTTCAATATGGCTGGACCCTGTTCGTCGAGCCCATGAACGAGAAGCACCAGTGGGGCCGCGCCGCCATCCAGGTGGCCTTCACCATCTTCGTTGTGTTCGAGACCTGGCTGGTCCCGGTCGAGGGCTGGTTCGTCGACAAGTTCGGACCGCGCATCGTGGTCTTCATCGGCGCCATCCTCTGCGGCCTGTCGTGGGTGATGAACTCGCGCGCCGACAGCCTGACGATGCTCTACATCTCGGCGGCCCTCGGCGGCACCGGCGCGGGCGCGGTCTACGGCACCTGCGTCGGTTCCGCGCTGAAGTGGTTTCCCGATCGCCGCGGCCTTGCCGCCGGCATCACCGCGGCCGGCTTCGGCGCGGGCTCGGCCCTGACCATCGTGCCCATCGCGGCCATGATCAAGTCGCAGGGCTACGAGCAGACCTTCCTGTTCTTCGGCCTGCTCCAGGGCATCGTGGTTCTGGTGCTGTCGTTCTTCCTCGCTGCCCCAAAGGAGGGGCAGGTGCCCGCCGTGGCACCGTCGGCGACGCAGAGCCGGCGCAACTATGGCCCGGGCGAGATGGTGAAGGCCCCGGTCTTCTGGGTCATGTACCTCATGTTCGTGCTGGTGGCGTCCGGCGGCCTGATGGCGACGGCGCAGCTCGGCTCCATTGCCAAGGACTTCAAGATCGCCGACGTGCCGGTCTCGATCCTCGGCCTCACCATGCCGGCCCTGACCTTCGCGCTGTCCATCGACCGGGTGCTCAACGGTCTCACCCGTCCGTTCTTCGGATGGGTCTCGGACAACATCGGGCGCGAGAACACCATGTTCATCGCCTTCGCCCTCGAGGCAGTGGGCGTGCTGGCGCTGGCCCACTTCGGCTCCAATCCGGTGCTGTTCGTGCTCCTGACCGGCCTCGTCTTCTTCGCCTGGGGCGAGATCTACTCGCTGTTTCCCGCGACCTGCGGCGACACGTTCGGCTCGCGCTACGCCACCACCAACGCCGGCCTGCTCTACACCGCGAAGGGCACCGCCTCGCTCGTGGTGCCCATGGCCTCGGTCGCCGTCGCGAGCCTCGGCAACTGGGATCTCGTGTTCATGCTGACGGCCGCGGTCAATGCCATCGCGGCGCTCATGGCCATCTTCGTTCTGAAGCCGATGCGCTCGCGCTTCGTCGCGGGGGCCACGGCGGCGGCCGTGGAGCAGCCGGTGAGCGCCAAGGTGCCGGGCTGAATCTCTGTCCCTAGAGCGTTTCCGAGCTTGATTGAATCGTTTGGGATTCCCGGTAGGGCAGGATTGTGATTCAAGATGCTGGCTGGGCGGAGGCCAGCATCTGATGGTCCGACCTCTCTCGACTGATCTGCGTGAGC
>NZ_JBDZDP010000062.1:0-2620 GCF_040044995.1 Xanthobacter pollutisoli
GTAAGCATGCGCCGTAGGCCGCCTTGTTGAGAAGCATTTCAGCGTTCAGCTTTTCGCGTTCGTAGTCCGGCAGCAATGCCGGCAGCGGTGCTGGAGAGCTTTGCATGGATGATGAGACTTATGTCCGGCGCCGGCGCTGGAGCATGGAGGAGAAGCGCGCGGTCGTGACCGAGGCGCTGTCGAGCGGGAACGTGATTGCGACGGCGAAGCGGCATGGCATCCAAGCGCAGCAGATCTACCGATGGCGCGAGCGGCTCGATGAACGGCAAAGCCCCACGGCGTTTTTGCCGGTGTCGATTGCGCCGGATTCGGTGCCGCTCAGTTCGACGCCGGTGCTGGATCAGGGCAGCAGGGATCACAGTCCAGCAGCGATGCTGGATCGCCCGCCGCGGGTCGAGATCGTGTTGTCTGCCGGTCGGCGCGTCATCGCCGAAGGCGGCGTCGATATCGATGTGCTGCTCAGGTTGGCGCGAGGCCTCGAGGCGCTCAGGTGATCCCGGTTCCGGTTGGCGTGAAGGTGTGGCTGGCGACCGGCCACACCGATATGCGCAAAGGGTTCGCCTCGCTGGCGCTGGTGGCGCAGGAGGTCTTGAAGCGCGATCCGCTTGGCGGCCACGTCTTCTGCTTCCGCGGGCGTCGCGGCGATCTCTTGAAGGTGATCTGGCACGACGGGCAGGCGGCGAGCCTTTATGTGCGGCGACTGGAGAAGGGCCGCTTTTTGTGGCCGTCGCCGGCCGACGGCGTCGTCGCGATCACGCCCGCGCAGATGGGTTACCTGCTCTCCGGCATCGACTGGCGCAATCCGGTGGAGACCTGGCGTCCGACTGCGATCGGATAGCGCTTTGCGCCTTGTTTTTGATGGCGGATGTGATTCCATCGCCTTGTGAACGCGCCCGCTGAATCGCCCGTGCCGCCAACCCTGCCGACCGATTTGGCGGCGGCGCATGCGATGATTCTGGCGGAGCGCCAGGCGAGGATTGAGGCGCAAGCCGAAGCCCTCGCCGCGAAGGCCGCAGCATCATCGACCGAGGTGACGATCGCGCATCTGAAGCTGATGATCGAGAAGCTCAAGCGCGAGCTCTATGGTCAGCGCTCCGAGCGCACTGTGCGCCTCATCGACCAGATGGAACTTCAGCTCGAGGAACTCGAAGCGAAGGCGACCGAGGACGAGCTGGCGGCGGAGGCGATGTCGCGCCAGGCGT
This sequence comes from Xanthobacter pollutisoli, assembly GCF_040044995.1. Taxonomy (NCBI): domain Bacteria; kingdom Pseudomonadati; phylum Pseudomonadota; class Alphaproteobacteria; order Hyphomicrobiales; family Xanthobacteraceae; genus Xanthobacter; species Xanthobacter pollutisoli. The sequence goes on from NZ_JBDZDP010000062.1 coordinate 1,203, forward strand.
CACTGCCTGCAGGGCGCCGCGGTCGTCCTGTCCGCAAGCCCTTCCCGCAGCATCTGCCGCGCGAGCGGGTCGTGATCGCAGCGCCGACGTCATGCCCGTGCTGTGGCTCCATGAAGCTGTCGAAGCTGGGCGAGGACGTCACCGAGACCCTGGAGGTGATCCCGCGCCAGTGGAAGGTGATCCAGACGGTGCGGGAGAAGTTCACCTGCCGCGAGTGTGAGGCCATCACGCAGCCGCCCGCGCCCTTCCATGTGACGCCGCGCGGCTTTGTGGGGCCGAACCTGCTGGCCATGCTGCTGTTTGAGAAGTTCGGTCAGCATCAACCGCTCAACCGCCAGAGCGAGCGCTACGGCCGTGAGGGCATCGACCTCTCGGTCTCGACGCTCGCCGACCAGGTCGGCGCGGCCACGGTGGCGCTGAAGCCGCTGCATGAGCTGATCGCCCGGCACGTCATGGCTGCTGAGAGGCTGCATGCCGACGACACGACGGTGCCGATCCTTGCCAAGAGCAAGACCGACACGGGCCGGATCTGGACCTATGTGCGCGACGACAGGCCCTTCGGGGGCGCCGATCCGCCGGCGGCGCTTTACTTCGCCTCGCGCGACCGGCGGCAAGAGCATCCGGACGCGCATCTCGCGGCTTGGCGCGGCATCCTGCAGGCCGACGCCTATGGCGGATACAACGGGCTCTACGAACCCGCGCGTCCGGGCGGGCCGGTCACGTCGGCGCTCTGTTGGTCCCATGCCCGTCGCGGCTTCTTTGAGCTCGCCGACATCGCCGCGAGCGCACGGCGCGGGCCCGGCACCGCGCCTGTGTCGCCGATCGCTCTGGAAGCGGTGAAGCGCATCGACGCGCTCTTCGCCATCGAGCGCGAGATCAATGGTCTGAGCGCCGACGAGCGCCGCCAGATCCGGCAGGAGCGCAGTCGCCCGCTCGTTGATGACCTGCGCGCCTGGCTCGGCGAGCAGCGTGTCATGCTCTCGCGCTCGGCGACCGTCGTCAAACCCATCGACTACATGCTCAGGCGCTGGGACAGCTTTGCATCGTTCCTCGACGACGGGCGAGCCTGCCTGTCGAACAATGCCGCCGAGCGCGCGCTCAGAGGTTTTGCTCTCGGTCGAAAAGCGTGGCTGTTTGCGGGCTCCAGCCGCGGCGCCGAGCGTGCCGCCGCCATGGCGACGCTGATCCAGACCGCGAAAATGAATGACATCGATCCACAGGCCTGGCTTGCCGACGTGCTTGCCCGCGTAGCCGAGCATCCGATCCATCGGCTTGACGAACTGCTGCCGTGGAACTGGCGCGCGCAGTCGACCACCGCAATCGCAGCCTGACGATGCAAATCAACAAGGTCCACGCCGTCCGGACCTTGGCGCTCGTCGCAAGAGATCTCGGTGAGGACGTGGACTGGCTCGCCGATA
>NZ_JBDZDP010000063.1:0-2608 GCF_040044995.1 Xanthobacter pollutisoli
AGCTACCTGCGGTGGTATCACCTCGCCGTCCTCCCGCGCGCTCCTTCACCCCGCGCGGTCCTCGCCGCAGCCGGGGGAATGCTGAGTGTTAGACCTGCGTGCATAGCTAATGCTAATTGAGCCGAAATGAAAGACGGAAACTCACGGCGTTACGCGCCGGACCTCATGGCGGGCCAGGTCGCGCTCGTCACCGGCTCGGGCTCGGGCATGGGCCGGGTCACGGCATTGGAAATGGTCTCTTGCGGGGCCAAACTGGCCCTTTTCGCGCGCCGCGAGGAGCCCTTGCAGGAAACCGCCGAGATGATCCGCGCGGCTGGTGGCGAGGCCTTCGTGGTGCCCGGCGACACACGCGATGAAGACAGCATCGAGACCGCGATGGGCCGCATCAAGGACCATTACGGGCAGCTTGACGTATTGGTAAACAACGCGGGCGGACAATACATCGCCGCTGCCCGTGACATCACCAACAAGGGCTTCGAGGCGGTTATCCGCAACAACCTGATCGGGTCCTGGCAAATGACCCGCGCGGCAGCGGATCATTTCATGTATGACAATGGCGGATCCATCGTGTTCGTGACCGCCATTTCGGGACGCACTGCGCTTACCGGGTTTGCCCACACGGTCGCGGCTCGGGCCGGTGTGACAGGAATGATGAAAACCCTGGCCGCAGAATGGGGCGAATATGGCATCCGCCTGAACTGCGTCGCACCTGGCACGATCAAAACCGAGGCGCTTGGCCGCTATCCGATCCCGCCGGACAGATGGAAAGAGCTGAACCGCTCTGTTCTGAATCGCATGGGCGCGGCCGAGGACATCGCCGGGACAATCATATTTCTGTCCTCCAGGCTTGGGGGGTTCATCACGGGCGAGGATATATATGTCGATGGTGGGGAAACGCTGCATCTTGGCCATGATGCCCGGGACATGATCAACCCCGAAATGTTTGAAAAACGCGAGCGTGGAGACGGAAAAAATGAGTGACCAACTTGTCCTTCTGGATATCTCCGACCGCATTGCGACGGTAACGCTGAATGATCCGGTGCGGCGCAACCCGATAACCGGGAATGATATGATTGCCGCGCTGCTGGAAACCTTTGCGCGGGTGCAGTCCGACCCCGATGTCAGCGTCATGATCCTGACCGGTGCCGACCCGGCCTTTTGTGCCGGTGGCGACATCAAGGAAATGAACGATCCCGAAAGCATGTTCCGCAAGGAACCGCTTGCGGCGGCCCAGAGCTATGTGGATGGGGTCCAACGTTTGCCGCAGGCGATCTACAATCTCGACATACCGACCATTGCCGCGGTCAATGGACCGGCAGTTGGGGCGGGATGCGATCTTACCATGATGTGCGACATGCGCATTGCCTCTGAAAAGGCGAAGTTCGGAGAGGTGTTCCTGAACCTAGGCATTATTCCGGGTGATGCCGGAAGCTGGTTCCTGCTGCGCCGCCTGGGCCATCAGATGGCCGCCGATCTGACGTTCTCTGGCCGAATGGTCGAAGCGGCGGAGGCGCTGGAGATTGGCATGGTGCTTGAAGTTGTGCCGCATGACAAACTTATGGAGAAGGCCCGCGAGCGTGCGGCTGTCATCGCCTCGAAGCCACCCCGCGCGGTGCGCGTCGCCAAGCGGCTGATGCGCAATGCCGAGCGGATGGACCTGCCGGATTTCCTGAACACGGCAGCAGCCTATCAGGCCCTGATGCATCAGACCGAAGACCACCACGAAGCAATCGCGGCTTTTATCGAAAAGCGAGAACCCAGGTTTACGGGCCGGTGACGGAATAAATGCATGCCTGACATATCAAATCAGAAAATGGACCAAATCGCGCAGATGTGGAATGCGCGAGGGAAATGCCTGATCACCCATATGGCGCTTGCAATTGAGCAGGTGTCGGTCGAGGGCGTATTGGTGCGGATGCCATTCAATCCCGATTCTGTATCCCTCCGACGGCGACCGTCTTGCGAATTGATGCCTGATGGTGAGAATTCGTCTGTATGGACGTCTATACAGACACACCGCTCAGTCGGCTTGAGATCGTTGAGAGGGGCGGCCGCCGTCGGAGGGATACTCGAAACCCATTGCCGGACGACTTATCCGGGCAGCTTCCTTGCCAACGATTGGCTGGGCGACATGGTGCGGAAGATACGCGAGGACAGAGACGCCCATCGTATTCATCCGGCGTAGGCCGCGGCAGGCCTATTTCGGCCTGCTGCGATGGATATCATTACGCTGGAACGACTTCGCCCGCTTCCTCAAGGATGGCAGGATCTGCCTCAGCAACAACGCCGCCGAAAGAGCGCTGCGGAGTATCGCCCTGGGACGGCGGAACTGGACCTTCGCCGGTTCGCAGCGTGGCGCCGATCGCGCCGCCGTCATGCTCACCCTCATCGCCACGGCCCGCCTCAACAAGGTCGATCCGAAAGCCTGGCTCGCCGATGTCCTGGCGCGAATCGCCGATCTTCCCGCTTCGCGTCTGCACGGTAAGACCGTATGTCCGTCTGGCCGGGCGGCTTGCCCTACACTGCCTGTTCGAGGGTTGCTCGGATGGGTCGAGCCGATCCTCCCGGCAGGAGGGCAAGCCATGGAGCATTCTACAGAAGTTTTCGT
>NZ_JBDZDP010000064.1:0-2382 GCF_040044995.1 Xanthobacter pollutisoli
TAGCGGGGTGATCGGCGTCGAAAAGGGACCCCTCATCCCGGTGGTCTAGGCCGTCCGCTTGGCGAGTGTCAGGCGGCGAGATCGGGATGTTGGTATTGGAGACGGTGTTGAGGATCCGGCGCGAACACGCGGCGGGGAAAGCCATCAAGGCAATCATGCGAGATCTGCATTTGTCTCGCAAAGTGGTGCGCAAGGCGATCCGGTCGCCGGAGGCGGACATGGGCTACCGGCGCGAGGTTCAGCCGCTACCCAAGCTGGGGCCGTTCCAGGCGCGACTGGATGGGTTGCTCGAAGAAGATGAGGCGCGACCGCGGCGCGAGAAGCTGCGCATCACGCGCATCCACGACCTGCTGCTGCGTGAGGGGTTCGACGGCTCGTATGACGCGGTACGCCGCTATGCGGCCCGCTGGCGGCAGGCACGTCGTCGGGACGTGATGAATGCACCAGCGTTCATCCCGCTGCTGTTTCGGCCGGGCGAGGCCTATCAGTTCGACTGGAGCCATGAGGACGTCGAGATCGCGGGCAAGCCGATGCGCGTGAAGGTCGCCCATGTGCGGCTGTGCGCGTCGCGGGTGATATACGTGCGGGCCTATCCTCGTGAGACGCAGGAGATGCTGTTCGACGCGCATGCGCGGGCGTTCGCCTTCTTCGGGGGCGTGCCGACACGCGGCATCTACGACAACATGAAGACGGCGGTGACGAGCGTGTTCACCGGCAAGGAGCGGGTCTTCAACCGGCGCTTCCTGGTCATGGCCAGCCACTACATGGTCGAACCGACAGCCTGCTCGCCAGCAGCCGGCTGGGAGAAAGGCCAGGTCGAGAACCAGGTGCAGACCGCACGTGGCCGGTTCTTCCAGCCGCGCCTGCGCTTTGCCAGCATCGAGGAGCTGAATGGCTGGCTTGAGGCGGAGTGCCGGCGCTGGGCTGAGCTACACCAGCATCCCGAGCAGAAAGAACTGACGGTCGCTCAGGCCTGGGCTGCGGAGCGTGGCGTGCTTCAGCCGGTCGTCGCGCCCTTCGACGGGTTCTATGAGAGCGAGCACGCGGTGAGCGGCACCTGCCTGATAAACTTCGACCGCAACCGCTACTCGGTCACGGCCAAGGCAGTGCGGCGTGCGGTTCAGGTCCGCGCCTATGCCGACCGTATCGTCGTGCGCTGCGACGGCGAGGTCGTTGCCGACCATCCCCGGTTCTTCGGACGCGACCGGACCATCTATGACCCGTGGCACTATCTGCCGGTGCTGGTGACCAAGCCGGGCGCCCTGCGCAACGGCGCGCCATTCCAGGGCTGGGAGCTGCCGCCTGCGCTGTCACGGCTGCGACGCAAGCTCGGCGCCGGCGACGATGCCGACCGGCGGTTCGTGCGGGTGCTGGCGGCGGTGCTCGACGACGGGCTGGAGGCGGTGGAAGCAGCTGCGCGCGAGGCGCTGCTGGCCGGCGTCACCAGCGACGATGTCATCCTTAACATCTTGGCCCGCAGGCGAGAACCGCCACGACCGTTGACCATTGTCACGCCCGAGGACCTGGCGCTCCGCCATCCGCCGCGTGCCGACTGTGGCCGCTACGACAGCCTGCGGGGCCTCCATGCAGCGGCATGAGATGATGAGGGCGATGGCGGGTCTCGGCCTCAAAGGCATGGCTGGCGCCTTCGACGAGACGGTGACCACCGGCCTGCAGCGCCAGCGCACGACGATGGAGATCCTGACCGACCTGCTGCGTGCCGAGGCAACCCACCGTCATGCAGCGTCGGTCCGCTACCGGATGTCGGCAGCCAGATTGCCAGCGGTGAAGGACCTGGACGCCTTCATCTTCGAGGGCACGCCCATCAACGAAGGGCTAGTGCGCTCGCTGCACAGTGGCTCGTTCCTGGCGAGTCAGCGTAACGTCGTGCTGGTCGGTGGAACGGGCACCGGCAAGACACATTTGGCCAGCGCCATCACCGCCAACGTTGTTCGGGCCGGTGCCCGCGGACACTACTTCAACACGGTCGACCTCGTGAACCGGCTCGAGGAGGAAAACCGCCTCGGCAAAGCCGGCGCGCTCGCGAAACAGCTCTCCCGCCTCGACGTCGTGGTGCTCGACGAGTTGGGCTATCTGCCGTTCGCCCGCTCAGGAGGTCAGCTGCTCTTCCATCTGGTGAGCAAGCTCTACGAGCGCACCTCGGTCATCGTTACGACGAACCTGGCCTTTGGCGAGTGGCCCACCGTTTTCGGCGACCCCAAGATGACCACCGCACTGCTCGACCGCATTACCCACCACTGCGACATCGTCGAGACCGGCAACGACAGCTGGCGCTTCAAGCACCGCAGCTGACGCCCGGGACTACCGGCAGAAGACGCTTCGCGCTGGTTGCGCCTCCGGTCGGGCTACGCCCGCCCTCCG
>NZ_JBDZDP010000065.1:0-1818 GCF_040044995.1 Xanthobacter pollutisoli
TGCTCCGCCGAGAGGTCGTCGATCTGCGAAAGCCACGCCATGTAGTCTTGCCGGTCCATCTTCGCCTCCTGCGTGCAGACCGCCAGCCTACCAAATCGGATCATGCATAGCTAATGCGAATTGAGCCAACGAAATTAATAGGTCCTGAGCCTATATGGAGGCAATCGCCGCTATCGCAGTCCGACCTGAATTCGTCGAACTGCCAGCCAAACCGATCAATCTCACCGTTGATTATCTCAGACTCGGGGTGAAGGGGCCGCTGTTTGCCCAGGCAAACGTGACCCGCAAGGGTAGGCGCATGGCAAGCGTCAGTGCGTTTACATGGCAGGCGGATCGGGAAAAGCCAGTCGCGGAAGGCCTGTATCACTTTCTTTTGGTTTGATTGCGGCATTGCTTGCGATCAATGAGCCGCGACCTTATCGGTGTTAGCTGCATTCTCTCTTTCGCAAATGCCTTCAAGCAGAAGTGCGATTAGCATTTTGGAGAATTCGGGCAGGGAAAGATATCCTTTCATTCCGGCCTTGCTCGGGTCAAACCATTCGACCGTCCAGTTCAAGGCGCCCAACATAACCTGACGCAGGGGGACGATCTTGATATCGGACCTGATGGCACTGTCTTTTTGAGCTTCGCGCAGGATCCTGTCCCAGAGTCTCGCGTATCTTTGGCGGATCTCACAATGTCTCGCCCTTAACTCTTTGGGCAACATCCCGTAACTTCTGATATTCGCAGACGTAAACTCGCTTGATTGAAAGAGAAAAAACAGGTGCGTCCAGATAGCAGTTGCGATCCTGGTATGATGATCGAATGGTCTTTGGAATTCCGCGACTGTGGCGCTGACACCGGAAAGCAAATCGCTCAATCCGGCGTTCAGCACTTCGTCCACGATCGCGTCCTTGGATTTGAAATGGTAGTAGACGCTGCCCGACTGCATCTCCGCTTCAGCGGCGACACGTCTCATCGTGGCCACCTTGTAACCCTTGTCCCTCAGAACCCGCGCAGCCGCCTTCAGGATCGCGGCGCGGGTTTTTTCGGATTTGCTCGTCTTTTCGGGGGGCTCGGCCGGAACGGTCGCGGCCTTTATGAGATCGACGCTGCCCGCCTGGTGGTGCGCGCACATGCCGTCGAGGATGAGCTTGCTCATGCGCTCCGCGAGCACCCGCACCGGGTATTGGTCCACGTCATACCATTCAACAGTCCAGTTCATCGCGCCCAGCACGAACTGGCGGATTACAGGGACTGAGATGTCGTTTCTCAAATGGCCAGCGCGCTTTGCGTCCTCCAGGAAACCGCCCCAGGCATGTGCATAGGATGCACGCAATTCGCGGTGCGGGGCGCGTGCATCATCCGCAAGCATCGGATAGTTCCGGATATTGGCCGAAGTGAAATCGCTATCGGTCAGCAGAAAGGTCAGGTGCGTCTCAATGAGTGTGGCAAAGGTCTTGCGGAAATCATTGGGGTTCTCTTTTGTCTGGATGATGATCTCGGTGACTGCATCATGGAGTTTCCGAACGCCGATATCGAGAACAGCGTTCAGAATTTCATCCTTTGAATCAAAGTGATAATAGATGCTCCCAGCTTCAATCCCGGCTTTTTCAGCGATGTCGCGCATCGTGGTTGCATAATAACCCTCATGCCGGAAAAGCTGAGCTGCGGCAGAAAGTATTTCTTCACGGGTATGCTCTGACTTACTCAAGGGCACCTCGATAAATACGGCTTCTCGGCCACTTCTGGACGATCAAGAGGACCGGTGACCGCGGAGCGCCCCTGATTGGGCGCCGCTCGGCGGCGCTTTTCGGTTGCATTTTAGCTGTTCAGCTC
>NZ_JBDZDP010000066.1:0-1671 GCF_040044995.1 Xanthobacter pollutisoli
CCCTAATTCCGCGATGAAGAAAGTTCCGTCCCGCTGAAGCTCCTTTATCCTATGGGTGTTTGAGGAATCGGAATCACGGTTTCCCTTCACCCGGAGGGTGCGATGGGGTTGTTGCAGACGGTGTTGCCGTTCAAGCTCGACGTGACGGATGAATCGCTGAGCGCCCATGGCGGCCAGGCGCTGCATGGCGAATACCTCAAGGCGGTGAACGTCGCCGAGACGATCGACCGGGAACTCCCGCCGCCCGGCAGCGCGAAGGGCTATGCGCCTTCCGTCCACGCCATTCCCCTCATCCTGATGCTCTCGGGCGGCGGACGTTCGCTGGAAGACCTGCGCGTCCTGCGTTCGGACACGGCCCTGCGCAGGCTGCTGCAACTTGAGGTCATGCCGAGCAGCGACGCGACGGGAGACTGGCTGCGCCGCATGGGTCAGGCCGATGGACTTGAGGGCATGCATCGCGTCAACAGGACCGTGTTCCAGCGGCTTGTCTCGCGGGACGGACGGTTGTCCTTCACGCTCGACATCGATGCGACGCAGATCGTCGCGGAGAAGCGCGATGCCAAATGGACCTATAAGAGCGAGAGGGGATACATGCCGATGGTCGGGCACATGGCCGAACTCGGACTCGTCGTCGGCCATGAGTTCCGCGAGGGCAATGTCGCGCCGCAGACCCGCAACCTGGAGTTCATGCAGGACTGCGACGCGGCCATGCCGAAGGGCAAGAAGATCGTGGCCGTGCGCGCCGACAGCGCCGCCTATCAGGCGGCGGTCCTCAACTGGTGCGAAACGACAGGCAAGGTCTTCGCCATCGGCGCGGACCAGGACTCGGCGGTCAAGGCGGCCATCGCCGCCATCCCCGAAGGCGACTGGACGAGCTTCCGCGACGGCTGGATCGCCGAGACTGTCCACTGCATGAACAAGACGGGCAAGGCCTTCCGGCTGGTCGTCATGCGCCGCCCGCGCGACGTGGATCTGTTCGAGCAGGGGTCGCCGTGGCGCTACCACGCCGTCGCCAGCAACCGCGAGGACGAAGACGCTGCGGCGACGATGGTCTGGTACTCGAAACGCGGCGACGCCAGCGAGAACCGCATCAAGGAAATAAAGATCGGCTTCGGCATGGAATCCATGCCGTGCGGACAGTTCCACGCTAACGCCATGTTCTTCGCCGTCGGCGTGCTGGCCTACAACCTCTTCCTCGGATTCCGGGCGGACGCGCTCGATGACGACTGGTCGAACTCGCAGGTTCGAACGGTGCGTTGGCGGCTGTTCCAGACGCCGGGAAAGGTCGTCTGCCACGCCAGGCAGGTCGTCCTGAAGATCGCGGCGGACATGCTGGACGTGTTCGCGCAGATCCGCGAGCGCTGCGCACGCGTCGCGCTGAACATGATGGAAGGAGGTGTCGTCCACGCGACTTCGTAGCGCCTTCCGGCGACGGAAACGAACATCGTCGGGATGAGGCGAAGAGGTGGCATGGGCGCAGCCGTGCCTGATGACGGGCGATATGGAGGCTGAAATGACGTAGCGCGGCGGCGAAGGACGAGGACTGCGGTTGGATCGTCCCAAAAGACGGTTTCTGAAGCCGTCGGGTCAGGGATCAAGACGCAAAACGGGATTGGAATCAGCGGTTGCCCGGCCAGCCTACTCGATCAAATTTCCATCGCGGATTTTGGG
>NZ_JBDZDP010000067.1:0-1598 GCF_040044995.1 Xanthobacter pollutisoli
CGATTGCCGCCCGTAATCGGCAGGACGGTTCCCCGCCGAAGAGCGCGCCACCAACAGCTTCGCCGCCCGGTAAAATCTCCCGCGTTACGCAACGCAGGAGGCGGGTGATGGACTTCTTTTGCGGGCTGGACGTGGCCATCGAGGAGACGGCGGTGTGCGTCGTCGATGATCGCGGTGAAGTACATCTGACGGTGAAGGTGGCGACCGAGCCGGAGGCGTTGCTGGCGGTGCTGAAGCCCTTCGTTGGGCGATTGAAGCGTGTCGGCCACGAGGCCGGCTCGCTGTCGCCCTGGCTCCATCCCGAGCTCAAGAAGCTCGGCCTGCCGGCGATCTGCCTGGAGACGCAGCATGTGCGGGCCGCGATGTCGGCCCAGCGCAACAAGACCGACGCAGCGGACGCCCTCGGGATCGCCCACATCATGCGCACAGGCTGGTTCCGCCAGGCGCACGTGAAGACGGAAAGCTGCTACCGGATGCGCCTGCTGCTGACGCATCGACGCAACCTGAAGCGCAAGTTCCTCGATCTCGAGAACGCCATCCGCCACTCGCTGAAGAGCTTCGGGATCAAGCTCGGTGGCACCTCGCGCGGCAAGTTCGACCAGGCGGTGCGGGAGGCGGTGGCCGACGATCCGCTGTCCTGCGAGCTCATGGACGCCATGCTGTCGGCGCGCGCCGCGCTGTGGAAGGAGTATTGCCGGCTGCACGATCTCGTCGTGAAGCTGGTGGCGCAAAGCGAGCTGTGCCGGCGCTTCATGGCGATCCCAGGCGTCGGGCCGGTGACGGCGCTCAGCTTCATGACGGCGATCGACGACCCGTCCCGCTTCCGCCGCTCGCGCGACGTTGCCGCCTATTTCGGGCTGACGTCCAGGCGATGGCAGTCGGGCACATCGATCGACGTGCAGGGGCGTATCTCAAAGGCTGGGGACTCTGATGTGCGCCGCGCGCTCTACGAGGCGGCATCGGGACTGCTGACCCGCTTCAAGGGCAAGGACAAGGTGAAGGCCTGGGGCCAGGAGATCGCCAAGCGCTCCTGCCATCGCAAGGCGTGCGTCGCCGTGGCCCGCAAACTGGCCGTCATCATGCACGCCATGTGGAGCGACGGCACCTTCTATCTCGGCGATCCGGCAGCGAGCACTGCCGACGCCGCGCAGCGGGCGCACACCAAGGATCGCAAGCTCCTGGGAGCCCACCGATGAGCAACTTGCTGACACGAGACATGCAGCGCGCCCGCAACTGACGGACGCCATTCTGAACATGGAGATCCGCCCTCGGCGGATGAGGACCGATGCAGACCAGGACCGACGGAACGCACGTTATCTTGCCTGCGGCTGTGCCGATCGGAAGACGGCCGGACCGCGCTCGATTGCCTGTGACGATGCTCCGTCAATCCGATGGAAAAGTGCGCCGCGACGGTTCGAGCGCTGCCGACGTGCAGCCGGAACACCCCGTCGCAGAGCGCGGAGGAGTGCAAGGCGCATCGGAACTCGAAGCCCGCGAGCGGAGGCGTGCCGTGGCGAACAGCATAGTATATTCTCGCATCGGGAAGGATGAACGACGATGTCCGCAAGAGCAGTGGAAATACGACCGATTAGGAGGGC
>NZ_JBDZDP010000068.1:0-1563 GCF_040044995.1 Xanthobacter pollutisoli
GAGGCTGTGTGAGAACTCAGTATGGATCGTCGCGCAGGTTGTTGCTACGGCGCGCGTCGGGTCCGGTCACCCGGCTATCGCCTTGAGGGTCGAGGCCACGCCGGCAACGGCAATGGCGCGCTTCATGTTGTAAGCCAGTATCGCCAGGCTGGCTTCGGTGGCGACGTGCTTGAGGCCGCGCGTTCGGAAGTGGGTCGCACCCATCCAGCCCTTGATGGTGCCGAAGACGTGCTCGACGGTACAGCGGCGGACCGCCATTGCGTCAGGCATCGCTTGAAGCCTGCGCTCCATCTCATCAAGCACAGCCTCATGCTCCCATCGGCGGATGCGCTTCTCCTTGCCGGCCGTGCACAGGGGACGCGACGGGCAGGCGCTGCAGGCCTTCTGGTTGAAGTAGACGCTTATGAGCTTGCCGCCCTCCACCCGGGCAAAGCGTTTCTGCAGCTGTTGATCGGCGGGGCAGCGATAGGTGTCGGTCTGCGGCTCATGCACGAACATAGCCTTGCCCCAGAAGCCGCGCGCCTGAGCCGGTGATTGTTGGGCTTGGGCACCATCGGGATGATGCCAGCTTCGGCGCAGGCGCGGATCTGCTCGCCCTCATAGTATCCACGATCGGCAAGAACGATCATCTCGGTAGCGCCGGTCTCGGCCTGTGCGGCCGTGGCCATCTCCAGCAGATGCGAGCGGTCATGACCGCGGTTGGTCACCGCATTGGCGACGATGATGTGGTGCCGAGTATCGACGGCTGCCTGAACATTGTAACCGACCACGCCGCGATGATCGCTGCCGGTTGCCATGGCGCGGGCATCCGGATCGGTCAGCGATATCTGCTCATCGGGGGAGGCTTCCAACTGCCGGCCGATCACCTCGAGTTCGCTAAGGCGCCCGCGCAGCGACACCAGTCGCTCGGTCAGGTGATGGATCCTGGGAGTGGCCGGGCCCGTCTCCGCCCTGTCGGTCTCCTCAAGCTCGGCGAGATAGCGCGCGATGCTCTCCTCGACATGGGCCTTGCGCCGCGCAAGCTTCCCCTTGGTATAATTCTTCTCGTGCGTGTTCACCGCGCGCAGGCGTGATCCGTCGATTGCGACCATGCCGCCACCGACGAGACCCAGTGCACGACAGATGGCGACGAAGCGCTGGCACGCGATCTGGATCGCGCTGGCATTGTCATGGCGGAAGTCCGCGATCGTCTTGAAGTCGGGTGCCAGCTTGCCGGTCAGCCACATCAGTTCGATGTTGCGGCCCGCCTCGCGCTCCAGCTTCCGGCTCGAGGTCAGCTGATGCAGGTATCCATAGACATAAAGCTTGAGCATCGTGCCCGGTGCGTAGCCGGGCCTGCCGGTCAATGCCGGCTGCACCCGGGCAAAACCGAGCTCGGCAAGATCGAGTTCATCGACAAAGGCATCGATGATGCGGACCGGATTGTCGGGATCGACATAGTCCTCCAAACAAGCGGGCAGAAAGCTCGCCTGATGACGGTCGGCAGCCTCGACAAAACGTCCCATCTGGCACCTCCGAAGCAGTGCCTAAACATAGCATAATCAGGGGTTTTCACACAGCCTC
>NZ_JBDZDP010000069.1:0-1523 GCF_040044995.1 Xanthobacter pollutisoli
CCCTCTCCTTCGACGCCGACTGGATGCGCGGCCAGTCGGTGGGCATCTATCCGGTGCGCAACTCCGGCCCCGAGCCGGTCATCGCCGAGCTCGAGAAGCTGCTGGATTCCGGCGAGAACGGGCTGAGCCAGAACCTCGTCAAGTTCCAGGCCATCGCCCGCCAGAACGCCATCATGGTGGTGGCCAGGAAGCCCGAGCTGCTGCGCACCGCCGCCAGCTGGATCAGCCGCCTCGACCGGGCCGACACCACCACCGCGGTCCGCGTCTACCGCCTGCGCTACGGCGAGGCGCGCCAGATGGCCAAGGTGCTGAACGACCTGTTCCTCGGCAGCGGCGCCTCCTCCGGCCTCGACCAGGCGCAGAGCCAGATCGCGCCGGGCGGCGGCACCTCGCTCACCACCGGCGGCGGCCAGGCCGGCTCCGGCGGCGCGGGCTCCGGCGGCACCGGCGGGGGATCGGGCGAGATGAGCGTGACCCAGCGCCTCGGCGTGCCCCCGCCGGCACAGCCGCCAGCGGTGGAGGGCGACGCCTCGGCCGGGGCGGGCGGCGGCGGGGCGCTGCTGCCGGGGGTGCGCATCACCCCCGACACGGTGAACAACTCGCTGCTCATCTTCGCCAGCCAGGAGAACTACCGCATCATCGAGCGCACCATCGCCCAGCTCGACCAGCAGCAGCTGCAGGTGGCCATCGAGGCGACGGTGGCCGAGGTGACGCTGAACGACACGCTGGCCTACGGCGTGCAGTTCTACCTCACCAGCAAGGACCTGGGGCTTGGGACCAACAACGGCTCGGTGATGAACACCCTGTCGGGGGCGATCACCGACCAAGCCATCAACCGCGTGCTGCCGGGCTTCAACCTTCTCGTGGGGCGGGAGAACCAGCCGCGGATGATCCTCGACGCGCTGCACACGGTGACCGACGTGAAGGTGCTGTCCAACCCCTCGGTGGTTGTGGTGGACAACCAGCGGGCGACGCTTCAGGTGGGCGACGAGGTGCCGGTGTCCACCGGCAGCGCGACGGTGCTGACCTCGTCCAACACGGTGGTGAACACCATCGAGTACAAGAACACCGGCATCATCCTGCACGTGGTGCCGCGGGTGAACGTGAACGGCCAGGTGCGGCTCGACATCGAGCAGGAGATCTCCAACGTGGTGCAGAACACCACGACGGGGAGCTCGGGGAGCAACAGCAGCACGCTGACGCCGACGGTGTCGCAGCGCAAGGTGAAGAGCACCATCGCGGTGGCGAGCGGTCAGACGGTGCTTCTGGCGGGGCTGATCAGCGAGCGGCGGGACGGCATCCGTCAGGGCGTGCCGATCCTCGATTCCATCCCCGGGGTGGGCGACGCCTTCGCCCATACCAACGGCACGGTGAAGCGCACCGAGCTCATCATCTTCATCCGCCCGCAGATCATCCGCGACAACGTGGACGCCCACACCGTCGCCGAGGAACTGCGCGCCAAGCTCAAGGGCACCATCGGCGTCCCGCCCGGCGCACCCCAGCCCCTCCTCCTCAACAGGTGA
>NZ_JBDZDP010000070.1:0-1409 GCF_040044995.1 Xanthobacter pollutisoli
CACGACGTGTTCACGGTGAAGGGCATGCCCGGCATCAAGGTGCCCCTGCCGGTCATCATCGGCCTCGACATGGCCGGCGAGATCGTCGAGCTGGGCGAGGGCGTCACCGGCTGGGCGGTGGGCGACCGCGTCCTCGTCAATCCGCTCAACCCCGGCAAGGGGCTGATGGGCGAGATGCTCGACGGCGGCATGGCGCAGTATTGCGCGGTCACCGCCGGCCAGCTCATCAGGATGCCGCCCGACGTCAGCTTCGTGGACGCCGCCTCGCTGCCCGTCGCCTACGGCACCGCGCACCGCATGCTCGTCACCCACAACACGGTGAAGAAGGGCGACAAGGTGCTCATCCTCGGCGCCTCGGGCGGCGTCGGCACCGGCTGCGTCATGCTGGCCAAGCAGATGGGCTGCGAGGTCATCGCCTGCGCCGGATCCGACGACAAGATGGCCCGCCTCAAGGAACTGGGCGCCGACCACGTGGTCAACTACCGCGAGACCGACTTCTCCAAGTGGGCCATCCAGCAGTACGGCAAGCCCGAGCGGCGCG
This sequence comes from Xanthobacter pollutisoli, assembly GCF_040044995.1. NCBI lineage: Bacteria > Pseudomonadati > Pseudomonadota > Alphaproteobacteria > Hyphomicrobiales > Xanthobacteraceae > Xanthobacter > Xanthobacter pollutisoli. The sequence goes on from NZ_JBDZDP010000070.1 coordinate 542, forward strand.
GCTACGGCGGCGGCGTCGACGTGGTGGTGAACTTCACCGGCGGCGACACCTGGGCGCCCTCCCTGAAGTGCGTCAAGCGCGGCGGCACCATCCTGGTGTGCGGCGCCACCGCCGGCCACGATCCCAAGGAAGACCTGCGCTACATCTGGAGCTTCGAGCTCAAGGTCATCGGCTCCAACAGCTTCTACCACGACAATCTGTCGGCGCTCATGGACATGATCCAGGAGGGCACGCTGAAGCCGGTGGTGGACAAGGTGCTGCCGCTGGAAGAGGCCGCCGAGGGCCTGCGCATGATCCGTGACCGCGAGGTCATGGGCAAGATCGTCGTCACCCCCTGAAAGGCCGCACCATGAGCGATACCCCCCTCACCAAGGAGAAGGTGGAGGCCATGCTGCTGCGTGGCCCGTTCCACCAGTGGCTCGGCCTCACCGTGGAGGAGGTCGGCGAGGGCAGCATCCGCCTGCGCGCCAAGTGGCGGCCGGAATGGGTGGTGAACGCCGACCGCGGCTATACCCACGGCGGCATCCTCGCGACCCTCGTGGACCTGACCGCCGACTGGGCCCTGGTGTCCAGGACCGGCCGCGGCGTGCCCACCGTGGACCTGCGGGTGGACTACCACCGCGCGGCCATGCAGCACGACCTGGTGTGCGTCGGCAAGGTCATCAAGTTCGGCGGCCAGCTCTGCGTCGCCGAGGCGCAGATCCTGGACGAGGCTGGCAAGCTGCTGGCCAGCGGGCGCGGGGTCTACATGATCCCCGCCGCGGCCTGAGGAGGCAAACGGTGGCCGCACTCGACCACGTGGTGATCAACACCCTGCGGAACATGGATGCGGCCGCCGCAACCTGCGAGGCCCTGGGATTCACCTTGA
>NZ_JBDZDP010000071.1:0-1343 GCF_040044995.1 Xanthobacter pollutisoli
ATCTGCTTCTGTATTCGGTCCGGTGTCGTCAACCCCGATGATGGCACGTCGCGGGTTCTTTGCTTCTGTCCGTGGTCGAGGATCGCCACATGATGGTGTTCGATGGAATGACCGGTTCAAGCTCTTCGGCGTGCTCGGCCGCGTCAGCGGCTGCGACGACAGATCATGCGAACTCAATCATCCCACGCCCCGCGACGGGCGTTCAGGGAACCACAGCCGGGTCGATCACGCCGCAGCCGCAGTCCATCGGAATTCCGTGCCGTTCCGCCACATGCTGTGAAGAACGACCGCCATCTTGCGAGCCAGAGCGACCTTCGCCCGCTTGCTTCCCTGACGCTGAGCGATGCGCACCGCCCAGGCCTTCATCGGTGACCAGCGTGTGCTCGGTCGCAGGATGACGTTGGCGGCCTCGAACAGCGCAGTTCGTGTCTCCCCGTCGCCCACTTTGGTGATCCGTCCGGTCCGATCGATCTCGCCCGATTGATACCGCCGAGGTGTGAGCCCGAGATAGGCCCCGACGGACCGGGAGCGGGCGAAACGCTCGGGCGCATCGATCGTTGCTCTGAATGTCAGGGCGGAAACCGGCCCGATCCCGGGCATGGTCATCAACAGGCGGCAGACCGCATCATTCCGGACAGCCTGGACGACCAGGCGGTGAAGGCGCTGGTACTCCTGCATCAGTGCTTCCCGGGCTGCCAATAGGGGAGCCATCACCTCAGCCAGGATGACGTTGTTTCCAACCAGATCTCGGACACGGGAGGCAAATCCGGCCCGCGACACGATGCCAACCTTCAAGCCGAAGGGACGGAGCAATCCGCGAAGTGTCTGCTCTGATGCGGCAATGGAGCGAATCAGGTGCTTGCGCGCCGCCACCAACGTTCGGGCATGCTGGCTGCCGATGCTCTTCACGTGCACGACCTTGTACCAGCCAGCCCTGACCACCTGGGCAATGCCGCGCGCGTCGTTCCGATCGGTCTTGACGGGCATCGCCGACAACGCCGCCTTCACCTGCCGCGCCTCCAGACTGATGGCCGGGAAACCGCGCTCCGCCAAGCCCGCAGTCAGCCATTCCGACATCGGCCCAGCCTCAAGCCCAATCTTCGCAATCCGATCCCGCCAGGGCTGGAGACACCGCGAGATGGCGGACGCCTCCGACGCCACGCTCGCCTCCTTCAGGATGTGACCTTCCCGGTCGATGACACAGACGGCTACGGAGTTCAGAGAGACATCAAGGCCGACGTACACCATGGGGACCTCCCGGCGCTGGGTTCAGGCCCCGATCGTCCTCTTCGCCGCGGAACGCCGCAAACGGCTCAAGAGATCAGGACCGAATACCCCATCTC
>NZ_JBDZDP010000072.1:0-1269 GCF_040044995.1 Xanthobacter pollutisoli
ATGTAAGTGACTCGGGTCACGCCAGCATGCAGTGGGCAGCCTTCAATTCAACACGATATGAATTGACCCGGATGGCGTCACGGACCAGGTTAGGTCCCTGGCAGGTTGATCGAGGGTATATCCCTGACATGGTCCGATCGACCAGCGCCGCTATGACGGCCATCTTCGATGCTGATCAAGCCGACCGCCTCGATCCGGCGCACATCGATTGGAAAGTCGTCTCCCCTGCCGATCGCGCCCGGCGAGAACAGACGCAAGCACTGCTAGATAGTGGGCAATTGTCGAGCGGCGATGATTTTTATCATGCAGCGTTTGTTTTTCAGCATGGTGATAAGCCCGATGATTTTATGAGGGCACACGCACTGGCGATGATCGCGATTGCACGCGGACGCCCAGACGCGACGTGGATCGGAGCGGCAACCCTCGACCGCTATCTTCAACACAGCGGTCGTCCGCAAATATACGGGACGCAGTTTACCCGGCCAGCCACTGAATTTACACAGGAGCCGTACCAACGCGCCCTACTGTCAGATGCCATTCGCAAGGCCAGCAATGTTCCAACTTTAGCCGCGCAGGAAGATCAGCGCACGGCATGGGATCGTCGAATGCCACTTAAAAAGACACCCTAATCATTGCTGACTGGTGCGAATGGTACGGAGCCCGCCATTCCCAGAATACCATCGTTTTCGGGACGATGGTCAGGTGTCGCGATCTTGTTTCGGCTTTCGGATCGACATGGTAGCGACTTGGGGATTGGCGGTGGGAGCCACGTCAACGATGCGCTGCCATACGTCCTCCGCGCTGCTTACGATCCCGCGCCGCTCGGCTAGTTCGAGAAAGGCGCGCGTGGTCAGTACGTCCGTTGCCATATCCAGCCCCGTTTCGCGGACGAAGCGCGGAATCTTGCCGTTCTCATAGACGATGAGGATGCTGGCATCGCTATGGTAGTCCACATAGCTTCCCAGCCACTGCATGATTGCCAGTTCGCCGGAATCCTTGGCGCGTGTGGTGGGATCGACGGTGCGAGCCTTAGCAAACAGCCTGCCGATCTCGGTCGAGGCGACCAGCACCGGCGCGTTGCTGTCAGGCCTCTGCCCCGCATCGAGCCAGTCCTGTATCTCCTGCGCTCCGGGCTTGGTCATGTCCTGCGTCGCCTCGAACGCGACCATATCGGCCACCACTACACGCCCGCCGATCTGGTGGAGCAGGTGCAGGGCATCGGTCTGGGCCAGATGGATCAGCGGGCCGGTGTCCGGCACGATCACGTCG
>NZ_JBDZDP010000073.1:0-1233 GCF_040044995.1 Xanthobacter pollutisoli
GGGAGTGTCAGGAATTTCGTGTGGGGGCGGCGGGTTGAAGATCAGGCCGCCATGGCCTTTGTGAAGCGCTCGCCGAAGATGACGGCGAACTGCGCCTTTGCCATCGCCCATTCACGAGGCGCCATCTTCCACTCCTTTTCGGCGCGGTTCAAGACCAGGAAGAGGAGCTTCAGGGCAGCATCGTCCGTGGGGAAGTGTCCCCTGGCCCGCACGGCGCGGCGCAGCTTGGCGTTGAGCGCCTCGATGGCGTTCGTGGTGTAGAGGATGCGGCGCACCTCGGCGGGGAAGGCATAGAACGGCACGACCTCGCTCCAGGCCCGCCGCCAGCTCTGGGCGATGGCCGGATAGCGCCGGCCCCAGGCCGTGTCCTCGAAGGCCGTGAGCGCCGCCTCGCCGGCGGCCGCATCCACGGCTCGATAGATGTCCTTCAGCGCCGCGGCGACAGCCTTGCGGTCCTTGTACGATACGAAGTCGAGGCTGTGGCGCAGCAGGTGGACGATGCAGGTCTGGACCACCGCTTCGGGGAACACCGCCCGGATCGCGTCGGGAAAGCCCTTCAGGCCGTCGACGACGGCCAGCAGCAGGTCCTCGACGCCGCGGTTCCGAAGCTCGTTCATAACGCGCAGCCAGAACTTGGCGCCCTCGTTCTGCTCCAGCCACAGGCCGAGGATCTCCTTGGCGCCATCGGCGCGCACGCCGAGCGCGATGTGGACCGCCTTGTTGCGGACGATGCCCTCGTCGCGCACCTTGACCCGCAGGGCATCGAAAAACACCAGGGGATAGACCGGCTCGAGCGGCCGGGCCTGCCACGCGGCGATCTCCTCCAGGACGGCGTCGGTGACGACGCTGACGAGATCAGGCGAGACCTCGATACCATAGAGCTCGCGCAGATGCCCGACGATCTCCCGGGCGCTCATGCCCCGGGCATACATGGACACGATCTTGTCGTCGAAGCCGGGGAAGCGCCGCTGGTACTTGGCGATGAGCTGGGGATCGAACGTCGCCTGACGGTCCCGCGGGATCTCCAGCTCGATCCGGCCGGTCTCGGTGGTGACGGTCTTGCGGCCATAGCCGTTGCGGCTGTTGCCGGCCTCCTCGCCCGCCAGGTGATGGTCCATCTCGGCGTTCAGGGCGCGCTCGGCCAGCGCCTTCTTCAGATCGTCGAGCAGGCCATTGGTGTCGAAGGCCGTCTTGGGATCGGCACCGGCCAGCAACTGGTCCAGCAGTTCGTCA
>NZ_JBDZDP010000074.1:0-1161 GCF_040044995.1 Xanthobacter pollutisoli
TTCCCGGCTTGATTGGCCTTTCACCCCTAAACACAACTCATCCGGTAACTTTTCAACGTTAATCGGTTCGGACCTCCAGTGCATGTTACTGCACCTTCATCCTGGTCATGCCTAGATCGCCGGGTTTCGGGTCTAATACTTCAAACTCATTCGCCCTATTCAGACTCGCTTTCGCTGCGCCTACACCTAACGGCTTAAGCTTGCTTGAAACATTAAGTCACAGACCCATTATGCAAGAGGTACGCTGTCAGGCCTCAAGGACCCTCCAACTGCTTGTAGGCAATCCGTTTCAGGTACTGTTTCACTCCCCTCATCGGGGTGCTTTTCACCTTTCCCTCACGGTACTAGTTCGCTATCGGTCATGTACGAGTATTTAGGCTTAGAGGGTGGTCCCCCTATGTTCAGACAGAATTACACGTGTTCCGCCCTACTCGAGTCCGTTTACATCACTTTCGCATACGGGGCTGTCACCCGCTATGGCGCTCCTTTCCAGAAGCTTCTGCTAGTTGAATAAACGGCACTGGCCTGGTCCGCGTTCGCTCGCCACTACTAACGGAATCTCGGTTGATGTCTTTTCCTCCAGCTACTGAGATGTTTCAGTTCACCGGGTTCGCTTCACGAAGCCTATTTTATTCAGCTAAGTGATACCTGTTCCCGACTAACCCTAGCTGAGCCGCTCGGCGGCACGCTTTCGCGTGTCGTCGTTCGGCTCCGGTAGGATTAATCGGATAGGTGGGTTTCCCCATTCGGAAATCGTCGGGTCAAAGCTTGCTCACAGCTCACCGACGCTTATCGCAGCGTGCCACGTCCTTCATCGCCTGTACATGCCAAGGCATCCACGAATTGCCCTTACCTCACGCTTGAGAGTCCACACCACCAACGACAACACTGGATCGACGCCCATCGGGCGGCGACACGAAACTCGGCAGAGCAGTGCAGCGTGGTTCTACCAGGCGTCCTTGCGGAACGCCCTCCTGGTGCGGATGATTATAATCTCAGCCAGATTGTCGGATATGCGTCTCCACCGAACGCTTGCGCGCTCAGCTTGTCTCGCAATCCATTAGTGATTGAAGCCGATCTGGAAAGACGCTCGTTCGCGCCGGCCTTGCGGCCGACCCTTACGGTCGTTCGTCCAAACCGACACCATCACGGCATCGATTT
>NZ_JBDZDP010000075.1:0-1109 GCF_040044995.1 Xanthobacter pollutisoli
GGCCCAGAACCCGCACTCGGGCGCGTTGTTCGCGTTCCGGGGCAAGCGGGGTCATCTGGTCAAGCTGCTGTGGCTCGATGGGCAAGGCCTGTGCCTGTTCTCCAAGCGGCTCGACCGGGGTCGGTTCGTCTGGCCGGTGACCGCGACGGGCACGGTGACGCTGACGCCGGCACAATTGTCGATGCTGCTGGAGGGCATCGACTGGCGTCGCCCAGAGCGGACGTTCACGCCGACGCTGGCGGGGTGAAAACGGCGGTTTTGCGACGCTTTTTCTCGCCCGTCGATGCGTGATCTGTTATGAAATGCGGGTGCTGGAAGCGCCTGTTTCCCCTGCTGATGCCACCGCGCGGATCGCCGCGCTGGAGGCATCGCTCGCCCGGGCGAATGCCGCGCTCGCCGCCCGCGATCTGCTCATCGACACGTTGCGCGGGCAGATCGCCCGACTGCGGCGGATGCAGTTCGGTGCCTCCTCCGAGAAGTTGGGCCGCGAGATCGAACAGCTCGAGCTGGCGCTGGAAGAGCTGGAAACGGAGCGGGATGTTTCCGAAGTCGAGACTGCGGCGCCTGGAGTAGCGCCGCGCCTGGCACCGGTCCGCAGTCTGCCGGAGCATCTGCCGCGCGAGGAGGTCGTCCACGAGCCGGCGTCCGGTATCTGCACCTGCCCGGACTGCGGTGGTGCGCTGCGCCGGCTGGGCGTGGACGCGCACGAGATGCTCGACATCGTGCCGGTGCGCTGGCGGGTCGTGCGCAACGTCCGCCCCAAATACAGCTGCCGGTCTTGCGAGAAGATCGTCCAGGCACCCGCGCCGGTCAGCGCTGTGGCGCGGGGCAAGGCGACCTTCGCGACGCTGGCGCACGTCGTCGTCTCCAAGTTCGACCACCATCTGCCGTTGTACCGCCAGGCCGAGATGATGGCCGCGCAGGGGCTCGAGATCGACCGCTCGACGCTCGCGGGCTGGGCCGGGCAAGCTGCAGCACTGCTCGACCCGGTGGTCAGCCGTATCCGTGACGAGGTGCTCAAGGCCGACAAGATCCACGCCGACGACACGCCGGTGCCGGTGCTCGACCCCGGCCGTGGCAAGACCGCGACCGGGCGGCTGTGGGTGTAC
>NZ_JBDZDP010000076.1:0-1073 GCF_040044995.1 Xanthobacter pollutisoli
GATATTACCATTGGCGCAGTCGGGTTTCACGGCCGAGTTCGGGATGGGATCGGGTGGGACACCGACGCTATAGCCACCAGGCAATGAAGCGGGCGGATGCGGGGTTTGGGCTTGGGTGGCCCCGTCGCAATCTGCATTGTGACGGGTTTTAAAATCGATGCACCTTGTCTGCCAGCAGCCCGGACCATTCGGGCGCTGGTGATGTGAAGGTATGTTCTGGCGTTCGACTTGTATCATCCACGCCGTCGCTGACGTTTCGCTGGTGACCCAGGATTGTCATTGATGGTGTGAGACTCTCAAAGCGCGAATAGGACAATTAGTATCGGTTAGCTCCATGCGTTACCGCACTTCCACATCCGATCTATCAAGGTCGTGGTCTCCGACCGTCCTATGAAATCTTATCTTGAGGGAGGCTTCCCGCTTAGATGCTTTCAGCGGTTATCCCGTCCGTACATAGCTACCCTGCTGCGCCGTTGGCACGACGACAGGTACACCAGAGGTACGTTCAACCCGGTCCTCTCGTACTAGGGTCAACTCCTCTCAAATTTCGACGCCCACGGCAGATAGGGACCAAACTGTCTCGCGACGTTCTGAACCCAACTCACGTACCACTTTAATTGGCGAACAGCCAAACCCTTGGGACCTGCTCCAGCCCCAGGATGTGATGAGTCGACATCGAGGTGCCAAACAACCCCGTCGATATGGACTCTTGGGAATCATCAGCCTGTTATCCCCGGCGTACCTTTTATTCGTTGAGCGATGGCCCGTCCACGAGGGACCACCGGATCACTATGACCGACTTTCGTCTCTGCTCGACTTGTCAGTCTCGCAGTCAGGCGGGCTTATGCCATTGCACTCTAACAGCCGGTTTCCAACCGGCCTGAGCCCACCATCGCGCGCCTCCGTTACTCTTTAGGAGGCGACCGCCCCAGTCAAACTACCCGCCACAGAGGGTCCCTGTTCCGGCTTACGGAACGAGGTTAGACATCAGAAAACAACAGGGTGGTATTTCACCTATGGCTCCACACCGGCTGGCGCCAATGCTTCAAAGCCTCCCACCTATGCTACACAGT
>NZ_JBDZDP010000077.1:0-1054 GCF_040044995.1 Xanthobacter pollutisoli
CTAGATGTTTGATCCCGGGCTTTGATGGTGCAATCTCGACGCATGAATCGAGGGATGCGCTATGGGCCAGATTCACCACGGGAGCGCCACGACGACAGCGGCGGTCCGTCGAGCGATACAGCATAGTCAAGAGAGCCTGAGGGCGCTGGCGAAGCGCTACGGCATCAATCAGAAGACGGTTGCGAAGTGGAAGGGTCGCACCTCGGTCGCCGATGTGCCGACGGGGCCGAAGAACCCGACCTCAACGGTGCTGACGATCGAGGAGGAGGCGGTGATCGTCGCCTTTCGGAAGCACACATTGCTGCCGCTCGACGACTGCCTTTACGCCCTGCAGCCGACCATCCCGAGCCTGACACGCTCGTCGCTGCATCGCTGCCTGCAACGCCACGGCATCAGCCGCCTGCCCGAGGTCGAAGGCGAGACGATTGCGAAGACGAAGTTCAAGAGCTACCCGATCGGCTTCTTCCACATCGACCTCGCCGAAGTGCGCACCGCCGAGGGCAGGCTCTACATGTTCGTCGCCATCGACCGGACCAGCAAGTTCGCCTTCGTCGAGCTTCATCGAGAAGCCAAGCAGCGGACGGCTGGCGACTTCCTCCGGCGGTTGATCGAAGCGGTCCCCTACAAGATCCACACCGTGTTGACCGACAACGGCATCCACTTCACGACACCCGGCGCTGGCGGCTCGGCGGTGCCGCTGATCAAGGAGGCGATGGCGAACGGAGAGCTGTTCCGCGCCCACGCCTTCGAACTCGCCTGCGCCAAAGCTGGTATCGACCACAGGACCACCAAGCCGAAGCACCCCTGGACGAACGGCCAGGTCGAGCGGATGAACCGCACGATCAAGGACGCGACCGTCAAACGTTACCATTACGACGATCATGCGCAGCTCGAACGCCACCTCGCCGACTTCGTCGCCGCCTACAACTTCGGCCGCAGGCTCAAGACACTCAAAGGCCTCACGCCCTACGAGTTCATCTGCAAATGCTGGACTTCAGAGCCAGAGAGATTCATCCTCGATCCAATCCAGCAAATGCCGGGACTGAACATCTAG
>NZ_JBDZDP010000078.1:0-1053 GCF_040044995.1 Xanthobacter pollutisoli
CTAGAGCGTTTCCGAGCTTGATTGAATCGTTTGGGATTCCCGGTAGGGCAGGATTGTGATTCAAGATGCTGGCTGGGCGGAGGCCAGCATCTGATGGTCCGACCTCTCTCGACTGATCTGCGTGAGCGCGTCGTTGCAGCGGTTCTCTCTGGCGAGACGAGCCGCGCCGTTGCAGCCCGGTTCGGGGTTGCGGTCTCTTCGGTGGTGAAGTGGGCGCAGCGCCACCGTGCGACGGGCTCGGTGGCGCCGGGCCAGATGGGCGGCCACCGCAAGCGCATTTTGGAGCCGCATCGCGCCTTCATCGCGGAGCGGATCGAGGAGAACCAGAACCTGACGCTGCACGCCCTGAAGGCGGAACTGGCCGCGCACGGGATCGTCGCTTCCCATGACGCGATCTGGCGGTTCTTGCGCCGCGAGGGACTGCGCTTCAAAAAAAACCGTATTCGCCCTTGAGCAGGCCAGGGTCGACATCGCGCGTCGCCGCCAGCGCTGGCGCACATGGCAGAAGAGGCTCGACCCGAACAGGCTCGTCTTCATCGATGAGACCTGGATTAAGACCAACATGGCCCCGCTTTACGGCTGGGGACAGAAGGGCAAGCGCCTCAGGGGCTTTGCGCCCCATGGCCATTGGCGCACCCTGACCTTCCTCGGAGCCTTGCGCGCCGATGCTCTCACCGCGCCATGTGTCTTCGACGGCCCAATCAACGGCCCGTGCTTCCGCGCCTATGTGGAGCAGGTGCTCGTGCCGACGCTGAAGGCGGGCGACATCGTCATCATGGACAATCTCGGCAGCCACAAATCCGTGGCTGTCCGCCAACTCATCAAGGCGGCCGGAGCCAGGCTCTGGTTCCTGCCGCCTTATTCGCCCGACCTCAATCCCATCGAGCAGGCCTTCGCTAAGATCAAACACTGGATGCGCACTGCTCAGAAGCGCACCGTCGAAGACACGTGGCGCCACATCGGAGACCTCGTCCACCGCATCCAGCCCGCCGAATGCTCAAACTACATCGCTAACGCAGGATACGCTTCAATCAAAACATGAAACGCTCTAGG
>NZ_JBDZDP010000079.1:0-1046 GCF_040044995.1 Xanthobacter pollutisoli
GGCTCAATTCGCATTAGCTATGCATGATCCGATTTGGTAGGCTGGCGGTCTGCACGCAGGAGGCGAAGATGGACCGGCAAGACTACATGGCGTGGCTTTCGCAGATCGACGACCTCTCGGCGGAGCAGCGTGTGGAAGCCGGCCGGGCGCTGGCGGGGCAACCGTCTCTGGAAGCCGTCGTCGGCCTGTTCGAAGAGCGGATCGGGGTGGAGCGGCGCTGCCCTCACTGCACGGCGGAAGGGGCGGTCATTCGAGGTCGGTCCAACGGTCTGCGTCGCTATTTCTGCCGGGGCTGCGGCAAGACGTTCAACTGCCTGACCGGGACGCCGCTGGCCCGGTTGCGGCACAAGGAGCGCTGGACGGAATTCGGCGCTTCGATGAGCAAGGGTGAGACGGTGGCGGCCTCGGCCCAGCGCTGCGGCGTCGCCGGCAGCACGGCCTTTCGGTGGCGACATCGTTTCCTGCGTGCGGTGAGCAGCGGAGTTGTCAGACTGCGCGGCATTGTTGAGGCCGATGAGACCTTTGTGCTGGCCAGCCGCAAGGGCGAGCGGAACCTCGATCGCAAACCCCGCAAGCGCGGTGGCAAGGCGTCCAAGCGAGGGCTGTCGGACGAACTGGTTCCCGTCCTGGTCGCCGCCGACCGATCCGGCTCCACAGTCAGCGCCGTATTGCCTTCTGTCTGCGCCGCCGCGATCGAAGCCGTTCTTCGGCCCGTTCTTGGCAAGGACGCCCTGCTGGTCACCGACGGCTGCACCAGCTATCCGCCTTGCGCCGCCGCGCTGGGCGTCAGTCACGAAGCCCTCAATCAGACCGCTGGCGAACGGATGCGTGGCGATCTCCACATTCAGACGGTCAACAGCCGCCATGAGCGCCTCAAGGACTTTCTCCGCCGCCACCGCGGGATCGCCACCAAATATCTCGACAGCTACCTGCGGTGGTATCACCTCGCCGTCCTCCCGCGCGCTCCTTCACCCCGCGCGGTCCTCGCCGCAGCCGGGGGAATGCTGAGTGTTAGACCTGCGTGCATAGCTAATGCTAATTGAGCC